>JAOZHY010000009.1 GCA_026014595.1 Candidatus Bathyarchaeota archaeon
GTGAGCCAGTACTGGGACTAGACCTGAACAATTCGAATAGTACGGTTCAAGACTAAGAAAACTTGGTGCCAGCCAGGTTAACCCCAGCACTGCCCACTAACTCATTCAGCGGAGAAACCATGAAAAAACGAATTGTGCACACCTCTAAAAGAAAAAATGGTCAGAAAATTTGTATGCGCCCTCAGCGCGGAAAGGATTAAATGGCTAGAAGAGACGCGACTTTGGGAGCAACCTTTTTAGAAAGAAGAAAGTGTAATACGAGCGACCCCACCGCTGAAACGTTGCGGTCGAAGCAGCAATCCACGGGGCCGTCGTCTAGCATGGATTAGGATACATGCCTGGGGCGCATGCGATCCTGGGTTCAAATCCCAGCGGCCCCACCACAATTCCTCCAAGCCCCATTCGCAAATATTACCACTTGCGCTTTTTAAACAGCTTAACATCGCTGACACGACAGCATTCTTCGGTCTTGGCCACTTCTATGGGGTGCCAGCTGGCCTGCTCGGAGTACTGCTGTCAAGCTTCTTGGGGTGGTTCCTAGGCAAGAGCATGCTGGAAACATAAGGTTTCTTCTGGGCATGGCTCATCCATTTCCTTCCAGACGCGTTTATCTTCAGTTTTTTCGCGATCTCAGCAGCCGCATAGTCAACGCAGACCATACACAGAGAAAACAAAACCGAAATGGAAAACTGCAGAAAAAAAAGAGGCGGCGGGAGATGTCGCAGTTAAGAGTCTGTTGGAACAAGAAATTAAATATTGAAAACAAAAAGATATCTGATAATGGAGCAGTAAGATTGAAAACAGGCAAAGACGATAGTCCATTCATTGTCAGAATAGATTTGATAGTGATTGTTTTAGCGAACCTGATTAACATCGCAATGGTGGGCTTGTTCGCAGCAAGGATGTCCGGTTTGCCACAGATTCAATACGTTTTGGGGGTAGCGGCGTTGGTCATGGGCTTTTCGTTGGGCTACATGGCTTTCCTCAACCAAAAGGCGAAGAGAGACAAGTGGCTCACCTACCTGTTGGTGCCGATTTTGCTGTTTTTCGTTGTTGAACTCGTCATTGATTATGTTTTGGCGCTTGATTTCCGCAGCACAGTCTGGGTGGGACCTTACATTCTGCTGTATTATGCTGGGCTTTGGGGGCTCGTCGGGTACGCCTTCAAAGTAAACGCGAAAACAGGTTTTATCACCCTGGTAACCTATTTTGCTAACATGATCTTGTCGATACTGCCCTATATCTAACGTTTTGGTCTGGGCTTCAAATCTTAGAAAAGGAAAAAAGGGTGGCGGGAGATGCCGCCATTAACCGCCGGGAGCAAATCCCAACGACCCCACTACTACCAACGTTTGGGACGCAAGCACGGAAGTCTTCTTCACATTAAAGACAGTTTTGCAAAAATATATTTCTCAAAATCTCTCTCAACTGTTCACGATACGTTTTTACGGTAAGCAGCCAACTCTATGTTGGGATGCATCTTGGCGAGACTGAAAGGGTTCCAAAAACTCACCCGTGTAGACGATGCGCTGGAGACATGGCTTCGCGCACTCCAAATTAGTGTCCGCGCCGTTTCCGTTCCACTGCAGGAAGCTTTGAACCGCGTTTTAGCCGAAGACGTAATCGCACAAGAGGATTTGCCGCGGTTCGACAGGTCAGCAGTTGACGGTTACGCTCTCAAAGCCGAAGACACCACAGGAGCAAACCAGTTTAAACCCGCAACCCTCACCATAATCGACGCCGCTGAAATCGGCGCGAAGCAGGCGAAGCAGGTGTGGACTGGAAATCTCATCCCTAAAGGCGCAGACGCGGTGGTTATGTTAGAAAACACGCGGAAACGCAGCGACGGCAAGCTGGATGTTTGGGTTCCGTTAGCGCCCAACGCCAACGTCTCACGAAAAGGAGAAGAAATCCAGAAAGGCGAAACAGTCGCCAAAACAGGAACACGACTAAACCCATACTATCTAGGACTGCTCGCTGCTTTAGGCAACACCAGCGTCAAAGTAGCAGAGAAGCCCCGAATCGCCATAATTGCCACAGGAAACGAACTTGCCGAAGCAGGCACCAAACCCGCAGGTAACCAGATTTTCGAGTCTAACCGCATTATACTCTCAGCAATGTGCTATGAACTAGGCGCCGAACCAGTCGACCTAGGTATAGCCAAGGACGATGTAGACGAAATAGCTGAGAAAATCAAGACAGGCCTTTGCGAATGCGACGCCGTAGTGACTACTGGCGGAACCAGCGTTGGCGGACTGGACTTAGTCCCAGACGCCGTAAACAAGACAGGAAAACCAGGCGTTATCGTCCACGGCATAGCCATGCGACCCGCCATGCCCACCGCACTCGCCACTATCGACGGAAAGCCAATTGTTATTCTCTCAGGCAATCCAGTAGCCGCCTTAATCGGTTTCGAAGCGTTCGCGCGACCACTCATCTGCAAAATGCTGGGCATGCGCCAGGAAGAACCGAGACCAATCGTGAAGGCAGTTATGACGCGGAAAGTTGCCACCGCACTCGGCAGAAAAACCTTCGTCCGCGTGCTGGTCACGCAGAAAAACGGCGAATTTACTGCAGAACCCGTAAGCACAAGAGGTTCAGGCGCCATTTCAACCATGACACGTAGCAACGGCTTCGTCGTCGTTCCAGAAAATAGAGAAGGCCTGGCGCAAGGCGAACTTGTCGCTGTCCACTTGTTTGGAACCGTGGAGATGGTGAACGCGGATGTTTAGGCGACTCATGTCTTTTGACGAGGCAAAAAACGTCATCCAGCAGCAGATTAAGCCTGAACCGTTGGGCGAGGAAGAAATCCCACTGTTGGAGACGCACAACCGCGTGCTCACACAGGACATAACCTCCAGCTTGGATATTCCGCCGTTCAACAGATCAACCGTTGACGGTTACGCTGTGAAAGCCGAAGACACTTACGGCGCAGAGGAGAACACACCTGCAAAACTGAAGGTTTGCGGAACCGTGAACGTGGGCGAACCGCCACAAATCCACATTAAGAAGGGTGAAGCCGCGGAAATCGTCACTGGCGCACCAATCCCAGAAGGCGCAGACGCATGCGTCATGATTGAAAACACCGAAAGAAACGGCGAGGAACTTCTGGTTTATAGAGCCGTGACTAAGAACGAGAACGTGATGAAGAAAGGCTCAGACATCCGAACAGGCGAAACAGTCCTCAAAGCCGGAACAATTCTGCGCTCCTCGGAGATAGGCGTCTTAGCCGCATTAGGCTACACGAAAGCCAAGGTTTTCAAGGTTCCTGTGGTTGCAGTTCTCTCCACAGGCGCAGAAGTCACGGAGCCAGGCAAAAAGTTGCCGCCTGGAAAAATTTACGACATAAACACTTACAGCCTAAGCGCCGCAGTTCTTGAAGCAGGCGGAAAACCAGTCTACATGGGCGTGGTTCCCGACGACAAAACGCATTTACGGAAAGCTTTGGAACGTGCGCTATCTTCCGCAGACATGGTGGTAACTTCTGGCGGAGTCTCCGTGGGCCCGCACGATTTGATGCCGCAAACGGTGGATTCTCTCGGCAAACCAGGCTTAATCGTGTGCGGGATAGCTGTGAAACCGGGAAAACCCACGACAGTGGCGCTTGTAGGGCGGAAACCGGTTTTTTCGATGCCTGGTCACCCAACTTCCGCGTTGCTGCTGTTTCACCTGCTTGCTCGCCCTATAATTCAGGGCTTTGCGGGCAGACCAGTCACAGGAACCCCTGTAGTCAAGGCTGTTGCTGGCGCAAGAATGTTTTCAGCTAAAGGCAGACGAACATTCGTCATGGTCAGGCTGAATCGGGATAAGTCAGGCAGGTTGATGGCTGAGCCTGTTGAAACTGGAGCTTCTGGAGCCATAACCACGCTTGCCAAGGCTGATGGTTTTGTCGAGGTGCCTGAGAACGAGCAGTTCATCGATGCAGGCGAAGACGTTGCAGTGTCCTTGTTGAAGGGCGCTTAGCGCTTTAGGCTTCTGCAGGTCTGCTTTTCACCGCCAAGTACAGCGTGAAAATCCATGTGAGGACAGCGTAAGCGACCATGCTTAAGCTTGCTACGAGGTTGCTGAACGCGACAAAGTACAGCGTGATTAGAGCGATTGCTGTGGCGGCGGCAAACAGGGCTGCAACCAGCCATATTGCCCAGAATCTTTTCTTGAACAAGCCGTAAGCAGTAACTAAGCTCAGGGTTCCAGTTAATCCAATGTGGGGCGGGAAATTGGCGAAGGGCAGCAACGCGAGGAGTATGATTCCGGCGATGCCGTAAAATCCGATGGGCGCAACATAACCTATTTCGATGCTTCTGAGTTTAGATGCGAATGACATTTCTGGTCGCCTTACCCTTTATGCATTGGAGCTTTGCTAATAAATTTAATGTTCGGCGCGGCATACGATGCTTGCCCTTTCATGTCTAAGCAGGCGAAAGAGTTTAGAGCAACCCACGAGAAAACAGGTAGAAAGAAGGATTAAAAATGAGCCATTTGGACTTGTTCGTTTCGCAATCGGACGTTTTCAGCGGTGCACAAAAACCCTTTGAAAAAGCCAGATACGTGGTTTTCGGCGTTCCATTCGATGTTACCAGCACGTACAGGACTGGAGCGCGATTCGGGCCAAATGCCATACGGCAAGCTTCGCTGAACATTGAAACGTACAGTTTCCGTTCTGGAATAGACGCTGAAGATTTGCCCTTGCACGACGCTGGCGATGTGCATGTTTCCACGAGCCCACGGAAAACCGTGGACATGCTGAAGCTGGTGGTCGCGGACATTTTGGCAGCGGGAAAAATGCCAGTGGCGATTGGCGGAGAACACACCATAACGCTGGGCATGTTGAAAGGTTTAGGCGACAAAGCACGGGAAACCGCTGTAGTCAGTTTTGATGCGCATCTGGATTTGCGCCGAGAATATCAGGGGTTAACACTTTCTCACACCACTTTCATGCGGGTAATCAACGAAGAGGTGAAGCCCGCGAAAATAATGGAGGTGGGTACACGTGCCGTTTGCCGAGAAGAACTGGGCTACGCAAAGAAGGCGGGGATAACGTTTTTCACGTCTCAGCAGGTCAGGAATGAAGGCGCAGTACAGGTGACGCAGAAGCTTAAGGAACAATTGGCGCCATACAAGAATGTTTACTTGTCGGTTGACATGGACGTGCTTGACCCTGCTTTTGCTCCTGCGGTGCAGAATCCTGAAGTTAATGGAATCGACACTCATACGCTGATAGATGTGTTGTGTGCGCTGTGCGACAATCGTGTGGTCGGGTTTGACGTTTTAGAAATTGCACCTGTTTATGACTTGGGAATTTCAGCGGTTGCCGCGGCTAAAGTGATGTTCGAGATGCTGTGCCAACTGGAAAAAGTAGCACTTAACTGAACTGACGTGTGATTTTTGGTCTATATCCCTTTCTATAAATACTTCAACTTCTTGTAGACGCAGCATTTTGAGACAGAAAAGCCTGAACCCAATCGCTCTAAGAATCTACCCCCTCCTTTATGTAAAGGGCTGAAGCTCGAGTGTAGCGGAGAATTGGGGTGATGCTTTTCATATGATTTTTGACGAAAGTAAATTTTAATATTGACAAATCTCTATTAAACCTGCAACAACGTCTCGTTTCTCACTGAACAAACTTTCAGAAAACATACAGAAACATTTATCAATGACCAGAATGCAATTTTTAAGCATTGCCCCTTCATGGGGAGAAGGCAAAATAAACAAGCAGAGTCGTGAAAAATGGAAATAGACACCTTCTACTTTAAACTGGGACTAGACACCGAACCCATAATAGACGACACCACCCTCCGAGACGGCATCCAGATGCCCGGCTTAGCCGCCGCGCCTAAAGATGCCGCTAAAATAGCCCAATTTCTCAGCCAAATTGGCGTGGAGAGAATTGAAGTATTCCACTACCAAGAACCTGACAGAAAAGCCGCAAAGCTGATCCAAGACCTGAACCTCAACATGCGTGTGGCTGGATGGTGCCGCGCCGTCAAAGAAGACATCGACAGCGCCCTTCAATGTGGCTTCAACGAAGTAGGCATCTCCCACCCAGTCTCAGATATTCACTTCCGCGCAAAATGGCCAACAAAAACCAGAGAGCAAATCCTCGCCAGCGTCGTTGACGTGGTAGAGTACGCCGCCAAGACACATGGTCTCCGAGTTTTCGTCCACGGCGAAGACAGCACCCGCGCAGACTGGGCCTTTGAGCGAGAATTCATAAACGCCGTGGCGCAAGCAGGTGCAGAATGCTACCGCGTATGCGACACCGTGGGCATCGGACTCTCCGATCCAAGAGCGTCGTTGCCAAACGGAATCCCAGCCAAAGTTCACGCCATACGCAAAGAAACACGAATCAACACCATCGAAATCCACGCACACGACGATTTCGGCAACGCTGTTGAAAACACCATGGCCGCCATCAAAGCAGCTTCAGGCGTCTGGGACAAGATTTACGCGAGCACCACTTTCCTCGGCATCGGCGAAAGAGCTGGAAACGCCGAGACTGAAAAGGTTATTCTGAACCTTTACATGCACTACGGTGTTAAAAAGTTCGAGGGCAAAACCGAGAAGCTTAAGCAGACTGCGGACTTCATCGGCAAAGCCACAGGCTACGTGGTTCCACCAAACAAGGCGATAGTGGGCGACTACGGCTTCGCGCACGAGTCAGGCATCCACACTCACGGCGTACTAAGCGACCCGTGGACGTACGAACCGTATCCGCCTGAGCTTGTAGGTAACACGCGACGCCTAACCATTGGGAAACAGTCAGGGAAAGGTATAATCAAACACAAAATCACCGAGCTCACAGGCAATGCCCCAGATGAGCAGGCGCTGGCGGCAGTGGTGGAGAAGGTGAAGGAAGTTTACGCAAACGGAAGACGTGCATCGCTGAAAGAGGAAGAATTCAAGAAGATACTGCGAGCACTCAGGCTGCTTCCAGAAATCAACGGACGCTGAGACCGCTCAATAGGCATGAAAACGTCCACAAAATTAAATAATTTCTCAACGGAACCTTTCAGCGGTGAAAACGCATGCCCTGCACGGTTATAGTTGGCGCCTTCTGGGGAGACGAAGGCAAAGGAAAAATAATCAGCTACCTCGCCCTCAAAGACAAACTGGACTTCTGCGTGAGAACCGGCTCCGTCAACGCTGCTCACACTGTGTGGATAGATGGAAAGAAGTACGCGTTGCATATGGTTCCAGCCGCATTCGTCTATGACAAGTGCCGGTTGCTGGTAGCCGCAGGCGCCAACGTCCACGTCGGCAGACTGCTCGAGGAAGTCGAATTGACAAAGGTTAACGGTCGAATGGGCGTAGACCAGAACGCCTCCATAATCGAGGAGAAACATTCCATTCAGGATAAAACCAGCGCGCATCTGAAGGGGTTGGGCACCACGGGCTGGGGTGTCGGACCCGCCCTCGAAGAGCGAGTGAGAAGAACCGCCAAACTCGCCAAAGACATTCCTGAACTAAAACCGTTCCTGACAGACAGCGTCGCCGAAGTAAACGACGGCTTGGACGCTGGCAAGAAAGTGCTGTTGGAAGGAACACAGGGTTTCATGCTCTCGCTCTTTCACGGAACCTATCCGTACGTGACGGGCAGAGACACGGGCGCATCAGCTATTGCGTCTGAAGCGGGCGTGGGACCGACAAGAGTTGACGACGTTCTCATAGTTTACAAGTCGTTCATAACCCGTGTTGGCGCTGGACCCTTGCCGGGTGAGATAACGAAAGAGGAAGCTGTTGCGAGGGGCTGGTTTGAAACCGCTGCTGGAACAGGTCGTGATAGACGTTCTGCCCCGTTTGATTTTGAGCTGGCAAGGAAAGTTGCCAAGATTAATGGTGCCACTCAGTCTGCGTTAACGAAGCTGGACTGCCTATTCCCCAAGTGTCAAGGTGCCAGAAAATTCAGTGACCTCCCAAAAGAAGCGAAAGAGTTCATTGCGGAAGTTGAAAACCGAACAGGTGTCCCTGTGGTTCTTGTGGGCACTGGTCCTGAAGCCTTAGACATCATCGACCGAAGATGATAGAACAGTTATATCTTGAAAGTCGCTAAATATTCACCTGAGAGGTGCCAATGGAAAATGCTTAGCTTCAAACTCTGCAAAAAGGCTTCAGTTACCTTCATGGTGCTGCTGTTTGCGGCAGGCTTGCTCATCGGCGGGCTCGCGGTTTTCTTCATAACCTTTGAGAAAACGAACAGCTTGAGTAACCAGGTTGCGGATTTGCAGAACCAAGTGTCTGCGCTTACCGGGTCACAGAACGTAACTTACCAGAACATCACGATTTATCAGAACGGCACCTCACTGGCGGACATTTACAGTAACGTTCGTGACTCCGTCGTGCTGGTTCAGGGCACCGAAAGTGACGGAACCGGAGTTCAAGGCTCAGGCTTCGTCTACAGGTATGCAAACAGGAACGTGGTCATAACCAATTATCATGTTGTCCATGGAACAGCTGACTTAAGCATTACTTTCTCCAACGGTCACGGTTACGCGGCCGTTGTTCTTGGAACAGATGCTTATGTGGATTTAGCCATTCTCTCAGTTAATGACGCTCCTGCGAGTGAGTTTAAGCCTGTCGAAATCGTGAGTTCCAGCACTCTGCGAGTGGGTGACCCCGTCATCGCCATAGGAAACCCTTATGGCTTGGTGGGTTCTTTAACCACGGGCGTGGTAAGCGCTCTGGGCAGAACCATTACCGAAGATTATGCGGGCGGCTTCTCCATAGCTAACATCATACAGACAAGTGCGCCGATAAATCCTGGAAACTCTGGCGGTCCACTACTGAACGCTGTTGGGAACGTGGTGGGCATAACGACGGCGATTGTTTCTGACTCCCAAGGGTTGGGATTTGCCATCCCGTCGAACACTATTCTTAGGGAGATAGCTTCCTTGATAACTACAGGAACCTACAAAGGGCATTCTTATCTGGGCGTTTCTGGTCAAGACATGAGCTACTATGTGGCGCAGCAAATAGGCGCCAGCGTCAGTTACGGCTGGAGAATCGCCACAGTCGCCTCAGGCGGACCCTCGGACGGGCGGCTCAGAGTCGGCGATATCATAATCGCCTTGAACGGCACCACCATAAGAAACAACGATGACCTAGCAAGCTATCTTGAGGAGAAAACCCTGCCCGGACAAACATTGGCCATCACAGTTGTCAGAGGCGGCGTGAATACACCCGTGAACGTCGTCTTAGGAACAAGACCTCCACCGCCAACGTAGACTTAAGGTCAACTCCCCTCCCCTCTTTAAAGACCGTTCAGGAGCTTAATTTAGAATGGCTGATGTTTGGCGCAAACCGTACCACGTGGTTCTCGAAGTGGAGAACAGGCAATGTAAGGTGCTGAAAAAGTTTGCTTCTCTAGGGATGAAACATTTGAAGGTTGATGACATCAGAAGCTCCAGCAACGGCGTCGTAAAGCATTTAATCGAACTTGACCGAGACCAGATTAAGAAAGTTCCCAAGGAACTCAGAAAGGCAGCGTCCAGAGTCAAAACCGAGGGGAAGGCATCCATGTGGTTTGAAAGCGAAGGCTGCGAGGTCTGCAACACCATACTGTCTCGTGACGCGTTTTTGATTTCAGGAAAAAGCATGGAAGAGTACACGATAATGTACAGCTTCATCGTGCCCACGTTCGAAGCATACACGAATATCATAAAGGCGCTGGAAAACTCAGGTCACAAAGTCACAGTCGTGAAAATGGGCAGCTTCGAACCCAAAACTGGCGTTCTAACGCGCAAGCAGGAGCGCATATTCTGGTTAGCCCTGAAAAGCGGCTTCTTTGACTATCCGAGAAAAGTCGGGATGCGCGAGTTCTCCACCAAACTGGGAATAAGCCCCGCCACTCTCTCAGAGATAATACGGAGAGGAACGCGGAGGCTGCTGGAGAACTATTTTGAAAAAGAACCCACGTGAACCACGACGCCCGTTAACCCCTAACATTTCAGGGACAACATCTATCTGAACCCAAGACTAAATCATTAGATAGTGATTGAAATGAGTCAAGAACAAATGTTCTGTTACCAATGCGAACAAACCGCCAAAGGGCAAGGATGCACCATCATAGGCGTCTGCGGAAAAACCCCCGAAGTTGCCACACTTCAAGACCTACTGATCTACGCGCTAAGAGGCCTTTCACAGGTAGTCATCGAAGTGGAAAAGGTCGGCGTGAAAGACGAGAAGGCAAGCGTTTTCACCTGCGAGGCGCTTTTCACCACATTGACGAACGTGAATTTCGACCCTGACAGCATCATTGATTACATCAAAAAGACGGTGGAACTACGGGAACACCTAAAGAAGAAACTGCAGGCTGCAGGGACACAGGTCAGTGCAGGCAGCGGACCCGCAAATTTGGTTCTCGAAAAAACGAAGGAAGGACTAATAGCACAAGGAAAACTAGTTGGAATAAAATCAGACCAAGCCACGGATGAGGATTTGCGTTCGCTTCATTGGCTGTTAACTTACGGCTTAAAAGGCGTCGCAGCTTACACTTACCACGCGTACATTCTCGGGAAAAAGGACAACTCAGTCTTTGATTTCATACACAGAGGACTAGTGGCACCATTGGACAAGTCTCTCGGCGTCAACGACTTCGTAGGCTTAGCTTTGAAGTGCGGTGAAGTCAACATCCGAGCCATGGAGCTTCTGGACGCTGGAAACACGGAAACTTACGGTCACCCAGTCCCGACGAAAGTGCCTCTCGGCGCCAAAAAAGGCAAAGCTATACTAGTGTCGGGACACGACCTTAAAGACCTCGAAGAGGTTCTGAAGCAGAGCCAGGGGAAAGGCATTTACGTTTACACGCATGGAGAAATGCTGCCAGCACACGGATACCCCAAGCTAAAAGCGTATCCGCACTTCTATGGTCACTACGGCACCGCATGGCAGAATCAGCAGAGAGAATTCGCCGAGTTCCCAGGCGCCATACTGATGACGACCAACTGTCTCCAACGCCCAATGGAGACCTACAAGGGCAACATTTTCACGTCGGGACCGGTCGCATGGCCGAACACGCCGCATGTGAACGGGCATGACTTCAGCGCGGTGATTAAAAAGGCGCTGGAGCTGCCCGGCTTCCAAGCTGACAGAGAAGGAAAATACGTCACCGTGGGTTTCGGGAGAAACGCAGTGTTAAGCGTAGCAGACAAAGTCATCGCAGCCGTGAAGAACGGGCACATCCGACGATTCCTGCTGGTCGGCGGATGCGACGGCGCCAAACCTGGAAGAAGCTATTACACGGAGTTTGTTGAGAAAGCACCACGAGACACAGTTGTGCTGACGCTTGCATGCGGGAAATTCAGGTTCTTCGACAAGGACTTAGGCACCATAGACGAGATTCCGAGGCTGCTAGACATGGGACAATGCAACGACGCCTACTCCGCCGTCAAGGTGGCTCAAGCACTGTCCGAAGCATTCAACGTTCCGATCAACGACCTGCCGCTGTCACTGGTGCTCTCATGGTACGAGCAGAAAGCCGTTGCCATACTGCTGTCGCTGCTGTACTTAGGCGTGAAGAACATCCGCATCGGGCCAAGCCTCCCAGCGTTCATAACGCCGAACATACTGAAGGTGCTGGTTGAAAAGTTCAACATCATGCCGATAACGACGGCTGAAGAAGACCTGAAGGCAATCATGAAGTAGCTGCAGGACTCAGTTTTCTTAGAGCCTCATTTTTTTTCTCTCAGCTTTATTGCCTGCATGTCTATCTGTTTTCAATCGGAACAAAAGTCCTTCCGAATTCACCCACGTACTTTGAGGAAGGGCGAAGGAGAACTGCGTCTTCGTACTGTTCGATTATGTGGGCGGTCCAGCCGGCTATCCTGCTCGACGCAAAGAAGGGAGTGAAGTATTCCTTGGGGACTCGTAAAGCGTTCAAAACTACTGCTGCGTAAAAGTCCACGTTGGGGAAAATCTTTTTCTTTTCGTGAACGACGTTTTCAATCTTTAGGCATAGATTGTATAAGCTCAAGCTGTTGGCGCGGTGGCAAAGGTTTTCAGCTATGCATCTGAGGTGTTTAGTTCTGGGGTCTTCTGTCTTGTAGACTCTGTGACCAAAGCCCATTATCTTTTTTTGGTCATCCAGCATTCCTTGTATGTATTCTTCCACTTCTTCCTCGGTGTTTATGTTGTCGAGCATAAGCATCACTTTTTCACTCGCTCCTCCATGAAGGGGACCTTTCAGGGTTCCGATGGCGGAGGTTACAGCCGAGTACATGCCTGAGTTGGTGCTTGCCGTCACTCGCGCGGCGAAAGTGGAGGCGTTAAAGCCATGGTCAGCGTGCAGCGTCATAAAACGGTCGATGGCCGTTTTTTCTTCACTGTCAGCAGGGACTCCCCGGAACATGTAGAGAAAGTTTTCGGCGAAGCCAAATTCGTCTTTTGGAGCAACAAGTTTCTGATTAATGCGTAACCGATGATGAGCAGCGACTATGGTGGGAACTTTTGCCACTAAACGTATGGCCCTTTTCCGATAAACCTTCTCAGAATTGTCATCACGGTCTGGGTCGTACATACCAAGATGAGACACCTCGGTTCGCAAGACTTCCATCGGGTGACTATAGAAAGGGGCAGATTTGATGCTGTTAATCACTGCCTCAGGCAGATTCATTTCAGAAATTAGTTGCACTCTGAAATCGTCTAACTCGTTTTGTTGGGGGAGCTTACCGTTCAGCAGGAGGTAGGCCACTTCTTCATAACAGACTCGCTCCACAAGATCATCAATGCTGTATCCTAAATAATAGAGAGCGCCGTTGGGGTCCACAAAGCTGATTTTGGTCTCGGCAGCGGCAACATCTCTTAAGCCGCGAACGACAACTCTGTCACTATCGTGGTTTTCGCTCATTTTCCTTCATCATTCTTGCTTTCTAGGCCTGCTCACGCGCTTGGAGCAAGAACAAGTAAATGCCCCTGCAAGCATGCTGGATAAGGCTATAGGTGCTTAATTGTCTTAGGTCAGGTATCTGCTTGCTTAGGACTGCAAACGCAGAGAAAATATAGGGAAGTTAATCTTTAAAACTTTTCTGGAAATTATGAGGGGAGCCTTTTTGTATTTGAATTGTCGGCGGAAATTGTCGGAAACCTGTCGGAACGCCCTTTTTTTGAGGATTTTCCGAGTGGCTGTTTTCAGGGGAGCTTTTTTTATGCTTTTTCTCTTAAACTGACTGCTTTTAGGGCTTCTTTTGAAAATGACTTAACTACACCTTTCTTCTTTCGGCGAATGGGGCTTGTTTTGGGCTTCTTTAGTGGTTCAACCGTAGGGGATTTTAATAAAACTGGCATTTTGTTTAATGTTCTTATATAGTCGTGTTTAATGTATCAAATTTCCTTCTTTTCGCCTGAAACGCCTGTTTTGAGCTTGTTTTTCTGAATTTTTGCACGTGTACACTGAAAGTGATAACTTTTCTCGGTTATGCCTCAGCTATGTTTCACCTATGCTTTCAGGCATAACTGATATGCTTAAAGGCATATTGCAGGCATATCTTAGAAACCGCTGAAACAAGTGCAAATCGTTGCCTTTCAGGTAACGACTGGTTCCCTGTGGTTCCTGTTGAAATGAGGTTTGATTCGGGTTTCTCTGACAGTAAATTTCTGTCGTAAACGACTGAATTTTCCATTGATTTAATGGAGAAGCGAAATTTTTCATTGGTCTGTCACTTGAGCGCACCGAACCGCACTGAGAACTTTTTCACCTGAGAACAGAAACTCACAAGTCAAGAGGTTGTAGCCCTCAAGCTTCATGCCTTCTCCACGCACATTCCCTTCGGGGAACTGGCTCCGTGGGACTCCCTGACGCCCCTTTGCGTCTTCGGGTGCCGAGCGCCTTATGACCCTGCAAGAGGGTCATGTTCCTGTTTCGCCATTTACAGGTGTGCCGTCTCAACACGGCAGTTTGGCCTAGTCTGCTGAGGACACCAACCTCAAGACTTTTTCTTCTGTTTTAGGGTTGTCTTGGAACTGCTTTTTTCCTTGTGTTTTCCGAGTGTGGCGTAGGCTTCTTTCATAAGGTCTAAGAGCTCCTTGACTTCCTGTCGGTTCAAGTCTATGGTAAACATTTGGTAGTCCCTGTTCTCTTCCTCATTGTGGTCAATTATTTCTAACATGCATTCTTCGATGACGTTGTCCTTGCCGCGCGAGAAGGTTATTTCAAACTTAATCATCTATGCTCCCTCTTTGGAAGCCATGATTTTGAAAGCGCTTTTCCCTTCGCGAACTTTGGCGTCCAGAGCGTCAAGGTCTTCCGCTTCTTTCTTGTACAGCGTTTTGAAAGCCTCTTCGTAGCGCTTCACAGCGGCGTCAAACTCAGGAAGCTCTCCAAGGGCAACCTTCGGATCGAAAAGCGCGATTCTTTTATTGTCTTCCAAGTATGGAGTTTCTTTCTGAATGATGGTGCGTTTTAGAAGGGCTTGAGCGCCGCCTATGTATGACAGGTAGTAGCTAACGACATCTGCGTAGGGCTCGCCTGTTTTGATCTGTTTCAGTAAAGCCCATAGGCTTGTTTTTGCGATTTGGTTGCCTAACTCTTTGAGAAGGTTCGCTTCGTCTTTGATCTCTTCCTTTCCCTTCATGTAGTTTATTTCAAAAGGCTGCATGTGATCGTTGATGTATCTGAGGACTTCCAACTTCAACAGTGTTGCGTTGTAGTTTAAGCGGTAGGCTGTGTTTCTTCTTTTTGTCATGTCTTTCAGTATAAGCCCCTGTTCAACAAGTTCAGCAAGTCGCCTGTAGAATGTTGCGCGCGAAATTCCTGTCTTTGCCGTAACGTGCTTCTCAAGTTCTGAAGCCAATAATGCCTCTTTTTTCTCTTCCCAAAATGCGTTTTTTATTGCTTCTTCAAATTCTGACTGGCTCACTGTTTTCCCTCATAGGAAATAAAGATGATTGAGACTTATAAGTCTTATGAACTTCTTCTGTGTTTTTCTGTTATCTCTTTTATAATCGCCATAATCCTTAAATAGCGTCTCTGAGATAATAGATAATTAGAATTGCTAAAATCTTAAAGGACGTGATAACAACGAAAACGAAAACGTTGTTTGCGATGGTGGAGCCAGAACTCAAGGCTCTGGTTGAAAAAGTAGCAGCGACTATCGGAATTTCTCAGAGCGACTACGTTAGGCTTGTCGTTTTGAACGATCTGAAAGGTCGAGGCTACTTGAAAGAGACGGCGTTGAGTTCCCCTGAACTACTCGCGCCTGTTAAACCTGATGCGAGGTGAGAAACATGACTGAGAAAGAAAAAGAGCAGAAACTCTTTGATCCGATTGAAAAAGCCATCGGCGATGCTTGGCATGTTGGCTTTTTCGGTGATAGAAGCTGGGACTATGGGCGATTCGGTGGACTTTGTAGAATGCGAGGGCTTGTTGGGAGCGAGATTTGGAGCCATCAGGCTTTGAGTGCGCCCTTGAGACTGTTAGTACAGGCTACGCGAGACCTTGAGGAAGACAGGCTGAATGCTGCGCTTCATGACTTTGCCGTGAACTTGAACTTAGATGAGAACGCGGTTCGGCGTCACTTTTGGGCAATCAGATTCCAAGTTGAAGAGCAGTTTCTTGCCGCTGTCAAGCTTGCTGAGGAAAAACGCCGAAAGCTGGAGCGTTTAGCGGAAGAAGCTGAAATTGCACCTGAGCCCGAAGGACCCATAGAAACGGGGGAAGAGGAAGAAGAATGAGTTCGAAGGTAACTAAGATCGTAATCGGAAAAGGCAAAACCACTGGCGATGAAAAAGCAAGCGAATGGACTAGGCGCTACTATGAGGTTGAAGTCTCAATCGGGGACGAGCATGAGATAGAGATCGCGAAGGCAAATGTTGAAGGCTTAATCGATGGCTGGCTGGGGAAGCCTGTAGAGGCAAAACCGAAACCACAAGAGCCCACAGGCAAGCCTGAAGCTCCCTTGGAAATCGAGCAATGCTTCCCGAAAGAACTAGCCGAGCTCCTGAATTTCGAGGACAAAGGCACATGGATTCGGGTTTCTCCGAAGCAGTTTCTCGGAAGCGACAACTTCGCACGGGTCTTGGCTATCGTTAAGGAGCTAAAGGGCGAGTACGTGAGCGCTGGAAAAGGCTCGCATTTCCGAATTCCAAAGGTGGAAGGCTGAAAATGAAGGCTTGGACATGTCCTAACTGCGGAAACCGCAACATACGCGACTTTTTCCATTGCGAGAAGTGCGGTTTCAGAAACATAGACACCTACGGCTGAGAGGGATCGCGAAATGTCTTACGAAAGCGAAATCAGCAAGAAGACCTTGGATCAGTTCGTTAAGCTCGGCGGCTACGAGATCGTGAGGTATGACAGGGCGTCTCAGCGCTGGAAAGGCGTCTCAGAAGCCGCCAGAGTGACCAAACTGCACAGGGACACGGTAACGCGGATTCTCAAGGAACATCCCACGAAGCCCGTCACCAAGATACTGCCCAAATACTACGAGCAATTTGAGGAAACAACAGGCTACAAGCGCCTGAAAGTAGAAATAGGGCATAAACCTTGGTTCACAGACGTGAAGCACGTTGTTTTAGAGGCTTTCCACTTTCTCGGCAACAAAGACCCAGTCTCTTGGACACTTGAAGACATGCAGAAGGTACGGCGAGACTGCCTGAAACTCAGAGACCCCGCCACCAACGACATTCATCCCAACTACGCAACAGAGTTGCGGAGAGCCATCAGAGCTCTAAACATGTATGAGCTGATGCCTGCATTGGAGATGGTTCCGAAACTGCCTGCTGGAAAGAAGCTTGAATGGTTCCTTGAAGAGCCCGACTTGATCAAACTGCTCCATGTAATCACAAGACCCGACACGTTGCTCTACTTCTACACTGGCATAACAACAGGCGCCAGACACAGCGGCATCGTGACTTTGACCCCTGAAAGGATCAAAACCGCGCGCGGAGAAATGCTGATCTACGAAACCAAGCGCAAAGCGTATGTCCCAAAAGTCATGCCTCAATGCGTAATAGACCTGTTGAACCAGTACATCATCGACTTTCAGTTTAAAGGCGATCAACCGATTTTCCCCTATGGCTACGAATTCTACAATCGCGCTCTGAAAGCGGCTGGAAAAAACGCTGGGTTGACCGATGACACCACAACGCACATCCTCAAGCACACGTTTGTCAGTCAGGCGAGCTTTCATGGGGTCAGCTTGGACATCATTAGTAAGCAGACAGGAACCGACGAAACCACATTGAAGAAGTACTATCGAGCGGAAGACGTTAGACGCGCGAGGCATGAATTACGCGGCGAAGAGTACGGCGTCATATCGTTCCCTGAATGGGTTGAGAAAACTCTGCATCCGCATTTCGTTGCGCGCTACAAGGAAATCAAAGACCGTTATGCTCGGACTGACGGCTTGCGTTTGAAACCCATCGTCGAACCCAAAGCTAAAGCTCCGAGGGAGAGAAAGAAGCGTGTCTTTTCATGGAAAGCAGTCCAAGCCATAGTTGAATCTGCGCCTACAACGGAGAAGGGCAAGAGGCTTCGAGAGTACTGGAAGGCGATCTGGGAAGCGCATTTGAAAGCTCCTGAGAAAACGTATGCTGAACTCAAAGAAAAACTGCTGAGGACTTAGCAAGCCATGACTACGATTGTTGACTTAATCGCCTGTGCCTTGGAAGCTGGACAGGAAAAAAAACAGCTTCGGCTGATTTTCAAAGACACCTATGGGCGAGAGCCGACTTCTGAGGAGTTGCAGACGTTTAAGACTTACCTTCGGCTGATTGGAGCGTGGCACTGACGGCTTTAGGCATGAACGTTCTGAAAGCCATACGGAAGGGCTTGGTTGACGTTAAGGCAATCAGGCTTTTTCCCACTAAGCCGCTTCTCTTCATTGACAGCCGCAGAGCCACAAGCGAAAAGCCTACGCTACTGGTGAAATCCATCGACAACAAAAAACGCGCATGCAAAGAGGTTGAGCTTGTCTTTCTCGGAGACTACCATGTTGCTGATCCCGATGCAAGACCGCATGTTAAACCATACAAGGACTGGCGCAGTTTCGGGCTTATTGTGCTTTCCATCGATCAGGCAAGGGAACTGATTAGGGTTTTGGAGAGGGTCACAGAAGTCTAAGAAGGGGTTCTTCATCGCCGTTAAGCTCAGAGGAGGCTACCAATATTAGTACAGACGTTCAGAAATATAAACATGTTCATATTTTCAACGAGTTGTCTAAATATCGCCTTGTAAGCGAGATGAAAGCGCACGCTAAAGAAATCGCGGACAAGCTGAACGTCTCGCTTCAATATGTTTATGGTCAGATCGAGCAGCATGAAGCGTTGAGGAAAGAGGTAGCCCAAGCGCTTTTCCGCTTCTTTGTCGTCAGAACCGACACCTACGCCGTCCAAAATGAAGACAAGAGCTACACGCGCGTTTCAGAGCCCTTGACTCCTGAGCTCATAGGGAAAGAGCATTTAGAAGGTCGCATCACCGTAGGAACGTACAACCTCAACAAAGAAGGCAATGTTAAATGGCTCTGCTTCGACATCGACCCCAAAAACATAGAAAGCCCCTCGGAAATCTCCATGAAAATCGATAGGAAATGCAGAGAATTATTCCATGCGAAAAGTGTACTGCTTGAAGCCAGCCGCTACGGCGATCCGTCTTTTCATATATGGGTTTTCTTTGAGCCTGAAATTCCAGCCTACGCGGCGAGGTTCTTGGGCGAAAAGGTCTTGGAGCAGTGCGGCAGCCCCAACGTTGAGCTCTTCCCTAAACAGGACAAGATCGAGGAAGACGGATTCGGCAACCTGATGAAGATTCCCCTAGGACTGCATCAGCAATCTAAGAAGTGGAGTTGTTTTCTGAATCCCGACACATCTGAGCCCTTAGCCCTTGAAAGCATCTTAGAAATCCAAGGTTGCACTCTGTCGGAGCGTGAAATCAGCCAAATAAAGGACATGATCGACAAGAGCAAGGAAACGTTTTGGTTTGGACATGAAGCTAAAGTGGCAGAAGCCTACAAGGGCGAAGTCCCAGCCTGCATAAGCCACATCTTGAAAGGAGCAACTGAAGGGCTTAGAAACGAAAGTGCCATACGTCTTGCAAGTTTTTGGCTGAATTTCTGCAAAGAGGCGCCAGAGAAAGTCAAAACTCAGCTTGGCGAATGGAACTTGAGAAACAAGCCGCCGATGGAAGAGAGGGAGCTTGAAACGATTTTTCAGTCAGCCATGCGCGGGGGCTACAACTACAGTTGCGAAGACCCGATTCTGAAAAACCATTGCCCGAAAGAAGGCTGCAAACTGAGGAAGAAAGAGCCTGTTGAAATTCGCCTTGCAGGGCTCAGGGCTGAGTTGATGGATCAGCCTGTCAGAGTCAAGGCTCAGATCGTAGGTGAAAGCGACAAGATGGCATGTTGCCGCAGAGCCTTGATTGAATGTTTGGACTGCGGAACACAGGAGACGTTTGATCTGTCTGAGCCCAGAAACTATAAGCTGTTGCAGAAGAGGCTACGCTTCGGAGACGACAAATTCAAGCAGTCGCTCCGCTCTTTTCATGTTTGCGGCTGTCAGAAGGCAAAGCGGAGAGTCAGTTTAGAGGGTTCTTTAGACTATCGGCGCTTGTATTGTCAAGATTTGATTGATCCGAAGGAGAAATGGGAAGAACGCACTTACCGCACGGTTGAAGTGATCTTGGTAGGCGATCCGAAAGAGGCTGTTATGAAGAAGATCGAGTTGAACGGCATCGTCACCACGATCAAGAGAGACAAAATTTCCATAATGGTTTATGCGGTTAAGCCCATAGGCAAGCCTGTGCCTTCAAGCATGGAAGGCTTCGAGCAGTACTTTAGAAGCAATGAGAAACTGATTGAGGATTTGGACGGAACCATACAGACGTACATTCGCGGGAGACCTACTGAAAAGCTCCTTGTTGCCTTGGTCTTGCATAGCCCTTATGAACTGATCTTTGAGGGAGAGCGAGTCAGAGGCAACCTGAACGTCTTGCAGTTGGGAGAAACAAAGACGGGAAAAAGTGACCTTTTAGAATGGGTCGAAGCGAATGTAGCGGGCGAGGCAGTCAGGGGAGAAACCGCGAAGAGAACAGGCTTAGGCTTCAGCGTGGACAATGAAGCAAAGGTGATCTTCTGGGGAGCCCTTCCACGCGGAGATAAGGAAGTCTGCATGATCGACGGCCTAGACCGCTTCGACCCTGATGATTTGACTCAGCTACGCGAAGCCATGTCCAAGCAGAGGTTGAAGGTTTCCATGACTGTGAGCGGAGAAGCCCTGTGCAGAACGCGCATCATTGCCTCTGCGAACCCAAGGGAACGGTCGTTTGATAAGTACATTACGATGGCTGAGGCGATCCGAGGCTTTTTCAACGACCCTACCTTGGTCACTCGTTGGGATTTGTTTGTTCCGTTCAGAAGAGCCGATGTCAGCGCGGAAGAGATCGCGGAAGCAACGGTTCTGCCCTCAAAAATCCCCTTAGACGTATTCCGTAATCATGTCTTTTGGGCTTGGAGTTTAGAGCCAGAGGACGTGCTGTTTGCTGAAGATGCTCAAGGGGAAATAAAGCGGCTTTTCATCGAGATGCAAGACTACACGTCTAACAGCTTGCCGCTGGTTCATTCTGAATGGAAGCGCACGCTTGCAAGGGTCAGCGCGGCATACGCGGTTCTAACTCACAACGTTGATGAAAAAGGCAAAGTGAATGTAACAAAAGACCATGTATCTAAGGCTCAAGAGCTTTTATGGAATCTGCTTGAAGCATGGGAATACAACCTGTACGTTGCGAGAGAGCGGAAAACGCTTGAGATAGCTGAAGATGAATGGACTGAACTGCTGGACTTCTTAACAGGCGATATATGGCAACTCTTCAGTTCAATAGCGGATGAAAAAGGCATCCAAAGAGCCGTCTTAATAACGAGGCTGGACAAAGGCGCGAGCACCATTGACCGCTATCTCTCAGGACTGAAGGAAAAGAACTTGGTTGAACATGCAGAGGGTCGCAAGGGCGGCTATCAATTGACTGAAAGAGGCATTGCTGTTTATCGAAAAATGATAAAGATGCTGGCTGAAAAACAACCAATGAAAGTTCAGTTACCAAAAAGGGAGGATGTTCTCGCAGTCAAAACGCTCGAACAGCCTGAGCAGGGAAAATGTGCGTTCTGCGGAAACAACAGGGTTCTGTACTATCAAGTCGAGGGCTTCAAGGGAGAATGGGGTCTCGCCTGTCAAGACTGCGGAGAAGCCGTAAAAAGACAGTTTGGAGAAAAACAAGAATGAAGTATCTGCTTTTGGTTCCAGTCTATAACGCTGCGCACCTGTTGCCTTTCTTCTTCCAGTCCATCAGAGACATGAACCCTAAACCCGACCGCATAGTTTGGGCTGTCAACAACTGCACCGACAACACTGTTCCCATGCTCAAAGCCTTCAATGATGTCCCCTCTGAACTCATAGAGCTGCCTGATTTTCCGCGAGATTTCGTAAAGAAGCATGGAGCGTTTGAGGCTATTGCGATTGTTCGTCAGCGCCTTTGGGAACGTGCACGGGAATTGGATGCTGAATGGACTTTTATGTGCGATGTTGACGAATTCGCGGTTTCAACCGACATCTTAGGCATATTGAGTGATTGGAATGTGGATTTCGTTGCAGCTCGTGTAATTGTTGGCACAGCTTTCGCGGAAGAGATAGGACGGCTTGACGCATGTTGGCTGGGGCACATTCTTTCAGACGGCTATACCTACAGGACAAGAAAAGTCCCAGCTATAGTGTACAAGCTTGCTTCTCAAAAACTGATTATTGCACGTCCCGCTTTTCCTGAACCCAACGCTCTCTATTCAAATCTTCTAGGCGCCTGTGGTTTCTACTGTTTCAGCCGAAAACTCGTACAAGACCATCGCCTTAATTGGCATCCGCTCACAGGAGCAGATGACGGCACAGAAATTGGTGAGGACATTGAATTTTGCTGCAATGCGCGAAACTTGGGTTATGTGATACATTTGGACGGAATCGCCCTCGTTAACCATGTTATATATGATGAAAAAAGACGGCTTAAGCCATGGAGCAAAAATTTTGAGTTTGGAGAGAAAGCAAATGGAGCATGACGGCATATTAAGGCTCAAGTTTCTGCTACACTTGGACGACTTCATGTTCTTCGCGAACGGCGAGGAACTGATAAGCCTTCATCTCTTGCGAAAGTGTCCCTTAGAACTCTGCAACTGGCTGAGCGATGAGCTTGCGGGCTTCATGGCAACCGTAGGCGCCCACTTCTTCGACTTCTATAAAATTGACCTGACAAAAACACCAAGCTTCAGACGCGTGAGAGAATCAAGCTGTGACAGCTTGCGTTGTATCTAAACATCTTTCTCATGAAAAGAAAAATTAGTTCCGACAAGTTTTCTATCTACCTCATGGAAAAAAATCTGCCGGAAATCTTTCTCAAAAAGTGAGAAAGATGCAGAAAAACCAGACCCCTATACTTTTTTTTCATGTCGTAAAACATAAGATACTCAAAAAAAAATAGGGCTCGACCCTTTTGATCTTATTTCTCATTTTTTGAGAAAGATAATTATGCTTTGAAGCATATCTGGTATGCTTAGAAGCATATCTGGTATGCTTTATATGTATGAAAATGTACATGACGGTTGGGGAGTTCAGATGTCTTCCGTCTGTCAGAAGGGACAGAAGGGCTTTCTTCTTGTTGAGTTCCGAAAAGGCTCTTTGCTTGCGAGATTGAGGTTCAAGATTGTGCTGGCTTCAAGTGGCTATAGGATCGAGATCAGGGAGACGAGGACAAAGAAAGGGAAACTCAGAGCGAACAGAATTGCAGTAGGAGACCGCATTTCTGAAAGGCGGTTGTTTGAGGCGATGACAGAGTACATTTCAAACAAGGAGAAAATCCCTCTTGCCTCTATAGCTTGCAGATGGGAAAACGGAAGCCTTGGACTGCGAAGAAGTGAAAAAAGTGAGGTATCTACCTTCTGAATTTTAATTTTCTAAAGAAGGAGCGAAGGGGAAAATTCCGACAATGGATTTTCAAAAACGAAATACAAAACTGTCGGAAGCAGTTTCTCTGGAAAACCTTGTTGATTTTTTGTGTTAAAAGTCAGGAAGGTAATTTGACAAAACTTTTTTAAACGATAACTCTCTGTTGTTTATTTGAGCCGGTAAAGACGGAAACGTGTACTGCACATTTTTAGTCGATGGTACTGGCTCTGTAAGCATAGGAACAAAGGGGGGTTCAAACTGTATGCCAGAACACAAAGAATTAGAGAAGAGCATCTCAACCATAGAACAGCTCAAAGAATTTGTGCAGTTTTCTCCTGAAGAAGAGGCTCAGTTGGAGCAGGTAATCCAGATTCACCCTATGCGCGTTAGTCCATACTATCTGTCGCTCATAGACTGGAACAACCCAGATGATCCGATAAGGAAAATGGCTTTGCCATCTGGTGAGGAATTAAACCTTGAAGGCTTCTATGACAC
Source organism: Candidatus Bathyarchaeota archaeon (assembly GCA_026014595.1). Taxonomy (GTDB): domain Archaea; phylum Thermoproteota; class Bathyarchaeia; order Bathyarchaeales; family Bathycorpusculaceae; genus A05DMB-2. The sequence continues at coordinate 23,404 of JAOZHY010000009.1, forward strand.
AAGCGGCGAAGCCGAAAATACAAAGATGCCAGGTCTTCAGCATAAATACTCAGAAACCGCGTTAATACTGGCTACAAATAGATGCGCCGTGTACTGCAGGCACTGTTTCAGGAAACGCCTTGTCGGCTTGCCAACCGAGGAAATTTTGAAGCGCTTTGAAGAAGCAGCAGAATACGTAGCCAATCACGAAGAAATAAACAATGTCCTGATCAGTGGAGGAGATCCGCTTGTGCTTAAAACTGAAATTATTGAACAATTCTTGAAGGCGTTGACGAAGATAGACCACCTTAAGTTCATAAGATTCGGAAGCAGGGTTCCAGTTACCCTTCCATCCAGACTGAATGGACCAAATATTCTTGCCCTTTTCAAGAAATACTCAAAGAGCGATAAGAGGCTATATGTGGTCACCCAGTTCAATCATCCACGAGAAATCACCCCTCAGTCCATAAGGGCAGTAAGCAACTTGATTAAAGCTGGCGTTCTATTGAGCAATCAGACGGTTTTGCTAAGAGGGGTTAATGACGACCCCGACACGCTTGCAACTTTAATGAACAGGCTGGTAAGCATAGGAGTGGCACCTTACTATGTTTTCCAATGCCGCCCCGTTAAGAGAGTTAAGCATCACTTTCAGGTTCCACTCTGTGAGGGCGTAAGAATCGTGGAAAAAGCAAAGATGCACTGCAACGGGCACAGTAAACGCTTCAGGTACATCATGGCGCATAGAAACGGCAAGATAGAAGTGCTCGGCATAATGGATGGGGAGATATACTTCAAATATCATCAGGCTAAGGACAGGAGAAACCTAGGCGTCATGTTCAAACGTCAGGTAGACGAGCAAGCAGGATGGTTGGATGACTTCAAAACAGATATCAAGACAGATTAAAAAGAGCAAACGAATCACGTTATTGCAGAAATTTCCAGCCCTGGAATTTTCTTTTTCTCGTAAACAACGTCAGAGATTTTTGCGACTGTCGTAACCCAAGCAGGATAGATTAACGCTATCAATATCCACGTTCTCAGCTAAAAAACGCACACCTCAACAGGCTGTTCTCATCCATTCTCTTTCTTCTGCCTCAGTTTTATAAAGAAAAATTTGATGCAAAACTGCTTTTCTTGAAGTTTGTTTAAGCTTAAATACATAAAGCATCGAAATAGGAGGGCTGGGGAGAAAAATGGCAAAAATAGTAACCATTGGTCTAGTTGCTATAATGCTCGTCGTAGGTTTCGTAATAGGCTTAGTTGCAAGTCCTTTCCTTATGTTGCAAAATGCATCAGCGACCGACGCAGTGTGGGCAAACATACAAAAAACAGGTATAATCAAAGTCGGCACAGACCCAACATGGCCACCCTATCAACTACGAGACAACGTCACTAACGAAATCGTAGGCTTCGAAGTTGACATAGCAAATGCTTGCGCAAAAAAGCTGAACTTAACCATACAATGGAATGACGTAGCTTTCGACAACATCATTCTCGCCGTGCAGCAAGGCAGTCTTGACATGGGCGTCAGCGGTTTCTCAATAACTGAAGAAAGACTCGACCAAGTATCCTTCACAGTACCTCACAGCACAACTCTGGGGCAAGTAATAATGCTCGACAGCGTTATTGCCGCCAAGCACATAACCGCCAATTTAACCTCGCTTGCAGACTTCAAAACTCTAGGCATTACCGTTGGAGTACAATCTGGAAACGTTGAAGAGATAGAACTTCAAAAGGCAGGTGTAGACATCAGAGTATGGAGCGACTCGGCATCGCCCTTCCAAGACATGGTCAGCGCAAACCCAAGCGTACAGGCAGTTTACGCCGAAACCCCAGTCACCACCAACTAGATCAACGATTTCAGAGCCCAGGGAATTCAAGTTAGTCCCGTCTATAGTCATCCATACTACCCTGTTGCATTTCTAGTCGGCAAGAACTCTCAGACACTTCTGGATAAGATGAACGGTGCGCTAGTCCAACTAATCTTTGACGGAACAATAGACCAACTCAGGGCAAAGTGGAATGCGTATTAAACAAATGTGATCAGTATTGGACGTTTGGCAGGAACTCATCATCCTCTTGGAAGGAGTACCATTAACTCTTTCCATTTCTATTGTTTCTTTCCTCATCGGCATAGTTGTAGGATTACCGTTTGCATTCATCAGAGTTTACGAAAAAGAAATCGGTTTTGTAGTTGACGCGTACGAAAAAATATTCCGCGGCATTCCAGAAATCGTTTTGTTGCTACTTTTCTATTTTGGTTTAGGACCATATTTCCCATCTACGTTTGGCAACGCTTTTTTTACAGCAGCCTTCGTGCTTGGGTTACGAAGTGGAGCAAACCAATCGCAAATTTACCGAGGCGCAATTCGTGGCGTCGGAGACGAACAGATGATAGCCGGCATGTCAATTGGCTTATCCAAATGGAGAGCAATTTGGCACATTATGATCCCCCAGGTTTTCACCTTCTCCACTTCCGGTTTAGGTAGTGAATACGCGTTACTCATCAAAGATTCAGCTTACGTTTACGTTATCGGTGGCTTAGCGGAATTGATGAAACGGGCAATAGAGCTAAAATACTCAGCCGCGGATGTTGTTACACCATTCGTTATTTCCGCTTTGCTCTATATCCTACTTACATTCCCCATTGCTTTCTGGCTTGACAGATGGGGAAATAGAAGAAAAAAGAAAATAGGGTTGTAGAAAAATGGCAGACTTCGTAATGGAAGCAAGACACGTATACAAAACCTATGGTAGAAAAAACGCCAAGAAAACGAAACAAGCAAATGGAGACACAAGCGACGGCGCCAAACACGTAGTCGAAGCGGTCAAAGACGTTTCGCTTCAAATCAAAAAAGGCGACATCAAACTGATTTTTGGACCCAGCGGCTCGGGAAAAAGCACTTTTCTCCGTTGCTTGGCTATGCTTGACATCCCAGACAAGGGTGAAATCTACTTGGGTGATGAATGTCTAACTAAGCCTGGGGTCGACCTGAACAAAGCACGGGCTAGAATTGGATTCGTCTTCCAACACATTTACTTATTCCGTCACCTTACAGCTTTGGGTAACGTTGAGTTGGCACTTCGGCAGGTTTTGAAACTTCCCAAAGAAGAAGCACGCAAACGGGCATTGGCTGCTTTAGCAGAAGTGAAGGTGACCGATTGTGCTAACAAATTTCCAGCCCAAATGTCAGGTGGTCAAGCGCAACGTGTAGGCATAGCCCGCGCCTTAGCCCGCAACCCTGACATCATTCTGCTTGATGAACCCACTTCAGCGCTGGATCCAGAACTTACTGGGGAAGTTATTGACACTTTGCGTGACCTAGCGAGAGAAGGCACAACCATGCTTATCGTAAGCCACGAAATGCCTTTTGCTCGCGACGTCGCAGAGGAAATGATATTCTATGATGAAGGTAGAATAGTTGAGACCGGACCTCCATCGCAGTTCTTTAATGCGCCAAACACGGATCGCGCCAAACAATTCATGACTAGAATAATAAACCGAACCACTAGGGAATAACCGATGTTTGAATTCCTCCTCAACCCCATTTATCAAATGTGGATTGTTCAAGGTCTTCTCTTGACAGTAGAAATTACGTTATTCGGTGTCCTGTTAGGGCTGGGATTGGGAACGCTACTAGCAATCGCTGACATTTACGGGAATAGACCCATTAAGGTTGCCATCGCGGTTTATGTCGAATTTTTTAGAGGTAGCCCGCTATTCGTTCAACTCTTTCTAGCGGTATATACAGTACCAGCCATACTTAACATCCAGATTGACCATCTGTTTTTAGCCTTTTTGGTTTTTGGATTAAACAGTGCTGCGTACCAGAAAGGTTACATGAAAGGTTCAATGGAAACCATATTGGATGACCAAATGCAAGCCGGTCTATCGGTAGGCATGTCAAAAATTCAAACGCTTCGTCATGTGATTCTGCCGCAAGCTTACCGAATTGTTATTCCCTCTTGGACTAACGAGTTCTGTTCCTTAACAAAAAGTACAGCCACCCTAGCTTTCGTGGGTTTTCGTGACTTAGTCGGTGCAGGTCGTTCAATCTTAATTAATAACATGCAGATAATACCCGTTTGGCTCGTTATAGCAGCAATATATCTGGCGTGGATTTCTGGATTTTCCAAGTTAATGGACATAATTTACGAGAAAAAGAAGATACCAGGCATAGAACTTCTAATGCAGTAGCTACCTCTACACCCTGTTGATTTTCTTAAGCAACCACGCCATGTTTTTTCCCAGGTCTTCCATGGTCTTTATGCCTTCCTCGTCGCTTTCCACATCTCCTTTCTTATTTCCGATTCCGATGTTCCAGTACGACGAGCCAGGTACAATCATCTGGCTTATCAGGAAGAAGTGATTAATCACATCGAAGGTCGACATCGCCCCTGCCCTTCTGACTGCAACCACTGCCGCGCCCACCTTACGCTTAAACATGTCTTGGTTGGCGCGCGCCACGTAACCCGCCCTGTCAATCAGCGCTTTCATCTCAGGCGTCATCATCGAAAAATACACAGGTGAACCCAAAATTACGCCGTCTGCCTCCAGCATTTTCTGAATATACTCATTCACCTTATCGTCTTCGATAACGCATCGCTTGTTCTTGGTGGTGTAGCACGTTCGGCAAGCGTTGCAGCCGCGCACTTGCTCGCCAGCAAGCTGAACCAACTCGGTTTCGAAGCCTTCCGCTGCCAGAACCTGTAAAACGCGCCGCAGAAGTGTGGCGGTGTTTCCGTCTTTCCTCGCGCTTCCATTGAAAGCAACAACCTTCATACACATCGCCAGCGCAACAATATGGAGATGGAAAATAAATAAGTAACGCGAAAACGTGCTTCGCAAAAAGGAAACAAGCAAAACCGCTGTTAGCTGATTTTGTAGCATCCCTTGCCGTCTTTACTTTTTTTCGGCACAGTCATCGTGAACCTTGCGCCTTGACCCTGACTGCCTGTTTCCTGTATCGACCAACCATAAGCTTCACATATCCTCTGAATAAGGTAAAGCCCATAACCAGTTCCTTTCCCATAGCCTTCCCGGAAAAGATTAACTCGCACATCATCAGGTATCCCCACGCCATCATCCTCATAAACCAGCCTAAGCTGGTCTTTGTCCACTTCGTAGTATACTCTGATGACACTTGTTTTCTCGCCATATTTCAAAGTGTTATCAATCAGATTATAGAACAACTGCCTCAACAGGGAATCAGCAAGAACCACCAAACCACGGCAATCGTTGACAAGTCGGATTCCCTGCAAATCGGAAAAAAGCGAAGCAGCCTCATACAACTGGCTTTCCACATCAACATACCCAAGTTCTTCCGCCCCAACCTGCACGTACACCTTCTCGAATTCCAGAATCCGCAGAATCTGCTTCGAGATAGACTCCATCTCAGTTATCTGCTGCTGAGCCTCCACATTGTCACCGCACCGCTTCTTCAAAAGGTAAAGGCGACCGTTCAACGCGGAAAGCTTGTTCCGGACGTCATGTCTCGTCAAGCCTCCAACCACGCGCAGTTTCTCATTAAGTTCTGCCACTTTTGCGATTGCTTGTTCAAGAACTTCTTGCATCCACTTCTGCTCAGTTATGTCGGTTGAAATGCCAACGATTCCAATTAATTCTCCTTTGTCGTTTGCAATCGGCGCATCTGTCACAATCACCTGGAAAACTGTGCCGTCGCGGCGCTTAGCAAGGATTTCTCCTGACCAGCTTTCTCCAGCAGTCAACCGATTAAGTATGTTCTTTGCTTGCTCTCTCGAGGTTTCGGCAGGTGTGATGTCGATGATGTTGCGACCGAGCACTTCGGCTTCAGACCAACCGTAAAGGCGTTCAGCCGCAAGGTTCCAGTACGTGATTGTTCCGTTCATGTCTGTGGCTATGATGGCTTGTCCAACAGCGTTCAGCATGCGGGCTTGAAAATTGACTCTTTCTAGACTCTTTTTGTTCTCTGTAATATCCCGAAATATCCCCTGAAGCATTTTTTTGCCGCGAATCTCGATTAGATTGCCTTTTATTGCAACATCTCTGATTTCACCGTTCTTCGTGACAATTCGGCCTTCGATTACATCTCCTTCTTTTTCTCGCAGGTGTTGCTCAAAACTCTTGCTAAATTTACCAGCATTTTCTTCGGGATGAAGCAAACGCTGATGCATACCAATCAATTCCGACTTCGGTCTGCCAACGAGCACTGTCGCTGCGCGGTTGCAATCGACAAGAATCCCTGTTTCAGCATCAGCGACGAAAATGGCGTCCATTGCTTCTTCGAACAGTTTCCGATATTTTTCCTCCGATTCTTCAATGGCTTGCTCCATTCTCCTGCGTTCCGTAATGTCGCGGCAAGTCAGAACTGCACCCGCAAACTGACCCTTGTCGTCAGTTAAGATTTTTCCGATGCCCTCTAAAAGTAAGAAGCGCCCATCGGCTTGTTTAACGCGCGCTTCCATTCTGGCTCCAGATCGGTTTTCCATTGCCTTCTCAACAGTTTTAATCACGTTTGGCAGATCGTCTGGGTGAATCAGGTGTTCGAGGGATTTTCCTACAATGTCGTTTGGATCGTAGCCCAGAATAGATTTACATGAAGTACTAGCATACGTGACTATGAAGCTAGTGTCGGTTAACAGAAGGATGTCTTGGATGTTTTCGGTGATTTGTCGAAGTCGGTTTTCGGCTTCTCTCAGAAGCTTTTCCGTCCTTTGCCTTTTCACCGCGTTGATGATGCTGTGCCTCAGTTCTTCATAGGTTGCTTCCGCTTCACCCTGCTTGTCGATGAATCGTTCCACGCCAGCGTTTAAGGCTTCGATGGCGATTTCTCCTTTGCCCTTACACGTAAACAAGATGAATGGAACATCGATTCCTCGTTGCCGCATTCCCTTGAGCAGTTCCAAACCGTTTTTTCCAGTCATCTGGTAATCAGCAACAACCACATCGTATCTGGCGTTGCTCAATTTTTCCATGGCGTTTTCTGCCGAGAGCGCAGTGTCAACCTGTATCAGACCTTGCTCTTCCAAGCATTGTTTGGCAACGGTTAGGAACTTGGCGTCATCGTCAACGTGCAGGACATGGATCTTTTTCTCTCCGCCAACGTCTGCGTATAACTCGCTTTTAGAGTCTACAGTAGCATCCAACATCCGAATCAACGTCAATATTCAACTAGCCAAGTTAAGCCATGCCAAGGATTAAAATGGTTATGAATCAGCCGTATGAATCAGCACTCAAAAACTGACGCTCGGCGAAAACTATAGCCCTCTATATTAAGAAACTATTTAAGAAAAAGTTGGCGTTAACGTTGGATGGTGCTTAAGCTTTTTAAGATGCAAAGTGTTTGACCATCATCAGCGGATGAACATGCAGATTAAAAAATTTGTCAAAAACATTTTTTCAAAAACTGATTTAACGTTCATTGCTCCATAATTCTTTGAGGCGAAACAATGCAAAACACTGATAAAATCGAAGGCATTATTTTCCAAGCGTTAGCTCATCAAATGAGGCGCACCATACTCAAAATAGTAGCCTTAGATGCAAAAGGCGTATCATACACGGAGTTAGTGACGGAACTGGGGCTTTCGACGGGCAAACTGAACTATCATTTGGAGCAGCTTGCAGGGTTTATAGAGAAAAATGAAGAGCGCCGCTATGTTCTGACACCATTTGGCAGAAAAGCACTGAACCAGCTGAATCTTGTGAAGCAGGAGATGAGTTTGGATGATGAGAAATACGTTAGGACCGCTGGGCTGGCGCAGAAAACAGTTCTTCAACCTGCCGCAAAATTATTCTTGCTAATAGGAATATTCATGACTTCGGTTGTTATTTTTGTCTGGGCGTACCTAGCCTACATCGCAGTAACGGAAGGTGCACCAGTCATAGTGTATCTACTTCTTCCAATACTGATAGCGGCAGGAGCTAGTCTTCTCAGTACGCTGATTTACGCGCTTAGAAAGACGCCTGAATGGGTTAGGCGATTTGAACACAAGTTTCTCGGAGAAGGGTAACCTCCTTCTAATTGGAGTATTCAGATCAATGGTTCTGCACAAAGGTTCAAGCTTTAAATAAGGATGGTAATCTCCAGGAGACAAGGGTCCGCTGGAAAACCAAAAAGCCAAAAGAGACAAGTGCGCATCGATAAAGCAGAAGAAGTGAAGTGTTTCCGATAGCCGAGGCTGCGAGGTTTAAATGAGTAGAAAAACAATCTACTTTCCACATAGTCTCTTAGTGTTCGCGATATTGCTGATAATTTTAGCCTTCGCAGTAGGATTGATATTCATAAGCGTCATCGGCTTAGCCTTTGCGGAAGTCGGCTTCAACCCAATTGCAACCACGCTGATTCTGGTCGGCACCTTCTTAGGAAGCTACATTAACATTCCACTCCTGAAAATCAAAACTAAAGTGCCATTTATCAAGGACGAATTCGTCAACTTCTTCGGGGTACTATACCGAATCCCAAAGGTCGAGTACGGCGAGGCTATCACCGTCATAGCAGTCAACGTTGGGGGCGCCTTGATACCCACCGCCGTCTCCATCTATCTTCTGTATAAGAGCACAGCCTCCGTTATTCTGTACAGCCTCATAAGTGTAGCCATTGTGGCGCTCGTTACCCGCGCAGTCGCCAGACCCGTAAAAGGAGTGGGCATAGTCACACCTGTCTTTATCCCGCCCTTAACCGCAGCCCTGATGGCTCTTATTCTTCCTACGAGTGCTCCTTCGATAATTGCCTATGTCGCAGGCGTTCTAGGCACCCTCATAGGCGCGGACCTGTCAAACCTCAAGATAATTCCTAAACTCGGCGCGCCAGTGGCTAGCATAGGCGGCGCAGGCACCTTTGACGGTGTTTTCCTCAGCGGCATAATAGCTGTTCTTCTCGCAGCCCTTTAGTCTCAACAAAGAACGGCCAGCAACATTTTTTAAAAAAAATGAAGGGAGCGGAGCGGTGGCAGCCGCGACTAAGCGTTTAGTCAAGTTGGTAGGCTTCTTCGCCGTGCTCGCTGAGGTCTAAGCCTGCATCTTCTGCTTCAGGGCTGACTCGTAAGGGACTGAAGACGTTGACCACTTTGAGCAGCAGGTATGAGCCGAAGAACGCGAACGGCACCACAACCGCGACGGCTACGAGCTGAGCCAGAAACTGGCTTACGTTTCCGAAGAACAGACCGCTTGCGCCACCTATGGCAGCTGAGGCGAACAGTCCCGTGGCGATTGAGCCCCAGAGTCCACCGACGCCGTGGCATGCGAACACGTCCAATGAGTCGTCGATTCTGGATCTGCCCGCTCTCCAGTTAGCGACGCGGTTCGAGATTATGCCTGCTGCCAAACCTATGATTATGGCTGAACCAACGTTGACGAAGCCAGCTGCCGGCGTGATAGCGACTAGGCCGACTACGGCACCGATTGCTAAACCAACTGCTGAAGGCTTGCCTTTGAATATCCAGTCCATGATCATCCAGCTTACTCCTGCTGCTGCCGCTGCCAAGTTCGTGGTGACCAAAGCTGAAACCGCCAAGTTGTTAGCTGCCAGAGCGCTGCCCGCATTGAAGCCGAACCAGCCGAACCACAATAGCGCCGCGCCGAGCAGTACGTATGGGATGTTGGTGGGCTTGAATTCAGTTGCGCTGTCCTTCTTGTCCAGAGCTTGCATGTGTTGTTTCCATGGAATGGTGCAGCCTTTGCGTCTGCCGACAACGAGTGCTGCTGCGAGGGCAGATAAGCCGGCGGAGATGTGGACGACGATGCCGCCTGCAAAGTCTATGGCGCCTATTCCTTTCAGCCAGCCGTCAGGGTTCCACACCCAATGAGCGATTGGCACGTATATGAAAGTGGACCAGAGCACCATGAAAATTAGCAGCGACCGGAACTTTATTCTTTCCGCACATGCGCCGATTATCAGTGCGGGAGTTATAGCAGCGAACTTCAGCTGGAACGCAAAATACAGCAGCGTTGAGATGGTAGGTGCCAATGCCATGCTGACATCGTTTATGCCAACATTGTTGAGAGCGAGCAAGCTTGGGTCGAAGCCTATGATGCCGCCGTAGCTGGTACCGAAAACGAGGCTGTAGCCCCACAGAGCCCAGACCAGGCTTATGACTGCGAATATGGCGAAGCACTGCACTATCGTGGACACAAGGTTTTTTTTGCGGACTAGGCCACCGTAGAAGAAGCCTAGCGCGGGGGTCATTAGCATGACAAGGGCGGTTGCAACTATTAGCCAAGCTGTGTCGCCTGAGTTTGTTGGTATGACTGCACTCATGTTTGATGTTCCTCTCATATTTTTGACGTTTGTATTGATTACTTGTTCTTTTCTGTGCATTTATCACATACAAGTATTTAAAACTATCCGTTTGAAATGTAAAATTATATATTCTTGAACATGTATCCAAAAGAATCACAATTAAACAAACGTATATGCACAATCACTTTCCAAAACCAACCTATAATAAAAAATTGTCCAAAAATCCAGCACTATGCACAAAAATAAAATAGTAAAACAACTGCATTTGGACATTGTAGTGCCGCTATTTTCTGACCGACCTCCAGCTGTCCGAACGGCGAACCCAGCCTCTCAGTGTACACGTTCGAAAATTCCGCCCCTAACAGCAGAAACTGAGCCACCAGAAAAAGCCAAAGCAGAAGAAGCATAATCGCATCCAGCATGAATATTCAACAGTTTATTAGGACCTTCTTTTACTAGTTGGAGCAGGTTTTCTGGCGGAAACAAACTTGACCACAGCAGAAAATGGTTCAAGGCTCAGGAGTCTCGTGTTCACGTCGCTCGGGCACTTCATCAACGACGGGGAAGGCTTCTTGGTGCCCGTTGTGGCGGCTGCCTTGGTAGCTGAAAGAGGTCTCACTCCGCTTGAGGTGACAATAATGTTTCTTGCCTTCTATTCTTCCTCGTCAATCCTTAGCGTTTATGTCGGGAATTTTGCGGATATAACAGGGAAGCCTGGGCCCATAATCGCAGTCGGTCTGACCTTGATTTCAGTCGGATTTCTCGGCTTTTCTTTATCAGTGCTCTACGCAAGCGGGATGCCCTTTCTCGCTTCTGTGACAGCCTCAGCGTTTCTTGCAGGCTTCGGAGGGGCATTCTACCATCCTCTGGGTGCCTCAGTTCTTCGGTCCGCTTTCCACAACAAATCAGAGGGGAAAGCATTGGGAATAAACGGAGCTGTTGGAAGCGTTGGAAGGGCTCTTTATCCATCGCTCCTCGTCCTAATCGCGGCGTTGGTCACGACTTTCAACGCGTTGGCAATCCTTGCAGTGGTCGGTTTATTCGCTTCCTCTGTAATATGGTTAGGTTTGAAGAAAGTGCCCAAGCCAGCATCACAAACTAACCAAGCAGTTGAAAGGAAAACAAAATTCAGCGCCGCGTTCACTAGAGGAATCGTAGCCTTAACAGCAGTGACTTTTGTTCGTTCATTCGCAGTAATCGGGGTAAATTCTTGGATACCGACATTCATCTCAATTCAACGAGGCGTGGGAATCACTAATATGCTGGGTATTACGCTGACAGCAATGTACGCGTCAGCCATAATCGGTCAGCCACTTTTTGGTGCACTTTTAGACAGGTTTGATAAACGCCTGATTTTGGGATTAAGCTCAGCCGGCTGTGGGCTTTCAATCATCGGATACTTATCTACAAGCGGCATTCTGGAAATAGTGCTCCTGTCCCTCTTCGGCTTTTTCGCTTTCAGCGCGTTTCCGCTTGTTTTTTCTCTTGCTTCCGACTACGCGCCCGAAGGCAGCTCTTCTCTCGCTAACGCTCTTGCATGGGGACTCGGAGTCACTGGCGGCGGCGCGGTCGGGCCCATAGTGACGGGTGCGATAATAGGCAATGACTATGCTCATCTGGGATTCGCGTTTGAAATAATGGTCATAGTGGTTCTGATCTCCGCTTTCATGACAGCACTGATGCCCAAGTCTCAAAAGTCAACGAAGGTGGCGCTGTTCGGCTGAAACCTGATGGCACCCCCTTGACTACCGTTGACGACGCGTCGCGTCATTGATTAGATCCATCATAACTTTCTTCAACTCATGCAGACGCTTTTCCGTTTTTGCCTCCACCGTCAGCCGGAGTTTCGGGGAAGTGTTCGACGCTCGGATTAGCGCCCAGGAGTCTGGGAAATCTATTCGGACGCCGTCTATTGCAGTAATTCTCCCATATTTCTCCGAGGCTTCTTGCTTTACGGTGTCAACGATTTTGAATTTTGCTTCGTCAGTACTGTCTATCTCGACTCTTTCGAAGAATTCGACAGGCATCTCACGGATGATTTCTGACACGGGTCTTCCAAGGTTCGACACTATCTCAATCAAATAGATGCTGTTTATTATAGCGTCATCAAACCAGTAGAACTTGGGCACGCAAATGTGCCCAGACTTCTCGACGCCCAAGATGGCGTTGTGTGCTTGGGTCTGCTGAACCAGAAAAGTGTGACCCACAGGTATGCGAAAAACGCTTTGACCGTACTTCTGGACTTCTTCGTCTATCAGGCTTGAGCATTCAATATTCGCGACCACGGGTCCTCGGCGGGTCTTCATAAGGTCCCGTATGAAGAGGACGGCGCTCTGCTCAGCCATCATAACGTCGCCCTTCTCGTCCACGAAAAGTGCGCGGTCGCCGTCAGCGTCGAACGCCACGCCCAAATCAGCGCTTTCTTCCACCACTTTCTTTCGTAAAGCCGTTAGCGACTCAGGTTTGGGTTCCGGGTCTCGGTTTGGAAAAGTTGGGTCAGGCCAATCATAAAGGTATCGAGCTTCAATCATCGCCAGTCTTTTCAGGATTTTCGGCACCAACAGGCAAGCGGCGCCGTTTCCGAAGTCAACAACCACTTTCAGCTTTTTCGGTTTTATCCGTTCTTGGATGAAGTTTATGTATTGCTGTTCCATGCCAGCAACCTTTGTTACTTTGCCGTCACCTTTTTTGAAGGGTCCCGCGTTATGTATTTCCTCCAGCTTCTTGTTCTCGTCTTCGAAAAATCCCACGCCGTCTTGATGGAAGAACTTGACGCCGTTCCACTCCGCCGGCAGATGGGACGCGGTGATGTAAGCTGCCACGTCGTTCTTCAGTTTCCAGTTGGAGAAAACGCAGAGGCTTGCTGGGCAGGTTCCGACAAGGTGCGCGTTTGACCCCGTGGTTACCAGTCCAGAAATGAATGCTTCTTCAAGTTGGTCACTGTGTTCCCGGAAGTCTCTTCCGATGGTGAAGTTGCCGGGCTGGTAAGTGCCGACAGCCATCCCGATTTTTTTCATAACCTCCTCGGTAAGGTCTTTGCCGTAGATTCCTCGGATATCGTAAGCTCTAAAGATGCTCATTTTCCGCTCACCTGCTTGTACAAAACGCTGTTTTCAGATAAGGATTTCTCTAATGAGAACTGCGTTTATTTTCCTGGAAGCATCTCCGCCAACCCCTGCAATCATGGGAGCTGACTCCTCATGATGAAAGTATTTAAGCTAAAAAAGCCTAAAGGCGTGCCGTGGCGTGACTGTATGGTTACTGGGAAACAGGTCTATGCGATTGTTGGTCATGTTGGAATCGAAGTATCAAACCTGAGCAAATCGAAAAAGTTCTACAGAGTCTTGCTTAATAAGCTTGGGTTTGAGGTCGTAATGGAAACTGAAGAGGCGTTTGGTCTATCTAACGGGAATTTTCAGGTTTGGCTGAGCCAGCCGCAGAAAACAAGAGTTAAGCGAGAGGCACCAACCGGAGAGGAATTCATCGTAGCGGACCACTTAGCCGTCCTTGTTCGGGACAAGGAAACTGTCAACAACGTCGAGAGGGAAATGAAGAAGAACGGCGTCGAACCTCTTTTCCCATGTGAAGAGCATCCTCAATTTGAGCCAGGATACTATGCCGTGTCATTCTGCGACCCCGACAACTATGTGATTGAAATCTACACCCGACCCGAACCGAAGCAATTTTAACAGGTTTCAGTGCGCGCCAAAACAATTATGTTCTGCCAGAGAATTCGATGCATGGACGTTGCTTCGCAAACATTGCTTAGGCAGTTTTCCTAGACAAGCGCATTAACCGAAAGCTCTATCAGCTATGGTACCCACAATAAAAACATGGAGCATTGACTCGTGACTAAAGCATTAATTGTTTATGGGACTCGGTACGGAGCAACTGCAAGCACATCCGAAGAAATTGCCAAAATTCTCCGCCAAGAAGGACTCGACGTTAGGGTGGTCAACGCCAAACAGGAAAAAGTCAAAGGCATCGCAGAATACGACCTCGTCATCGTGGGCAGCGGAATCCAAATACACAGATGGACCAAAGAACCTGAAGAGTTTCTCAAAAAGTTCCAGAAAGAATTGGCAAAAAAGAAAGTGGCGCTGTTTGTATGCTGCGGCAGCACACAACCATTAGACGATAAAACCGATAAAGCAGAATCAATCAAAAACGCAAGAAAAAAGTATCTGGAAGAAAAAGCCGCCAAATATCGTCTGCAACCAGTGTCTTTGGGCTTGTTCGGAGGCGTTTACAACTACAACAAAGTGCCTTGGCTGTTTGGAAAATTCATGGAGGCTATTAAACCTCAACTAGAAGAAGCAGGTGTGCCACAAACAGAACCCGGACTCTACGACACAAGAGACCTGAACGCCATTCACAACTGGGCAAAAGAACTCGCCCAAACCGTTCAGGAGTCCTTTTCATAAGTACCGTTGTGGGGCAGCTGGTTTGTCTTTCTCCGGTGATGCACCTCAATAAAGATTTTTGAACAACGAAGGAAAAATTACAAAACTATACCATGCAGTGCTTCAACCCAAACTATATAGTTTTGAAGGTGCGCCTCGGGTCTCATCGTGCCTCTTTTCGTTTGTTCACGTGAGCGAAGAAAAGCATGTTCACGTATTCCTTTACTGTTTTGTTTCCTTCCGAGTTTTTTAGGGCATCACTTACGCCTGTAGCGTATTGCATAGCTTTCTTAGGCTTCTCAACAATGGATTTGGGCAAACCGATGTTCTCGGCAACTTTTCTCAACACCAGTTTTCTCAGAGAATTCTGATTCTTTTCAATTTTCAACTCTAAGGGAAGGCTTAACGCGAACTGGGCAATTTGGTAGGATGCGAAGGGCAGACGTAATTCTACACCGTGGAAGCGGCAGATTTTCACGTCCCTCTCGATGTTGCTTTCATGAAGCCGGGCAACGTCTTCAAACATGGCTCTTCGCACGTTTTCCTCGCCATACGTTAAGTAATCGCTAACGTATCTTTGATAGCCTCCGAAAAGCTCGTCCGCGCCTTGCCCCGCCAACAGTACATGGAGTCCTGCTTCCGCCGCCTTCTCTGCTGTCCAGTAGAACGGTATTCCGATGCTCGCTTTCACAGGGTCTGGTTCCTCGATGAGGCCTACAACTTTAGAAATCACTTTTTCGACATCCGCCTCCTTGAACAGGTGCACTTGTATAGGGAGCCGTAGCAAATCGGCTGCCTTCTTTGCCTCTTCGGTTTCAGGACGGTTCTCCAAGCTCACATGGATTAAGCGCATGTCCGCGCCGCATTTTTTTGCAAGAAACGCGACTACGCTGCTGTCCAAGCCTCCTGAGAACGCCACGGCGACCTCCGTCGTTCCCGCTATGCGCCTGTGGATTGACTGTTCCAGCAGTTTCTGAAGTGTTTTCGCTGCCGTTTGCATGGTTATCGTTTTGGGTTTTGCGTAAGTCAACGTCTTAACGGGCTTAAATTTGAAGCCTTCACTGGTGACGAACGCCAAGTTTCCTGGCGGAAACGAACTGGTTTTTTCTATTCCCAGTTTCCACAAAGCCTTTCGACTCGACGCGAGGGCGGCAACCTTTTTGTTTTCTCCATAATAGAGCGGCTGAACGCCCACAACATCTCTTCCCGCTGTAATACTCTTTGGCTCTGCTATCAGGAACGAAAAATCACCTTCAATCTCATCGAATAAAGCTTTGCCGCGGTCTCTCTGCAGTGGTTTTTTGGCAAGTAGTTCGATGGCTGAAGTCCCAGTTGGCGAGTATATCTGTCCATCAAAAACTATCGCCGCATCTTCCAACTTAACACACTGAGGCTCAGCGTTGGGATGGGCGTTTGAAAAGGCATAACCCATCACGACTGGCAATTTCAATCCGTAGTTTCGGAAGGCATCGACATCCTTGTACGTTCTGACAATGGTGGATGAAGCTATCCCAAAGTTAACATGCTTTCCAGTGTGCAGTGATTTGAGCACGCTGACCACTGCTGCCGCCGCGTCACCGCCCGCCTTGTCTAACACTGCCATCGTGGTTTTCATGATAGGAAGACACGCCTCTTCGATACACCTTCATAATGATTTGGTAAAACATTAATCTTTAATCCGTGTATCTTCTGTCGAGGGAAAACAAATTGCCGATTCTACCTATAGACACAGGACGTTACGGAACCGCCGAGATGCGCCGAGTATTCGAAGAGGAGACCCGCGTTCAAAAACTCCTCGACGTTGAAGCCGCACTGGCTTGGGCGCACGCGCAAGTCGGCGACATCCCACGGAAAGACGCGGAAAAAATCGTCGCCATGGCTTCCCTGAAACACGTCAAGCTTGAGCGGATTAAAGCCATCGAGAAAGAGATAAAACATGACCTCGCCTCGCTGGTGCGCGCGTTATCAGAAGTTTGCGGTTCCAGCGGCGCTTACGTTCATCTCGGCGCCACGAGCTACGACATAGTGGACACAGCCAACGCCCTGCAGTTGAAGGACGCCATAGACATAATCGAGAAAAAATTAGCCGCGCTGAAAGGCACACTGCAAAAGCAGGCGGCACGCCACAAGGGAACGGTGATGATGGGCAGAACCCATGGTCAACACGCCTTGCCGATCACGCTGGGCTTCAAGTTCGCCGTTTGGGGACGCGAAATTTCACGACACATCCAGCGGTTAGATGAATGCAAAAAACGCGTTGTCGCGGGCAAGATGAGCGGCGCAGTCGGAACCCAAGCAAGTTTAGGCGAACACGCCGAGCAAATACAAGCCCTCGTCATGAAACGGCTGGGTATTCATGCGGCGGAGATTTCCACGCAGATCGTTCAGAGAGACCGCTATGCCGAATTAGTCTGCGTCCTCGCCATGATTGCTTCTTCTCTGGAGAATTTTGCCACCGAAATCCGCGAACTGCAGCGTCCTGAGATTGGGGAACTCTTTGAGTCGTTTGAGGCGGAGAAGCAGGTTGGGAGCTCGACGATGCCGCATAAGCAGAACCCTGAGACGTGCGAGAGAGTCTGCGGTTTAGCCCGAATCGCGCGAAGCTTGGTGGCTCCGGCTTTGGAGGATATGGTCACGTGGCATGAGCGCGATTTGACTCAGTCTTCGGCTGAACGGTTCATTCTTCCAGAATCCTGCATTCTGGTTGACTATCTTCTGGCGCTGATGAACGACATTGTGGCGAACCTGCGGGTTGACGAAAGGCGAATGCTGCAGAACATCGAGTTGACGCAGGGGCGCGCCATGTCTGAGGCTGTCATGATGGCTTTGACACGGAAGGGTGTGAACAGGCAGGAAGCCCATGAGCTCCTCAGGAAGCTGACGATACAGAGTACCGTTGAGAAGCAACCCTTCAAGCAAGCGCTGATGCAAGACAAGTTCGTAAGCGGTAAATTGAGCGAGAAGGAAATAGATGAGGCGTTAAATCCGAAGAATTATCTGGGCACAGCCGTTAAGCAGGCAGAAGCATTCGCCAAAGAACCTTAGTACTCTGTTAACGCCTTTTGTTTCCACTCCTCGCCTTTCTCAAGTCTCTCCCAAGCTTCCTTCTTGACGAAGCCGCCCACCTGCTCCTTGATTTTCTTAGCCAAACGCGGACCCACCAGCGGCAAGTTAGTCAAATCCTCAAGCGAGGCGCGTTTTATGTCGTCAATTGTCTTGAAACCCGCGTTGTAGATTATGCGCCCGCGAACGCGACCGATGCCCTCCAGTTTGACAATCGGCAGCAACTCCTTCTTTATTCCCTTGGACACTCGCTCCACGAGTTCGAAGGCTAAAGGCAGAATCTCCCTGTTTTCCAGCAACGCACCAAGCTCATGTGTCGCGTGGAGCAGCCACTTTGCGTTCTCGATAATCCTGTAAAGGTCGCCGGGCTGCACCCTGAACTGCTCTAGAAGCTTTTCCTCGCTAACCTCATCAATCCAGCTGTGCAGAACCATGGCCGTCTTGACTTCACCCAGAAACTCTTCGTAAGCAATGTGGTCGTCCCACTCGTTCGGCACTTCCACGAAAAACTCGCCCTTATGCTCCTCCACTTGGACTGCCAGTGCATCCATTTCGCGGGAGTATGGTCTCATCACAGGCCCCATGTCCGGCGTGTGCGCAATCAGGTGCAGCATACTCAGGTCTGTGAGGTTAGCAGGCTTATTCCTCAACGCGTCGCGGATGACGACGGCTGACAAGGGGTCGATGTAAAGTTCGCTGACCCGTTTGCCGAATTTTGTGGCGTAGATGTCTTCGCCGGACAGGTTAATCATTTCTTCGTCGTACAGGAACTTCAGTATCTTGGCTATGATGCTCTTGATGGCTTTTACGTCGTACTGGTGTGCGTAGAAGGTTTTGCCGAAGAACTCGTAGATGCCGTTCTCTGTGTGCGCAAAATCCGACGCGATGGTTGCCAGCACGTGACCGCGGATTATTCTTTCAACCGCGAGCCTCGACCAAATTCGTTCAGGACGCGCCAGCACGTAGTTGTCCATCAGGTAATCCGCTTCGTCCGCGGTCTTCGCCACGAGCACTGCCTCGCCCACCTTGTCGTACTTGGGTCTGCCCGCTCTGCCAGCCATCTGCTTGTACTCCAGCACGCTAATCGGGTAGTAACCGTAACCTGGCTCCCAACGTCGGTAATCCTGAACAACCACCGTGCGAGCCGGAAGGTTTACGCCGAAAGCCAGCGTGGGCGTGGCTGTCAGCACTTTGATTTTGCCTTGGCGAAAAGAATCTTCGATCAACCTGCGGTGCACACCAGCCAAGCCCGCGTGGTGGAAGGCGGTGCCGCACCTGACGAGTTCAGCAAGAGACTCGCTGATTCGAGTGCGTTCGCCAGCAGCCAGAATCTTTTCTGCTTCCTGTTCCAGCGACCGTTTAGCAGGCTTAGACAAGACTTCGTAGATGTGGTCTGCGATTTTTTTCGCCGCGGTCACGCTGTTTTTCCTAGTCGAAGCAAAAACCAGTGCTTGACCCCCGTTCTTCACCGTGTTCAAAACCAAGTTAACAGTCGCGTCGCGTGTTCTCTTTTCGATTTTTTTCGCGTCGCCGTCCTTGTACTGGATTTCCTCCTGCAATAGGACGCCTTCTTTCAGGGTAACTGGACGCCATTCGGTCACGACGTAAGCCGCTTTCAGCCAATCCGCGATTTCATCAACGTTGTGTATGGTTGCGCTCAGTGCCAAAATCTGCAGGTCAGGGTTGACTTGCATGAGCCTCGCCAACACCACCTCCAGCGTGGGACCGCGTTCCGCTTCGTTCAGCAGGTGCACTTCGTCCGCGACGACCAGCGATATTTCGTCCATCCATTTGGCTCGGTGCCTTAGGAGCGAGTCTGCTTTCTCGTTTGTGGTGATTATGATGTCGTAGCGTTCCAGCCAGGGGTCGCTGCTGTCAAAGTCTCCAGTGCTGATGCCCACGCTTACCCGCCGTCCACTCTGCTTTCTGATGCCCGCGTACTTCTTGAACTCGTCAAACTTCTCGTTCGCCAGAGCCCTCAACGGCGACAGGTAAATTACTTTGCCGTTCTTCTCCAAGACATGTTTAAGCCCGCAGAGTTCTGCAACCAGCGTTTTCCCTGAAGCGGTGGGACTGGCCAGAACCAGGTTCTTGCCTTCTAAGACTCCGGCGTTTACGGCTTCTTCTTGCGGAGGATACAGCTCTGCGATTCCGGAGTTAAGCATGACTTCCTTCACTGACTCGGGCACGGATAGTTCTGTTACCTTCACTCACACACGCCGTCGCTTCAGTTGCTTACAAGGCAATTAAGGGAACACTGGCTTATAGTGTTAATCGCGTTTTTGCAGGATTCTTATTACCATGCCGGATTGAGATAAATAAAAAGCATATTAAGCCATCGCAGCGGCGATGATTGTGGTAAAACAGCCAAAACAAACACGGACAAAAAATAAGTCTGCTAAATATCGCTCATATCCATTTTCGCCGACCTTATGCGAAACGTTTAAGCATTCAGCATCTTTTATTTGTGGAATAATTAGCATTAGTGAAGAAGAATGAAGCCGCACGTAACACTTGTGAACCCAGCTGCTCCGCCTGGTGCCTTCACGCATCTGCCCTTCGCTTTGCTGGGTTTAGGATATTTAGCTGCTGTTTTAGAGAAGAACCAATATCCAGTTGACGTTATCGATTGCCAAGTGGTAAAGCTTTCATTTGAAGAATTTCAAACTGAAATCGGTAAACGGCAACCCGACATAGTCGGAGTAACCTCATCCACGCTAACATACAGGACAGGACTCAAGTTAGTGAAGATAGCTAAAAAAGTCAACCCGAACTGCCTGACCGTAATGGGAGGACCTCACGTCACATTCTGGGACGACAAAGCACTGGAAGAATGCCCAGAACTGGACGTCGTGGTGCGAAAAGAAGGTGAAAACACGTTTTTGGAGCTCGTGCAGAGAATAGAAGCGGGCAAAAGCACCCACGACGTGATAGGCACAACATGCAGAAAAGACGGCAAAATCGTGAGGAACCCGGACAGACCCTACATAGAAGATTTGGACACGCTTCCCTTCCCCGCAAGGCACCTCTGGCCCATGGAACGACTAAGAGAATACGAGGATATTCTCTACTTAGCGACAAGTCGCGGCTGCGTCTACTGGTGCGAATTCTGCAGTACTGTTAGAATGCACGGACGAAAATACCGAATGCGCAGCCCAAAAAACGTGGTTGACGAGCTTGAATACCTCCACAAGACCTTTAACGTGGACAAATTCACGTTCTGCGATGACGCCTTCACCGTCGACCAACCTCGGATCGAAGAATTATGCCGCGAAATCCTAAACCGAGGCTTAAAGATAAAGTGGAACTGCGGCACCCGCGTGGACATGATTACCAAGGACTTGCTCATGAAAATGAAGGAGGCAGGTTGCATATCCGTTTGGTTCGGCGTGGAATCTGCGTCCCAAGAAGTCCTGGACTGTATGAAAAAAGGAATCTCCACCGAACAGACCATAAAAGCACTAGGCTGGGTAAGGGAGCTCGGACTGAAACCTGTCCCGAACGTGATTCTCGGTTTCCCTGGAGAAACCAAAGAATCTGCTTGGAAGACTATAAAGTTCGTGGAGAAAATAAGCCCCGATGACGTAGGCTTCTACAACGTGGCTACACCTTTTCCCGGCACACCTATGTATGATTCAGTCAAGGAGAAAGGCTGGCTGAGAGTAACCGACTTCGACAAGTACGACACCACGACACCCATTTTTGAGACGCCGTGGCTAAGCATGGAAGACCTCGGGAAACTGCGCGAAGCCGCATTCCACCACTTCTACCTGCGCCCAGGATACTTCTTACACAACTACCGCAAACGCAAGTTCTGGACCCTCGCAACAGCGTTGACGATTCTATCGCATCTCAAGGGCTCCATAAAACTGAAGCTCAGATAACCTCGACTGAAAAACTCCGAACAGCAACATAAAAACTCGATATTTAGCCTTTAAATGTGAAAGGGGTCTGCGTCCCAAGCAGACAGCGCAGAACTAGTCTATTTGGCGCCTATTAGTGGTTGGTTGCAGAAACCTATAGAGGGTAGGGATCGCTTTCAGAGTACGGAGCCTTTTGGGATTCTTCAAATAAGGGGCTAAAGAAAATTTTCACACGTCGGAAAACAAATGTTGTTGTCTCTTGTGAAGTGATTTTATTGTGCCTGAAACTGCCATGACGTGCACAGCCGCTTCCGCACCTTCGATGCAGGTTATCGAAGCCAAAGAAGCCCTGACCATCCTCAATGCCTCAAGTGTAACGCGGACAATCGCGGTCTTCTCTGCTGCGTCATAACTAATCAACGCCAAACCCGTCAAGCTTGCACCAAACTCGCCGTAAAGCTTGCCAACAGCAGCCCAAACCGCGTCCAAAAACTCCCTTTCACCAGGCACACGCTCAACTTCAAACCGCAACAGCAAGTAACGCCGCTTAACCCGCCTCAACAGTCATCGCCCTCCCGCACCACATGAATTCCAGGCGCCACGAACCCAGAACGCAGTTTCAGCCTGTTCCGTTGCACCAGCGCCGCTGGAACACGTGAAACTGCATCCACCGCTTCTGTTTCGCCCAAACCGAAAAGCCCGGCTAAGGCGGCTACCTCACGTGGCATCCGCAGAAGCATCAACTCCACCACCCCGCTCGAGAGCACAATGGGCACGTGGAACTCCCGTGCCACTTCGACCTCTCGCTGTAAACTCGATAACAACCGCACTCTGGCGCGCCCTTCCAAAACAAGAACAAGCCGCACATCAATCTCCAACCCCGCCAAACCGCTGCTGGCTAACTCGGCTTCGGCACAGTCAAAGAAGCGTTTACGCCAATCCAATGAAGGAAAACTCAGCAAGTCCACACGCCTATCCTTAGCTGCTTGCCGCGCAATCTCTTTACTCTCACACACTACGCACACCAACTCAAATCTCCGACGATACTTTCGCAGCAAACGCAGAAGCTCACCCTGCGACCTCGGACGCAAATCCAACCGAGAAACAAAATCCACACCTACCTCGCCGCAAACTTCTTTTAGCCGCGCCACCTCGTCTCGTCCTGTTTCAGGCGGAGTTGGCACAGCGATTAAGCCGTAACCGAGTTTAGCCGCTTTCGCTATCAGCCGTCTGGCGTCTTCGGGTTTTTTCAGGTTGGCATGCAGGTGCAGGTCGGCGAAGGTTCTTTTCAAAGCAGCAGCCCCGCTTCTTTGAGAAACTCGATTATTTCTTGGGATGTTTTATTCTTGAAATGGATTTTGAAGTGGATGGGGTCTATGGCTGAAAAGTGCAGTTCGCCCATGAACGCAGCTTGCTTATCAAATCGCAAGTAAAGGTTACCCTTCTCCAAGTGCAGCTTCATGTCGCGCTGAAGTGTTTCCTTGTCTAAGGTGCTCAAGCCCGCTGCAATTTTCTCCAAAGCACAGGGAAGCATTTTTTTGTCGGTAAGTTTGGTTTGAAAAAGAGTGATTGGGTTGCCGTGGTGCCCTTTCAGGCTGGTTTTCTGGAAGACTGCGTCTTCGGCGAGCGTTTGCGGGAGCGTGTTGCGTGCTGCTGTGAGCACTTTGGCTTCGTCTTCGGTGGCATGGGAGAAAACTCGTATTTCTATGTATCCGATTGGGGGTGATGAACGCACTGATGTGGCACCGCTCTTTGTTAGGGCGGTTTTTACTTTTTAGGTTTGTTCTTGGCTGCTTGCCGCTCAGGTTTAGACCTAGGTTTGGCTTGCGACTTCTGCTGTGCTACAAACGCTTTCAGAGCTTCTATGTTTCCGGCGTGCGCGGTTTTTCTGCGTGTGTCCACAGGTATCTCCAGTCGTTTGGCGTCTGCTTTGTTTAAGCTTGCTTGCTTCAGCTCGTTCAGGCTGAAGCCTTTTCCGTCTCGTTGTTTTCCGTCTGCCTTTTGAATTTTGGGTTTAATATGGTGCATTTTACTGTACTCCTTTGGCGCCTCTGCGTTTGCTGGGTCTGACTTTTTCTGAGCCTCTACCTTTTCCATGGAGACTCCTGACTTTTTTCCCTGCACTTGTTAGCGTGCGGAACACGCGGCGGTTGTGTTGTTTCTCGGTTATCCAGTTGATGTCTTTGTCGTTCTTTATAGCAGGGTGGTTTTTGTCGACGAGGATTATTTCGAACCATTTGTAGCGTCCATCTTCGCCAACCCAGTAGCTGTTCAAGACTTCCATATTGGGATATTTTCGGGCTGTGCGTTCTTCCGCTATTAGACGCAAGCTTTTGGCGGGTTTGAATTTCTTGACGCCCATACGTTTGGGTCTGCGTCCTGATCGGGGGCGTTGTTTACGGAGTCCACCTCTGCGGACACGCGTGCGAGCGATGACAAAGCCTTGTTTGGCTTTGTAGCCGAGTTTTCTTGCGCGGTCAAGCCGTGTTGGATGTTCGATGCGGATGGTGGTAGGCTGCTTTCGCCATTCGATTAAGCGTTGGCGCATAAGCTCGTCGAGGAAAGATTTCTCGGGTTTTGCCCATTCTTCAGCGATGTACTTGTATGCCATCTTGCTTTTTCACCTCTTGTGTTCAAAGTTTACGGTTCAGTCCCTTTCTGCGGGACCACATCCCAGCGGACAAGGGTGTCCGCCAACCGTTCAGATGCTAGCTTCATGGTTGAAAATAAACCTTTCCAGAAATGCAAGAAACAAATGAGTTTAAAACAAGCAAGAAAAGAAAAAAGGAAAAACGCTTCAGCGGAGCTTCATCAGAACCATTTCAGCCGCTAAAACCATGGGCTCCCACGTCTCACACAGCGGCGGTGCATATGCAGTGTCCGCTTTAGCTAACTCGCGCACCGTCATCTCCTTCTGGATGGCGAAGCTGAGCGCGTTTATGCGCTGTGTCACTTCTTCGCCGCCGATTATCTGTGCGCCTATTATGCGCTGCGATTCTTTCTCTACGACGAGTTTGACTTTTATGGGCTTCGCCGTGGGATAATAGTCTGCCTTAGTCTTTGAACTGATGGTTCCTGTGATCACTTCGATTTTGGCTCTTGCCGCGGCGGCTTCAGTCAATCCTGTCACGCCTGCTTCAACGTCGAACAGGCGGGTAACGGCTGACGCCAAGACGCCTGGGAATAACGAGTAGTCTCCGGCGGCGTTTTTGCCTGCTACTTTGCCTTGCCTGACTGCAATGGTGCCAAGTTGCGCGCACGTCGGCTTGTGTGTGATTAAGTTCAGTGACTCGGCGCAGTCGCCAACGGCGTAAACGTCTTTTACGTCGGTCTCCATTCGCGCATTGGTCTTTATGGCGCGGGTCTCGCCCAACGGTATGCCAGCGTCAACCGCCAGCTTCGTGTTCGCTCTCACGCCGAAAGCGCTGAGAAACAAGTCCGCCTCTATCCGTTCGCCGCCGGCCATAATTGCCGTCACCTTGTCGTCGCCGAGGAATTCCTCAACGGCTTTCGAGGTGAGGATGCACATGCCTTTTTCCTGCAGGTGCTCTTGAACCTGTTTCGCCATGTCGGCGTCAAGCATTTGGGGCAGAATCTGTGGCAGCATCTCGACGACTGTTACTTTCAAGCCGCGCTCAATCAAAGCCACACCGGTTTCCAGCCCAATCAAGCCTGCGCCCATGATTACTGCTGATTTGGCGCCGTTATGGACTGCTTGAAGGATTTTCTCTCCGTCTTCTAGGCTTCGCAGCGAGAGAATTCCCGGCTTTTCTCTTCCCTTGATTGGGGGCATGAACGCGTCAGCGCCCGTGGCAATCACGAGGCTGTCGTAGGGCAGAGTCTCTGTGTTTCCTGCTTTATCGGTGGTTGTGACTGTTTTCTCTTTGGTGTTTATGGCTGTGACTTTTGTCGCGTTTTTCAATGTCAGTTTCAACATTTGGAAGTAAGCGGGTGGGTAAACGATTAAGTCGTTAAAACTGGGTATTTGTCCGCCGATGACGAAGGGCAAGCCGCAGCGCGAGTATCCAGCGGTTTTCTCCTGTGTAATCAGTGTAATCTCGGCTGTGCGGTCTTTTTTGCGCGCTGCTGAAGCCGCTTCCACGCCTGCTGCGTTGGCTCCGATTATTATTATGCGTTTAGCCATGGTGGCTGCCTTCATTTTGTTTGCGCTTGGTTCTTGTGCCACTCAACCGCTTGATTGAAGTCCATCAGGTTCGGCAGTTCTGCTTGCAGGTTCGTGGGCTTCACTATGATAAGCCAGCCTCGGTCGAATGGGTCTTCGTTCAAGAGTTCAGGTCTAGACTGCACCTCAGAGTTTACTTCTTCCACGGTTCCGCTTACGGCTGCGACCAGGTCGGAGACTGCTTTCACCGATTCCACGGTGCCGTACGGCTCGTTCTGCTTCACCTCTGTTCCTGCGTCAGGCAGCTCGGCGTAAACTATTTCTCTGAGTTGTTTTTGGGCGTAGTCTGTTATGCCCATGCGGACTTTTTCTCCTTCAATTTTTATCCATGCGAATTCTTTTGAGTAGTAAAGGCCTTCTGGCACTTCGTATCCGTCTACTTTCACCATCGTATTTGCACCTCTGAATGGTAAGTAGTGTTTGATTCTCGACCCTTAAAAGGTTTCATGAACACCTTTTCGATAGAAATGTAGAGAGAGTTTAGCGTTCTCTTTTGCCCGCGATCCAGTCTTCTGTCCACTGGCGCGCCACAGGATCAGGCACCTGAATCGGCGGATGCTTGAATGCGTACGCGGACATGCTTAGGAGGGTGCCTTTGATTTTGCGGTCTAAAGCTAGTTTTGCGGCTCTTATCAGGTCAATGACCACGCCGGCGCTGTTCGGTGAGTCTTCAACCTCGAGTTTGACGTTCATGGTTATGGGTCGGTCGCCGAATTTTCTGCCTTTCAGCGTGATGTAACAGATTTTCTTGTTGTTCAGGAAATGCACGTAGTCCGAGGGACCTATTCTGGTGGGTAACTCGTATGGGACGAGGCTTGTGACGGCTTCGGTTTTGCTGATGCGCTTCGTTTTGAGGCGCTCTTCAACGGTCATGTTTAGGAAGTCTGTGTCGCCGCCGAGATTCAGTTGATAAGTCTCGTCAACGATTACGCCTCTGTCCAAGCACAGTCGCACTAGGTTTCTGTGCAGGATGGTGGCGCCAACTTGGCTTTTTATGTCGTCTCCCAGCACAGGCAATCCAGCCGCTTCGAATTTTTTTGCCCATTCGGGGTCTGAGCCGATGAATTCAGGCATACAATTTACGAATGCGCAACCAGCGTCCATAGCGGCTTGGGCGTAGAAGCGTGTGGCTTCGTGGCTTCCGACTGGCAAGTAGTTCACGAGCACTTCCGCCTTTGCGTTTTTCAGCGCTTGGACGATGTCGGTGCTGCCTTCGGTTTTTTCGTCGTAGACGTTGAACACCTTGCGCATGTGCGGTGCAACGCCGTCCATGATTGGCGCCGAGGAAACCGTCACGCCGAGGTATGGAACAGTGGCGAATTTTTCGACGCAGTTGGGCGGAGTGAAGATGGCTTCTGAGAGGTCTTTACCTATTTTGTCACGGTTAACTTCAAAGGCGGCAACAAATTTTATATCGCGGATGTGGTAACCACCGAAGTTTACGTGCATCAGCCCTGGGACAGTGGCGTTTTCTTCAGCGTTTTTGTAGTATTGGGTTCCTTGTATGAGGGCGCTGGCGCTGTTTCCGACGCCGACAAGTGCTACACGGATTTCAGGCATTATAGGTTAACCTTCTTGTTGGTGAAGGCTTAATGTTCTGTCTGCTCTATAACTTTTTCCTAAAACCTAAAACTGTTTTGCGGCTGGTTAGGGACTAACTACCGAGTGATTTTTTGCTGAGCCTCTCTTCGTATGGTTTCAGCATGGTTTTGCGCTGGTTCTGCACCAATAGCGACCCTACCCCTCTATAGTTTCTGCAACCAACCACTAATAGGCGCCAAATATGCCCGCTGGCAGTGCCGAAAAAGGATGTTTGTGGCTGTGGCGTGTTTGTTACAAATGTTTTTTTACACCGCAGCGCTGAACTGGTTTATGGTTACGATTGAGGGAATCAGCGTAAAAGCAAAAGCGGTTCCGAAGAGGCAGCTTGTCTCGGCGTGGAGGACGCTGACGAGTAAATCGTTTCCGCGGGTGAAGGCGTATCAGGTTAGAGACGAGGATTTTGACAGGATCATACGGTTGAGACGTTGCGAGGAGGACATGGAGGGGGAGTTGGAGGAGTGGGGCAAGGTTCTCTCAACCCGAGGCACAGATGCGTGCGTTTTCAACGCGGAGGAAACGGCAGACACTGATTACGTCATTTTGGTGCGTGAAAATCCGTATCACAGTTTAGGGGAAATCTTGAGACACGAGCTTGCGCACATCGTCAGAGGCGACCTCTAAATCACTTCAGTTTCTTGGCAACTGTCTCAGCAAACAGTCCTAAACCCTTCACGCTCGGAAGGTCTCCGAAGAAAAGCATAAAGAAAGTCACACCCAAATCCACATACTCCTGAACCGCCTGCGTGCACTCGTCAGGCGTTCCAGCAAGGCAGATTTTCTCGAAGTCTTCCAGGGACATGTTCTCTGGCTTTCGCTCCAAGAGTTTTCTTTCTATTTCTTTCCCGTCAGAAGCGATGAACACCTGAGCGCCAGGCCAGCATGACTTCTCGATTTCTTCAAAGTCCCTGCCCACCGCGGTGCAGTGTTGCTGCAGAACCTCCAGTTTGTGCTTGTAAAGTGCCTTGGATGGCAGGTAGCCCCAGTCGAACCTGTCCGCGTGCTGTGCAGTTACGCGCATGGTCATTTTTTCTCCTGCGCCCGCTATAGTTATCGGCGGATGGGGTTTCTGCACGGGCTTGGGTTCACACACAGCGCCGTTGACGCGGTAATATTCGCCGCGGTAGCTTGCTTTTTCCTCGGTCCACATTTTCTTGATTATCTCGACTGCCGCGTTGAGTCGACCTATTCTCGCGCTGAGTTTCGGGAACGGCAAGCCATAAGCGGTGTGTTCGGCTTCTTGAATACCGGCGCCGATGGCGAACTCTAACCTGCCGTCTGAGATGACATCGACTGTAGCAGCCATTTTGGCGAGCAAGGCGGGGTTTCTGAACGTGTTGCAGGTCACCATAGTGCCCAGCCTTATCCGATGGGTCATGGCAGAGAGCGCTGATAAAGTTGTCCAGCATTCCAGAATGGGACTACGCTTAAACATCAGGTGGTCGTCCAGCCACACCGAATGGTAACCGAGACGTTCACATTCCAGAACAATGTTGCGGACGAATTCAAAATGAGTGGAGTTGGTTTCTTCGGGTCTGTAAGCGTAAAACGGAAGAAACACGCCAAATTTCAATTCTCTCAACTTGCAGTCCCCAATGTATTTTGCTGTGTTGACTACTAATAGTTAACTGCGACAAGCTATCGCGTGCGAGTTTCAGGAAAAGCCTAAGATTGAAAGAAAAGAGAATGTGGTTAGGGCTGCCACTTTTCTACTAAATACTTCGGTATCTCTGACGAGTCGCGTGGTCCCACTTGGACTTTCCAGCCGCTGAGTTCTTCGATTTCGCCGCTTATCCTTGAGGCTTTGCCAGGAATGATGATTTTCCTGTGTTTAACCTTGTTCTCTATACCTGTAGCTTTTATGGCGTCTGCAACTTTTTCCGCCGTCAGTTTGCGTCCTGCAACGCCGCTGTCCACGGCTGAGCCTTCAGTGTCCACGACAATCAGGTAAGCGTTGGTCTTGGAGTTCTCGATGTCCGAGGCGACGGTGTAGTAGGTCAGTGCAAAGTTGGTGGTGAAGAACACTGGTGAATTCTCGTCTGGAGTGCCGAACACTTTCAAGCCCGGCTCTACAGCTACAGGCTTCCGCGGGTCAGTGTAAATGTTCTGACGCAGGACCGCGTTGGGCAGAAGCGACCAGCCGTTAGCGCCATGCATCACCAGCACGTCAGCGTAGCGAACAATGAGCATGCCCGCCAAGTAGGCTTCGCGCCACTTGACGATTTCTTCTGCCGTTTCACCCTTGTCCATCCAAGCTACCATGGGAACACCCATCAACGGAAAACCCGCAAGCTCCTCGCCTGCCTTGCAAGCAGCCCTGCGCAACATGGTGAAGTTGTTCAGCGTGTCAGCCAACCCTTCGTTAGCGAACGTACCTGGGTCGAGCACTATATCCTCAACACCGTAAGCCTGTAAGGTCTTAGCCAGAGACATCAGCATGTCAAGGTCGTTAGGTGCGGAAGCCACCAGCGGACAACCGTACATCAGTGCCAGTTCAGCCATGTCCTTCCAGTTATCCATGTTTGCCGCGTACAGTAGCGGCTTGGCTTTCGGCGCTGCCATCAAGCCCGCTTCAGCTACGTTCGAGTTCAAAGTGCACAAAATGAGTGGCAGATTGGTGTTTTCAACCACTTTCTTCACGGTTGCCTTGAACTTTTCAGGGTCGCCTGAAGTGCTGCGGACGGCAATCATGTCGAGTTTTAGCGTGTAGCCGATGTATTCGTAGCTGAATTTCTCAGTGCTTTTTATGCGGCTTAGCAGTTCGTCTTCAGGCATTTCGTCCGTCACGTCAATCGCGATGGCGGTGGGGTTGAAGTACGTGAATTCGTGGCGATACATGACGAGTTTTCCACCTATCTTCACAGCCTTGTCGCCCGTGCCGACGACGATTTCTTTGACCGCGGGCTTCAGCATCTCCTTCAGCTGCTTGTAGGCTTTCTCGTTCTCCTTCTTCAGCAGGGGCGGGCACTGCTCAAGCGTGACTTCGCGGTTGACGATTTTGGTGGCGAAAGCCATGCAGTTCTCTTGCCCACATTCTTTGCAGTTGGTCTTGGGTAGAAGCTTGTAAACGTCTATTGGGCTTAGTTCCTTTATTCCAACTTTGCTTTTCTTTTCTCTCTCCGTCATATATCATTCTCTCCGTTAGAGTTTCGTAGAAACCCAGTCTACAAACTTGCAGGGGTCAGCTTTCTTGCCGCTAACCAGATTAGCCGTAACATCCTTCAAAGTCTTCACAGCGGCAGGATGCATCATCATGAACAAGTCCACGCCAGCAAGCAGCAACGTCAAAGCGGTTGTCACTTCCCACAGCGGACCTCGAAGTTCACGAGGCTCCCACTCGGCACCCATCTTCAGCCACGCTTCACGCGCAGCCCAAGCGTTCGTGGTGCCAGAAGACATCGGATGCGCCAACTCTACGTCACCCATCAAGCCTGCAAGGCGAGCGCGTTCCATGTTGGTGAACGCGTAGTCCAAGCCGTAGCCAAGAGCAGCGGTCGTCAAGTCCATGACAATGTCCTCTTTGCCGAGGAAATCGTACAGGCGCCTGTTAAGCTCTCGCGCCAGGTTCAAGTCCATCGGAGTGAAAGACAACGCCACATGCCCGTTTTTCTTAACGAATTTCGCGCAGCGCTCAACATCCATGTCTGCAGTTATCGAACTAATTAGGAAACGTTCTCCAGTGAAGGTTTCAGCAATCTCCGCGAAGACATCAGCGTCCTTCACAGGGTCACCGCAGCCGCCAATCACAAGCGGCACATCAACAGCCTGCGTAATCTCCTCAATTGTCTTAACCGCATCCTTCGGCGTCGCGTTCTTCAGCAAGGGGTCAATGCTAATTAAGTGAACCGTAACCATGTCTGCACCAAACTTGTCAACCGCAAGCTTCGCCCAAGCCGCAGGGTCGCCGATAACGTCTTTCACGTGCATCTTAACAGCCTTAGACAATGGAACCTCCATGTCGAAAACGTCAAGCGTAACCACGGGCGGATGAACTGTAGGACGCTCAAACGTGTAGAAAGCAGGAGATGTCTCGCCGCCGATGATAATGGACTTTCCGCGCGTTCCGCCTTCCCCTTTGGTCGCGCCGAGCTTAACTTCAACAATCTTGCCCGGGTAGGTCTCAATGGGTCGCGCAAACTGCGTCATCATAAGCTCTGTGGGTTTGCCCTTCATCGCGGGCGTCGCTGCTTTTAGCGGGGGCATGAGTTGCCTTGGCAAAGCGCCAGACTCAAACCAAAGCTCTAAGTCCTTTACTTCCAACTCGAAGTCTTCAAGCTCGATTTCTTGGAACTTCGCCAGAAGCTCCAGCAGGTCAGGGCTGAGCGATAATCCGCTGGCGTCTTCGATTTTTTTCTTTTTTTCAGCCACAGGAGTTCACCTTAGCTTTTCTTCTCGTCTTTCACCGAGCGGATTATGACTTTTTTGGCGTAGATTTTCGCGTCTTTCAGGATTATCTTGAACCCGCCAGCCATTATTGGCAGAGTCGCCGCCGTCGCTACTGGCATCATTGCAGCTTCTTCCCCTTTAGCTTCTGCTGGTGCTGCCTCTTCAACAGCCTCGGCTTCGGTCCATCTTGCGACTACGGGGTGGTTTTTCTCCTTCAGGAACGTCTTCAGGGCGTCGATGTTCTGCACGTCCTCTTCGGTAGCAATCTTGTCCACGACGTCTGCGGGAATGAAGTCTTTGACGCGCTCCTTGACTTCTTTCGGCAACCAGACCACGCGGTTCCATCCGCCGTCAGCTGCAAGGAACTTCTTTGAGCGCATGTACTCGATGGATATTCCGTGGAAACCGTCAACCTGCCTTCCGCCAGCGGTGGAGTCAGCCAGCGTGGAGAAGGGCAAGCCGTTAACTGTTACGCCTTTGAAGCTTCTGTGGATCAAGCCGAAACCGTCAACTTCCGGAATGTAGAATGCTACTGCTTCGAAGCATCCGCATGAAGTGTGCGGGTGGCCAAACGCCGTGTACAGCCAGACTTGGTTAACTTCGCCTAGCGTGCGCTTCTTGACTGCCTCGTTTACGCCTGAGAACTCGCCTTTTTCCGCGTTTACTAGTTCTCCTCTTTCGATGGCAAACACGGGTCCTTTCGGGTCGATTTGTGCTGATGCGCGTCCGTCGAACCAGCTGATGGCACCGCAGTTGCTGTAGCGTTGTGGTGTAATAACGCAAACGTGGCTGGGAGCGAATGACTGGCACAGGACACAGCCGTAGAACTTGTCAACTTCCTCGTCTTTCAAACCTCTGGCTTTGGCATCCCGTGTCTCGTAGTCGTTCATTGCTACGGGATACAGTTCTTTCACTTTCTCAGGGTCTGTAATGAAGGTTATCTGCACCTTCTCGATGATGGGCAGTTCGCTCTTGAAAAGCCTGTACAAGACTTTGCCGATGTACTCGAAACTGTTCAAGCCTTTCTGGAAGGATTTCTTGCCTAAACGTATCCAGATGTCATAGCGCTGGTTGAGGTGCATGAAGCCTTCAATATAGTTGAGGTAGCCGTGTATGCGCCTTTCTATGACGCCTTCAAGCTGCGAGTCAAGCGTGGAGCCTGCCGCTTCCACCAGTATGCCCAGTGGATAGGCGCCGCCTTCTTTCATGTCTTTGATGTCGGGACCGATTATGGTTACTTTTCCGTCTTCGATAGCGTCCATGGGTCTTACTTTGGCTAGTTCAAATTTCTCTTTGATTGTGGGTCCGCCGAGTTCTACTTGCATGTCGTTTCTGCGTATGCGTTCGCCCTCGTATATGACGCCAACATCTACAGGTATGTCTTTAAACATTGACATTTTTATTGTCCTCCTTCAAATTTTGAAGTCATGACTTTGAGGTTCGAAGCCCACTCTTCCAGGGTTCCGTTGGGATAAGACCAAGTTGCATGTGGGTGATAAAGGTTGTCCAGTGTTATGGTCTTAAGGTCTGGTGCAAAGTGTTTCAGCCCGGACAGGATGAGCGCCTCCATGTAGTAAGGCAAGCCAACGAACAACGCCAGGTCAGGGTGCCCTTTGCCGTCAAGTCCCTGCCACGTCGGGTCAACCAAGCGGTTGCCGATGTCCATCGCAGACATGAAGCCTGCTGGTTCAAAGCCGCGTTTCAGGAACTCGCCAACCATGTGCGCCGTTGCGACGACGGGCACTTTTGAGGCTTTGGCGAAGTCTATTATGTAGTCGATGAGTTGTCTGCCTTCCATCCAGCGTTCAGTGGCGTTACTGCCGACCACAAGGATTGGGCGGGCGGCTCGCTTTATCATCGCCACGGCTACTTCGGGCTTCGTTATCGCGTTTGCTTTCTTTGTGGCTGCGATTTCTGCACATTGCCAAGGTTCACACGACATTCTTCATCACTCCTTCTTTTTCCGTATCATTCTCGGAAGCAACGTCGGGTCAGGAATCACCGTTTCCTTCCAGCCTTTCGCTTCCAGTATCGCTGTGATTTCGTCCTTCATGGTCATGGGCACGTCAGCCATCGTGCGCACAAACAGATGAATGTCTGGTGGCATGGTTCCGTAATGGCGCTTGTGCAAGTCAATGTAATGGCTTAGCTTTATGCTGCGCCCCTTCCAAGTGTCGTTAGGTCTGATGCATAGCTTGGCGATGGCGGCCATGGCTTCCTGCGGCGTTTCAACCGTCTGGAAAAGATGCTCAGGTGCTGGACCAACGTTAACTTTGTCGCCTGTACGGGCATCGTAAACTTCCCAGTCTTCGGGTTTGTCTTCTCTACCAAGGAGCATGCGGCGGTACTTGCTGCCGTGCGGACCGACAAGTACTGGAACGCCTAAGCGCCAGAAGCCAGCCGCGATTGAGGCTGCTTTCTGCGAGTATGCACCCCACGCTAAGCCGACTGCACCGACACGGTTGTGTATGTAATCTGCGATTTCCTCGTAGTTGCCTCTTAAGGGTCGTTTGGCGAATATGTTTGCGACTTTGATGGCTGCGCCCGCGATGTGTGAGTTGGCGACGCATGAGCCGACGTTGAGTACGCCCCCAGCTTCGAATGAGCCGGGGAATTCTTCGTAGAGTGTCTTGCCTTCCTCATTCTTGTAGGAGCCTGCGGACATGGCTGAGCACCCAGAAGTCACAACGATATAGCGGCGGAGAGCAAACTCTCTGCAGATGTCGTAAACGTCTTTGCCGCCGTGCGGGTAGTTGGCGCAACCTACAACTGCGAGAATGCCGGGGATTTCGCCGAGGACAATTGGGCTGCCGACGTTGCGTATTTCTACGTCTTGAACGGCGCCTCTGCCAGCGCGGCACAGGTTCGTTTCTTCAACCATGAATCTCTCGCCGGCTTTGACTATGAAGCTGTGTATTTGCAGTTTGACTGGGCAGGCTTCTTCGCAGCGTCCACATCCGATGCATTCCTCGTACAGTTCAGTTAGCGGTGCGATGTTACCTTCACTTGCTGCCTTCAGCGCAGCGGGGATTTTGAGGTCTTGAGGACAGCTTCTCTGGCACAAGTTGCATTGTCTGCATGTCTTCGCCAATTCTACTATCTCGTTGATGTTGGGGAGAACCCTCATTTTCTTGCGGATTGGCGCGATCTGCATAGCGACTTTGACTGCGACTTCGCCGACTTTGTCAGGATCAAGGATGAGTACACCGGGAACCTTGCCGCTTACGAGGTCAGCGACGATTTCGTCTGCTGGGTCATTTGTGCGGTCTTTGAAGCCCATGCAGTTTTTCTCTGACGCGGCGATGACGGGAGCTTTGACACGTTCAGCTTCGTTGAACATATCCGTTCTGACGCATTGCTCATCGAGGACGACTACGTCTGCGAAGCCGCCGCGTACGAAGCGCAGTTGCCAGCTGATTGGCCCGACGATTTTTGCTCTGTCATAATAGCGGGTGTTATCGAAGGCGGTGCAGCATAAGCCCACGACTTCCATTTTGTCGGCTAGACCGCTATCTTTCATGTAATCGATGATTCCTACCGAGGGCACGACGTTGTGACCAATGCACATGATAACGGGCTTTGAAGTGTCGACTGTTCCGATGCCCATTTGGATGAGTGGGGCTTCGGGGTCAGCCTTCGGGAAGTTCAACGTTGAGATTTGAGCTATATCTGCGACTTCCATGCCAACTTGGTCAATCATGCCAGCGTGGAAAGCCTTTGATTCAAAATCTAAGTTGTTTCCTTCCTGGCCAGTGTGCGCCGCGGAGAGGCAGTGGGTAATCTGGGCTTCACAGTACTCCAAAACATCTTCCAAATCGCCCAGCGTTTCAGGCCTTATTCCCGTGACAAGCCTAGTGACTGGAGCTTCAACCTTAACGTTTAAGCCGCCGACATCAATTGGATGCCGTCGACCATATTTTTCGATTAAGTGGTCCACTACGTGGCGGGCGTGACCCGTGTGCGTTGCTGCGCCGATGCTGCAAGCCAAAAGCACGATTCGGGATGATTGGGCACCAATATCAAGACCACAAGCGCCACGTTTTCCCGCCGTCAAGTCACACTTGCCGTAGGTGCAGAGGCAGCATAGGTCGCAATCAGGCATGTAGAAGGGCTTATATCTGTTCAGGAGCTTCATGTCCCAGTCTCTTAACGTTGTGAGGGACGGCATGGGCGTGGGTCCCATGGGTTCAGCCCAAGATTCATCGACAACTTTGCCGATGGATAATTCAAGATTCTTAATAAGACCAGTGTTGGTCTTCATTTCGTCGATTTTTACGTGCACGTTTTTAGTGGTCAATCTCGAACCTCTGTAAAGGTTTAGCTATTACCAACATTACAATGTTTTTAAACTTTTCCAGATTTTCTGGCTAAAAGTCATGGTGCGCACGTTTAAACAGCACTTTATTTAGAAGAATGTAAAAATAACCCGCGGTCAGTCTTTACACGTAACCCGCAGCTTTCAGTATCTTCTTTACAGAAACGTAGGCAGCGTTATCAGCAGGCAAGTCAAGCAGAGATTTGCCATCAAGGACAAACTCATCTAACTGCTCATCCGCAGCTATTTTTCCCAAGTACCTGAACTTCAAATCTGCTTCCGCTTGACTGCCCAAGTTCTCGGGGAACCTGTAACCGCCCACGATGTAGAAATTGACGAACTCCAAGTCAACCTCTTTAGCGATGCGGTACGCGCGTTTGACATGATCAAAGGATTTCTTCGAGTGGTCCAGAATGTCGATGATATCATCCACTTTTGATGTGATACGCCTGTTTAAGTGCTCAAGCCCAGCTGGGGAATCAATCAGCACGTACTTGTAATTCTTGGTCAGTGACCCTAACGCGCCTTTCAAAGCTGCGTTCGGCATGCAATAGCAGCCTTCAACCCATTTGGTGCCAACAGCCAAAAAATCAAAACTGTTACTCTCAAACAAGCCGCTGCTCCATATCTTGCTCTCTATTCTTTCGGTAGGCGGAACACCAACCGTGGTGCCTCCCTGCTCGATGAACGTGCTCACAAGCAGTTCGGATATTGTGTGTTTTCCCGCTTCTTTAAGGTCGATTCCAACCATCTCGGCAAGATTCTGGTCTGGGTCAGCATCCACCAGCAGCAACGGAGCTTGACCAGTCTCCACGAAGTGCTTTGCCATTAAAGCCACGAAGCTTGATTTTCCGGTTCCTCCACGACCGATAGTTACAATCATTTTCATACATACAACCTCCACAACAATTGGCGCGCATGAATTTAGCTGTTCTTCTCGATAAGCGTCTCACATAACCCGTCTATGACTCGTACAGCTTCAATATCCCTGTTCAGAAGCGGTGTTTCTCCCCGCATGTCCGCCTCAGTCACCTTCGAGTCAAACGGGATGAACGTGAGCAGGGATAAACCGTTTTTCTCCGCATAAGCGGTTATCGCCTGTTTCTGAGCATCGTTCATCACTCTGTTCCCGACGAGGTAAAGCTGCTTCATCCCAGCGGCTGCAGCCAAAGCGTGAATGTGTTTGGCAGTCTCCAGCGCTTTCAGGTTGGAATCAGCCACGATGAGTAAAGCGTCCACTTGTTTAGCGGTGCCCCTACCGATGTGTTCGACACCTGCCTCCAAATCCAGAACAACGGCTTCGTTCCGCTCCACAATCAAGTGTCTCAGCAAGGCGCGGATGACAGCATTCGGCGCACACATGCAGCCTGAACCCATCGCTTTCACAGTGCCCATTACGATTAGGTTCACGCTGAAAGGAGTGCTCACGGCATAGTCACGGACGATGTCGTCCACAGTGAAGGATAAGCGGTAAACGCCCGAGTAACCAGTGCTTGTCTTCGAGTCAACCAACTCTTTATTCTCGGAGATGGGCACGATTTTACGCGCTTCTTCCGCTGACAAACCCAACGTCAAAGCAAGGTTAGGCGAAGAATCCGCATCTATCGCTATCGTTTTTAGTCCTCTCTCTGCAAACCCTCGTGCGAGACCTGCGGCAATCAGGGTTTTGCCAACGCCGCCTTTACCAGAAACCGCTATCTTCATGGTGTTCTCCAGTGAAAAAGTACTTTCGTTCGATAGTTTATTTACGTTTCCTTGAAAAAACGAAAAAACGGATATGCAAAAGATTTTTTAATCAAGTCCTCTTTTCCCTTTAGCCGTGATGATATATCATGAAGATACTTAACGAGTTTGTTCCAACACGCAAATTTCTGAAACTTGCCGAAGAAATCAAAGACCTAGTCGATGGATGGAACGTAACTGACAGCGCGGCTGGTTTTCCAGCACCCAGCGGAACGGTGGTAAGCTGCATACTCAAGTCGAAGTACCCAGAAAAATACGTCTGCCCCATATTCATCTTGCACTACAAAGGACCAGTCGAGGTAGGTGGCTTAGCTTTAGCAGCGGACATCATCGGCTTAGATGGCTTAGCGATTACTATGGGCGATGTTCCTAAATACGGCGAACCAATAAAAATGCTGAAATCCTCAGAAGAAGCCCGAGACTTCTTACGCACATCAGTGAAACTCAAGAACCTCAAGTTAGGCTGCTTGCTAACAGCACGACGGTCAGTAGAAGAAACGCTTCCACGCGTGAGAGACGCCTGGGACTTCATCTACTTCATGAGGCTTGAAGACAAATCCTTCCCCATACTAGAGCAGGTAGCTAAAGAATGCAAACGCCTAAACAAACCCATCTACGCATACTTCCTAGTGGGCACACCCAAAAACGTAGAAACCGTAAAAATGATCGGTTGGCCAACCGCCGCAACCATGGATACAGTTGAAGAAAAGGCAGCAAAGCTGGATGGCCTCGTGGACGGCATAATCGCAACTTGCGCAGGCGACGCTGAAGGCGACAAAGAGATGCTGCAGAAACTGCAGAAATTCAGAAGCTAAAAAACAGAATTACGGCAATAAAAGAGACGCTAACACTGTCTCTTCGTCCAACGTTTCCACCGTAAATCCTTTTTTCTTGCATAACTGAAGCATCTTATAGTTGTCAGCCATCACGTACCCGTAGATTTTCTTCACACCCATATCCCTTCCGATTTCGATAAGAGAATCCATAAGTTTTGAACCGAGTCTGAGCCCCTGCCACTGGTCGCCTACTAGAATGGCGAACTCGCCGCTTTTCCCGTCGGAACTCACGATTAATCGCACAGCACCGATTATCGGCTTGCCACCTTCCTGCAACTCAGCCACTATAGCGATTTCCCGGTCGTAGTCCAGATTGCAGTACCGCGTCAACATTTCATGAGGTATTTCCTTTATGATTTCGAAAAACCGGAACCGCATCGTTTCCGGAGAGAGAGACTTCAAGAACTCGTCAAAACGCGCTTCGTCTTCAGGCTGTATTGGCCTAAGCAGCACTTGCGTGTCGTTTTTCAGTTTTCTGGTGGTAACGTACTTTTTCGGGTAAGCAGCGATGAGATGCTCATCGTGGTGGACTGCGACTTCCCGTATGACCCTGTCCCAGTCTATAACCATCCGGGCATCGACAGCAACGGCACTGCTACCGCTAACCATCAGCGGGTTCACATCAATCTCTGCGACTTCGGGGAAGTCTGTGACAAGCTGCGAAAACTTCACCAAAATTTCCTCAAGAACGCCGACGTCAAGAGGCGAACCGCTGGCTAAAGCGTGCTTGTAGATGGCGGTGCTCTCAATTAGCTGTCTTGCAAGCACTTGATTCAACGGCGGAAACCCAACGCTCATGTCTCTGAACAGTTCAGTTGCGGTTCCGCCTGCGCCGAAGATGATAACGGCGCCGAATTGAGGGTCCTTCTTGGAGCCTATGATTAGTTCATAGCCTTTTTCGCGTATCATGGGCTGGATTGCGACGCCTTGGAACTCGGCTGTGCTGTTGTGGTTCTTGACGCGCCAGGAGAGTTCCTCGAAAGAGAGGGCAGTTTCCGAGGGAGAGCAAACAGTTAAGACGCCACCGATTCTGGATTTGTGCGTGACCTGAGGCGACAGGGCTTTCATGACGGCGGGGTAGCCCAGTTCGGAAACCAGCACCTGAGCTTCTTCGGGACTTCGCGCTACTATGGTCTTCACAGTTGGAATCTTGTACTCTTCCAAGAAACGCAGGGACTCAGGCAAGCTAAGGACTTTTCGTCCTTCGCAGAAAGCGCGTCTGAGGATTCCCTTGAGAAAAGCAGGGTTGGTTTGCTTCACGTAAAGGTCCTTCGGCGTCTGGTAAAGCAGCGCCAGGTTTTGGGTGTAGCTGTACATGTGCATAAAGGTTGACGCTGCATCTTCAGGGTTTGCGAAAGAGGGAATGCCGTTCCGCCGCAGAAATCTGCGGGCTTCCCTGCAGCGGCTGTCTTCACTCATCAAACACGTGAGAAACGGCTTCCCAGTCTGCTTCGCCAACGCCACAATGGTCTCTGCGAGGGCAAGGGGGTCAGTTGCGCCCTGAAGCGTGTATATGACGAGGAAACCATGGCTTTGCGGGTCTTTCAGGCAAATTTCTATGACGGCCCTGAACCTGTCAGGCGTCGCTTCCTCATGGATGTCGATAGGGTTGGCTGCGCGGCAGTAAGGCGGCAGAACCTTCTTCAAGGCTTGTACGGTTTCGGCGCTCAGCGGTGAGAGTTTTCCGGCTTTGGCGATGAGGTGGTCTGTGGCCATTATGCTTGGGCCGCCCGCGTTCGCGATTATCGTCAAGTTAGGGCCAGTCGGGTTGGGCTGCATCGCCAAAGCCTCGGCGCAGTTGAAAAGGTCGTTGATGGTATAGACGCGGACGATTCCCGCGCGTTTGAATGCGGCGTCGTAGACTGCGTCTTCTCCGCTTAAAGCGCCCGTGTGTGTAAGTGCTACTTCGATGCTTTCTCGGAAGCGTCCAGCCTTAATTAGCACTATAGGCTTAGTCCTCGCAAATTCGCGTGCGGCACTCATGAATTTCCGCGGGTTCTTTAGGTATTCAACGTAGAGTACGATGCTTCGGGTCTGCGGGTCATTTCCGAAGTAGTCGATGAGGTCACCGAGTTCCACGTCAAGCATCGAGCCCGTGGAGACGACGGCGCTGAATCCAACCTGAGCCTCCCAAGCCCAGTCTAAGGCTGAAGCACATAACGCGGCGCTCTGGGATATGAACGCGATTTTTCCTGGGATGGCTTGCTTGTCGGCGAAGGTGGCGTACAAGTTGTTTTTGGGTCTTATCACGCCGAAACTGTTGGGTCCGATGATGCGCATACCAAAAGTTTTCTGGTGTTCGAGCACCTGTTTTTCAAGTACGGCGCCGTCCGCGCCTGTTTCTCTGAAGCCTGCGGAGATTATTATTATTCCTGAGACTCCGGCTTTTCCGCATTCCTCAACGATTTGCGGGACCGTGTGCGCTGGTGTGGCTATGATGGCGAGGTCTATTTTCTGGGGGATTTTGCTAATGCTGGAATAGGCAGCGATTCCCTGCACTGTTTTTCTGAAAGGGTTCACAGGAAAAACGGCGCCCGTGTACCCAGCGCCTGTCAGGTTTCGGATGAGTTTGGCACCTATGGAACCTTCTCTTTCACTGGCGCCTATTACGGCGATGCTTTTTGGGTTGAAAATGCGACCGAGGTTCTCGATTCCCAAGTTAGCTTCTGCCTTCTTCAGAGAGGCGGTTTCTGAATGAATGTATAGAGGTTGCGAGTGGCTTTAAATTTTCTGTGAGCTGCCCAGCGTGAAAGATTGCTAAGTATTTAGCAGGTTTCGGGAAAGACCCACGGTTTTTCCTCGAAGGCGAGATAATCTTCTTATCGTACAATTGGCTCTCCTCAAACAAATGATGAGAGGTGCTGCTGCGTGGGCGCCGTTAAGGTGATAGCTGTTGAGAATTTGCCGTTAATTAAGAAAGGAGATAACCTAGCTGAACTAATTTTTAAGGCGGTTGAAAAGCAGAATACGCCTTTGCAGGAGGGTGACGTGATAGTTGTTACTCATGTTGCCGCTTCTAAAGCCGAGGGAAATGTCGTCAACCTCGATGAAGTTGTTCCGTCGGAGCGAGCTAAAGAAATAGCAAAGCAGACGGGGAAGGAGCCTGCTGTGGTCGAGGTTATTCTACGAGAAACAAAAGAAATCGTGCGCATGGGCAACAACAGCCTAATCGTAGAAACCAAGAGCGGCATTGTCTGCGCAAACGCTGGGGTGGACAGGTCGAATGTTGAAGGCGAAAGAAACCTGGTGTTGCTGCCGAAAGACCCTGATGCGTCCGCGCGGAAAATCAGGCAAGACATAAAGAAGCTCACAGGTTGCAATGTTGCAGTGATAGTTTCTGACACGCATGGAAGACCGCTAAGGAGGGGGGAGATAAACGTGGCGATAGGTGTGGCAGGAATAAAGCCCATCCGGGACAGACGCGGCGAAAAAGACCTGTTCGGTTACGTTCTAAGGATAAAGCAGACGGCAATCGCCGACGAGTTAGCCTCAGCAGCAGAGCTTGTAATAGGACAAGCAGACGAAGGGGTTCCTGTTGCCATCATCAGAGGATACAAATACCGCGCAGATGAAAACGTGTCAGCACGAGAACTCACCAGACCGAAAGAAATAGACCTGTTCAGATAAGCTTTAAACTCGAAACGATAGTCATTTTTTGAACGACCTTAAACGATTATTTTGGTGAAGGCGGAAGCACAAAAATGAACGCTAAAACGATTGAGGACATCGGCAGAAAGCTATCGAAAGCGGGCAAAAGACTTCATGAGCAAGGGCTGGTAATTGGAAGTAGCGGAAACATAAGCGCCAGAATACCCGGCACAGAGACATTTCTGATAAAGCCTTCTGGTGTGCGAATGGGATTCTTGAAGCCTGAAGAACTGGTGCTCGTAAACCTTGAAGGAAAAAAGGTCAAGGGAGAACTAGACGTTTCTTTGGAAACCCCTATGCACGCGGCTATCTACAGAGCACGAGGAGATGTCCAAGCGGTCGTGCACACGCATCCGCCTACAGCAACAGCTTTCGGAATCGCAAAGATGGAAGTTCTCCCGCTGCAGATTGAGATGTTCATGCGTTTCCCAAACGGCGTCCCAGTCGTTCCTTTCGAAGCGCCGGGCTCAAAAGCGCTCGCGGAAACTGTGCAGAAAAAGATTGCGAACTGCGACGCCTTGATTCTTGAAAACCACGGCATCGTCACTGTGGGCTCAAACATCGAAGCCGCTTGCGACTTGAACGAGATGGTTGAGGAAGCTGCCAAGATTCAGTTTATTGTCACGCTTTTAACAGGCAAAGACGCAGTGAATTTAGCGGAACTAAAGCAAAAGTTCAAAACAGAGAGCACTGTAAAATAGCAGAAAACAACCGAGGATATGTGACAGATGGAAGTTAAAACGCCTAGAGAATTTTTCGAAAAAGTCTTGCCCAGCAGATTCAAGCCCGACAAAGCAGCAGGCATAGATGTCACTGTTCAAGTAAGCATCCTTGGTCCAGACGGGGGCGATTGGGTAGTTACCATTAAGAACCAGCAACTGCAAGTCGAAGAGGGAACAGTGCCTTCGCCGACTCTGCAAGTTAAGATGTCGGAAAAGGATTACTTGGACGTGATCAACGGCAAGGTAAGTGGAGAACGTGCCTTTTTCACTGGGAAGCTTCAGATTAACGGAGACATTGGGCTAGCTTTAAAATTAAGGAATGCGGGATTCTTTTAGACGCGCTTTATTCCGTAATTTTATTGTTCATCTTTAACAATTCCGTGGCAAGAAAAGCAAAAGTGAAAGGCAGAGTGCTTCTTTCTTCTTCAAGGTTGATTAAGAATGTGTTCAGTTCCACAATGCTTGAGTCCATGTTGTTTTTTGCGTTTCTTCGGAACGCATCGTAGGAGGCATAGTTTTGATGAAACGAAATGATTACAGCGTCGTAGCCCAAACCCATTCCACGCTGAATTAGAACAACTCCTGAAGGAGTTTTGCCTACGGTTTCTGGATGTGTGTTCCGAAACGCATCTATTTCTTTTTTGGTTAATTTAGGGTCTAATTTCACAAAATTCAAAGCCATGATTGTGTAACCAATTTTGCTGAAGTTAGGAATAATCGTGTATTCCTTGATGTACCCTTCTTTTTCCAGCTTGCTCCTCAACCTAGTTGTAGTGGGCTGCGACGCACCTATCGCTTTGGAGAGTTCTCTGTCACTTCTCCGAGAATTCTTCATAAGTTCAGACAATAATCTTCTCTCGATTTCTTTCATTCTCTTTTCTCCCTTCCCCTATCTGTAAGTACCTTAGGTA
Organism: Candidatus Bathyarchaeota archaeon; assembly: GCA_026014595.1. Lineage (GTDB taxonomy): Archaea > Thermoproteota > Bathyarchaeia > Bathyarchaeales > Bathycorpusculaceae > A05DMB-2. Next base: position 67,275 of record JAOZHY010000009.1, read on the forward strand.
CTACCAATATATTTGTCGTCAGAAAAATAATAAATCTTCCTTATTAATCTGTCGCAAAACGTACATAAGGCTATGCCAACGCAAGTTTATCGACTGCTTCCTTCGGCAGAAGATCCTCGCCCACCTTAAACGTCTGAGGTTCCTCAATCTCTAATATTGCCTGTAAAGCTTCCGCGCCGAGCTCGCAAATAAGCCTCAGGAGTTCTGCCTTGGCGACTTCGAAGTGCTGTTTAAAAGAAGCAGAGTTGCTGTATAGTGTTCCGGCAAACGCACATATCTCGGATTTTTTCAGGTACCATTCCACCTTCCCGGTTCGGCGGTTTATGTCGAAGGTAACTGGTCCAGCCCTGCAGGTTTCAGGCTTCACTGGATGCACTATGCACTTGCTCGCGTTTTTGTCATAGAACACGCAGAAACCAAGCTTATCAACTGCTGGATACGAATAACGTGCATGCGAAAAAAGTGTCTCAACGTGAATTTTTTGCTTCTCAAGATACTCCGTAATGATTTTTTGGCGGCTCTCAGTTAGCGGTGGTTTTGCGTCTCGGCAACAGGTGCCTTTGCAGGTGCAGCATATCTGGAAAGCGCAAGTTTTTTCCGCAGAGTCTTCGGACATACAGGTCTTTCTATAACTGTTTCAGAAGTAGGGTTGGTTATCAGAAAGGCACTTAATAAGTTTTGTATAAACGCTAACAACAGCTTCCTTAAAATCTGTTCTTTGAGCCTTCTTCAGAACATCGCCGCGTATAAGCTCAGACAGGTTGCCTTCATCAATTCTTTTCTTTACTATCCACAGATACTTGGCCTCTTCCTCACTAGCGTTGTCCACCGCTACATTGAAGAAGTGCTGGCAAACCTCCCGTGCCGATGCGCCTCCAAGATGTCGAACTTTGGCGTTCAATCCATCCGCCACCACAGCGTTGAAGTCTTCGATGAGAAGCTGATGCGGCAAAGGCTCCACCTCCTCAGAAAGCAAACCGCGGAGGGCGGCGCGAATGAAACAGCTTAAAGCCACATCGGATTTAACGCATTCTTGCTCATCCATCACACGCACTTCTAGGGCGGAACGGTCAAATCTGAAGATGACGCCCCGCGAGTTCACCCACTCCTTGAAGAGAAGTGTTTGCCCAACCCCAGCCTCAGCTAGGTCCCGCGAGTACCGTCCAATAACTTCTTGCCTGTACTGGTCAAACGACAAAATAGGTTCTGGAATGACCTCGCCGGTCACTGATGGAATTTCCCGCTGATTCAGCCTGTAAAAACTCAAGCGATTATCCACGTTTGGACCTATGGCACCCTCGTAGATTGGTGAGGATGCAGAAACGGCGGGAAGATAAGCGCACAAGTAACCGAGCAGATTGTGCAGTTTAACGCCGGTTTTCTCTTTGGCGTATGGAAGGTTGAGGTGATAACTCTGAATGTTTAGCCAGCCGTGCTGTTTGAGGTTAAAGACCTTGCCGTATTCCTCGTAGATTTTCCTGTGGCGGTGAGACCACACGCGGGTTTCGTCAAGCCTAAGCAGCGGGTGCATACCCGTTCCCAGAAGACCTGCGTGGTATTTCTTCCACAAGAAAGCCAGCAGAGTCTCCACGGCGCCCTGCATAGTCTCCTCAAACGCCAAAGGCGACTCAAAAGGCTCGTTAGCCTTAATCTCCATCACGTGCAATTGGAGTTCTTTCCCGAACGTGAAAGCGGGCAACTCCACGAAGTTGGTGATTTTCCCGCTGAAGTCCTTTATGACCTGGTCGACGATGGGCAAAGCCTTCAATTCTTCGTTAACAAGAGAAAACTCGTGCTCGGGACCCATGACCTCTAGAGGCTTGTACGTTGCAGTTCCTCTCTACTCATCAGTTAACGCGAGTATAATGCAAAGATGATTTAAACGTAACTGCAAAAAATTTGCAAACAGACCAGCCAACACAGATGCCACGCGAAAGTCCAAGCTCTATAAAAAGGAGCTATAGTCTTTTCCGAGCGCTAGTTCCAGCTAAAAGAGCATGCATTCTGAGTCATCTGCCTGAAACAATGCCTAATCGATACAGATAAATTTTTCATCGACGGTGATGTTAGCTGTCTTCAAGGGTGAACTCGTATCTTAACCGTGCTGCTTGCTGTCGCCGTTCTCGTGTTAGCCATAGTCCTAGACTTGATTCTTGGTGACCCTTCGCCGAATTATCCTGAGAAAACAGCGTTCAAGCTGCATCCAACCGTGCTGATGGGCAAATTCACCAAGCTGCTGGAACCGCACTTCAAAAGCCCAGACCCGCAAACAGCCAAGCTCCTCGGAGTTCTCTTGGCTTTGACGGTGATTGCCACATTTGCGGTTCCCGTTTACCTCGGCTTGTGGGCGCTTTACACGCTGGTCAGCGTCTTCGTTTACGCTTTCTTCGGCATCATCCTCCTCAAACTCACCATATGCATAAAACTTGAAACCGACTGGGCGAAAGCCGCAGCCAAAGCCATCCAGCAAAACGACCTCACAGAAGCAAAAAAATACAGCCACTTCAGCAGAAGAGACAGCAAAGACCTAAACGGCGCCCAAATAAGCTCAGCGGTCATCGAATCCATGGCGGAGAACCTCATAGACTTCAAACTCAGCCCAATCCTCGCATTCGCCCTCTTCGGCGTCACAGGCGCCATCGCGTTCCGCGCAGTCAACACGCTCGACGGCATGGTTGGCTTCAAAGACCCCGAACACCTGCACACAGGCTGGTTCAGCGCCAACCTCGACCACGTTGTAAACTTTATCCCTTCGCGGTTGACAGGCATCCTGATCGTAGCAGCCGCAGCCATTCTTGGCGAAGACTACAGGAACGCTTGGACGGTTGCCCGCAGAGACCACCAAAAAACGCCAAGCCGAAACCACGGCTGGCCAATGGCAGCCATGGCTGGAGCACTACGAGTGCAGCTGGAAAAACCTGGACAATACGTTCTCGGCGACGAGTTGGAGCCACTGTCTCCCGACAAGATATTGCTTGCGCTGAAGCTTCGGAACATGGCTGTTGTCCTGTGCGTGCTGCTGAGTTTGCCCATTATCCTGCTTGTGCGCTTGTACTTTTTGCCGCTTTAGGCAGCAGTGCGCGTTTTTACAAACATGTTAATAATGCGCAACAGAGTCTCTTCGACGCCAAAGTTTAAGCTACTTCAGCGGTAGGCGAATTTGACTGATTAATCCACCGAATATTCAGCCGAAAGTATAGGGAAATCCACCGTGTTTCTGCCATCGGCTTGGTGTATGTGGCAGCGGTACTTGAGAAAGCGACACGCAGAGTGGGATTTGCTGGGGTTCTGGATTCGCAAATTAAAGAAGGAAAATCGCGATGACTACAGCCATCGTGAGTTTGAATTGAAGGTTTATTGGAAAGTTGTGTTTAGCTGTATTCTCTGAATGTGTAGCTGCATTTTGTACAGCGAAGGAACTGAGTTGAAGATTCATCAGAGCCACGTGTCTGGACTTGCCAAACGTAAGCCGTGTTGTTGCCGCATTTGGGACATTCGATTCGCACCGTTGGGAGGGTCCGCAGTTTCTGTTCCTCCTTGCCAATCACGGCTACGAACTGCTGAGGATTATGCTGAATGACTTTGCCGACTTTGGCGTCAATCTTGCCTGGTTCCTGCTTCTTGTACCCGCATTTGGGACAGACAAGCATCAACGTAGATTCCTTACCCTTGGCTTTCTTAGGTTCAAGCCGAGTACCACACTTGGGGCAAAATTCCATAGTTCGCTACTCCGCTATCCGTTTTTGATTCCCTTTACTTGCAAGCTTTTAAACCTTTTCCAATTCAAAGGCTTATGCGCCGCCGATTCCAGAGGCGATAAGGTGCGCGACACGCAACGGTTCAGGAATGCTGCTTCGAGTTGACGTTAAACGAACAATTTTTTCAGCGTCTTTAACGCTTATCCCGACTGTTTGGACGTATATTTTCTCCTGCTCGTTCCTCGTGGACAACTCGAAGGGTTCTCCAGCGTCGAGAATCAGTTTCCAGCGGCGTTCGCTTTCAGGCAAATTGTGCAAAGCCTCACGAATTTCATCCAAATTCGGTTTGTCGCGAGTCACTGTGATAATCGGCAGATTCGTCGCCTCGTTAAGCGCTTTAAGGTCCACCACGTTGAAGCCAGCAACCGTTATCCCGTTCAGCATCACCACTCGCAACTGTTTGCAGTGGGAGGAACGCGTTATCATAGCCGCTATCTTGTCGGTAGCGTCAAAACCGTCCACTTCTACTCGCGTGTGCAGGACGCCGTCAAGCCAGTAGCCGCCTCGAAAGACAACGCCCACGACCAGCACGTGCCCCTTCACGTGGGGAACGAATTTTCCATCATCCACTCCCAAGACACGAATTTCAGGCTTGACGACACGAAAACGTTTGGGTTTCAAAACGGCTTCACAGTAAATTGGAGTTATCATAGACAAGTTATAAGCTTACCGAGTGTTCAGCCTATGAAGCCGCTTCATCCGCCGAAGTGGCAAATCAGGCTTTAAGAACCTTATCCAGCTCTTTGCTGAAGGCGGTGTTGGCTTCGCGCGCTTTCTCCGCAGCCTTCCTCAAAGCCTCTTCAGGCTTGGCGTTGCCCTTCATCCTGACGTAAATAACGGGATTTGACGCCAATGGATGGGGGACGTCGTAACCTGCCATGTCCACATTTTTGTCTTCCAGAAGCTTCTTCTGCAGCAGGTTGCAGAGACCGTGACCTGAGCCTTCGATTTCGATTCTTAGCTCGTTGCCTGTTTTTTTCAAAACTTTAACCTTCATTTTTGTTACAGCTCCTCTTTGCCATAATCCGAAGCAGTCTTGCGCTTCTCGATGTTGCCGCACTTCGGACACTGCATCTCTTGCCGCTTCGTCTCCAGCAAGTTTCCGCATCGAGAACAGAAACCGTACATCACGCCTAAGTCTTTGTTGGCGGTTGATAAATGGTAAATCTGGTTCTTGTCGCTTATGACCTTAGCCCGTATTATGTCGCCAGGCTTGCACACGTCATTCATGGATTTCACATAACGCTCCGCTGCGTCAGAGACGTGGAGGATGCCTGTGAAAACGCCCGAGACTTTCTTCGGACCTACCTTGAAGATGCGTACCAGAACGTTGTCTGACTGCGCGTTGCCGACTTGCCCCACCACTGTGTCTGAGACTTTCGGAACGGTTACGCCGCTGATTATGGGGTATACGGAGACGCGTTTGTTCAGCAAATCCATCAGCGCGCGACCGATAATCTTGGAGTAGATCACGCCGTCTTTGACGTATGTTCCAGAGTCTGGAATGTATTCTTCGATGACGCCGAGGCGTTCTCCAGGTAAAACTAGGTGACCACTCTTCTGTTCAGGTGCTTTCAAACTCATGTGCTTTCCCTTTTGCCGTAAGATATAAGCGGATGAGACGCTTTATTGGATGGGTATATCTGTAAGTTTCTACGCTGCGCAATAAACCTTTTGATTGCCAGAACTGGAAAAGGCTGCGAAAAGGCACCTGTTAAGCTAGCTGCTTCGTTTTAAGATGTACAGGTCAACTACAAAGTCATGCTTGGCTTTCATGTGAAAATCGAACATCCGCGGAATAGTCATCAACAACGCGTAAACCGCTTCAACCAAACCACCGTGCTCCTCTACAAACCTCTCCAAAAACGGCGAAGGCGCAACTTGCAACAAGCCTCCTTTATCTGCCTTAAGCTGCTTTACCAGTTGTTTGTCTGTGCTTGGGTGGTTGTGAAGAGAGTAGATTTTGACGCCTACTTCCAGCGCTTTCTCCAAAAACTTGCGGTCAGCAGCGCGTTTTTGCACGCCGAATGGTGGATTCTGAAGGACTGTGTCAAACGTGCCAGTGACTGCGCTGATGTCACCGGCAATCCAGTGGGCATCTCTGAACGCCAATTTCTTCGAGGTAGTCCAAGCACTCTTTGCTAACTTGTCAATGTCGATGCCCACAACACTTCTTGCCCCCAGAAATGCAGCGCCCAGAGCCAGACGCCCAGTGCCGCAGCCCAGATCCAAAACGTTCTTGCCAATAACATCGTCGTTCACGTAGGCGGCTAAGTACAGCATCGACGCCGCAACCGCTTCCGAGATAGTGTACTGCTCAAGACTCGCTCGTGGAGAAGGATGCGGTTCTATCTGGGACAGAAACCGTTCCAGGTCTAACTTTCGAACAAGCCTTTTTTGAGCAGGTTTTCCCATGAATATTCGCCAGAAACCACCCTGAACTCGTTCACCGTCAGCACGGGTTTAGAAAATTTTGAAGGGGCCTCCAGAGATATTCTTGGACAAGCAGTGTTAACGTATGCATCGACTGTCGGAAACTCCAGCAGTACTTCGGGAACAACTTCTCTGACCGCCAAGAGAATAGCGGTTTTCCCGTTCTTCTCGGCAGTTTCCTTGACTTTTACGGCGTCGTCAAGGCGTTTCTGTCCAAGCTTCAAGCCCACAAGGACACCGAAGGTTTTGGCGCGACCTGCTTCTTCGATGCACGCCCAGCGTTGCTTCAGAACCTTCTGTGCTTCATCATCTATCGAGTACGCACGCTTGTCGTAAGGGTCGGCGATTACCGTGGGCTTAGCCGTGCTGAGTGCGATGCCCAAGGCGTGGAAGCGACCGCCCCCGATGAAAAGGAAAGCTTCAACGTCGTTGGCGACGGATTTAACGTTGCTGTAGTCGCAGCCAATCACTTGCCCTGCGTAATTCATTCGTCCCGCGTCGCCGATTACCACGGTTTTCCCCGCTCTGACGAGAAGTTCTCTGGCATCTGCGAGCGTCTGCAGGTGCTGCACCGTGGTTGCTAAGCCAATTTTGCTCCATCTGCTCAACAGCGGAAGTGACGCCTCTACAGCGTCGTCAACGGTCATGGTTGCTCTGGCTTCAACATAAACTGTTGGAACCGCTTCATGCTTAACCAGCTTAGAATGCCCAAAATGCACGATAAGGTCGGCACCTAAACTCTGGGCTTCAGCGGTCGCCAAGTCGCAAGCGCCGTAACATGGGTCAGCTGAGACTATGGGAAGGGCACCTGCCTTTTCAACAACTTTTGCCAAGCGAGGCGCTTCAGGTTTTAGCCCTTCAGGCAGTTGAAGCAGAACCCGTTTTGCACCAAGTTTCGCTATTTCCTGTTTTATTCTCTCCTCTTCAAAATCAAACCCTTTCAATCCATGCACCTACATGCCAGAGCATAATCGATAAAGCAAGGAGATAAAGGACGGGCAATTTACGCACTATTTCGCTGTCTCGTTTCGGTTACGGGCACCATTCCCAGTCAGGAGTGGGCTTCTTCAGCGGGCGCCCAGCAGTAATAGCGGCTTGCTCAGCGAGGCGTTCAAGAACAATCTTCTGCTCTATGCTTGCCACCAAGCTCTTCGTTGCCACAACTGCGTCGTTGTTAACGGATATGCTGTCAATCCCCACGCGAACCAGGAACTCGGCGAAATCCGGCAGGTTCGATGGCCCTTCGCCGCATATCGAAACCGTGCATCCGTTTTCATGCGCTACTTTAATGAGGTGCGCGATTATCCGCTTAACCGCTGGGTCACGCTCATCGAAGTATCCCATCTGACCGAGGCGCTCGGAGTCACGGTCAATCATCAGTATGCCCTGTGTCATGTCGTTTGAGCCTATAGAGAAGCCGTCGACAAGCTTGGAAAACTCGTCCGCCATTATAGCAATGGAAGGCGTTTCAGCCATGAACCACACTTTGAAGTCGCGAGACCTTTCTAAGCCTTCTTCTTTCATGATTTCAAGGACCCTTTTTGCTTCCCAGACGGTTCGCACCATAGGAAGCATAACCCAGACATTCTTTAGCCTCCATTCTATGCGGCACTTCTGAATTGCTTGGCACTCAAGTCTGAACGCTTTCTCGTACCATTTGCTAATGTAGCGACTGCAACCTCTCCAGCCGAGCATCGGGTTTTCTTCAACAATTTCGTACTTGTCGCCGCCTTTCAAATCTCGGTACTCGTTGGTTTTAAAGTCGCTAAAACGAACCACTACAGGGCGGGGCTGAATCGCTCGAGCAACCATAGCGACTCCTTCGGCCATTTTGTCCACAAATTTTTGGCCTTCACCTGTATCCACGAACATCATGGGGTGCTGTCCGATGTAGCTCGCCAAGATGAATTCAGTGCGCATTAAGCCGATGCCCTCAAAAGGCAAATTCTTGTAATCGTCAATCTTCTCGGGAACACCCAGGTTCATGTATATCTTAGTACCGGTTACAGGCACCACGGTTGCTGCTTGAACCATATTGGATGCTGCCATGGTGGCTTGTGTTGTCGATGCTGACTGCATGGCGTCAGATATTATTCCTTCGTAGATTATGCCGTTTCTTGAATCAACTGTGTATTCTTGACCCGTTTTCATAACTTTAGTAGCCGTTTCTGTGCCCACAACGCAGGGGATATTGAGTTCACGGCTCACAATGGCTGCGTGAGAGGTAATTCCACCCTTGTCGGTGACTATGGCGCTGGCGATCTTCATGAACGGAACGAAGTCGGGGTTAGTCATGTCGGTCACCAGAATATCGCCTTTGCGCATTTGGTTGTTTGCGTCTTCAGGGTTAAAGACAACTTTGGCTATACCCGCACCGTATCCTCTTTTTCCAGCTGAGATTCCCTTGGCAACTATCTTTAACTGCTCTTCAGCTTTCTTTTCTTCAACTGATGATGCAGTTGCGGCTTCCATAGGTTTAGCACTCCATACCGTTTCCGGACGAGCTTGCACTATGAACATATTCTTTGGAAAAGGTAAGTCTTTGTCAATCGCCCACTCAATGTCCATAGGTTTCTTGTAGTGCTTCTCTATTAGCTTGGCTAGTTCGGCGAGTCTACCGATCTCCTCGTCGCTCACGCAGGGAAGTTTCTGCTTATCTTCCGGCACTTCTGCATGAACCGTCTTGCCCGTGCTCGGGTCGCGGATGTACTCGACGGTTTTGCGCGCGATGCGTCGTTCTTTAATCTTCATGGTGCTTTTGTCAACCACAAAGTCGTCAGGGTTAACTGCGCCTGAAACTACACTTTCACCTAAACCATAGCTGCCTTCGATTACGATTTCATCTGGATTCCCACTAACAGGGTTAATAGTAAACATCACTCCAGCAGCTCGGGAATTAACCATCTTCTGAACACCGACGCTAATGAACACTTTCTCATGCGCAAACCCCTTTTCATTTCTATAGAAAATGGCTCTTGGAGTGAAAAGGCTAGACCAACATTTCAAAACATTCGCTACCAGCTCGTCGAAACCTCTGACGTTCAGGTAAGTTTCTTGCTGCCCTGCAAAAGATGCGTCGGGAAGGTCTTCAGCTGTGGCGCTCGACCTCACTGCCACAAACGTGTCCTTCAAGTTTAGCCTTTTGTTGAGCTCTTGATAGGCCGATTTGATTGCGCTTTCTATTTCTTTCGGAATTGGAGTTTTCTCAATAAGCGCACGTATTTTCTTTGAAGCGGTATCATACAGTTTTGGATCGTTGGGATCCGTGATTATTTCCTTGATCAGTTTGTAGATTTTTTCAGCGATTCGCGTCTGTTCAATGTAGCTTTCGTAAGCGTAAGCGGTTACGGCAAAACCAGGAGGAACAGGCATTCCAGCGCTTATCATCTCACCTAGACTTGCGTTTTTGCCTCCAACTATGGGAACATCGGTGTTTCTCAGGTTTTCAAACCATATGACAAAGTCTCTTTTTGACGCGCTCAAGTCGGTTCCGCCTCCGCCTTCGACTGGCTTGTCTTAGCTGGGGATTCTATTTTTGTAACTACTATTTTGCAGGGGATGGGGAGTTTGGCGGCTCCTCGTTTCAAGGATTCCTTGGCGGTTTCCAGGGCAGGCGCTTTGACTTTCACGGTTATGAGGGTTTGATCGGGTTCAATTCGGGCTGCTGTGCCGATGGCGGTTCCGAATGACCTGCGCATTCCCTGCTGAAGCCGGTCAGCGTGAGCACCAAATATCATCTTGTTTTCTCTGAGAATGATGTGCGGATAAGGGTGAACCTGCATAAAGTAATCGTTAATCAGCTTATCCATGAGCACCCGATTCGTTGCCACCCGCGCTGCTTCCAAGGCGCTGTGGCGAACCTGCGCTCTTTTCAACGCTACAAGTTTTGCTTCGTAATCAAAGTTTGCTTTGGTATCTCCCATCGTGAACTTGACTATTTTTGGGGGTGGAAATCCCTTGGCAAACTCTTTTCTGGTGTAAGCTTGTCCTTTTACGGCGCGATAATTTCGTGCATGCATGCTGCATTCCCTTTGGTTAGCTTACTTCTTTGGGAATATTTAAACGATTTGTAACTTCCACCGAGGATTTTTGTACATCTTTCGATTTTCAACGCCAGAGCAACGAGGCTTACCCTAAGCTTTCGCGGGTCGTTTGCTTATATATTCAGCTTGAACTTTAGCATTATAGGCATGTCGCGCACCAGTAGAGCCATGTTGTTTATTCCCGGCAAGAATTGGATGCTTTCGCTAGCGGAGCTTGCTGCATACTTTCAAGCGAGGAACGTTAAATTCGAGATTGCCGTTTATTCAAAGGCGTTTTTTGTCATAACAGTCGATGAACCAACCGTGATAGATGTTGCGGGTTTAGGCGGAACCATAAAAGTCGGCGAGATAACTGCAAAACTTCTCACACAGACGATGAAAAAAGCGTTTCTGGAAGATGATAAGCAGGCTCAAGCGGAAATTAAAGAGGCGCTTTCTTCAGGAAACCTGACAAGGCACATGTTTGAGAAATCCTCGGCTGGGAAAGCTGTTTTCGGCGTTAGCGTTTACTGGGCTGACTCGGCTTTTCGCCCAGTTGCCAGAAGAATGCAGCGGTTTGTCGGTAGCGCCGTGAAGAAGGAGCTGGCGGCGGAAGGTAAGCGGGCGAATTTTATGGGGTTCGCCAAGGATAGGATGTATCCGCAGCTTAGCCATGTTGAGGTTCTGAAGAAAAGCATGGTTGAAAACAGGGCCGAGGTGCTGTTTTGTGTGGATAAGGAGCAGACGTTTGTGGCTGTCACGGTGGCTGTGCATGACCCGTTTGAGTTCCAGAAACGTGATGTTGGCAAGCCTAGTCAACGGAAAATTTTCGCCATTCCTCCACGTCTGGCGAGGATTATGGTGAACTTGGCTTTATGCGGGGAAGGCAAGGTGTTTTTGGACCCGTTTTGCGGGGTTGGCACGATTCTCCAGGAAGCGCTGTTGGCAAGAGCGAAAGTGGTTGGGGTGGACGTTAACCGCTGGTGCGTGGAAGCTGCAAGGCGAAACCTTGAGTGGCTCGCGGATGAGTATTCACTGGAAAATGCAGAGTACCGGATTCTTCATGGAGACGTGCGCAAGCTATCCGAAAAGGTGGGACGGGAACAGGTGGACTGCGCCGCCACAGAGCCTGACTTGGGTCCTGCGCTGCGGCAAGTTCCCACAACCTCATATGCCACGCGGCTGGTTGAGCGGCTTGAGCCTCTGTATCATGTCCTCTTAGAGGAAGCGTATAAAGTGCTGCGATGGGACGGGCGGTTGGTGTTTGTGTCGCCTTACGTGAAAACTCGTTCTGGGCAGCCAGTGACCATGCGGGTTGAGGAGAAAGCGTTGGCTGTCGGCTTCAAAAGGGTTTATCCTTTCCAAAAGGAAAATTTTGCTGGGGACCCCGTGGGTCTTGAGGAGCTGACGGCGATGGCTTCGCTTGTGGATGTTGAGGAGAGGCACCTGATCGGCAGGGAGATCCACGTTTTCCAGAAGTGAGACGACTCGGTTTAGGTTTATTAATTTGTTTTGTAAACTATGCTATGATTGTTCAGGGCAGGGAGACTGTTGACTGAGAAATCGAGACCTGATTGGGACAGGTACTTCTTGGACCTCTGCGAAGCTGTTGCAAAACGTGCCACCTGCGACAGGGGAAGAAGCGGCTGCGTCATCGTCAAGGATAAGCGGATTATGACGACTGGTTACGTTGGGGCGCCTGCGGGTTTGCCGCACTGCGACGAAGTTGGGCACGACATGCGCAAGGTAATTGACTATAATGGCAATATCAGTCAGCACTGCGTGCGCACGCTACATGCGGAGCAGAACGCGATTATCCAAGCGGCGAGGTTCGGCATTCCCCTTGAAGGGTCAACACTTTACTGTAAGATGACGCCGTGCAGAACCTGCGCGATGATGATAATTAACGCGGGGATTAAGCGTGTGGTTTGCGAAAAGCGTTATCATGCTGATGCCGACACGAGGAAACTGTTCAAGCAGGCTGGCATCGAACTGGTCATCATGAACGATGAGGTTGAAGAGTACGATCAACAGTAAAAGCAATTTGGCTGGTTGCGGTTAAGGCGTGTGGAAAACACTTCTGCTCTGAGGTGACCCCTCCCCTCTATAGTTTCTGCAATGAATCTCTATTAGGCTCCAAATAGGCTCGCGTCTTCATGCTTCACGCCGTTTCTGTCTGATGAGAGCGATCGGATTTGTTTCTTTTAACGTACTGCAAATCTTTTATACCCCATATTATATGCTTTAAGCGAGGAAAAAGGTATGTTTAAGCTTAAAGTGTCTGACGCTAAACTCCTAAGAGACATGGCAACCGCCATCTCCATTCTCGTGGACGAAGCCACCTTCAAAATTGAACCCGAAGGCATGAAACTGCGCGCGATGGACCCGTCCCGCGTTGCCATGATAGATTTTGAATGGCCCAAAACAGTCTTCGAGGAATACGAGTGCGCTGAGCCTACAAAGATGTGCATCAACATAAGCGAACTGCTGAAGCTGCTGAGGCGGGCGGGCAAGGACGAAGCAGTAGAGTTGTCACTTGACGAAAAAACGGGTCGGCTCCAGGTGAAGATAACGGGCAAGTACAGCAGGAACTTTACGATGCCGACGCTTGAAGCCTCGGAAGAGGAAGTGCCGACGCCGAAGATAAACTTCAACGTGAAAGCCAAAACCACCACGCAGGGGCTGAGCCAAGCCATCGAAGACGCCCAGCTCGTAAGCGACCATGTGCGGATTGAAGCGGATTCAGAGAAGCTGATTCTGAACGCTTCAGGCGACTTGATGGGTGCAACCATTACGCTGCAGAAGGGAAGCGACACGCTGCTGGATTTGGAGGCTAAAGAAAACTCGAAGGCAACCTTCAGCCTAAGCTATTTGACCGAAATTATAAAAGCCGCGTCAGCCACATCAGACATCGCCACACTGGAATTTTCAACCGACATGCCCATAAGGATAGATTTCCAGCAGACAAAAGAGGGAAAACTGACCTTCTTCCTCGCGCCCAGAATCGAAACTGAATAACGAGAACTGCAAAAATGCAAATGGAAACGGTGAGATTCACCGAAAACGACCTGGCAAAATACCCTTTTCTGAAAGAAACAGCAGAGTACATGAAAAAACTAGGGTTGAAAATCGAGGAACTTGAAAACCCAGAGATGGCGCCCATCCTTGACCGCGCCCAAGAAAGAGTGAAAGAAGCAATATTATCCGTCGGCGTCGGCAGAAAACGCGAGAACTACGTGGAAATCCCATCCTTTCCCGTTGCAATCATGCTGGCGATAGCGACCAAAAACTCCTTCATCAAAAAACGTTACGCTCTGGCAGAGGCAAAGCAAGCTTTCAGCGACATGCAATATGAAACCAACGAAAGGATAATGGCGATAGCCGCCGACTTCGACTGGAACATCGCGCTGAACCGAAACCCCGCCATTCCTCTCGAACTCGCGGTCAACTTCACTGACTACCTTAGAAACACCACACACCTGCGCGACAAGAACTGGAAGCTGGTGAACCGCCTGTTGGCAAACGGCAAAGTCTATTTGAACAAACATGACGCTGCGCGGCTTCTGCAGGAAGAAGTCCAGCGCCGCATCGAAAAAAGACTGGAAGCAAAGGAACTCCCCAGCCTCCCAGAAAAGATAACCGCAATGGCAGAGCAACTGCTGGAACTAGCCAGAGAAAAGATTGGCGAGCAAGAAATGGAAGGCTTCCCCAAAGTGGTCAGCCAATCAGCTTTTCCGCCATGCATCATCGCACTCTACGAGGCAGCGTCAAAGGGGCGCCACCTTTCCCACGTAGGACGGTTCACGTTGACCGCTTTCCTCGTGAACATCGGAATGCCACCAGAAAAGGTTGCCGAACTGTTCAAAAGCTTCTCAGACTACAACGAAAGACTCACCCGCTACCAAATCGAGCATATCGCAGGGGAAAGAGGCTCCAGAACACAGTACACTTCACCCCAATGCAGCACCCTGCAAACCCACGCTGTCTGCACAGGCAGCGATGCCTTATGCCGCAGAGTGCATCATCCTCTGGCGTACTACCGAATTAAACTAAGGCAACGGACAAGCGAACCGCCTAAAAAATGATTTTGGGCTTGCCCCAGCTACGAAGCTTTATAAATTTATCACCACTGCTTATGATTTAGAGGGTTTGATGTCTTATCAGTTAACAGGCAGCTTAGGCAACGCGGAAGTCGGCGTGATTCTCCCCACGTACCGAGAAGCCGAAAACATAGCAAAATTAATAGATGAAATCAAGAACCTCCCGTTAAACGCGTCCATACTGGTCATAGACGACTCCAGTCCAGACAGGACTGCGGAAACTGTGAGGAGCATGCAGAAAAAATACGGTAATATTCTTCTTTGTATCAGACCCAGAAAAAGTGGACTGGGAACAGCCATAACAGACGGATTTAAAATATTCCTGTCCTTGAAAACCACACCTAAGTATGTCATCGCCATGGACGCCGACTACTCACATGACCCCCAAGCCATACCTCAACTTCTTTCGGAAGCACGGAGCGGATGCGGCATTGTCATCGGAAGCAGATACTGCCGCGGCGGCGGAACCGCAGGATGGCCGTTTACGAGAAAAATAGTCAGCCGCGTTGCGAACCTTGTGGCTAAATCTATCGTGGGCTTTAAGCTCCATGATTGTACGAGTGGTTTCCGCTGCTACTCCACAGAATTCCTGAAAGTAGCTGTCGGTGGCTTGCACAGTCAAACCTACGAGATTCAAATCGAAACCGTGAGGCAAGCCCTCTCACGCGGGTTCAGCGTCAAAGAAACACCCATTCTGTTTGCCAACAGAAAACGCGGGAAATCCAAGCTTTCCTTGACCGAGATCTGGAGCTATGTGTCCTACACTTTGAAGACGCTGCTGCGCGGAAGGGGCATGTGAAACACACCGCGAATGAGCCGCAGGTCTTTCTGCAGCGTGAGGTTAACGTTAAATCTGGCGACGTGAAATCATTACACGCATGGCGGAGGACGGGAATGCTGTGGCTTCACGCGAGTTCATTTATGAAAAATTCGCTGATTACTACAGCAACAGCTCCCTAAATGTCCCCCAGCCAACACTGATGGGTCAGAGAGAGTTCGGCTTCCTACTTTTGAAAGAGCGTGCCATGGTCAGACACAAAAGCTTCATGGAAATCAAAGACCTTAGACGATTCCTCAGCGAGAATGTGCCCTCAGACGTTTACCATTCCTGCGCGTATTATGAAAACCCATCGTTTGAGATGGACAAGAAAGGCTGGCTTGGCGCCGACCTAGTCTTCGACATCGACGCCGACCACATCCCCACATTATGCAACAAGATTCACGACGAGTGGACTTGCGGCAAATGTGGCTTCGCGGGGAAAGGCATTACGCCCGAAACCTGCCCCGTCTGTGGCGGAGTCAAGTTTGACACTAAGACGTGGCCGTGTGAGCTATGCTTGAACTCAGCTAAGGAAGAAACTGTTAAACTGGTTGATATGCTTGAGAAGGATTTCGGGTTCGCGTCCAAGGAGATTCGCGTGTTTTTTTCAGGTCACCGAGGATACCACGTACAAGTTGAGGCAGAAGCAGTGCGGATGCTGGACGCCATGGCACGCAAAGAAATAGTTGACTACGTTTCTGGGCTGGGCTTAGCATTACTGGAGGAGCAAGCATCAGAGAAAACGGTGACGGGGAGAAGGCGGCGGCGCGGTTCAGGCAGTTTCAGCCTGCACGATTTCGGTTGGAACAAGCGCCTGAAGGCGGGAATGCGGAAGTTCATTCTAAACGCCACGAAGGATGACTTGAGAGCGGTTGGCATCCGAAGCTACGCGCTACTGCAGAACAAAGACGCCGTTCTTAGCCGCTGCCTAGAAGAGGGCAGGTGGGACAGCGTGAAAGGCGTCAGCGTCGAGACATGGCGGAGAATCGCCCGACACGTTAAGGAACTGGAGTCAGCAAAGATTGACACAGTGGTCACCACAGACCTGCACCGCCTAATCAGGATGGATGGCACATTGCATGGCAAAACGGGACTGCTGAAGAAAGAGTTTCCCGCCGAACGCTTAACAAGTTTCGACCCGTTTGTGGAGGCAGTAGCTTTTAAAGAGGGCACGGCGAAAGTTTCTATCTCTGACGCACCAGAGTTCAGGCTGAGTGGAAAAGTGTTCGGACCGTACAGGAATGAGGTGGCTGAGCTGCCCACGGCTGCGGCTGTGCTGCTCATCTGCAAGGGCAGAGCGGAGGTCGTCTAGAAGTGAGCCTGTACGATGAACTTTATACTGTTTGGCGGCGTGAAATCGGAAACGCCGCGCTCTCGGGTTTGCCGCCTGATTTTTACGTGCGGATTGCAGATTACCTGCGCCGACTAAGCGAAGAACGCAGAATGCTTGACAAGAAGACGGTGAAGGCGACGCTGCTGGAGCATGAGGAAGAACATGTTAGGCGAATGGTTGAAGAGTTGGTCTGGGCGCGATACAAGAAACTGGTCAAGCTGGTAACGGAGAGCGGAAAAGTGCCAGAAGACCTGCTATCAGCCGAGGAAGCACGAATGTTCGAGGGTTTCATTCCTTTTGCAGCGGCGTACCAACAGTTTGCAAAGGGACTGTTACAGGGTCAAATCACGCAGGTGGAGGCGGAGAAGCCGCACAAGCGGGTTACCCTCAGGTTTGTGAAGCCTGTTCCAGCCATCATCGGCGGGGACATGAAGGCTTACGGTCCTTTCATGGTTGAGGATGTCGCGTCGGTCCCCGTGGAGAACGCCAAGCTCCTAGTCAAGCAGGGTTTGGCTGTACTGGTAGAGGTTTCTTAGCGTTTCTGTGGATAAGGCTCTGAGTTCCCAAGATTATCAGCGGGTACGCCACAATCCACGCGATGGAGTAGAGCGGTCCGTAATAGTTGTGGAAAAGGCGCACAGCATCGGAGTTTACGCCATTGTCCACGCCGATGATGAATATCGTGACTATGCGCAGCACGTTTATGAAATAGGTGACGGCGGCGCCGACGGCGAAGTATCCGACTTTGGCTTTAAGGCTCATGGGCATGCGCTTGAGGAACAGGAGAGCGACTACGGTGAATATGAGGAAGCTTTCTATGCCCGCACAGGGCCAAGCGATGGCAAACGTGGCGGTTCTAGCCGAGTTTGCGGGGTCAGTGGCGGTTAGGTAAGGCATGGTGCCCGACCCCGGAAGCGTGTTGACAGTGTAGACTGTGGTGTAGCCCATCAGACTGAGGACATTTGCGGCGAGTGTCGCGGTTGTTGGCACTAATAACTGTAATGGGGCGAAGGTTCCGTAAGGATAGACGTTATCGATGGTGTATATGGCGCCTACCATGCCGAGAAAAAATGCCGGTACAGAGAAGCCTGTTAAGCCCTTCTTTCCGAAGATCAAGAAAGCTATGAGGCAGAAGAGTGCAGTGAAGGTGAGGTACTCGATGGCAAGCGGCATGTTTTCTGAAAAGAAGACGCCGTTCTGCTCTGACACCGCAGCGATTGCCGCGTTTAGTCCTATGTAGTTGGCGATTACCACGTACATAGTAGGCAGCAGCAACGCCACGATAAACGCGAGGGTGCGTGCCGAAAAGGATTTGGCTACGGGGTTGGGCTTGATTTTCTCCCAGTCCAGAATCAGCTCTAACGCGACGAGCCAGATGAAGAACAGCTGGAAGGTTCTGCCCTTCCACATCATCTCAAACGACGCCGCATCCAACAAGTATAGCCACAGGATTGGAACGGCGAACGCCAGCAACGGTAACAGCTTCACAAGTGCCTCTTCGTGCTTTTTGATGACAGCAAATATGCCTTGCATTCCACGGTACCAAACCTGAATTGAATAAGATGTAACGTTCAGTCGCGGTCTAAAAAAGAATATGCAATGTGCCCAGAAAGGCTTCCATGAAGGCACTCACCGACAGATCCTGTAAAGGGTTTAAATCCATGTCCGCTTATTCTCATCAGGGAATTCGGGAAATGTCTGGCTCTGTAGAGAAGGTTGCTGACGCGCTTTACGGGTCTGGGTGCTTGAAATTTGGCAGTTTCAAAATTAAGTCAGGAGCCCAAAGCCCTTACTACATTGATCTTGCAGGTTTGCTCTCGGAGCCAAAGGCGCTGTGTAGCGTCGCCGAAACCGCGGCGGACGCGATCAAGCAAATCAGGGTTTCCGAGAGAATCGATAAACTGGCATCCATCGAGCTGAAAGGTGCGTTGATACTGCCCAGTATCGCCTGCAAAGTTGACTTGCCCTGCGTCGTAGTGCGGAAAGAGGCGAAAGCGTACGGCGTCACGGGCAGGATTGCAGGCGCAGAAATAGCGGAAGGCGACAACTTGCTGTTTTTCGACGACGTAATCAGCGAAGGATTATCCAAAGTCGAGGGGATAAAGCCTCTGCAGGAACTCGGAGCAGAAGTCAGGCACCTGATGGTGGTCGTGGACAGGGAGCAGGGAGGCAGAGAAAAACTGGAGAAACTGGGCTACAAGGTGCATGCGCTGGCACGGATTTCCGACGTAGTCAAAGCATTGCATGAGGCGCAGAAAATCTCAGAGGAGCAAGCAAACGCCGTTTTAAACTACATCAAGAAATAACAGGCAAATAACCCGCTAACAGAGAACACGTGAAGGTGAGGAGGATTTCCAGCTTTCAGTTAAAGTCGGCAGTTAGGATGGTGGCTCTCGAGTGTACCATTTCAAAATTTCCATTGCAGCTTTGTCAGAATATCCATAGTCTTTAAGTGCCTTCTTCAAGTCCTCGATTGTCTCGACTTCCATTTTCCCACCGTAAAATATTGAGGTTGAATCCGTATTTATACTTTCATTCCGACATCGGAATATGTCAGATACCTCACCTAACAGATACTCCTATATGGCTCACAGAATTTTGTTAACACCAAGATGCATCTCTGAGAGGAGAGAACCGGCAGATGATTGCTCAGAAACAGGTCGTGGAAGCTTTAATGAAGCCTGAAGCCTACGACGAAGACCCCGGCAGCATTGAGCTGGTGCAGACACACATATCCTTCGTGTTCTTAACCAACCGCTTCGCCTACAAGGTTAAGAAAGCCGTAAACTTGGGATTTCTGGATTTCACAACGCTTGAAAAAAGGCGTTTCTACTGCGAAAAAGAGCTGGAGCTCAATAGGCGCCTGTGCAGGGACATGTACGTTGAGGTTGTTTCAATCAACAAGTCAGACAGAATCAAGATAAAAGGCGGCGGAGAAACCGTCGAGTACGCCGTGAAGATGAAAAGAATATCCCAAGAGCAAATGTTGAGCACGCTTCTCGAACAAAACGTCGTGGACACCAAATTGGTTGACCGGATAGCGAAAATCATCGCGGAATTCCATGCAAAAGCCGAAACAAACCGCAGGATAAGCGAGTTCGGTTCGCTGCCGACGATAGAAACCAATTGGAAAGAAAACTACGACCAAACCGAAGAATTCATCGGCAAAACAATATCCAAGAAAGATTTTGAATTAATTCAGGGCAAAATTAACGATTACATGAGGCGGAACGCGGCGTTTTTTGAGAAGAGGGTGGCACAGGGCAGGGTCCGAGATTGCCATGGCGACATCCACTCGGGCAACATTTTCGTGACAAACGGCATCTACATCTTCGACGCTATAGAATTCAACGACAGGTTCAGGTACTCCGACGTTGCCTCCGACGTAGCTTTTTTGGCCATGGACCTAGACTACAAACAACGAGCTGACCTATCCGATGCCCTCATAAAAAATTACGTTGAATATTCTGGAGACCAAGAGCTAACCCAGCTTCTTCCATTCTACAAGTGCTACCGAGCTTACGTGCGAGGAAAAGTCGTCAGCTTCAAACTCAAAGACCCCAATGTACGTAGTAAGGATAAGAAATCAGCGATAAAAGAGGCAAAGGCGTACTTTAAACTGGCAGCCGCCTACGCAAAAGCGCTTTGAGCCCGTTTAAAGCCTGAATTGGTCAGCAACATAATCAGGAACAGGCACGGTTCCCATCACGACTGGTTTCTGGTGGCAGTCGCTTCCGCCCGTCATCAATAAGCCGTGTTCTTTAGCGAACTTCACGTAATGGCTAGTTGACGCGGGGTCGCTTCTCGAGTGCCAGCACTCCACACCATCGATGAACTCTAACATCGATTCCGCTATTATCGTGGTTTGCTCGGACAGAGATTTGGTCAGCGTCACAAGCGAAGTGCCATGAGGGTCGTTCGGGTGGGCTAGGACTATTTTTCCGCCTGCGTTATGCACGAGCCTAGAGGCTTCTTCGAGGTAAAGGGGATACTTGGGAACGTCGAAGCGTACAAGGTACTTGTCGAAGGCTTCCTGTCTGGTTCGGACGATGCCTTTCTTCACCAGATAATCCGCGATGTGGGGTCGCCCTAGCACGCCGTCCACGGAAGCTTGAATCTCCTCAAAATCCTTCCGCGTTAACTTCTCTATTCCTTCCTTCTCGAACGCGCCGTTAAGGTTTTCCAGGATTTTCGCGGCTCTTTCTTCGCGGTACTCCGCCATTCGCCGCAGTTTCTCCGATAGCTCCTTGTTTTCTGCGTCAAACTGGTAACCCAAGAAATCAAGCGACACCGCCTTGCCTTCATGATATTTTGGATGTGAGAAGGCCACGTTCAACTCGACACCCGTGACGTAGCGGATTCCAGCCTTCCCAGCCAAATCTATGGCTATAAGTTGGCAGCCAATTGAGTCGTGGTCTGTGATGGACATGAAGCTTATGTTTCTGAGTTTGGCTTCCCTGATGATTTGTTCAACCGTGAAGGCTCCGTCGGAACTCTGCGAGTGAATATGCAAATCTATAATCATGAGCTGCCCAGTTACCTTTTTTCGATCCCGATAACATACCATTTATCGGGGGCATCATGGCACGTGTCGACTGTCAGATGCACTATCTCAAGCTGTGGATAAAGCCTCTTTAAATCGTCCACGTTAACGGGCTCAAACTTTGCCTTGTTGGCAAGATAGGCCTCCACTGTCAAAGCGTTTGACTCGTACTTCTCCCTGGTTCTTCTCTGAATCCTCGCAATCGACACTTCCTGAGGACAGCTAGTTTCAAGAATAACAAAGGGCAATCCGTGCTTTGCCGCAATTTCAGCCGCGCGCCTCCGCAGTTCCTGAGTGACGAAAGTGGCGTCCATTATCACACCCGTTTTGCTCTTTTCGAGAAGTTCGTCTGCTCTGCGGAACATTTCGTCATAAACAGACAGCCGTTTGCTCATGTTCCCCGCAACTTTCTGGTCAAACACGTCTTCGCCCTTAAGAACCTCCAAGCGAATCAAGTCGCTTCGAAGAATGGGATAGCCCTTGATTTTTGACACTTCTTCAGAAGTCTCTGTTTTCCAAGTACCGGGAAGCCCGCAGGTAATCAGCAGGGTTTCGGAGCCTAGCTGAGCGTTGATAAACTGGGTGAAGGGTTCCCTCACTTACACACGCCTCTGAGTTAAGTTCAGGTAAAAACATAATTAAACCTTTTTGGCAGACCGTACCTGCCTGGGAAAGCGCTTCAAAGCCAAAATTCTTATGCTCAGTGTGAAGCAAAGCTAAATAGTCAGGGCTGTTATCCTTTCCTAAAAAGAAGGCCAACATAAATGGAAGAATTCCAAGTTAAAGACAAGACTCTCGCGCCGCAAGGACATCTGCAGATTGAATGGGCTTCAGCACACATGCCCGTCCTAAACCAAATTAAAAGCCGCTTCAGCAAAGAACAACCTCTGAAAGGCTTAACGATAGGAGCATGCCTCCACGTTACCAAAGAAACAGCCGTACTGGTAGAGGCGTTTCTGGCAAGCGGCGCCAAAATCGCGCTGTGCGGTTCCAACCCGCTTTCCACCCAAGACGATGTGGCAGCTGCGCTGGCGGAAAAAGGCGTTCACGTTTTCGCTTGGCGAGGACAAACCACGGAAGAGTACTATTCATGCATCGAAAAAGTGCTGGACTACAAACCTCAGATAACGCTTGACGACGGCGCAGACCTCGTCGGCACACTGCACGGCAAAAGAAAAGAAGGACTGCAACACGTAAAAGGCGGAACCGAAGAAACCACCACCGGCGTGATTCGGCTGAGAGCCATGGAAAAGGACGGAAGCCTGAAGTACCCCATCATAGCCGTCAACGATGCATACACAAAGTACCTTTTTGACAACCGCTACGGAACAGGCCAAAGCACCATAGACGGCATACTACGCGCCACAAGCGTGCTCTTGGCGGGCAAGAACTTCGTGGTCTGCGGTTACGGCTGGTGCAGCCGAGGCATAGCCATGCGCGCACGAGGAATGGGAGCAAACATCATAGTCACCGAAGTGCAACCCACCAAAGCCCTGGAAGCAGCCATGGATGGTTTGCGCGTGATGCCCATAGCTGAAGCAGCAGCAGTAGGCGACATATTCGTAACCGCCACAGGCGACATAAACGTCATACGCAGAGAACACATGGAGAAAATGAAAGACGGCGCCATAATCGCCAACAGCGGACACTTCAACGTGGAAATCAGCCTGAAAGACCTGGAAGCATTGTCCGTGGCGGCAAGAACTATTCGACCTAACTTGGTGGAGTACAAGCTGAAAGACGGCAGAAAACTCTACCTTCTTGCTGAGGGTAGACTTGTAAACCTGTCAGCCGCGGAGGGGCACCCGTCTGAAGTGATGGATATGTCCTTCGCAAACCAAGCATTAAGCGCAGAGTACATCGCCAAATCCGCGAAGATGCCGCCGAAAGTTTACACCGTCCCCAGAGAAATAGATGAAACCGTGGCAGAACTCAAACTCAAAGCCATGGGAGTAAAAATTGACGAGTTGACGCCAGAGCAGAAAAGGTACTTGGCAACGTGGGAAATGGGCACAACATAAAGGCGGGTACGGTAAACTTTAAATGGATTAAGACTATAAACATGGCTTATAAGTGGTGAAACCTTAATGAGTAAAGATCAAGCAATAGGTGGAGCGATATTCATCGTATGCATAGTTGTCGCTATAGGCTACTTAGTAACACTGTTCTATCCAGACTGGCTTGTACAAATCGGATTACTCAGCAGTACCGCAAACGTTCAGTTCTGGGTCATAGCTGTGCCCGTCTTCATAGCCTTCGTAGCAATAATGTTCATCGGCGCATGGATCGGCTGGACCATGGCTACCACACCCCCGCCAAAACCGATCGAAGAAATCACGACTGAGATAGAGGAGAAGAAGGAAGAGGCAGCAGAGACAAGCACGACGGAAGCAGCTGGAGAAGAAAAAGCGTCAGAGAAGAAAAAGAAAGCCTAAACCTAGACCAAAGCCACAATCCACGTTCGAGAAACCTATTTCTACAGTTTTTTTGCTTTTAGATGATTTAGCTAAATTTTGACGCCGTTCATATGCCAAGCATCGGAAAGATAAAGTGAAAACCAGCGGTAACCGCGGCTGAAACAGCAAAAACGATTAAAAGTATCTTCGGATTAATCGAGAAGGAGCTTTCTTCACTCTTTGGTTGCACATCGTATTCTCTGATTTCACGCGTGCTGTTGCCTATGCGAACGACAGCCGTGAATTTTTTTGTCTCCACCTCAACCGTGTAGACTTCGCCTTCCAACGAAACCCGCCGGGGCTTCAAACCGCCTTTGTGCCCAATTCTTTTCAGGAAGGCTGTAGCCATGGTCGTGACTGTTTCAGCGTTCAGTTCCTTCTGTTGAGGAACCGTAGAAGTGACAGCGTTGGGTACAGTTTCCTGCGAAGCCACCGACAACCATGTTGTCTCCTATCTGTATCTAGGGGAACCAGTTGAAAGGTTAAAAAGAGATGTGCGTATCACGGAAAACTGACTACGCCTTCATCCTCTTAAGCATACATTCAACGATGTCCTTGCACGTCATACAGCTGTCAGGAATCTGGTCTTTCGATGATCGCTCACTCAAATAACCAAGATGATAACCACAGCCATGCGCTTTCTCAGACGCATCAATCGTACTTTCCACAGGTTCCAGTTCTTCCTCAACCTCAACCATTTTCGGCTCGTCAGATTCAACTGGCAACTCGTTTTCCACCGTTATCTCGGTTAAGCAGTATGGACATGCGTCGTATGGTCCTGCCGCATTCGCTTGAAGATTCAATGCCTTAATGGGTTTGACGAAGACCCTGCCGCAAGAATCATTCGGGCAAGTGAAAGTGCTGACCTTTTTAGATTTTGTTTCAGTTTGAGACATGAAATAGCCTCCTGATAAAAGGGAATTAACAGTTACAAGTTTATAGTGTTAACGAATTCGAAATAAGTATCCAAACTATTCAACTTTGCACGTCTGTTCTGGAGAGGCCAGCTTCTTTAGGTCTTCAACGCCTTTGGCGTAGCCCGAAGCAAGCAAGACATCTCCTGAATAAATCACCGTGTCCGGTTTGGGGCGCAAGCTTTTTTCGCCGCGTTTTATGGCTAAAACCCACATACCTGTTTCCTCATGCACTCGCGCCTCCTTCAGAGTCTTGTTCACAAGCGGGGAATCGGCAGTCACGCATGCTTGGGTAACGGTTTCTTCAGCTTCTTTTATGGCTAGCTTCAGCACGGGATGCGGTTCAATTCCTCTAAGCACGACTTCAGCTATCTCAGCGGCTGCATCTGCAATTTTTTCCGTCGCCACACCCAACCTGATGAGCCCTAAAAAGCCAGATGCTTCTTCTTTCTTAAAATCGCTAGTTAATGCCAAAAGCTCGAAATCCGTGTGCAAGTTGTCCACGTATTCTTCAAGGCGCTGCACCTCGTCAGCTAGTTCTTTGCTGTTTAGCATGAGCGAAGAATAAGCTAGATCAATCATGAGTTCCGAGGTGTTTTTTAGCTCGACGAACCGTGCAACGATCTCTTCGAAGACCCCTCGCTTGTTTTCTACCATGCTTATTCCGCCAACTCCCTGAGTTTTCCCTCAGCCAAGTCTTTAAACTCTTTAATTCCCATAGGAGCCCCGCGAGTAATCAACGTGTCTCCGCGAAAAACGCGCTCATCATCCCTGGGGTCAAGTATCCAGTCTTTGTTTCTGCGGATGGCAATTATGTCCACGCCCATTCTTGCAGCTAAGTCAAGGTCTTCAATCCGCTTCCCCGCGATTACAGAACCTTCATTCACCGTTACCTTCATCAAGCGCTCTTCAACTTTTTCGAAAATTTCGCCGATTATCGGGTGGATTCCGATGTTACGAGTTACAATCGCCGCGATGTCAGCGGCAGCATCGGAGATCTTGTCTGCGGCGGCAGCAACCGTTGACACCCCTATCAAGGACTCCGCATCCTTGGCGTCTCGGGCTGCAATCATGATTTCCATGTCCAGAAGATACGCCAAGTTGTCAGTGCGCCCTTCAAGTTCAATAACACTTTCGGCAAGCTCTTTGTCATTAAACAAGGCAGCGGAATATGCCAAGTCAATCATAAGCTCGGAGATGTTCTTCATTTCAAGAAGAAGATCGCGGACTGGGATAGGCTTGTATTCGATCTTTTCAAACTTTGGCATATTCTTGGAGGCCGCTCCGCGGTTAGATATTGGTTTTGAAATATTTTAATTATACTCTTCAGGGTTACCCGACCAAGACCAACGCCACGAGCAAGGCAATTGAGGTTACGCTGTCAGCGAATGAGCTCTCTATCGGAACAACAAAATTATCTGGGTCTAAACCCTTTTTGAACGTCAGGATCGAGATTGAGTAAGACACAAGCACTATCGCGGCGACGGCGATGATGTTGGCAATCAGCAGGATAGAAAACAGGTTGAGGAAAGAGTGGAATGAGAACACGTTGTTTATTGCCAAAGATAAAACCGCCAGAATCACAAACACTATGAGGGAGGATGACCAAGCACTAAAAATGTTCTTCGAATGGTTCCGTATGGAAGCCAAAGAAGGAGAAAGCAGCCCTAGGGCAAGTTTCGTGGTTGCAGTGGAACCTACAACAAAGCCAACATCGCCGATCATGTCAATCAAAGCTGGATAAACCGTTAAAACTTCTTTCCTGTCCGCCACAAAATAGTTTATTTGCTTAAGAACGGTTCCAGTCACGTTAACTATGAAAGCCACCAGCAACATCGTAGTCATGGACTCCTTGATTGTTTTAACGAAATCAGCGTCATGCATATTCCGAGGCAAGATAAACAAAACTAAAAAACCAAAAGCTAAGGCCATAGCGGCAATTACCCAACGACCCCAAAAACTGAGGAAAAACAGGCTGATAACCCCAACGTATAAAAGGGTTATGAGAATGTCGGCAGCGGTAGACATGATGGGGTAAACCACGATGTCTGGATCTAAACCCCGTTTGAACGTAACAAAAGCCACTTTTATCGTAATCAAAGAAATAAGAAGACCAAAAG
The DNA here is from genome assembly GCA_026014595.1 of Candidatus Bathyarchaeota archaeon. Classification (GTDB taxonomy): domain Archaea; phylum Thermoproteota; class Bathyarchaeia; order Bathyarchaeales; family Bathycorpusculaceae; genus A05DMB-2. The sequence goes on from JAOZHY010000009.1 coordinate 93,774, forward strand.
CCATAGTTGCCAGTACAACCGACAAAATCGCGGGAAAATCAGCAAAAGTTATTCCCCAAAACATGCTCCCGAAGACAATGGCGATGCTGCCCATCGCGACACTCGTTGCCAAGTTTATGACGATTATAGCCTCAAATAGCTTGTAGAAACTATTGGTGTTCTTAAAAAATCTAGGATGAATGGTGCCGAGGTGCAAGGCGGTGCCTAAACGACCACTCAGCAAACCTCCGATGACTCCTTTCGCGCTCACAATAGCGGGGTAAACAGCGATAGCCCAAGGTGAAAGAAGGAAAACGCCAAGTTGAGAAGCCACCATGAAGCCCGCGAGTAAACCGCCTATATCGAAAAAATAGGCCATTGAGGTTTCTTTAAACATCCCGACGAAGCTTTTTGAAATGCCAGCATGCGACAAGAATCATCGCCTCCCTATGGTGTTCGGCGGTGTCAGAAAGGAACTGTCAGGAAAGCTTTGTAAAAATAGCTTGCTATTAACTGATGCTTGGCAATGTTTTGGTGTCCCAGAAGCTGAGGCTACAGAAACATGGTATCGTGGATGGGAATGGGGTTCTGGTTTCATGTTGTCCGCCTCTGTTTTCGGCTATCCACAAGCACGATTCTGATTGGACCTGTGCTTGCAGGTTGCCAAGCAACACTTCAACTTGCACTCCTGAATTTTTATTGAGATGAATCAGATTGCTTAAATAGATTTCTAATATGGTACCCGAATCTGTAGCAGATTTTCACAACCGTTTTAATCGTTCCATGCAAAGTTATCTTTGCGGCTAACTTGAAATGTGAGACTCAATGTACTCGGTATGGATTAAAATCGACAACAGTTTGCCATGGATTGAACTCGAGGAAAACTTTCAAACCAGAGCAGAAGCACGAGCAGCGATGAAAGGAAGACGAAGCACGTTCAAGGCAAAAATCGTCAAAGTATCAAAATGAAATATGGAAAACTGCAGTAGTCGTGGAAACGATAACTCTTCTAACCAAACAGAGTCACATCAACCATCGCAGTAGCATTGCCAACCGGAATTCAAGCTTTATTGAGAAGAGGCTTTCGGCTGGTAAACACACCAAGGATCCTCAGCCAAATAGTCTCCATTCAACTCTCCCGGCTCATGGAGGTCGCCGCAGTAGTCTATAAAATCGCTTGAGAGACCATAAGCGCGCGCACGGCAGCCCCCGCATATGCTTCGATGTTCACACACGCCGCATTTGCCCTTTAAGGCGTCAAAGTTGCGCATCGTTTTGAAGACCTCGGAATTAAACCAGATTTCTTTGAATGCTTTTTCGCGTATATTGCCGAGCTTCACCGGCAGATAAGGGCATGGAGTGATGTCGCCGTTGGGATAAACGCGACAATAATAAAGCCCTGCGATGCAGCCTCGAATCCACTGTCGCATGTCCAAGCCCACATCCTTCGCGATTCGCATAAACTGCGGCGCGCACGAAGGGCGCACATTAAGCTTGCGCTTGGCAGCTTTCGCAAAAACCGTCCATATCATGTGTTCGTACTTTGCGGGGGATATGTCGGCGATTTTCACGCCTCTTCCCGTCGGCACGAGAAAGAACAGGTGGAAGTTCTCAACCCCGAGACTTTCAGCCAGCGTCATGATGTCGTCGATTTCGCCGTAGTTTTGCTGGGTCACCGTCGTGTTCACTTGAACGAGTACATTGTTTTCTTTCAGAGCCTTAATGGCGCCGACGGCTTTTTCCCAAGAACCCTTCATGTTCCTGAATTCGTCGTGCTTTTCGGGAATGCTGGAGTCCAGACTCACGGAAACCGTGGTTATACCTGCTTCCTTTAGCCCCTTCGCCACCTTGCCATCGATCAGGGTGCCGTTGCTTCCGAGACCCATCTTGAAACCTTTACCAGCGCCATAACGGACAAGCTCAAAAATGTCTGTGCGCAAAAGAGGCTCTCCGCCGCTCAGAATCAGCAGAGGGCGGCTGACTTCGGCTATTTGATCCATGAGGCTCTTCGCTTCTTCGGTGCTGAGTTCGTTCTGGAGCTCTTGTGTGGTGGCGTTGATGTAGCAATGCGGGCACTTTAAGTTACATTTTCGAGTCACGTTCCAAGAGAGAACAAGAGGGACAAAATTTGCGGGTTGCGCTGTAGGCGAATGTGCAAGCTTGAGGTAAAACTCGCACTCTCCATGCGTGGCAATCCGCTTGGGCTGCCAAAGGGTAAACGTAAAAGGAAGCACTGTGTTCAACATAGCCTTTGCGTGCGCGTAGCAGAAGTAGGTGCAAAACAGAGCCGACACCTCATCGCTCACGCCTAAATGCGCAGTCATGTACTGGTGGCTGCCAAAGATTGGACAGTTCAGAAACAGCATACGCCCGTCCAGCTTTGCCACGCTCATGGTGTAGTTGATGAAGTGGTCGCTCAGCATTATGGACTGCAGTTTTTCTCTCCGCATTCCAACTTTAAGCGTCACGTCGAGGGCGATTCTGACAGTTTCCTCGCCGAATTTGTCCTGTACATTGTTCATGAAAGCCTTAAGCCGTGGAACACCGATGCTTTTAGCCAGCTCCGCCATAAAGAGAAAACCCTTAATAGTTTCATATTCTTGCCGCAGACGCATTTCAGCTATGTGCTGCGACCAATCAAGGAACAAGCTTTCGAGACGGCCAACTACATTAGGATTTCCTGCACTCAGCGTTTTTTCCAGGGTTTTGGTCTTCTCTTTCAAGCTGGTGAACAAACGAATTTTCTCTTCAGCACTCAAACTGCCATTGGCTACCACTTTGGACGTGTTGAACTTCAACGGAACAGTTGCTTTCGTAAGCGCGGCGGCGTCGGAAAGGAAATCCCCGTAAAATCGCAACTCCTCATCTACATCAGGCAAGCATGCATGAAACTCGTTAATTAGCAAGTTGGTTTCAGTCTCCATCTTGGTAACCATAGCCATGTGGTACAAAAGCGACCCCGCCATGCCTGGGTCAGAACGGTCGCCAGCGGAGACTCCGTAAAAAACCTCGGAGAACAAGCGCTTCGCCACATCAAGGTCTTCCGCGGCTAACGCGGTCAGAATCCGGTCCAGCTTCAGCCGCCTTTCACGCAGGAGCAGAGCCCATTTGTGGCAGTGTCTCTCATCGAATTTTGTTACTGCAACCACCAACTTGGAAAGTTAATACATATACAGGTTCAGTAAAAAGCTAACGGTATTAAACGCCTGAGCCTGCAACCGTTGAAAAAAGGAAGAGGCCCGGCTGCGACTAGATAAGCTATTAAAGCCCGTGGACATGACAGTACAGACTGTTGAAAGGTGACAAACAGTGATTCCAGACTGGATTTACGCGTTAATAGGCTTCCTGATAATGTTCGGCGTGCTGGTCGGCATCGGCATAAACCAGCCACGGGGCACAAGCATAAAAACATGGTGCTACGGCTACCTCACCATCAGCATAATCTTTGACGTACTTGTGGTTTTGGCGCTGGTGAATGCCTCACAGTACGTCTGGCTCAATAACCTGCTACTGGGACTTTCAGCGGGCGCCGCTACAGGCTTAGGCATCCATGTAGCACACCACATATCTGAAGAAGGAGAACATGAAGAAGGCGCGGGAAAGAAGAAAGAAGCGTCGATCTTTGGTTTTTAACGCTCAGAACGATGGCGCCGGGGAAGGGACTCGAACCCCTGCGAGCCAAAGGCCCACTGGCTGGCTTGCCCACTATGCAAACTTGGATCTCGAGGCCAGCGCGATAACCACTCCGCCACCCCGGCTTGACTAGGAGAGTTGCAAGCGGGTCTAAAAGAGTTTTTCATTTCGAAGTTAGAAGCGAAGGGTAAAGCCAGCGCTTCTTACTCTTTCTTTTCTTAGCGTCCCATTCGTTGAGTATTTTTACGGCTTCGTTGGCGATTTTTATGGCGCTTTCTTCGCCCGCACCTGCCTTAAACTCACCTGTGAAGTGACTGTTATAAACTGCCAGCACTGCGCCCGCACGAAGCCCGAAGAGACTGGCTAACGTGTAAAGGGTGGCTGTTTCCATTTCCACGTTCAGCACACTCGCCTTCTGTAACGTAGGCACCAGGTTTGACATTTCGCAGGTCTCGCACAGTCGGTTGGGACGATTTTGACCTGCGTAAAAGTCAGCGGTTGTCGCCGTTACGCCCACATGATAGTTTGAGAGGCCTAGGTTTTCGGCTGCTTCAACGAGCGCCAACAACACCTCATAGTTTGCTGCCGCTGGATACTCAGGAATGATGTAGCAGTTGCTTGCGTAGTCTAGGCGCACGGCTGCGGAAGATATGATCACGTCGCCGCAGTTGATGCCAGGCTGTATAGCACCCGTGCTGCCTACCCGGATGAAAGTGCGCACGCCTATGTTGGCGGCTTCGTTGACAGCGATGGCCATGCAAGCCGGACCTATCCCGCTGGACAAGGCGGAGACAGAGACGCCCTTGTATTTGCCTGTGTAACTGCGAAATTCACGGTTGCTGGAAACCTCTTTCGCCGTGTCCCAGAAGCGGGCGATTCTTGGAACGCGGTCAGGGTCACCGGGCACCAGAAGCGTCTCAGCTAAGTCGCCTCGTGCGCAGGCTATGTGGTACTGTTTACCATTGGAAGACTTTGCGTGCACATGCTTCACCACCCTTACGTATGGCAGCAGGGGATTTAACAATGACGCCCAGTCCTACAAGTGGCATGTACGTGGTAAAACGCTCCTTCCAGCCTCACGCTGGCAGCGCAGAAGCTATTTGGCACCTATTAGCGGTTCGTTGCAGAAACCTATAGAGGGGGCTATCGCTATTGGCGCAGAAAACAGCCAAACCATATTGAAAATGGGCTAAACTCATCAATTTATAATTCCTTTAACAAGGGGGTATAGACAAAGAAACATACGTCAGTTCAGCCTCAGTTATGGAGGAAAAGTAAGTCATACAACTAGGTCCGCCAAGTCCACACTGTGCTCATAAATCTGCCTCAGAAAAGATGCTGCAGCCAAGATCTGCGGCAATACCTCAACCTGTTGCTCCTTCGCAACCTTCTCGATGTTCACGAACACGGGTTCAATCTTCTCGCTCATTTTCCGGACGTTTTCAGCCAAAGCTATGTCCTTGTTAACGAAGGCTTTCAGCGCCTGTTCATGAGCTTCATAGCATACAGCCTGCAAACCAGCCAGCAGCCGCTGCAGTTCTTCAGAAGGCTTGACCCCATTAAGCTCTACAGTTTTGGTAGCTACCTGCACACAAGCGTCCCCGATAGCCTCAATCAAACTCGCAGCCAAACGGTAGTCCACACATTCTATCGCAGTTAACCCTAGCTTGTCACTTAAGCGAGGATTCTGAATAATCGTACGTAGAATGCGCACCAACAAGAAATAAAGCCTGTTGCTCTCGTCATCTCGAGCTATAACGCTCTTAGCCAACTGCACGTCGCCGTTGATAAAAGAGTTCGCTGCGTCACGATTCATTCCGCTGACTATAGCGTAATTTCGCCGCAAAATCTTCTCGGGCGGAAAACCAGAAGGCTCCAGCAAAGATTGCAAAACTATCTGATTGTAACTTTCCTCAACAATCTCCAACCCTATCAAAGAGCCCACAGCATCCTTAACAAGGTTCCTAACCTCAAAATCGATGCGGTCCTTTGCCTCGATGCGAATCATGTCAAAGCCTAAAAGATAACGTCCTATAATCTCACGCCGCAGGTACGGGCCAGCGTTTAAAGTCACAACTTTAGGCTGCTGCTCAGCATTATATTTTGGATCAACGAAGAGTTTGCCATCGGTAGTTTCATCAAGAGCCACCAAACTGCCTTTCTTCAAACCGTGAAGCTCAGCCCAAGACCTGGGCAAGCAAACAAAAAAAGTGCCAGTGCGTGTGCGCTGCACCTTCCGCAAATCACCCATTACAACTACCTCAGCCAATTCAACCTACATATTTGAATTAACATATCTAAAAATCAAAGCAGCTATATAAACCTGAACGCATATGATGGAATTTAAAGATAAATGTACAATCAACATGTTGAAAATTGCCCAGTCTACACCTACCCAGTCAAAAGTGAATAAACTAATAGAGGAGAACACACATAGAACCAGCCACCGCCACGTGGTTGCTGTGCGGTAGTTACCAGCCACAAGAATGAAAAGAGAGCGAGTAAACAAATAAACCAAAAAGAAGGAACGCCTTGAAGCATGGATGAACAAGAAAGACTACAGAAAGCCGTTGAAACAACGATTGCAGCAGGATATCAATTAAACAGAGAAGCTTTTGAACTCTTACGCTCAGCTGCAGCCATCAGCGACCCAAATGCGATAATAAACAATGCGCTGCAAAGAATAGAGGAGTTGGACGAAAAACCAATATTCATAGACAGAAACTTCCTGGAAACGCTCCTAAAACAGTCAGAACCCGAAGAAGCCCAAGTTCAGACGCCACCTCAAGAGAAAGAAACAGCAGAAATCCCAGAAACACGCGTAACCGAAGGCGGAAGCACTTTTCACCCTTACGCAAAGGATGTAGAGGCAAAAATCACCATAATAGAAGACCCTACAGGAAAGCTTAGCTCCAACGGAACCATCGAGGAATACCTCCAATATTTTCAAGACAGGTTTAAACGAATTGAACGCCTCCTAAGGCAAAGAATTGACGTTAGAGCCGCAACTCCGATAGCAGAGGCGCTGAAATCGGCAGCAAAGACAAAACTGAAGATAATCGGCATGGTCGCTGAAAAACGCGAAGCTAAGAAGCAGATGATGCTAATAATCGAGGATTTACAGGCAAGCGCCACGATTCTAATATCTCAAAATGCACCAGAAGAACTCCACAAAAAAGCCCGCAGTCTTATCCCCGACCAAGTTGTATGTGTAGCAGTCGTGAAGACAAGAAGCAACCTATTCCTAGCTGAGGACATAATCTTCCCAGAAGTAGGCCAAAAACCTCAACGCAGAGCCACCGAACCTGTTTACGCCGTGCTAACCTCAGACATCCATGTGGGAAGCACAAAATTCAACCGAGAAGCCTTCAACCGCTTCATCCTGTGGCTTAACGGCAAGTACGGAAACGAACAAATGAAAGAGATAGCGGCACACGTGAAATACGTCTTAATCGCAGGCGACATCGTTGACGGCGTGGGAGTTTACCCCAACCAAATAGAGGAACTCGTAATAAAAGACGTCCACAAACAGTACAAGCTTGCCGCAAAGCTAATCGAGCAAATACCAGACTACATCGAAGTCGTAGTCTCTCCTGGAAACCATGACGCTGCAAGAAACGCGCTGCCTCAACCAGCGATCTCGGAGGATTTTCTAGGAACTCTTCAAGAGAAAAGAAAGATACATTCCCTTGGAAACCCCTGCCTAGTAAGCTTGCACAACGTAGAAGTTTTGATGTACCACGGCCGCAGCCTTGACGATGTCATAAGCTCAGTCCCAGGGCTAAACCATGAGCACCCTGAAAAAGCAATGAAACTTCTGCTGCAGAGCCGCCATTTAGCTCCCTTGTACGGAGGAAAAACAATGCTATCTCCCGAAAACCGAGATTTCTTAGTCATGGACCGCGTTCCAGACATCTTTCACTCCGGACACGTGCACGTAGTAGGCTACTGTAATTACCGAGGCGTGTTAGTCGTAAATTCAGGCGGCTGGCAGGAACAAACAGAGTACATGGAAAAGCTGGGGTTAATGCCAACGCCTGGAAAAGTGCCAGTTGTAAACTTGCAAACGCTGGAAACAACTATTCTGCCATTCATTTAGAAACGCGTAAAATAACAGGGCATCTCGCCCAGCCGCTTTTCAAGATTAACGCACCTTATCAAGCCTTGTCAAAAATATGCCCCAGCCTTGCATCGCTGCTGAAGACTTCTTTGACCAAAGCACGGGATATCTCCAGTCTTATCTTCTTGGTGCGACCGTAACGCCCCATGCTCACAACCTTCGCGTTTAGCAGCCCCATTGCATCAAGTTCATTAACCAGAGTGCCTAAACGCCTTTGAGTGAGAAGCCCAGCGCCTAATTCATCGCAAAGTTTGTTGTAAACATCGTATATTTCGCCGGTTGTGGCAGTTGACTTGCCTAAGCGGTAAACGCTTAAAAGCACCAACTTAGAATGGAGAGTGAGATTCTTTAGCGCTTCCATCACTCTATCATGCTCTATGTGTTTTTCCGCCTCCTTGACGTGCTCTTCCGTAACCATTTTAGCGCCTTGGCGTTCCGCGATTTCACCCGCAACCCGTAACAAATCTAAAGCCCGCCTCGCATCTCCATGCTCCGCGGCAGCCAAAGCAGAACAAATACTTAAAGCGGCATCAGACAAGGAACCTTCATAAAAAGAAATCTTGGAACGTTCAAGAAGAATGTTCCTCAACTCACTTGCATCATACGGTCTAAAAACTAGTTCTTCCTCGCTTAACGAACTGAAAACGCGTGGATCAAGAAACTCTTTCAACCGAAGATCATTGGAAATGCCTATGATTGAAACCTTGCTCTTGGCGAGCGTTTCATTTATCCGGGTCAACTCATACAGAAGGCCATCGCCTCGGTTTTTAATCAAAGCGTCTACTTCGTCTAAAACCACAATGAAAATTGTCCGTGTGGCATCAAGACTGTTGCGGAATCTATCGAACACTTCGCCAACGGACAATCCGGTGAATGGGATAGCTGCTCCCAAACTTTGGCTTAGACTCGCGAACACGCGATATTCTGACCCTGTCATTCGACAGTTCACATAACAAAATTTGACTGGTGAGCCGTACTCTTTTGCTTTAAACTCTAAGTGGCTTAGAACATACTTTGTTACAGCGGTTTTACCGGTTCCAGTTTTGCCGTAGATAAAAATGTTTGAGCATCGTGCGTCCTTTAAAACTGGTGCGACTGTTTCGCCAAGAAGCCTTATCTGTTCCTCTCGGTGAGGTAGTTTTTCAGGAAGGTAATCATGCCTTAAGGCTTCTCGATCTTTGAACAGTCTAGTGCCATTGACAAACTTGTCGAATACGCTGTCGAGTATATTTGAGTCCCCCATTGTATTTGCCCTTCTCCTATTTTCAGAGGCACCACCGTTATTTCTGGTGGAGCAGATAAAGGGCACAGTACAAAAAAATAGTTTCGAAGCATAATATTCTTGCAGAATATCAGTAACTTTGTGTGGAAAGCAAATAATGAAGGGAAACGCCCACCCCAAGGTTTCTACTGGAAATATACTTTAATCATAAAAGCAATATTGATTTCCTTTTTCTGGAAATATACTCTGAATGTTAAATAACGTTAACGATATAAGAATTATTACATAAAAGAAATTAGATAATCAAATAAACAGATTTTTTGCCATACTCTTACTAAAATAGCGGCATTATATCTCGATAGGAAACAGAGGGGTGCCAGTGTTTGTTATGATGTTTTTGATATGCTTATGCTTTTTGTATACACTTTCAAGGTCAAGATATCTTACAGTAAATAATTATTGTCCAGCTTTTTCGCTAATCCGCTTCTCTTCCTTCACATATCTGTGAATCCATTGTGAATTTACATAAAAATCTACGTTTTGCTGTTACTATTTCCTAAAATTTACTCTCTTCTTGTTCCTTTTCTGTGAAAGAGACACCCCTAAACTTCTACTGGAAAGAGTGAACAAGGCAAAGCTTGTCATTAATTATTCAATCCAAATTCATGTGAAACATGTTACTGCGAAAAAATGGAAATTTTAGGCGCTTTCGCCTTTTACTCAATAATACTGCCTTTTTGCAAATTCTTCTTTCACCATAACAGCTATAAGTTGTGAAGTGTAAAGCTTGTGAACACCGCTTTAGGTGCGCACCGCAATGCCGGCTCGAAAAATGCGCGTAGAGCTCTTCGATAGTGAAGGCAATCGCTACACTATTGCGTTCGAAGGGCAAATAACGAGAGAAAAAGCACTACACTTGCTAGATCTTGTAGAATTGTTAGGCGGAATGCCGGCTGAAGGAGCAAATTCAACTACCGCAAGCCCGGTTAAGAGTAATAGTTTTTCAAGGTTCGAAAAGGTTACTCTACTTATCCAGAAGAATTTTCCGCTGATTTGGTTCTCCTCTAAAGATGTTCAATCCATCTATGAACAGGAGTTTAAGGAACCCATCAGCCTTAGCACTGTTTCCACATATCTTGCCCGAATGACTTCTAGAGGGATGCTTCTAAGGAGCGGTGGAGCCAACAACTTGAAGTACAAGGTGGTATCTAATGTTCCTCAAGCAGCGGTGAAACAGCGCTTGCGGTAATACCTCTAATAACATTTATAGTTGGCTATAAATTTTCTCTTTTTCGGTGAAAAACATAAAACCTTCTAAAGCGTAAAAAGAATACAACCTACACCGGGGTCTGCTGATGAGCAATATTCCGTTAGATTTCGCAGATATGGAAATGAAGCTAAAATGCTACGTTGATAGAGGCAAAGTTGCTGGCGGAGTTGAAGTTAGAACGGAACCTTTAATTGCTGTCAAGCCTGATGTGTCGCTGATCAAACCCCTAAGAAGAGTTAACTTTCACGACGGATGTTTTATGGCTGTCGACTGCTCAACCCGCGCTCTAAAAAGAGCCAACAATTGGGGAATCTACTTGATGCGTGCCGCATGCGCTACGGTTAAAGGGCGTTCAGTTGACTGGAATTATTCCGAGAGAATATGCACTGTTGTTGGGGATGCCCATGTACGTAGGAGTTATCTACAGGATTTTCGAATCGAACTTGAAAGCCAGGTGGCTCTGAGGGCGCTCAACGAAGCGCTTTCTGGCTCTTACTACGTACATGGCGATGTACGTAGTATGTATCTACTTTTAGACGGCGGCGGGTACTTCGGTGGAGAAAGGAAGTTCCGTGTGTCTCTTTATGAAGAATGCGAGAAAAATGGAGTAAGGCTTTTGGCAATTAGCAAAAACTCTCCGTCTTTACATGATGAAAAGGGAAGGGATTTAGTGGCTACTACGTACATGATGGCTCCTTACGATATCTGGGTTTACTATCCAGTGAGGAAAGCTGACAAGGACAAAAGCCTCTATGGAGACATAACCATCGTGAAGTTGTGCGCCGAGAGCTCACACGTTTTTCGCTGTGACATAATGGATTACCTTACTCAACAAGACATCAGCGAGTTGCTCTCGCCCTTAACCAGCGTGTCCGAAGACCCCAGATGTGTCGGCTATCCTATAAGCCTTTATTTAGCGCATGAATTTTCTGCACCTTCCGACTCGATGCTGCTCTCTTATCACGATCAGATTGAGGAGAAACTGGCCGCAGCAGGCCTTCTAGATGCTCTGAGAAGTGAAGAGCGCTCATGCAGTTTCGCAGATGAAATTCACGGTGTGAAACATGCTTTTGAATGGGAGTGGTGGAATGACCAATACTAACTCAATAGGGTTTGTCTGCGGGACAAAAGGCGATTCAGTTTCTTTCCTGGCTCACAAGGATGTCAGTTTGTCTTTCGGACAGATAGTGCGCATAGATTCAGCAGAGAGAACTTTTTACGCGCGAGTCGTCAATTCTGAAAGCAGCTCAACACTTGAAACAATAGAACAGCTACGCGAGGCTGAGGGCAAAGAGGCTTTTGGGCCATACTCTTCTTTTCGTAGCGTGAATGCGGTTTTGTTTTTGGAAAAGAAGGCGGGTAAGCTGCGTTCTCCCACTTTCAACCCAAATTACAGGGACAAGGTTTACGCGGCAAGCGAGGAAGACTGCGCTATACTAAAGCTTTCTGGAGAACTAGAAATAGGACGATTGCGTTCAGAAGACCAGCTTCTAGGCACCGTTGGCATAAACATAGATGCTATACCGCGAATGATGGGAATGTTCGGGATGACTGGTTCTGGAAAAACGAACACTGAGCTCATTTTGAACGCCCAAATAATTGATAACAGTCCTCGAACAGTGGCTCTCATTTATGATTTTGCCGGGCAGCTTTTGGATGGAAAGGAAATCAAACCTCAACGCGGCTTGAAGGATCACCCTCTCTTTCACAGCCGCGTCCAATACTACTCGGCGAAAGATGGAAAAATGGCTGTCGGTCTTAGAACTTTAACTCCCGCAAAACTGGATACTCTTTTCCCCGACATTCAACCTCCTCAGAAGAGACTCGCATGGGCATTGTACCGACAATTTGGACCAGACTGGATTGAACGCACGCGGGAAACCTATAAAGCTGAAGGCACCGTCGGCGTTCGTGCACAGAAAGTGGTCATCGAGGCTCTCCTGCAAAAGCTTTCTTCGTTGTCCCATGACCTTTTTCCTGCGTCAAATTACACTTTCGTTGAAAGTGCCCTGCAGAATATATGTAACGGCGTAACCTGTTTGATTGACATTTCAGGCCTTCGTTCCGAAGACCAGAACCGCATCGTTTGTTTATCTGCCTCCGCAATCGCAGAGCACTACAAGCGCATGTGGGAGGAAAACTATGAGGGATGGCGGAAACTTCCCACTTTGCTTATCACCCTTGAAGAGGCTCATGAGTTCCTTGACCCGAACAAGCCTAAGACAATATTCTCAGATATAGCCTTGACCTACCGCAAGTACCGTGTTGGCATCAACGCCGTCACACCACGGCCTTCCAGGATTAACTTTGATGTTTTTGCTGAGTTGTGGACTAAGGTAATAATGAAAACGGAGTTGAAGAAAGATCGCGTGTACTTGACTGAAAATACCCCGTATATGGAGTACAGCGAGACAGAGATTAAGATGCTTGATGTGGGCGAAGCTTTGCTCATATCTGAGCCGAAGATCAAGTTTGCGGTTCCGATAAAGGTCACACACTACCCAGAGTACTTGGAGGCTCATGCAAAGGTAGACTATGGATTACCCTCTTCCTCCAACTTGACTGAGATGGATAGTCGTCTCAAGAAACTAAATGAGCAAGACAAAATTACGTTGGAATAGTTAGATCTGTGGGCTTTCGGATTTCTTCAAAAATTTTTCCATTTCCTTCTTGACACTGTACCTGAACGGGATTTTGCCCGTTTCTCTTTCCAAATACCCTTTCTCGTAGAGCTTCTTCATCAGCCTCGCCGTGTGCTCCCTGCTAAGTTGCACCCTCTCCTTGATCTCTGGTGCTGTTTTCGCACCCTCCGTGAATAACATTTCCAACACTGCAATTTCTGTATCTGTTAACGCCGACATCGCTTTGTCTCTTTTGATAGGTATCACTGGTTCAATAGGTATGTCGGGCACAGCGGTTAACTTCTGCAATTGCTCCTCTACCCCCGATATTTTTGATTTAAGAGCCTCTTGTTCTGCTTCGAGGCTCTGCACTTTTCTGTTTGCTTCGGATACTTGCGAAAGAACGGCTGCCTGCGTTTTAGCTATTTCACCCAGTTGGTTTTCTAAGGGTTCAATTCTCTTCTCGAAGGCGTCAACCCTTTTGGTGTTTGCATCCGCTTTGGCGCTGCTTCCCTCTATCTTGTACGCAACTATCTCCAACCTTTCGGCTTCCCTTTTGAGTTCCCGATTGAAACTTAGCACGATGTCTTCAACGGCGCTCTTGGCTTTTTCATACTCTTTTTGGGCTTCACGTAGGCGCCTGTAATACTCAACCGAAGCGAAGACTGTAACCACGACCAGTACGCCTAAGAACACCGTTAGAACATCAATCAATCTGTTTCACTTCTGTGATTTATGCGTGATTTGAACGGTTGCATCACACATCACAGTTATCCATAGAGAATTTAAGTTTTATGGTGATCTTGACATGCTGTTCTATATGACGTCACACATCACAGTTGACCTTGGATGTTTGGCACGCCTCTTACTACGTACATGGCACAGAAATCTCTGATATTTGCGCTTATTTCTGCTTTAAACGCTTGTTTGGCAGCGTTTTTATTTTTTGGTTTTTGAGGCGTATTTGGTGTTGTTTGATGTGATTTGTGACGTCACAAAGGCTCTTCTGATGGACTAGAAAGCCGATTTAGGCTTGTTTCTAGCTCCTGTCTTATGATTTCTATGACTTTTAGGTGGTCTTTTAGGTCTTCACCTTTTGAGGGTATGTCTTTATGTGCTTCAACATATTCATGCAGTTTGTTAGCTATTTCAAGGTAAGGGTCAAGAGTTGTGGTTTCAAACACTCCTAGGTACCCTAAAAGCAACACTGTGTAAATCGATTTTATTACGTTTTCTTTGGACTGTTTTAATGTCCTGTTGAAGGAGCCGCGACTTATTTTAGCCTTTGTTAGCCTTAACATGGCTTTTTCATCGTATTTTAGCTGTTTGCCAGACATATTTTCGGCTAAAATGTCTATTAAGAGTGTTTCGAGCTGTGTTTTAGTTAATTGGCTGTTTTTGGAGAGTATTTTAACTATGGGGTCGTTTAGAGCCCCATTTAACCACGCTTGAACGCTCTCTTTTAATTTCAATTTCCTTCCCTCTGCATTATATTGAATGGATACACTTTTGTATACTGGCTCTGCATTTAAACTTAATCTCCGACGTGTTAGTGAGGAATCTGTCTTAACACTAAAAAAATAACCTGCTAAAGTTGTTTAAATCAGAATATACCACATTTTGGTGTCTTTGAACCATTTATAAGCGGTAATCAATGCTTATTCCTTGAATAAGGCTCAAAAAAAGATTTATGCTGAAATTTTAACATCGCTTGCTACCGCTCCAGCTATCTTAGAAGGATTCGCTTCAGCACTAAAACGAAACATTTCCAGGAATCAAAAACACCTCTTTAGATTGTTACTTTAAGGCTCAGATGTCCTAAAACCACCACTATCTTTGTATGAAGTTTACCTTCACTCCTTATCAAGTAGCGGTATTTGTCTATGAAGTGTGACGTCACTTTCCAAGAGAAATCACATGTGATTAATACCATCATTCTTTGATGTCACGGACTGGTGTGATGCATCTGTGATTTGGTGTGTGATGTGATATCAAGCCAAGTGGCTAGACGCTGATGAAGGATTGTGAAATTAGAGCTGTTCGGAGCGTCTCTTAAGTTCTTCAAAAAGTTCGGGGCGCAAATCCCTGAGTGTAGGGATGAAAGTTTCTGCTGCTACCAAATCGTTATAGTCTGCTTCGCAGATGACAAGATCTTCCTCATCGTACTTTGCTTTTGCGAGTACGTCTCCTGTCGGACTCACCAGCCTGCTTCCTCCCCAAAACTGCAGCCCATCCTCCACACCCACCAAATTGACGAATGCAAGAAACGCCGTGTTTTCTAAAGCTCTGGCAGCCGTCAAGATCTCAAAGTAGCTTCTGCGCACAGCTGGGGAGGCTGAGATGACTACGATCAGCTGTGCTCCCATAAGCCGCGTAAGACGAAACACTTCTGGGAAGAAGACGTCGTAGCATATGCATAGTCCTATGTTTCCCAATGGTGTTTCGAAGGCAGCTGTGTGGCACCCAGGGCGAAAGTATCTTTTCTCCTCGAAAACGCTGTGAGTGGGAAGGTACCTTTTGCGGTACTTGCCAATGAAGCCTTCCGGTCCCACCAAAACCGCTGTGTTGAATATTGTGGCTTTTGTTTTTTCGCTAAGTTCTGGCATGCCGAAAATGATATGCATTCCTGTTTTCTTGGCTAAGTCCTCCACAACCCTGATTGATGGCCCCGGTATTGTTTCAGCCAATTCGTAAATTTGGTCTCTCACCACATAACCGGTCAATGAGAGTTCTGGGAAAATGGCGAGGTTCGCGCCTTGTCCTTGTGCTTTTACGGTGAGTCTTTCGATTTTTTTCAGATTTGCCTTTTTGTCCTCGCGTTTGCTGCTTATCTGGGCAAGCGCGATTTTGATCTTTTCTGCCATATTCTATATTTCCTCTCTTTGCTTAGTATGTGTTTCGTGGGAGTCTGAAGTCTGTTCCAACGGTTCTGTACTCGAGTTTTGGGGTCAAGAGGACTCTTCTCTTGTGTTCTGTCGATAGCCACCTGCTTTTAACCTTTTCAACAAGACTCTTGTCAATGCTTAGTTGTTGTGCGATGTCTTCTATTGTCATGAAGTGTTCAAGTCCGTAAAGGATGAGATCAAGCGTTTCATATTTGACACCGAGTTCTGTTTCAGCGAATTGGTTAGGCCACAGGGCAGGAGTGGATGGTTTTGCTGCCAGTTCAGCTGGGAATCCAAGATAAACGGCAAGTTTGCGTACTTGTGTTTTGTATAAGTCCATTATTGGTGATATGTCGGCGGCTACGTCTCCCCACTTGGTGAAGTATCCCATCATAGTTTCTGACTTGTCAGAGCTCCCGCAGACTATCCTGTTGAGTTTATTCGCGTAATAATACAGGTAAATCATTCTGGTTCTTGCTTTTATGTTGCCTTTGCAAAGCTTTTCTGCTGAGTCGAATATGGGTATGGTGTTGTAAATTGCTTCTAGGGCGGGTGTGATGTCACAGACTTGTGTTTGTAAGCCGAATTTCTTCGCAACGAACTTTGCATCCTCAACGTCTTTGGGGTTGTACGTTTCCTTTTCTGGAAGCAAAAGGCCTAAAACCTTCCCTCCCCCTATTGCCAGACTGGACAATGCGGCTGTTGTGCTGCTGTCAATCCCGCCTGACAGGCCGACAACGATACCTTCTACTCCAGAGTTTTCTACGTACTCTTTGATGAACCGTCTGATTCTTTTTTCGACCTCGGGCCAGTCCAAATCTAGGACAGAAGGTGACAATTTCATCTGTCTGTACTTCCTATGCTCTATGGCTGTAGGCAAGTATTTAAGGGCAAGCATAAATATTAAAGGAGCGTAACCAAAAACGTTGCAGAAGGCTGTTACAATGGGGCGAAGAAGAAAAAAAGTTGTTCGCGTTCCTAAGAAGCGTTTGCCCAAATTCTTCTCTTGCCCAAAATGTGGAAAAGAAACCGTTAGGGTGGAAATATTCAGAGAAGAAAATCGTGCCGTGGCAGGCTGTAGCAGTTGTGGCCTTCAGGAAGAATTTCAAATAAGGCCTGCTCAAGGCGAAGTTGACGTTTATTGCATGCTTACCGATAGAGTATACGGCTCTTCAAAAAGAACAGCCATAAACACTGGAAATGCTTAACCACGAGGTGATTAATGCATGCCTGGGCTTGTTGAGACGTACTTACTCGAAAAAATAAAGGCGGAAGGGTCAATTCATATAACTCTTGTTGACCCTGAGAAGATAACGCCTCCTCAAGCGTCCCGGGTTGCGGAAAACTCCAAAGCAAGCGGAACCGCTGCTATAATGATTGGTGGCTCAACTTTTGTTTCACAGGCTCACCTTGATGATGTGGTCAAAGCTATCAAACGAACCGTTGACCTTCCAACAATCCTTTTTCCGAATAACGTGACTGGGATAAGCCGACATGCGGACGCCATATGGTTTATGTCTCTTCTGAATTCAGTGGACCCCTACTTCCTCATAGGCGCCCAAATTTTGGGAGCCCCTCTTGTGAAAAAGTACGGTTTGGAACCGATTTCTATGGGCTACATAATAGTAGGCGAAGGCGGCACCGCCAGCATAGTAGGCAAAGCAATACCTGTGCCGTATAACAAGCCAGAGCTTGCAGCCGCACACGCCCTTGCCGGCAAGTACCTTGGCATGCGCTTCATATATCTTGAAGGCGGCTCGGGAGCCAAGGACCCTGTGCCTCCTGAAATGATTCGCACGGTTAAACATTTCGTAGAGATTCCTCTAATTGTAGGTGGTGGAATAAGAACCAAGGAGCAAGCGCTAACTGCCGCTTCCGCGGGCGCAGACATAATTGTCACTGGCAACCTTATTGAAAGCACCGACGCGCAGCAAAGGGTCTCTGAGATTGTCAATGGGATAAAAAGGATGAAGCCCTGAATTTTTTGAGCTGAATCCGCTGAAGTGACTTTCGCATTGTGAGGTTTTTTCGTTTTTCATGCTAGAAAGCCAAAATAACGCTGTGTTTAGTAATGTACGTGGGGAGCAAACTGCTTGAACGGTAAAATGAGCGAGGGCTACAACGCCTACATTGAGAGCATGGAGCGCCAGCTCAAGCAGTTATATGCAATAAGCGATAGCGCAAGGGCGAAGGGATTGGACCCGACGCTAAAGACTGAATGCGTGATTGCGAATGACATTGCCGACCTCGTAGAAGGTCTCGTTGGACCCAAAGGAGTGGCTGCCAGCATCCGGGAATTAGGAGCAAAACTGCAACGGGAAGAAATTGCATTTAAAATTGCGGAAGAAACTGTCTACGGTAAGTTTGGACGCATGGAGCCTGAGAGGGCGGCGGAACAGGCTATTCGGACGGCGCTTGCGATATTCACGGAGGGTCTTACTGCGGCTCCGATACAGGGTGTGGCGCAGGTTAAAATAAAAGAGAACTTGGATCGGACGCGGTACTTGGCCATATATTTTGCAGGTCCTATACGGTCCGCCGGGGGCACTGATCAGGCGCTGACTCTTGTTGTTGGAGATTTTGTGCGACGCCTCCTTGGATTGGACAGATACAAGCCGACAGCGGAAGAGATTTCTCGATTCATTGAGGAACTGAGATTATACGAGCGTTCGGTGGGGCGCTTCCAATATCATATTCCCGATGAAGAACTGAAGAAAGCGCTGGAATGGCTTCCTGTTGAGGTTACAGGCACAGAATCCGATCCTGTAGAAGTATCTTCTTTCCGAAACCTTCCAAGAGTAGAGACCAATCGCGTGAGAGGTGGGGCTCTCCGGGTTGTCAACGACGGCATCGTGGGGCGTGCTCTTAAAGTTTTAGTTATCATAGAAAAGCTGGGTTTTCAAGGGTGGGATTGGCTTAGAGAATTCCGCGTAAAATCTGAAAAGAAATCCTCGGGGTTTATGGATGACGTGATTGCGGGGCGCCCAATTTTCTCGTTCCCGTCTAGGCGTGGAGGCTTCAGGCTTAGGTACGGCAGGTCGCGTAACACTGGGCTTTCAGCCGTAGGGGTGCACCCGGCGACCATGCTTGTGGTGGATAAGTTTTTGGCGGCTGGGACTCAGATGCGTCTGGAACTGCCTGGAAAAGGAGGCATTACAGTGCCAGTGGATACTCTTGAACCTCCTGTTGTCTTACTGAAGGATGGTTCTGTTGTCCGTGTTTCCCTCGAAAACTATAACAGCCTAAAGGACAAGATTGCTAAAATCCTGTTTTTGGGTGACATCCTGATCAGTTACGGGGATTTTCTTTACACCAACAAGGCGCTTCCTCCTTCGGGTTACGTTGAAGAATGGTGGGTTAAAGACTTGAAGAAGGCGGTCGCTGAAAGGTTTGGCGGTGACATAACTAAGGCTGCGGAAGGTGCTAAAGTTTCAGAAAAGAGGCTGCGCACAATTTTGGAAAATCCATTCAACAGCAAGCCCACCGCACAAGAGGCAATCTCCCTTTCTGTGACACTTAAGGTGCCGCTGCATCCCCGCTTCGTCTTTTTCTGGTCAAACTTGCCTTCAATTCAGGAAGTTGAGACGTTGCGGAGATGGCTGGAGGCTTCCGCTGTGGTTCTTGAGGCAGGATTGGTTCACAAGATTGTGGGAGCAAACGACCCGAATGTAGCTCAGGTGTTGAAGCTGATTTTTGCCCCCCATACTCTGTTGGATGGAAAAATAATTCTTGAAGGAGAAGACGCATGCGCTCTCGGTTTCTGTCTTGGCTACGGTTCGTCGCGCACTTTGGAGGGCGCTTCCGTAGGCTCCGTGTTGGAGGCAGTAAGTTTGCTTTCCGACGTTGAAGTGAAGGAAAAAGCCCCCACGTTTGTGGGAGCACGTATGGGCAGACCTGAAAAGGCGAAGAGGCGGGAGATGAAACCTTTGGTGCATGTCCTTTTCCCAGTAGGTTTGGCTGGTGGCTCTCATCGAGATCTTGTGGAAGCAGCAAAAAAGAACTCTGTGTTTGTAGAGTTTGCCAGACGCGTGTGCCCTCAATGCAAGACTTACACTTTTAAGGTGAAATGCCCCAGTTGTGGCGGTGAAACCGAGGCTGAGAAGAGTTGCCCGCGGTGTGGCAGAGTTTTAAAGAATGATGCTTGCCCAACATGTAAAGCTTCGGCAGTTCGGTATCAGAGGCAGGAGGTCAACTTCAAGGCTTTGCTAGAGGAAACTCATCAATCGCTTGGTGTTCCTGTCCCCAAAATCTTAAGGGGCGTTAAGGGCTTGACGAATGAAGATAAGACGCCTGAGATTATCGAGAAGGGTGTTCTGCGGGCGAAGTATGATTTGTCGGTTTACAAGGATGGGACGATTCGATTCGACGCCACGAACGCGCCTTTGACGCATTTTAAACCTGCCGAAGTCGGAGTGGCGGTTGAAAAACTCAGGCAACTTGGTTATACATATGACACAAACGGTGCACCCTTAATTAGTCCAGATCAAGTTTGCGAGCTTAAAATTCAGGACGTTGTTATTCCATGGAAAGCAGCGGGGTACTTCGTGCGAGTGGCGAACTTCATAGATGAGCTTCTAACACGAGTCTATAAACTTCCAAGCTACTATAACGTCAGAGTTCCAGACGACCTTGTTGGACATTTGATTACGGGCTTGGCTCCTCACACCTGCGTCAGCATCCTAGGCCGTATAGTCGGCTTCACAAACCTTAATGTCTGTTATGCACATCCTATCTGGCACTCAGCCAAACGCCGAGACTGCGACGGCGACGAAGACGCGGTTTTGCTGGCGTTGGATGCGCTTCTTAACTTTTCTAGGCGATACCTGCCTGCGCAGATCGGCGGGATTATGGACGCTCCTCTGCTGCTTATCCCCTTTGTTAACACTGGAGAGGTGCAGCGTCAGGCTCATGACTTCGATGTTGACAGGTCTTACCCCTTTGAGTTTTACGAAAAGACTTTGGAACGGTTTGAGGCTAGACAGGTCAGTTCCATGATGGATATAATTAGCCATAGACTTGGGACTACCGCACAGTTTGAAGGATTCAACTTTACGACGCCTGTTTCGGACATAAACCTCGGCAACGCTGAGAGCTCATATAAGCAGTTTAAGTCGATGGTTGAAAAATTGGACATGCAGTTGGAGCTCGGCGAGAAAATCGACGCCGTGGATGTGCGCCATGTTGCATTGAAGGTTTTGACGACTCATTTTATCCGTGACATTGCTGGTAACATGCGGGCTTTTTCCACGCAGGGCTTCAGGTGTAAATCCTGCAACAAACGTTTCCGACGTCTGCCTCTTCGCGGTAAGTGCCTCTTCTGCGGTGGACCGTTGACTCTGACAGTTTACCGTGGCGGCATCGAGAAATATCTTGAGGCAGCTCAGCGGTTGATTGACAAGTATGAATTGCCGAAGTATTATGCTCAGCGGATTGCCCTCATTAGGAACGAGATCGCATCTATGTTTGACAATAATAAGCCTAAGCAAGCCAGCCTCTTCGACTTCGCTTAAGACTAAAGCTTTTCAATGCAAACCGTGAATCTATCCTTGGTGAAGCGAAAATCAACAAGGCATTTCATCCAAACGCTTACCTTCGGAAGGTAAGGAACGTACGGAACGGGCTTAGAGCCAGAACCAAAATACTGGGAATTCTAGAACAGCGGGCTTCTGGCGCAGCAGGCATTGCAAAAGAAACGTCTTTGTCCTACAACGTTGTGATGCATCATTTGAGGCTCCTCCAGCATGAAGGAACAGTCATCCGCAGAGGAGACAGACCGTACGTCTGGATGTTGACGGGTTTGGGACAGAAGCGGTTGGTGATTTAGAAGATGCATTGGCATGGCGCTTGCCGGCACTTCGGGCATATGCCACTGTACTTGTTGATGGCTGCATTTTCAAGGTCTACCCCCGTTATGTTAGCTAGGGATGCAAGCCATGCGATGACGTCTGCAAACTCTTTTTCAGCTGCTTCCTTGTCTTCCTCTTGTAGGGCTTCACCTAATTCTTCAACTTCGTCTGAAAGCCACTTGTACGTGCCTGCTATTCCGCGTTCCGAATCCCTCTGGAAGTATAAGCGTTTCATCATTTCCTGAAATTCATGTATGTGCACTTTTTCACCAGAGTTTAGCTATGTTTTCAAGAGTTTAAAACTTGGCGATTGGAACGATTTACTCATAAGCACGGCTCAAGTTTTCGATGGAATGCGCAACATTAATAATGTAGAAAATTATAGACTGTATTGCTTCCCAGTAGCAGAAGGAAAAACTCGATGAGCAAGAAAAAGAAAGAAACTGGTCCAATGCCCGCAGCGAGCGCGGGGCTGCTGAGGTTCTTCGAAGAAGAAACTGAAGGCATCAAAATCAGACCAGAGTTTCTTGTGGTTTTTTCGGTGGCTCTGATAGTTGTTTCTGTTTTGGCTAAAGTGTTCTTCCCCGTTGGCTAACTCCGTTTTTCTGCGCTTCCTTAGCGTCGTGGAGGGGCATGCAAAACTTCTATACGTTGAACTGAATTGAGATGAAGGAATAACTCGCTTCTTTCTTCTCTGCTTGCGACTTGAGGTATGGGCTGAGCAATTGTTGACCTTAAAACCACCGCCTCAGCGTCTGAGAGCCATATTCCAGGAGGTTCATGGGTTACAGCGGCAAGAGTACCTTCAAAACCGTATGCTGGATCCAGAATGACCCTGATTTTCTTGCCCAGATTCCTTTCGAGCATGTGGAATATGGAAAGAGGCGGTTCTTGCTCTGGCATAGACTTGACTTCGCGGAATTACTATAATTAGCGGTCTAAAGATAAATCAATTGCTCTTATAAATCATGCTGTGCCCCATATGTCTTACGCAGGCGGACGTTGCTCTGCTCTGCGTTTTTTGATTACTTCCTGTTTAAAAGTTTCAGATATCGTCGCCAATTTATAAGGGAAAATGTGTCAACTGTTAAAGTGATTTCCTCCCTGACTTAGCTAAATTTTAATAGTCCCCTTTAATTTCATAAGAAACTCCTTTGAGATGGTGGAAGTGACGACTGAGAACTCGCTGAATCATTCGATGAATAGTGCACTGAAGCATTACTCATCCATGTTCTTTCTTCCACCATTCAAAAAAGCCGTTGCCGCATTGGCTGTAATATGCATCGGCGTTGCAGGGCTATCCGCTCTTTTCTTCTCCACCTTCGAAGGGTTACTGACCAGTCTCGTTTTTGGCGTTTCACTTTTCGGCGTGACCCTTCTGTGTGATGTTGCAACAAGTAAACTTGTTCTTGGGAATGATCCAATATACGTTTTGAGACGAGCGGTCGCGCTTTCTCTCTTCGGCTGGATTCTCTGGGCTTTTTTCATCATCATCGGCGTCGTCTGCGGCATCGCGTTCGATTTGTGGTGGTGGATTAAACTCTGCCTCTTAGGCTTTGCCGCCTTGTTGACTTTCCGTACTGTTGTGTTCATCTCCACGTCATCAGTGGCTTTTTCGCGCTGCTTGCTGGCTTCTTTGCTTCAACCTTTCTTCTGCATATCTGTGTTTGTGATTTTTTGGATCCAATTCGCAAACGCTACTTTGGTCCAGTTTCTGCCTTTCTTAGTTATTGCGCCAATAGCGAGCTTTGCTGCAGCATTCCTCTTCCTTTTTTCCATAGACAGACTTGGCCACAAAGCCTTCGGCATGCCGGCGTTTCCGCTTTTCAGGGCGTTCATGTTAAACTGGGTGGTCGGTCTCAACGCGCCTTTTGAGGCTTTTCTTGAAAAACTTGGTAAAGACGAGGATGTCGAAGTTACTCTGTTGAAGTTCGATTCTTCTAAGCCTAAAGCCGCAGTCATCGTTCCTCTTGTTCACCCAGGTCCCTTCAAGAACATTGGCAGTAGCCTTCTGCCGTCTATGCTTAAACGGGGTTTTGAAAAGGAATTTAGCTGTGACACGTGCGTTCCCCTTGGAATTCTGGGTCATGAACTTGATTTAGCCTCGCAAGCGCAGAACCAGAGAATAATCAATGAGGTGATAAAATCTGCTAGGTTCCCGGCGTCTGCCGAGAAGGCAACGCCTTTCGTCAGGGTCTCAGAGGGGTATGTCACTGCTTCTTGCCAAGTGTTTGGAAAAACCGCTTTCCTTTCGTTTACTCTTGCTCCCAAAACCACCGAGGACTTGCCGCAGGAATTAGGCTATATTGTTCGTGAAGAAGCGGAAAAACTCGGTCTTGACTGCACCGTGGTTGTGAACGCCCACAACAGTATAGACGACACGGCAGAGATGGAAGAGTCTTTAGACACGTTGCGCGCGGTAGCTTCTAAATGTCTCAGAAAAGCTGTGTCTCTCACTTCTAAACCGTTTCAAGTGGGCGCAGCTACAGTTTATCCTAAAGAATTCAGCCTTAAAGACGGCATGGGACCTGGCGGGATCACAGCCATCGTAGTTAAAGTCGCTGAGCAGAAAACAGCCTATGTTGTCATCGACGGCAACAACATGATCTCAGGGCTGCGTGAAAAAATCCTTTCCGCCCTAAAGTCCGCAGGGTTTGATGAGAGCGAAGTTTTCACCACAGACACGCACGCGGTGAGCGCGGTAGTTCTAGGACGGCGCGGTTACCATCCAGTGGGCGAAGTTATGAACCATGAAACGCTTATCAGCTACATACAAGGGGTCTCAAAAACTGCGATGGCAAATTTAGAGGAATGTAAAGCTGGGTGCCAACGTTTAACCGTGCCTAACGTCAGAGTAATCGGAGAAGCTCGTTTAGCTTCGTTGTCGCTGCTTGTTGACAAAGCTCTTCGAAGGGCAAAACGAACGGTTGTTCCAATCTTCGCGGCTGAAGGGTTCCTTTTGATACTGCTTCTCGCCATCTTGTAATGCTTCCTGCTGGTGCTCTCGATTTTTTTATTACGTAAAGGTTAATATGGCAATGGCCTCTTCCTAGTCGCTATCTTTTGGAGGAAAACGCATTGGCTGATTATCCTAAAATATTGGTTTCTCCGCCTGGTCCCAAAGCCCGGGAGCTTTTGCAGAAGGATGAATTGTTCATTTCGCCTTCTTACGTGAGGTACTACCCGCTCGTCGTTGAATCTGCGAACGACTGCATAGTAAGGGATGTTGACGGAAACGAGTATATCGACCTCAACTCAGGCATTGCGTGCATGAACGTGGGGCACGGTCACCCTCGGGTGGTGGAGGCCATCAAGCGCCAGTGTGACCGTTTTCTGCATTACTCTAACACGGACTTCTACTATCGTGAAGCGATAAACTTGGCAGAGAAGCTGGCTGAAATCACTCCCATCGGCTCAGAGAAGAAGACGTATTTTGGCAACAGCGGCACTGAGGCGGTTGAAGCGGCAGTAAAGCTTGCCAAGTGGCACACTCGCAAGCAGCTATTCATAAGTTTCATCAACGGTTTTCACGGGCGGACGATTGGTTCTTTATCGTTTACTGCAAGCAAGCCTGCACAGAGGCGGCATTTCTTTCCTTTGATGCCTGGAATAGCCCACGTGCCATACGCTTACTGCTACCGCTGCCCCTTTAAACTGACTTTTCCTGAATGCCACTACTGGTGCGTGGACTTCATCGATGAATTCGTCCTGCAGAAGTATATGCCGCCGGAGAACGTGGCTGCTTTTATTTTTGAACCTATTCAGGGTGAGGGCGGCTACGTGGTTCCTCCGCCGGAGTACTTCCAACGGCTGAAGAAGCTTGCTGACAAGTATGGCATTTTGCTTGTCGCTGATGAGGTGCAGTCTGGCATCGGGAGGACCGGCAAATGGTTCGCCATTGAACACTGGAACGTTGAGCCCGACATCATTTGCATCGCGAAAGCCTTAGCCTCTGGACTGCCAATAAGCGCAACCGTTGCTAGGGCGAAGCTTATGGATTGGACACGTGGCTCTCACGCGAGCACTTTCGGCGGGAATCCTTTGGCATGTGCCGCCGCAGCCGCGGTTTTGGAAATCATAAAGGAGGAAAACCTGTTTGACAACGCTGCCAGACAGGGGGCTCACGCTTTGAAAAGGCTTAACGAGTTGAAGGAACGTTGTGCACTGGTGGGCGATGTTCGGGGGAAGGGTTTGATGATTGGTGTTGAGCTGGTTGAAGACGGGGAGAACAAGAAGCCTGCCGCCCAGAAAGCTGCGGAAGTGATTTTGCGTTCGTGGAAGCGCGGAGTTGCCGTTGTCACCTGTGGGGCTTCGACAATTCGGATAGTGCCGCCGCTTACTATACAGCGTGAGATGCTGGATTCGGCGTTGGACATTGTTGAAGACGTTATAGAAGAGGTGGCGAAGGAAGCATAAGCGCCGAACTGGCGAATCTAACTTGGGCATTTTTCGTGCTTTTTAGGTCTTAGCTGTTCTTCGCGGTTTTCTTTTCAGTTCTGTGCCGCAGACCGTGCACGTTGTGGAGCTGTAGTCCGCTGGGTACTCTGTGTGACAGGCGGGGCAGTACCTCATCCACTCTAGAAGGCGGCGGATGCCGAAGGTGGCGAGGGAGGCGAATTCTATTCCCATCTGGGTGGCGACGTTCTGTATCGAGTAGTCGTCAGTAATGATCTGGGGGTTGAAGCCTTCTGCCTTAAGTTCTAGAGCTAAAGCCAGAAGCTGAGTGTCGGTTTCTGAGAGAAAAAAGGAGTCACCGACCTTGCTTGCAGAAGCTTTTGCCTTGTTCCAGCGTTCTTCTGTGGGCGTCTTAATCTTTATTTTCCCGTTTTCCGCTGCTGTTTTGAACCGCACCCACGCCATCGAGTTAGTTCTTAACTCCTCTTCCACGCTGGGCACTGTAACTTGGGGGTCGTTGACTGAGAAAGGGTCGTATCCGGCTAAGAAGGCAGATGTGTCAAGCACCATTACACGTTTGGACTCGTGGTTGCTATGAATTTTTCATCCCATTCCCTTGAACAGCAGTCTACATCGTAGTCGATTGTAGAAGTCGTCTTTAAACCGGATGAAGGAGGTTTCGTTCTTGGAGCGTGTGACGGTTACTGTGGGGTCTTTGGCCGTTACGAGTTGACGGTAGTTTCCGTCGATTAAGACGAGCATTCTTTTCGGTCTGATGGCTTTTATCGTTACTTTGGAGTCTGCTGGAAAGACGAGTGAGCGAAACACTGTCAGGGAACAGATGGGTGTGAGAACGAACGCGTCTACCTCTTTGTCTAATACGGGTCCTCCTGCCGAGAGAGAGTAGCCTGTGGAGCCCGTCTGTGTGGAAACTATGAGCCCGTCTGCTTGGCATTTCAGGATAGGTTTCTCGTCTTTGCATATTTGCGTGTACAGTATCTTTGCAGGTTCTCCCGCCGAAATGACAACGTCATTTAAAGCGTCGGGGGTTGCTTCTTCGCCCGTGGACACTGCAAGCTTGGCGCATTTCTCGATTTTGTACTCTCCGTTTAGACATTTTTCTACGGCTTGATGGGCGTCTTTGGGTTCTACTTCTGTGAGGAATCCCCTGACGCCCATGTTGATGGCGAGTATTGGTGGTTCAGGCTTGGGCGCGGTGATGCTTGTTCGGAGGATAGTTCCGTCTCCGCCGATGGTTATTATGAAGTCCGTTTTCATGCTTTTGAGCGGAACCATGTTTGCTTCAGTTCTAACTTTACCAGCAAGAGAATCTTCTATGTGAACGTCCAAGCCCTTCTTTGTGAGGTGCTCTGCTAGCTCTTGGGCGAGCTTTAACGCCTGTTTCTTGTCGTAGCGGGCGACTATTCCCACGCTTTTAAACACGTTTTCCACTGCTCACGTAAATAGCGTTACCTTAATCTATATAATCGTTTGCGGAAGCGAATCGCCCATTCTCGCATCTCCATCCCTCTTTTTTCTTTCTATCCAACTTGTTAACGATGCGGAGTAATTGCTTAAGATTAAAATTTATAGCGGTATTTAATATAGGATAAGAACTGGTACTCATGGTTACAAAGAAGCTAAAAAAGAAAGAAGTAGAATTAGGATTCATCCAAATCCCTTCTAAAGATAGGCAGCATCTTTTTGCCGAGTCTACCCTCCCATTAGAAACCAAACTTAATGGGTTTCCAGCCAAAGTTGATAAGCATGCTCGATTGTGGTGTCGAGAATATCTAAAAAGTAAATTTCCTGTGAATACTGAAGTGAACTTAATCCGAAATGAGGCTGGGTTTCAAGTTATGCCGAAAACAGCTACGCAAGAAACTGAAACAAATACTAATGAACAAACTATAGTTACCCCACCTGAATCTGAGAGCGAGCCTGTTTTGACATCTTCAGATGTTTCAGGATTAAATGAAACCTGGCACAAGATCATTCAGGGTGACTGTCTAAGATATCTCAATAGCGAAGCAATCGGCGATGTCCATCTGACTTTTTTCGACCCTCCTTACCTGCAAGGCAAAGCTTACCGGTTCTTTGATGACAACCAATCAGATGGAAAATACTGGGACTGGGTAAAATCAATAATCAAAGGAGTCTATAACGTAACTGCAGACGGCGGAGCAATCTATTTCATGCACAGAGAGAAGAATGCTGAACGGGTATTAAGGATACTTAGAAAGGCTGGTTGGAACTTTCAGAACTTGATAATTTGGAGGAAAATGACCTCTGCAGTACCGATAGAGACAAGGTTTTCAAAGCAGTATCAGATAATCGTCTACGCTATCAAAGGAGAAAAGCCGCGGGTTTTTAACAAGCTTCGCATAGATCCGCCGCCTCTTCCATGGCATAAATGGCAGCATGAAGAAGGCGTCTTCTTAACTGATGTTTGGGATGACATTAGAGAATTGACGTCAGGGTACTTTGCAGGAGAAGAAGCCCTAAGAGACAAGGAGGGTAACCGACTGCATATTCAACAGACTCCAGTTGCGCTGTTACTCCGCATAATTCTTTCATCAACCCTTCCAGGCGATGTGGTGCTAGATCCTACTGCTGGGACAGGAACTGCTTTGGTGGTTGCTAAACAATTAGCCAGGAGTTCTATCGGAATAGAAATTGACCCGTTGTATATTGAACTAATTAAGAAACGGTTGACAAACATTAGAGTAGCTGATGATGTTTCAAGACACTTCGAGTATTACAAGTTCACTTCAAATCTAAAGCAGATCTGGCCACTCGAGAAGCCCGACCTCAAGCAGCAAAAATTGTTATAGCTGACTTGAAATGGGCTTATCTCTCTTCTAGGCTTTTTTACCAAAAATGTTAAAACTCTATAATGCTTGATAACATTTCAAAGTCTGTCGGATGTGGCGAATTGGCAGAAACATCATGTTTTCTAAGTCAAAGTGCTGAACCTATTTGTAATTTCATATCTTCATCCAAAAAATTCTTGAAAATTGTCACTTTTCGATTTGATTCTGAGATTTTTTGCGATTTGCTTTTGGAAAGGGCGAGAAATAATGTTGAAGTTGAGGTTATAACCACCCCTCCGGATAATGTTGCTAAAGACAGCCTTAGATCGACTGTAGAGGCAATGTACGAGAACCTGAAGAACAATCATGTTGCAATGCATTTATGTACATGGGAAGCTGGCGAGCCACGACTTACCACAACCAGTATGAGTGGAAACCAAAGTGCAGGAATAGGAGAAAAATGGTATTCTTTGCATCTGCAGATTTTAATTAACGAAAATGAAGCGCTGATCACATCAAGGCCGCTAACAAACGATGTCACCCTTGACATTTTCTATAGAAGCTTCCAAAAAGGCTTCGTTAATGAAGCGTTAACCAAGTTTGAAAAAATCAAACGATTATTTTTTGAGCCTAAAAAGGTTGACGCTTTAACCATACCTGGCGAAGCTGTAAATTTCCTTGATCAGAAAACGCTCAAGGAAACTATTGCCCTCTTTGAAGCAACAGGGAGGCTGAACGCTAAACATTATGAAGTACAAAAACTCCCGAAAGCGACACTGTCTAAGGGGATTTTTATAAGTCCTTTTGATGGAAAAATGCGGGATCAGCTTTACGACTTTATAGATTCCGCGAATCAATATGTTTACTTCTTTTTGGAGACATTTTTCGACGAAGAACTTGTTGGGAAGCTTCAGGAAAAACGAGCTTCCGACCCAAACATTTCGATTAAGATTATAACCTGTCCTTCTGAACGGATTCGGCAGAGTCCCCAAAAAGCTAGAGAATTAATTAGCCAAGTTCTCAGTTCAGGCATCCAAATCGGAAACCTCCCAGACATCCAGGCAAAGTTTTGGCTTAGTGATAAGTGGTTAGCACTCTCTTCAGGAGATTTTAACAGAATGAATCTGGGTCATACCACAAGTAGTCGATACTGGAAGGCAGATACCCAACTTCTACTTCTCGACGACAATCCACACTTGATAAGTGAAATGAAAAGGATGTTTGAGGAAAGGTTTAATCCGATTGATCAGGGCAAAATTTGCATTAAAGATGTAACCCTTGTGCTCAAGAGGTTGGCAAGAAACAATAATTTGTCAGGGAGTGCGGCTGCTTGTAGATATCTCTCTCGTTTCAAATCCGCGTTAATGATTCGGACTGAACAAGACGTTAGATCTGTCATAGATGCTGCTATCAAAATGGCTAAATTTGATGGCAAATCCAGGCTTGAAGGTGCCTACATGTTGATGGCAATAATTCTCTACTATCTTCAGCGTAGAGAACACAGGCTTGATGAAATTGTGGAGAAATTAGAGGGCATAGAAAGTGAAACTGAAATTAAAACCTTGGTAACGCGGATGGAACAAAGGGGTCAACTGTTAAATAGTGGCGACTTCTACAGGATTGCCCCAAAAATAGGGGGGTTCCAGTAAAACCTTAATCTATATATGGATGTTGTTCTGAAATGCTTGGTTAGAAGTAAGTATTGGTGAGTGTATGAGCAGACCAGTTGATGTTGGAAGCTTGCGCGTTGGCGGTTACATGATTATAGACAACGAACCGTGCCGCATAGTGGACATAGCTAAATCGAAACCTGGAAAACACGGGTCCGCCAAAGCCAGAATCGTGGCTATCGGCGTGTTTGACGGTCAAAAGCGCCAGTTCGTCAAGCCCGTGGACAGTAGCGCTGAAATCCCCATTATCGACAAGCGGCCTGGTCAAGTGTTTGCTGTGAACCCCAACGGTGTGCAGATTATGGATTTGGAGACGTATGAGTATGTGGATGCGCCTTTTCCGGATGAGGAGGACTTGAAGGCTAAGCTTACTCCGGGCGCTGAGATCGAGTACTGGAAGATAATGGGCAGAATAAAAATCGTAAGAGCCAAGTAATCCCCATTTTCTGTTTTCTTTCCGTCAAGGTTTATTTTCCTGTTTGCCACAGCTTATTCTGAAGCCGATGATGCATGAAGAGCCGTCTGAATTGTGAAGAGCTTATAGGGGCTGAGGCTTCACTGCCGCTCATGCCTTATTTGCTCTGGTGGCAGACCCGCCCTGTGGAGCCTGTTTGACCTACCCCTCTATAGTTTCTGCATAGAACCACTATTAGGCTCCAAATAGGCTCGCGTCTGCTTTATCTTCATGATTTTTTACTCTTCCCTTATTTTAGGTTCATTTTTTTTAAGCAAGCCTTCCGTTAATCTTTGATGATGAGTCACCGTTTTTTGCTGCAACATATATAAATGCGCCAACCGTGCTTTTTAGGATTGGAGACCACTCATGGCTTTAGACCGCTTGGGTTCGTCGCTAACTGATGCCATCAAGAAAATCTTCCGCGCTGGAGTAGTTGACGAAGCAGCAGTGAAGGAACTGGTGCGCGATATACAGCGTGCGCTGCTTCAGGCGGATGTGAACGTTCAGCTTGTGCTCGCCATATCCAAGCGAATCGAAGAGCGCGCTCTCCAAGAGAAGGTTCCTCCTGGCATCTCGAGGCGCGAGCACGTCATCAAAGTTGTCTACGAAGAACTAACCCGCTTTATCGGCGAGAAACCTGTCCCGGTCAAGTTGGAACCAGGCAAGAAAAAAATAATAATGCTGGTCGGCATTCAAGGCTCGGGAAAAACCACCCAAGCCGCTAAACTCACCCGCTACTTCCAGAAGAGAGGGCTGAAACCAGCGATGATTTGCGCGGACACTTACCGCCCTGGCGCGTACGCGCAGCTTGAGCAACTGGCGAAGCGCATTAACGTTCCGGTGTACGGTGACCCTAAGGCTAAGGACCCTGTTAAAGTGGTGACAGAAGGACTGAAGCAGTTCGCCGACAAAGATTTGATAATCGTCGATACAGCAGGGCGCCACAAGGAGGAACAAGAGTTAATCAAGGAAATGAAGAACCTCGAGAAGCGTATCAATCCTGACGAGGTCATGATGGTGATTGACGGCACAATCGGGCAGCAAGCACTGGTTCAGGCAAAAACCTTCCATGAAGCCACGCCCATAGGCTCCATCATCGTCACGAAGCTTGACGGTTCAGCCAGAGGAGGCGGCGCTTTATCAGCGGTTGCAGCAACAGGCGCGCCGATAAAATTCATCGGTACAGGGGAGAAAATCGAAGACATCGAGCCCTTTATTCCGTCGCGCTTTGTCGGGCGCCTTTTGGGCATGGGAGATTTGGAAACCCTTCTTGAGAAGGTACATGAAGCCGAAATCAAGGTTCCCCAGAAAAAAGCCAAGGAGATCCTCAGCGGCAAATTCACCCTGACAGACATGTACGACCAGTTCGAAGCCGTGAGGGGCATGGGTCCCTTCCGAAAAATCTTCAAGATGCTGCCTGGCATGTCCTATGACGTGCCTGAAGATATGCTCGGCCAAGCTGAGGGACGCTTGGAAAAGTGGCGTGTAATAATTCAGTCTATGCGTCCTGCTGAGAGAGACAATCCTAAAATATTGAATTCCTCGCGGATAAGGCGGGTGGCGCGGGGTTCTGGGACAAGCGAGAAAGACGTGAAGGAGCTTCTGAAACAGTACGCGATGATGCGCAGGATGCTGAAGACGTTCAAGCGGAAGAAGAGGCTGCCTTTCATGGGCAAAGGGTTTCCAACGGATTTCAAGTAGGCTCGTGCCATGGACGTTCTGGAAAAAGCATTGCTCATGTTGGAGAAGTATCCTCTCTGCGACCACTGTCTCGGCAGGCAGTTCGCACTTCTCGGCTACAACATAGAAAACGACGCCAGAGGCAAAGCGCTGAAACTCGGCTTGACGCTGCAAGCCAGCGCGCTCTATTCTTCAAAACAAGAGGAAGGCACCAGAAGACTGAAAGTGCTGGCAACCAACGGGTTCAGCCCTGAAGCCCAAACAACACTTAAGCACCTGAAAAAGCGGGTTTCCAAGAAAAGCCAGCCGCAAGCATGCTTCTTGTGTGAAGACAAGTTTCAACTGGTTGAGGGGCTGGTTCAGAAAGCGTTAGCTACGCTTGCTCCATTCGAGTATACCACTTTTCTGGTGGGCGTCGAAGTGCCCGTCACCGTGGAAGAACGGGAAGACGAGTTCAAAGCCGAGTTCGAAGTAAGCTACGGAGAAAGCATACGACACGAGTTCGGGCGTGTACTGGGCAAGGCTCTTGCAGAGCGGAACGGCAAGGAAGTAGAGTACAAGAAACCCGACATTGTTGTAGTCATAAACCCCTTCACAGAGCATGTCCGCCTTCAGGTTAACCCGCTCTTTGTGGCTGGTCGCTACAGGAAACTGGTCAGAGACATCCCACAGTCGAAATGGTATTGCTCCAGCTGCCGCGGAAGAGGATGCGAAAAATGCGGGTGGACAGGCAAGATGTATCCTGAATCGGTTGAGGAACTGGTTTCAAAACCTTTGTTGGCGGCGGCAGAAGGCGCGAAATCTTCCTTTCACGCGTCTGGACGCGAAGACATTGATGCACGCATGCTGGGTAGCGGGCGCCCTTTTGTGCTTGAGATTTCAAAGCCTAAGAAGCGGTTTTTGGACCTGAAACAGCTCGAAGACGAAGTTAACGCGGGCGCCGCGGGCAAGGTGGAGATATCACATTTACGGTTTGCAAACAAGGAGCTTGTGCGACGGTTGAAGAAGGGGGAATCTGCGCAGAAGGAGTACCGCGTGCTCGTTGAATTTGAGAATCCCGTGTCTGAGGATGATTTACACCTGTTGGAAGAGAAGCTGACTGGCACTTCAGTGAAGCAGCAGACGCCCTTGCGGGTTCTGCATCGAAGGGCAGATTTGACGCGGGAAAAGTACATATATAAGGTTAAAGTTAAGAAGGTGTCGCCTAACAGGGCTGAGCTGGAAGTTCGTTGCCAGGGCGGCCTTTACGTTAAGGAGTTAGTGTCTGGAGATGAAGGAAGAACAACACCGAGCGTTTCGGCTCTGCTTGGAAACAGAGCGAAGCCCCTTAAGCTGGATGTTCTGAACGTTATTGTAGATGATGAATAAGAAGGTGAATTGTGATGAAAGGGTCAAAAGGCTATTATGCGGGTGCACGAGGTCTCCTGACGAAACCTGTACGAGAGAAGGGTAAGCCTAAGCTCAGCAAGCTGCTGAACGAATA
Source organism: Candidatus Bathyarchaeota archaeon (assembly GCA_026014595.1). Taxonomy (GTDB): domain Archaea; phylum Thermoproteota; class Bathyarchaeia; order Bathyarchaeales; family Bathycorpusculaceae; genus A05DMB-2. The sequence continues at coordinate 127,848 of JAOZHY010000009.1, forward strand.
TGCGCCTGGTTCCCAGGTAATAATCAAGATGGATGCAAGCGTGCAGAAGAGTTTGCCTCACAAGCGCTTTCACGGCAAAATCGGAACTGTGGTAAGCCGGCGAGGACGCGGGTACGTGGTGAACGTGCCCCAAGGAGACGCCGTTAAGCAGATAATCGTCCGGTCAGAGCATTTAGAGCCGTATAAGGGGAGTTGAAAATTATGGAAAAAAGAGAGGCAAGCGAACGTAAGCTCACTCTGCCGCAAGTAAAAAAAGTGCTGGAGAGCATCGGCGAGGAGAACCTGGATCAGATGCAGCGACGCACTCTGGATTACGTTAACAAGTTTTCCAAAGTCAGTGTGGAAGCGGCGGAAGGCCTTCTGGAAAAGCTTGTGAAAGAGTTTGGTTTAGACGAGGATGAGGCTGTTCAAGTCCTTAACTGCATGCCTGAAACCGTGGATGAGTTGCGCGTTTTCTTGGCGGGTGGACGCAAGATAATCGAGACAGCTAAACTTGAAGCTATTGTTGCCCTTTTGAATGAAAGCAGAACTCCGCAGTAGCAGAAGTCGGATAAGTGTTTTAAGCAGAAAAGCCAATAGAGTAAAGGAGTTCAGTGACTGCCATGGAAAAGCGCTACGAGGAGTACGCCTACGTGTTAGACTTCTTGCAGCACGGGCGCCCAGGTCTCCACCCGTCTGGAAGAGCTGGTTACCGAGCGGGCGCTCTGATTCAATGCGTCGGCGAAGAGTTCTTCACGTTGCTCGAGGCTTTAGTTAAGGAAGGCTTGATTCTTAAACCTAATGACCGTGTGTACGTGGGAAAGGATTCTCGCGAAGAAGTCACGTACATCATAGGTCGCATAGGCTTTGACGAGTTAACCGCTGCCGCGAAAGCTGAGCTTCCAACCGTCATAAGCCGCATCGTTTTGAATCGGGAGAAGTGGTTCGTGAACTTTTTCAACACGGCTCGGGCGATTACTCCGCGGATGCACGCGCTGGAGCTGGTGCCTGGGATTGGCAAGAAGTACATGTGGCAGGTGATTAATCAGCGTGAACGGAAACCGTTTGAGAGTTTTGATGATTTGCAGAAGCGGACTGAACTGCCGAACCCTGTGAAGCTGATTACGAAGCGTGTGCTGGAGGAGCTTGAGGGTGAAAGCAAGTACCGTTTGTTCACGCGGGCGCAGTAAGGCATAAACCATGAGCCTAGAAGAAACGAAGCTTCTACTTCGAACCCATCGAATTGCTCCGAACAGGCTTTTGGGTCAAAACTTCATGGTGGAGCCTGCCCTTTACCCGAAACTGAGCGATTACGCTTCGCTGAGCAAGACAGACGTGGTGTTGGATGCAGGCGCGGGCTTCGGCTTCTTAACCCGCTTCCTCTCGGAGAAATGTCAGCGCGTGGTGGCAGTTGAAAAGGACGCGCAGGTTGCCGACGTGCTTCGTGAACGGCTCCGCGGCGTGGACAACGTCACTGTAATAGAGGGTGACTTGTTGAAAACGGATTTGCCCGAGTTTAACAAGGCAGTGGCGGTTCCGCCCTACTACCTGTCTTCCCGTTTGGTCCTGTGGCTTTTGGAGCGGAAAATTGACTGCGCCGTGCTCGTGCTTCAGCAAGAATTTGCCGAGCGCCTTGTTGCCGCGGTGGGTAGCGAAGCTTACGGCTGGCTGACCGTTGTAGCTTGGCACCGTGTAGAGGTGGAGCTTTTGGACGCCGTGGCGAAAGAGCTGTTTTATCCTCAGCCTGAGGTGGACTCAGTTATCGTGCGGTTGATGTCTTGGAAGCAGGCGCCGTTCGAAGTGAAAGATGAAGCGTTCTTCAAGCAGATGGCACGGTGGCTCTTCACACAGCGCAACAAGAAGGTGAGCAACGCCTTGGAGCCATTCCTCAGGAGCACTCGTAAACTATCCAAGCAAGAAGCGGCGCGTTTGGCTGAGGCAGTTCCGTTTCGGGAAAGGCGAGCCCGAGACCTGTTGCCTAGGGACTTTGGAGAGTTAGCGAATGTCCTCGCGGAGTAAGCGCGTTTTCTTCGGTGATTACGTGTTTTTGGGTGATGAAAATGTATACGAGCCTGCGGAAGACTCGTTCCTCTTCGCTGAAAACCTCGCTGTGGACGAAGGCGACTGGGTGCTGGACATGGGCACGGGCTGCGGCATACTTGGGATACTTGCGGCGGCGAGGGCACGCGTGGTTGTGGCTGTGGACGTGAATCCTTATGCGGTCCGCTGCGCCAGGGACAACGCAGAGGTCAACAATGTACGTGGTAACATAGATTTCGTCAGAAGCGACTTGTTCACTGGCTTTAGCGAGGCAGCCAAGTTTGACGTGGTGCTCTTCAACGCGCCTTACCTGCCAACCGAACCCAACGAAGGTGCCTCGTGGCTTGAGCGCTCGTGGGCAGGTGGCCCCGCAGGCAGACAAATCATCGACCGCTTTATTGATGAGGTGCCCGTGCACCTGAAACGGAGAGGGCGCATTCTCTTGATGCAGTCAACTCTGGCAGGTGTTGACGAAACCGTGCACCGCCTCGCTGAACATGGTTTGGAGACGAGTGTTGTAGCGGAGCAAGGGTTGCCTTTTTTCGAAAGAGTAGTTCTTTTGGAAGCTATGTTTTGACTGGTTTAGCAATACTTATTCTGTGTGCGCAAGCTATTTTTAACTTGTTTTTGATAGTGCTTTGCGGTGTTTATGTTTGGAATCTGAACCTGCTAATACTACCGCTTCTGCTCCAAATAATTCTGCAAAACCTCGCAGCCACATAAAACTTATAGCGGTCGTTGCCGTGGCTGCCATTCTATTAGTCGTTGGAGGTCTTCTCGTTTCATCCATACTCACGAAACCGCAAGGTCAAGACGCGTGGCTGTTCAAGGGCGCATACGCCAAGTATGAAGGCTCAACCTCGATGACGGTTATGGGTTTTGACGTTTCAGTAAGTTTTACGGTGCGACAAGAAGTGGTCGACTTCAACAATACACATGCGCAGGTTACCACCTCCTTCCGAATGAGTTCATCAGTCGGCGAATCTGTTGAAGATGAAAACACCACATGGGTTCCGCTTTCACAAGCAAGCTTCATTAACGCTTTCGATGCGGGCAACTTTACAGAGAGCTACGAGGCTACTGTGAATATACCTGGCATCGGGACAAGAACCTGCACAGTCTACGAGTTTGAAATTTCAGACGAGGGCTTAACCATGACCGTGTACGTCGATAAGGCTATTGGCTGGCCGCTGAAGATGACGGTAAGCATGACGGGCGAGAACCTGATGAACCTGCAGTTGGACATTAATCTAACAGAAACAAACATACCTGGACTAAAGTAAACGGTTTTCACGCAGGCTAGAGATGAGCGAACACATTTCGAGGTTCATAGGAATCCTGCGCTGAAACCTATAGGGGGGTAGATTCCTATTTGCGCTTTCCGCTGTCAAAAGCATGTTGGAGACTATAAATAAAGGCTATAGACTGTTCCACGCAATAGTTTCTACCTTGTGGAAATTACATTAGCGCCTTGAATAAGAAAATGAAGGCTTGCTATGCTTTTTTGGCTGACTGCAACGCCTTCCTTAGAATTTCCGCCTTATCGGTTTTTTCCCACGTGAAGTCTGGGTCTTCCCTTCCAAAGTGCCCGAACACAGCTGTCTTCCGATATATTGGCCGCAGAAGCTTCAGGTGCTCGATGATGGCTTTGGGTCTCATGTCAAAATTTTTCTTCACCAGCTCCAGAATCTCGTCGTCAGGCAGTTTTCCCGTGCCGCAAGTATCGACGAACACTGAAATCGGTTGTGCTACGCCTATTGCGTAAGCTATTTGCACTTCGCATTCTTCCGCCAGACCTGCGGCAACAATGTTCTTGGCGATGTATCTTGCCATGTAGCTGCCTGACCTGTCAACTTTTGATGGGTCTTTTCCTGAGAAGCATCCGCCGCCGTGGCTTCCGAAGCCTCCGTAAGTGTCAACGATGATTTTTCGCCCTGTCAGTCCAGAGTCAGCTAAGGTTCCTCCAATAACGAACCTGCCAGTGCCATTGATAATGTACTTTGTCTCAGAATCCAGCTTGTCTGCAGGCACCACGTACTTTATCACTTGGTTGATTATATCTTGCCGCAGCTGCTCCATGTCAACATCCTCAGCGTGTTGGGCAGCAACCACGACGGTAGTTACCTTTTCAGGCTTCCCATCACAATACTCCACTGTGACTTGAGATTTGCAGTCGGGTCTCAGATACGGCAGGATTCCGCTTTTCCTGCAATCCGCCAGCCGCTTGACAATTTTGTGCGCCAGCATAATGGGCAAGGGCATCAACTCCTTGGTTTCGGTTGTGGCGTAGCCGAACATCATGCCTTGGTCTCCGGCACCTTGCTCGTGAGTTTCAGTTTCATTCACGCCCATCGCGATATCCGGCGACTGCTCCTCCAAAGAAACCAGAATGCCGCAGGTCTCCCAGTCCAGCCCATCCTTGGCGTTGTCAAACCCTATTTCCTTCAACGTGTTTCTGACAATCTTGGGAATCTGCACGTAACACTTGGTTGTGATTTGGCCAGTGACGATGACGTTTCCCTGCATGACCAACGTTTCGCAGTCAACCCTTGCTTTCGGGTCGTTGCACAAAATAGCGTCTAAGACACTGTCTGAAATTTGGTCTGCAACCTTGTCTGGATGGCCCTCTCCGACGGATTCAGAGGTGAACAGGTATCTTCCTTTTTTTCTCATGGAAACCCCTTTGTTTAACATGTGATAGGAAAGTTAATAACTTCATGCTTTTCTTAAAAGGCTTTCTCAAATAATACACAATACCAGATAGCGGTCAAGGTTCACTGAAAGCTGTCACTGCAACTCATCCTCTAAGCAGCCTCAGGAAATAAAACGCTTAAAAAGGTTCAAAGCAATCCTAAAAGTTAGGTGAGATTCAGCATGTCGGATTCAAGCGAGAAACTACCCATTTCAGACTATTATAAAGTAATTGACTACGTCACGATTTTCAAAAGCGCAAAATGGTGGGAAGCAATCGTGGTTTACGAATCATCTGGAAGACGTTCGATAGGATTTTATCTCTGGGAAAAAAGGAACGACACTTGGAAGAGGAAAAACAAGTTTAGTGTCAGAAACCTTGATGAATGGAACAAGCTGAAAAACGCTGTAGACCAGTTTACGCCAAAACTATCTTCCAAATAGCCTTCCAGTCCGCAAAAAGATGTCGAAAACGTGATAGTTTTTCTTTAGACTGTTCTTTTGCGCATAAATTATAATAACCAGCCGATTTAAATAGAAACGTGGAAGCGTTATGTCCTCCACACTTAAGAGGTTCATCGAGAGCCTAGTTCATGGAAAAGCACCAGGACCCGCCCCCTCATTCTCCATGTTTCATATAATCCTAGCGCTGGAGCTTATGGCTGAAAAACCCATCGGACGCAACAAACTGGCTGAAAAGCTGGGCGTCGGAGACGGCGCAATCCGCACCATTATTGGCAGATTAAAAGACGCAGGACTAATCTCCATTTCAAAAGAAGGCTGCACTCTCACCCCGAAAGGCTTGAAAATATGGAAAGAGTTTGAACAAATCTTTCCAAAGAGACTTACGGTCGAAAAAACTGAACTAACAACTTCGAAATACAACTTCGGCTTCTTAGTCAAGAACAGCGGCGAAAAAGTCAAATCTGGCATCGAGCAACGTGACGCAGCGATAATGGGCGGCGCAAAAAGAGCCATCGTCATAGTGGCAAAGGGCGGTCACCTAATCATTGATTCGATAAGCAACGACATAGTGAAAGAGTTTCCGAAAGCCTCAAACCAAATTCTCAGAGACTTTAAACCTGAAGACAACGACGTAATAATAATTGCAGGCGCTGACGACCCATTAAGAGCCAAGCGTGGCGCGTTTGCCGCAAGCTGGATTCTCATCGATGGCGACAAGAAGAAGTAAAGTCAGAGTTTAGTAAGTGTATTTTTCTCCTCCAGTTAGAATGCGCTCCAAAGTGACGTTGACGTTCGTTAACCCCTCGTTTGTTTTAGCCGAGACAGGCATCAGCAAGAATTTCAAGCCAAGATGGGTGATGGCCTGCATCATGTTTCTGCTGAAAAGGCGTTTCGTGTCTTCCAACTCCTGCTCGATTGAATTCTCCAAGGCTTTCACGTTGGCAGACCAGTCAACAATTTTATCAGCTGCTTTTCTTGGAATCAGGTCGCATTTTGAAAGCAGGTGGATTTGCGGCTGGAAAAACCTGTTATAAACGGCTGCAGAAAGAAACATGTTAGAAACATAGTTAAGCGGATTAACCGAGAAAACAGCGTCAAACAGGTAAACGATGGCTTTAGGCTCCCTTGTGAGTTCGCTAACTATGTAGGGTCCGCTGGCTCTGAACGCGAAAAGCTCCATCTGACCTGGAGTGTCCACGAGAACGATGTCAGCGTCAACAGCCTCAATGTCCTTTGTGATGTTTTCCACCTCATCCGCTATGAGGTCAGCAGCCATTATCAAAGCACCGTTAGGTCCTAACCCATATTTCTCCATTAAATTGCCCACGTCCACGTAGTTTCTGACGTCAACGTCTGGCGAATAGGGAAGTTTCAAGGCTCCTGGGTCCAAGTTTACAGTTGCTACGTCTTGTTTTGACATTTTGAGCCATTCGCTGAAGGCTGCGGTGAAAAGTGATTTGCCTGAACCAGCTGTTCCTATGATGAACGCGATTGGCATGTTTGACACTCCTTCCAATGCGGTCTTTGTTAGTTTGGCTGTAATAACCTTTCTGTTAAGGAGTTGCGCTGCTTCGCGTTAAAACGCTGACAGTTCAGGCTCTTCAAAATGGTGCGAATGCTTCGATATCACGACTGCGATTACGCCTATTATGGCCGCGATGACAGCAACTATAACCAATGCGCCTATGAAGAGCGGTATCACGGTTGCGCTCCTTGTTGGGCTTATGGCACCGGTGTGTTGGCTGTCACCGGCCCAACTTGCCTGTAACGCGCACATTCCTGCGGTGTCAGCAGTCCAAATATACTCGAAGGTTCCGTCTTCTCGGGTTACGGTTGTCCCAATGACTATCCACGGTGAATTGTTAATCTTAGCATAGAACGTGACGTTTTTGTTTGCTGCTTCGGGAACGATTTGTCCGCGGAAGGTTATGGCACCGTTTTGAAGGGTGATTATTGGTGAAACCTCAAGCGACATGGTGCTGGGTTCTAAAGCGCTGAAGCTGGCGGAAACCTGTCCTGGAGCCACTTTTTCAGCGTTTTCAAGCGTAATTATCTGTGAAGATGCATGTTTACAGTCGTCTGGGCATTCCCCAACTCTCCATCCTTCCTTCCAGTTTCCGCCAGTGCATTCCGCGATATAATACTTGGCGCCGTCGTGTGTCACGTAATAAACTGCGCTTCTAGCGTCTTTTGGAGCGCTGGCGAGGTGGACCCCTATGTTCATGTGGGATTGGCTTTCATAATACAGCAGCACGACATCGATTCCTCCAGCTTTGAGTATGGACGCTGCGATAAAGGAGAAGAGGTCGCAGTCACCCTTGTTCTCCACCATGGTTTCCACTGGATACATCGCTGGATTAGTCACTTCGTAGGTTAGTTGATGGACGAGCATGAGGACGCCGTTAGTGAAGTCTTCTTCATTCTTGTAGATTTGCCACATGCAGTCAGCTATGGGCTTCACTGCGTATGGTGTAACGAAATCGGGGAAATCTCTGCTTGTGCGCGGGTCATTCCTTTTTTCTGCGTAGTATTGGAGAAGGGTTTGGGGGACTACAACGTTGAGTTCGTAGGTTACGTTGCCTTCTGGTTTGTTTAGAAGCTGATAGGTGAGCGATGTGTTTTGTGCTTGGCAGACCTGGACTGTGGAAAAGATTACGAGCAGAGTTAGTATGACGAGTGTTGTCTTTGTGAACTGCCGGTTCATTTTTCTCAAACATTTTAACCGGAAGCCTGTTTATTGGTCTTGTGAACAGGCAATTATTAGTGAGAATAATTAAGTTCGGTTCTCGTTTGTGAAGACTTTGCCGCCAGCTTTTTCTATCAAACTTGAAAGCTGGGTTATGGCTTTTTGGAGTTTTTCTTCAGGTTTTTCAGCGTCGGTTACCATGGTGGACAGGTGGATTTCAATATGGGGCTTGTTCTCTTCGCCTTTTGGGTGCGATTTCACGTAAACTCCTGCGTTGTCCTGCATAACTTTGTCGATGAGCGGCGCCAAACCTGACTCCATGATGTTGTCGGCGTATATGCTTCTCTCGTGGAAGACCTTGTTGCCTGAGGCTTGCTTAAGCATCGGCGCCACGCTTTCTTCAAAGATGGCTTCCATCTCTTTGGGTACTCCCGGCAACACTATCAAAGTCGTTCCATCTATGCGGGCTTGGACTGCTGGTGCGGTTCCAACGGGGTTGCGGATGGGCTGTGTTTTTTCAGGAAGGGTTGCCATCTTGATTCGTGGCTGCGTCAGCTCTACTGTTTGTTTATGGAGTTCTGTAGCATATGCTTCGTATTTTTCCTTCACCATGCTTAACGCTTCTGGGTTGACTTCGAGTTTACGGTTTAATGCTTTGGCGACTCCTTCCAATGTTTTGTCATCGAAGGTTGGTCCCAGTCCACCTGTGGTGATGATGAACTGGGGTTTTCGCTTCAGCGCCTCTTGGGTTGCAGCTGCGATTTCTGCTACATCGTCGGATACCACAGTGACACGTTTTACAACGACTCCTAGAAGCGTGGCTTGTTTGGATAGCCACTGCGCGTTTGTGTTCAGCGTCTTGCCGATTAATAATTCGTTGCCGACGCAGATTATCTCCATGTCCGCAGTCATAGTCATCACATTTCCGTGCCGGATTATCAGGAGAGTGAACTGTTTTATACTGTTTACTAACCAACCGTCAATAAAGGCTCGGTTGAGCGGCTACTTTTTCTTGCTGAGCCACCATTTCAGGTATTCTTTACGCTGCTTGTCTTTCTCTTCTTCGGCTGTCTCCGTGCTGGGTCTCAGTTTATCGCGGAGCTCCCAGAGTTCCTGCTGGGTTACGGATAAGCCGCAGCTTTTGCAGACGTAGTGTTTGGTGGCTATGGCGTAGTGCATTTCTCCGCCGCATTCTGGACAATAGGGCATTACTCGTCACTTGGCAGAATAAGCATGGCTCGAGGGATATTAGTCTTCGCATACTGTTGCTGGCTTCCTGACGTTTGGGCTTTGAAAATGTTTTTGAGGCTGTTGCGCTCGGAGCAGTCTCTAACATCCTTATTTAAAGGAGCCATGTACAGCGCTGACAACTCTGCTAGTAGTCCCTTCCCCTCTCCTGTTTTTCAACATGGTTTTGGTTGTGGAAAGCGCGAATAGCGACCCCTCCCCTCTATAGTTTCTGCAACGAATTGCTAATAACCTCAAACAAGTTGCGGCTTGCCGTGGTGTGCTTGTCAAATGGAGGTGGTGGCGGGCCCGCTGGGATTTGAACCCAGGACCTCCGGCTCCGCAGGCCAGTGTCATAATCCGTCAGCATGGACAAAACCCAGTGATGCTGGATTTACCCATTGTACTAGACTACGGGCCCCTGCAACGAGATTACAACTTTCACCAGATTAAAAGGTTTGCTGGCTGTTTCGGATTTTCAGTTTTGGCGAAAAGAAGGAAAAAAAAGAAATGCAGCTGTTGCGGCCTTTCTGCTTGTGGCTTCATAGCCTTTTCTGAGCGTTAACACTACTACAGGTGATGCTTATAGGCAGATTCCCTGCTAAGGGTCAGAGAGTAATTCCCAGTCGTCGTATCCTCGGTTGCAGTCAGACATGGCTATTTCTTCTAGTTTTTGGAGTTGATGCCTCTATGTGTTAGCTGCAGAACCTGGCTGTCCTTTAGCTAGAGCCCTTCTAAGGGCGGCAACCACGTTCTGTTTGCCCATCGCCAGCATGTACGGGCCCAATCGCGGTCCCTGCGGCGCGCCTATGAGGATTTCGTAGAGGGTTTTGAAGAAGGCGCGAGGTTGCAACCCGTTGTTTTTTGCAGCGTTGAAGATGGCGTTCTGGATCCTGTCGGGGTCAGTTTCAGCTTCTAAAACGGTAACCAAGGATGCGACAGCGTTTCTCTCCTCGTCCGAGAGGCTCACTTGAGTTTCTTTGATTTCTTCAAAGTCTCTGACCCAGTTGAACGCGTACTCAATCCGCTTCGCCAAGTCAGCATCGATAGCCTGGTTTTTCTGCAAGTAGCCGTAGCTCTGGAGCTTCTCAGCGATAAACTCGTTCGTATGGTCTTTCGGCGCCATTTTAGCCAGAAAAGCCAGCAAGTTATATGGAACGTGAACGCTTGGTTTGGTAGGTGGCTTCATGACCCAGCAGTACCTGTACAAGCCGCAGAGTTTCACGCGTTCTCGTTCGTCCTTTACCTGCTTCTTGCCGAAGTACACATCCTCCAGCGAGTCCAGTTCGTTCATGTAAACAGGAATATCCGACACATCCAGCGTCCGCGTGCCCACGAACCGCTTCAGCATCAGCAGAAGCAACGACTGCGGCGATCCGTACTGGAACCACACTTGCGGCGTGAAAACGTTGCCCGATGACTTTGAGATTTTGCGTCCGCCCTTGTCCAAGAACATCTCGTATCTCGCGTGAGACGGTGGCTCGTAGCGCAGGATTTCACGGCATATGCGGTCGTTTATGCGCACCGAGTCGGCGATGTCTTTGCCGTAAGCTTCAAACCGTATGTCCAGCGCCTTCCACCGCGCTGCGAACTCGCCCTTCCAGCTGAGTTTGCCGCCGCCGATGATGCTGGCTTCGCCCTTGTGCCCGCACCCCTCGATTCGTTTGCCCCGGATTTCCAAGCCTTCGCATGAATATGTGACTTTATCGGTTTCTGGGAAAAACTCCAGCGCCTTGGTGGTGTAGATTCGCCCGCAGTTCTCGCATACAGGAAAAAACGGCAGAACCTCAGTGTAACGCTCTTGTCCCACCTCTTCCTTGACGATTTCGCCAACCCGCTGCGCGTTCAACAGTATGGTGCGGATTTCATCTATCAGCAAGCCTTTCTCGTAAACTTCCTTCGCCGACATGTAACGGTACTCGATGCCGCACTTGTCCAAGGCGTCCAGCAGGAGCGAGCTCATGTGCTTGCCATAACTGTCATGGCAGCCGAACGGGTCTGGGATATTGGACACTGGAAATCCCAAGTACTTCTCCAGGGATTTCGGCAGTCCAGCAGGAACCTTCCGTAACCCGTCCTTGTCGTCGCAGAAAGCCACAAGCTCCGAGTTGAAGCCCATCTCCTTCAGTGCAAGGGTCACCGCGTAGGAACGCGCGGCGTCGCCGAGGCTTCCGATGTGGGGGAAACCGGAGGCGCCAAGACCCATCTCAGTCCTGACTTTGTCGAGGCTTCTGCCCAGTTTCCGCTCTCGCTTGACCACTTTCTGCGCCATCATGTCGTACCATGTGCCGTGACCGACGACAGTTTCGCCCATTAGCATTTAGCCTCTGCAACAATGACTGCAAGAGGGAATAAAAAAACGTTTAGAAAGAAACGACCGTTATTTTCGCCTTACCGCTGCGGCTATCGCGATGGCGGCGACCACGAGCAGTATCAGCGCCAACGCGTACAGTGCCAGATTAACCGAGAACAGGTACCAACCGCCGCCCACCGCTATCAACAGCAAGCCCAAGCCCATGGTGCTAAAAGCGCCGCGCTCGTACTTCTGAGGGGTCAAAGCCCGTATGCCCGCCAAAACCAGCATCCAGCAGCCAGAAAGCACAAGAATCACTGGGACAACTAAACCCAAGGTTATGAGGTTAGCGGCAAAAAGAAGTATCGCCACTACGACAATAATTAAAAAGGCGCCGATGGAAAGCAGTTCTCGACTGCTTTGAGCCATAAGCCCGCCTCCTTAAGAGGAAAGTTGCGCGCCGCACTCAGGACAGAACTTTGACCCAGCAGGAATCGACTTACCGCACTTCGGACAGTTAATCGCGCCAGCCGACGGAGGCGTAAGCTGCGTTCCGCATTCGGGACAGAACTTCGACGTAGCTGGAACCTTCGCGCCGCACTTGGGGCAGATTACCAGCGCCGCTGCTGGCGCCTGCGTTGGGCCGGTGGGCGTCATTATTTGCGGTATGAGCACCATGCCAGTGCCTAAAGCCGCACCACCTCCGGTGGATTTGCCGAGGGATTCAGCAGCGCTTTTCACGGTTTCCATGCGCAGAACCTCTTCGGGCGCGGTTCTTCCGGTTTTCAGCCAGAATAGTCGCTCGCGGTATTCAGGTGTGGTGTCGATGCCTTCGAAGCGCAGGTCAGTCAGCTCGATGCCCAATCGCTTGAAGTAGTCAGCTACCGAGTTCTTCACTATCACTGAAGTTTCGTCGAGTCTGGTGAAGACGGTGACTAGGTCGTAGTGTGAAAGCTCGTCGATGAGTTTTTCGTTCAGGAAGCCCCGCAGGAAATTGTTTACGTCCGCGCTCGTGTAGATTTTTTGTCCGCCGATGACCTGGTTCACGAACAGCGAGGCGTCCTCGATTTTGAACCAGAAGCCGCCGAATACCTGAAGCGGCGCAAGCTCTGTTGTCTGCGCGCGGGCGCCATATTTTCCCTGGAAAACCTTTGTGGAAATGAAGATAACGGTCGCCTTGAACGGTGTCTGACCGAAGCCAGCGAGGCGCCTAAGGATTCCAGTCAGCAACGGCAAGTTAAGCGTTGTAAGCGTGTGTCTTCCGGGACCGAAGACGTCGTAGGCTTTGCCGTCTCTGAAGAACACCGCCATCTCATACTCATGCACTATGAGCTGGGCGCCCCAGGTGATGTCCTCGTTGGGGTATCGCCAAACTATTTCGTCGGCGCCAACGTTCGTCCATTCTATAACTTGCGGCATTTTAGGTCACTCCTAATATTACTTCTCCTCTCTTATCAAAGGTTTCCTCGAACGCTTCCAACTTGTCCGTTATGCTCTGTATCCGTTCTTTCGCGTTCTTGGTTTCGCCGCTTGCGATTTCGGATTTGAAAGCCTCCACCGCAGCGTCAAAGCCGTTGATTTCATCGACGAGTTTGTTGTCGAAGTCAATCATTCTGTCCAGCGCTTCTTCTTTGACCTTGACCACGTCAAAAAAGCCGGAATAGCCGTAAGATGCGTGGTTAACCTTTTCAGCCACGCGGTCCATCTTTGCCATTAAGCGGTCCATGTCCGTTAAAACGTCAAAGTACCGTCGGTCAGTCAGCTTCTGGAAGACCGTTTTCAGGTCGCTCTTCGATTCTAAAAGCCTTCGGTACAGGTGATTTCGGATAAGCTTGTCCGACTCGCGGCGCAGCTCCTTCTCCTTGTAACCTCGGAACCCAGGGATTGCCGCGACTATGCGCTCACCAAGGCGCATCTGACTTTTTGCTTCCGCATAAACGTCTTTTTTCTCGCCCATTTTCAAGATCCCTCTTCATGCGGTTATAATTAAGGGGCGCTTTTAAAGTTTCTTTAAACTGGACTAGAACTTGGCTGGGGGTATATCGCCTTTCAAGGCGGTACCAGTGGCACCGTCGATAATAAGCTGATAAGCTTTGCCCTTGTACTCGTACTTGATGAACCATATTGGCGCGTGCAAATAGACCATCTGCTTCACGGTGTAGGTGGTTTGCATCTCGACGAGTCTGTCCACATCCTTCTTAAGCAGAAAGCGGTGATGCGCGTCAATCTGCTGCTTGGCAAGTTCCATGGCTTCGTCCCTGTCGATTTCGCTGTTCAGAACCTTTGCAAAGCCTTCAATTCGGCGGAAGTCGTAGGGAATCTTGCCTTCCAGCGGCACATCGTACTCTCGAGTTGGGAATCCTGCTGCTTCCCGCGCCAGAACCAGCCAGTTGTACTCCTTCTCAATTTTGCCTTCCTTCACGATGGGCGGCGCTATGCGTTCAAATATCCCCTTGTAGCTGCTTGAGGCTTCAACGGACACAACCCAGAAGGGCAAGTAAACCAGATTCTTCTCGATAATCTTCGATTTTTTGGCAAGGTCTGGCGGTTTCAGAAAACCTGAACGCATCCAGTCGCGGATAGACTCTTCAATCTGCTTTTCATCAAACTTGTTCAGCAACAGCGAATGCTCAAAATTGAAGGCTTTCCCTGTTTCGATGACGGTGGTGAACCCGCAGTACTTGCAGGTGGCTACTATCTCACCTGGCTGAAATTCGACGGGTGCGCCGCAGTGGGAGCATCGGATTTCCTGAGCCACGACCATGCGTTTATGCCTTCAGTTTTTCCCTCTTAACTATCTCCCGTGCTACTATGACGCCTGAAGCCGAGGCCTGGACTAAGCCTCGGGTGACGCCTGCGCCGTCGCCGATGGTGAACAGGTTTTGGATTTTGGTTTCCAAAACGTTGTTCAGCTGCAGGTGGGAGGAGTAGAATTTCACTTCGATGCCGTAGAGCAACGTGTCTCTGGAATGGATTCCAGGCGCAATCACGTCCAGGGCTTGAAGCATCTCTCTTATGTCAGACAGGTAGCGGTAAGGCAACACGAAACTGAGGTCACCTGGCGTGGCGTTCTTCAACGTGGGCTCGACCACGCTGCGGGCGAGACGTTCAGGCGTGGAGCGCCTTCCAGAAACCAAGTCGCCTAAGCGCTGCACCATGACGCCGCCGCTCAGGAGGTTTGAGAGTCGAGCAACGTATTTTCCGTAAGCGATGGGTTCCTTGAAGGGTTCGGTGAACGAGGTGCTGACGAGGATGGCGAAGTTGGTGTTCTCGGTTTTCCGCTCCGCGTAACTCTGCCCATTCACGGTTAGGACGCCATCGTAAGATTCGGTGGTGACCTCGCCGTATGGTGAAACGCAGAAGGTTCGCACTTGGTCATCAAAAAGCTTCGAATAATAGACAAGCTTCGGCTCGTAAAGCGCCGTGGTTAGCTCTTCCATGACTGAGGCTAAAACTTCAACTCTCACGCCCACGTCAACGGGGTTGTTCACGGTTCTTAAGCCGCGGACTTGTGCTTCGGTTTGAAGCCACTCAGCCCCGCTTCTGCCTGGCGCGACTATCACATATTTGCCGTAGATTTTTTCTCCTTTTACGGTCTCAACGCCCTTGACCGTGTGATTCTCAATTATGAGTCCCTTAACGTCCGTTCTGGGCTGAAACGTGATTTTGCTGTTAAGCTCTTTCCGCATCCTGCGGAGAGTGTCAGCGCATTTCTCGGTGCCCATGTGGCGGACCTCTTGCCTGATAAGCTTCAGCCCAGCAAGTGAAGCCTTGCGCTCGATTTCATCCACTTTTTCGACGTCTCCGCCGTAGACCTGCTCGCTTGCACCGTACTTCAGGTAAACGTTGTCAACGTAGCTGACGAGTGCGCGGAGTTCTTTTTCTGAAACGTACTGGTTGAGCCAGCCGCCCACCTCCGTGGACAAGGTAAGTTTGCCGTCACTATAAGCGCCTGCCCCGCCCCAGCCTGAGAGAACCGAACACGGTTCGCAGTGGTGGCATTCGAAGCCGCGGCTTGAGGGGCACTTGCGCTGGTCTATGTCTGGGCCTCTGTCGAGAATGAGGATGTTGAGGTTGTTTTTTTCTGTTAGCTCCAGTGCTGAAAAAATTCCTGCTGGACCCGCACCGACTATGATTACGTCGTACTTCAAGGGGCATTATCTCCCGGGAACCCAGAGTTAGATGTAGCCACTAGGATATATTTTTAGCGAAAACCGTAAGTGAAGATGCATACCGTTTTAATAGAAAAGCGGACGACGTCACTCCCGAGCGTATGGTATGAGGCAGAGGAACCGGAGAAGCTTTTGTCCAGTGTTCTTGAACTGGTGCTGCTCGTTTGCTGGAACAAAAACGGCGTCACCAGCGCTGAACGCTGTGGCTTTTGCGCCGTCGAAAAGTTGTCCTTCGCCTTCGAGTATGAAGACTTCGTGTTCCCAAGGGTGCGTGTGGAGGGGGCTGTGTCCGCTGGGCTCCATTTCGAAGAGGCGCATGGCAAAGTTTCCTGCTCCGATTTCCTTGGTGATGAGCCAGCGTATCGTTGTTTTTGTGGCGCCGCCTTCGGCATCTTGGGCTTTCACGGTGTCGTAGTGGAATATCTTCATGTTTTAGCCTCGGTAGTGTTATTCTGGTGCAGGGTTTTAAGGTGAACGGTGCCACGCGTCTTTTAAAGATATATCTCAAAAACATTTAAATCCCCGCCGAACCAGAAATACCCGTAATGCCAACCGAAAACATAGACGAACTCATCTCAGACTTCTCCCGCTTCTACATACTCACCATACTCTACGAAGGACCCGCCCACGGCTACCAAATAATCAACCGCTTCAAAAAACGCGTCAAAAAAGAAGTCAGCCCAAGCCTCGTCTACCCCTTCCTCCAGCAACTGGAAGAAAGGGGCTTAGTGAAGCACACCGTCAAGCCCGTGGGCGAGAAACAACGCAAAATCTTCGAACTCACCGCCGAGGGCAGGGAACTCTGCACGGAACTCTTCAAACGCTTCGCCGAACTCGTCTCCATCGCCATCGAACCCAGCCTCTACATCTGCGCCCACTGCGGCTGCAAAGTCTACGAAGGCGCTTACCGAGAGGCCATCGACGGCAAAGAACTCGCGTTCTGCTGCATGCACTGCGCCCGCTCCTACAAAGAAACGAAAAAACTCGCCAAGAAAACCGCAGAAACTTGAAATTAATCCATCAGTTTGTTTTAACGTCTTCCTGCAGTAGCTTGCTTTCACGAGTTAGCAAGTAAGGGCACGAACTCGTTTTCTTTTTGATTTATATCGGAACATACGATAGATTCTTTTCCTGAAAAACTTAACTTAAGGCATGAAAAAGACAGTTTTTATTAAATCAGTTTAAATACCTAAACTTTTCTGTGGCTCAATGAAAAAGGTGGGGCTGTCTATGGCACTAGATACAGTACTCAGGGCAATCATTACAATTTGCATTCTGGTTTTTTCAGCTAAGGTTCTGGGTGAAATTTTTAGTTGGCACAAGATTCCAGCAGTTCTTGGTGAATTGCTTGCAGGAATTATCCTTGGGCCATATGCTTTAGGCTCAGTTCTAGTCATAAATGGTTCACCTCTAATGGAAATAAACGAAATAGTCCGCGCCTTTGGGGAAATAGGCGGCATACTAATTC
Source organism: Candidatus Bathyarchaeota archaeon (assembly GCA_026014595.1). Classification (GTDB taxonomy): domain Archaea; phylum Thermoproteota; class Bathyarchaeia; order Bathyarchaeales; family Bathycorpusculaceae; genus A05DMB-2. The sequence continues at coordinate 144,869 of JAOZHY010000009.1, forward strand.
TGTTTGTTGCAGGTTTAGAAATGACTTTCAGAGATTTCTGGAAAGTTGGCATAGGCAGCTTCGCAGTTGCAGTAGTAGGCGTAATAATTCCTTTTACAATGGGATATGCCATCTCGATGACATTTGGTTTAAACATAATAACATGCTTAGTTGTAGGCGCCGCCCTTGTCGCAACAAGCACCTCAATCACCGCGCTTGTCCTGCAGGAGCTAAATAAAACGCAAAGTGTAGAGTCAAAAATGATGGTTAGCGCCGCCGTGGTTGACGATGTTTTAGGACTTGCAATTCTTGGTGTCGTCGTATCATTCATAACTAACAGTGCTTCCTTGAGCATCTTCAACATCCTTTGGGTAGTCATAACAGCCTTAATCATCTGGCTAGCCATGGCAGCATTTGACGCATTTATTCTACCAAAAGTAATTGACCTTACCTCAAAAGGTTCAGAAGCCACAATGGAAGCCGCAGCCACTGCATCATGTTTCGGCGCCTCCGCGTTGGCAGCGGTGCTTGGATTATCACCTATTGTAGGCGCTTTTGCGGCGGGAATGGCAGTTGCTAACTCCAAAGCTATCGAGAAAATACGTGAATATGTCAAGAAAATAAGCATTATTTTCTCGCCAGTTTTCTTTGGTCTTGCAGGGGCGCAGCTTGATCTCCGAAGCTTCATCAACACTGACTGGTTCTTCTACGTCTTCTTAATCGTGATTGTTATAATAGCTGTTCTGAGCAAAATAATTGGATGCGGTTTACCAGCAGCTTTCTTTTTAAAAGACCGTCTTAAGGGACTCAGAGTGGGTATAGGAATGATTTCTCGAGGTGAAGTAGGCTTGATCGTTGCTGGAGTTGCCATTTCGGCGGGAGCCATTAGTCAAAGTATTTATGCTGCGATTTTAGGGATGATTATAGTGACTACCTTTTTAGCGCCTTTGCTGCTAAGAAAATCCTATGAAAACAAATCTGAAGAAGAAAATCAAGCGCAACCAAACCGAGATACAACCGCTGATTACATACCAACATATCCATTGTAAAGCAAAAGAACTATCTGAATTAAAATCTGGCAGATAAGTTACCTTTCTTCAAAAGATCTTTTCTCGTGCAAGCTTGCAAACTGTCAAATTGGGATTTGAATGCATTGCAGAAATAGATGGAGCCAGAGTGTTCAGGAAGCGAAAGTAGTCTTATATGCTCCCAGTTAATCTTTTATGGCTTCTATGAAAACTACGTGGTGAAGTCTCCCGCACAACCCCCTTTTTCTAAGGCTCCTTGCTGGAAAGCTGTTTTGAAGAGGCGAATTTGATGGTTGAAAAAGCTGTTAAATTCCCCCCGTTATGGTAGAACATAAAAAGATTAAATCAGGTATACCGCAGCAAGGAATTGCAACGGTACTATGCAGAAACTATATTTTCATCGAATATTTTGCACAACGTAAATGCTCTTTTTTATCTTTATACTTGTAAACTGGGGTTGCTTGGATTTGAACCATAATCGCGTTATGATTTCATCCGAACTTCATTTTTTTACTCCAACGGATGGTAATTTCGCTTGGTTTCACAATTTTGGCGATTCAGCACTAAAACCGCAAGTAGCGATCATTCCGCTTTGTTTCTTTCTAAGCGCGCGGCTCGCCAAGACTCTGGCTCATAAGCTAATCTGGTGGCCTACTTGTATGATCTGATGAATAGCTTTCCCCAAACCTCATTTTGTCCGAAGAGCACCTAACTTTTATTGAACTCATTGTTCACATTTATTTGGGTTTATATCTCAAGATAGCGGCTATTCCTCCTAAAGCCGTGAGTTGCGCTTTTTCATCTGACTCCGTAGATATGACTTCAACCCTCGCGTCTGTCTGCGAAGCTGCATCCTCCAAGACATCCACTATATCTTTTTCCTCTACCTCATACTCGTGGGAATTGCATCTCTCGCAAGGATTAGACAGCATTTTCCGAATTGTTTGTGTTTTCTCCTTTTTGTCTACAATCTCTGTTTTCCGGAGTCCACATTTTTTGCACATTGCACCAATTTCAATTAGGTTTGTACTGTCTGTGATTATGACAAGCTCGACTTCCTCATTCCTAAGTGCGTTTAAAACTGGATATAGCCCATAGATAGCCAAGCCGTCTTGCTTGGCTAATTCTGCCAGAAGTCGGTGAGCAACCATTTTCTCCTCGGGTGCACACATGTTGCTTATGGCTTCGGAAGATTTTTCAAGTATCTCCTTCACTCCTTCTTTACCGACAGATTGCGTATCAACCGTGCTCAGAATGGCGTTCTGGAGCTCATAATGTAGGTAATTACCCTTCAAGAAATCGTTCTTCGTAGATCCTGGTCCTCCCACTATCATCGCGATTATTCTGTGATCCTCAAGAAACGCCTTTGTAGCATGCTCGGCGATCCTGTGGAAAAAGTATGTAAGCTCCATGTCACGTTCTCTTTCGTAACGTCTTTGACTCTGCCCACCCTTTCCTGATTTTCCAGGAATCCCAGAAGTGATATCTTTTATAAATTCAAGGCGTTCACCGTTAAGTAGACCAAAGCTAGCCTCTTTTGAGTCCATGGCGACAATTCCCACAACTCTTGGGTTTCGCAGCATCTCCCTCAAAGGCTCTAAATGGAAATGGTCATCAACCTCGTAGAGATAGGTGGCAACAGGTTCTGGTGGAACTATTTCTTCGACAGAAGCAACTTCGCCTTTCTGATCGTTTACGGCGAAAGTCCCTGCAAATAGGGCTAAGCCATTTTCCGAGATTTCCTTTTTCAGTTTCAGGTGTTGAAGTAAATTCTTAAAAGCATCTTGAAAACGATCCTGAACGCTTTCGTGGTTCATGGTAGCATATTTAGACTGATTTTTTAGGGTGGTGATTATTTGATCAGGTGATGAGTTTGGGGGTATGTAGAGAGATATGAACTCCTTTCCTACTCCTTCTTTGTCGGAGAGCCAAGCTATCATCTTCCTTAGTCTGTGTTGTTTCACGGAATTACTGGTTCCCGTTTGACAGGCGTAAATATATGTTGCTTTTTCAGAACCCAAATTTGGCACCACAGGGTAGGGTTATGTTAGAGACTGATTTATTAGTTTCGTCAGAAATTAAACGCGCGAAAGGCTATAAAAAAGAACAACCATCGATTAAGCGAGCTAAGAAAAGGCTAAACAAGAAATCAGGGAAATCTTCTCCAAGCTCTTATAGTACAGTACCATATTACTTTATCGAACAAACCGATATAGTAGATGAACTTAATCGCGAAAAAATAATCAAGCGCGCGCATTTGATAGGTGTGTGATAGACTTTGAACAAAACAAAGATTGTCTGTACCCTTGGACCTGCAAGTTTCTCATATGAAGTAATAAAGGATATGCATGAGGCAGGACTTAGCGGAGTCAGAATAAACACTGCATATGGGTCAATGGAACAATACAAGAGGACAATTGAGTGTGTTAGAGAAATCGGTGAAATCCCGATAATTCTAGACGTTAAAGGACCAGAGATCAGAATAAACGCCAACAGAATGGTTGTGAATAAAGGTGAATTCTTTGATGTTGGTTTTGGAGATAAGGAGCCTAGTTTCAATTGGGACTTTTATGATAAGATGGCTGTTGGCGACTTGGTTATAATTGACAACGGTAAAGTGAGAACGCAGGTCTTCGAGAAATTTGATAGACAACTGCGACTAAAGGTGATTTCTGAAGGAGAAATCGCAGATGGTAAAGGAGTCAATGTTCCAAACAAGCAGCTCTCAGTTCCAACGCTTTCGGAGAAGGACAAAGAAATAGTGCACTTTTCCGTAGAACACGACATCGATTACATAGCCCTGTCTTTCACTAGAAACGTTCAAGACATAATCAACCTGAAAACTGAAGCTGAAGACTTCAAGGGAGCGATCATTGCTAAAATCGAGAATCCGGAAGGAATCAGCAATTTCAATGAAATTCTCGAACACTCAGACGGCATAATGGTTGCCCGAGGAGACATGGGAGTAGAGCTTGAACCCGAAAAGGTTCCAGCGATTCAGAAATCAATAATCAAAGCCTGCAATCAAAAAGGCAAGCCAGTGATAACTGCAACTGAAATGCTTGAGTCCATGATGAGTCACCCGTTGCCTACTAGGGCAGAAGTCAGCGACGTAGCTAACGCCATACTAGATGGAACCGACGCAACTATGCTTTCAGGAGAAACAGCTGTTGGAAAATATCCTGTAGAATCTGTTGCGATGATGTCGCGAATAGCAGCGGAAGCAGAAAAAAGCAACGCAAAGCCATGTTGGAGAGGAAAGTTTCGCGAACATATCAGAGACTATAAGCAATGCTGTTCAGAGGATTTGCCGGTCAATGCCGATAAGTAAGGTGGTAACTCTTACAAAATCAGGATACACGGCAAGGATGATCTCTAGATTCAGGATCCCTCAACCCATAATCGCTGTTACACCTGATGATAGAGTTAAGCGGCAACTGGAGCTTGTATTCGGAGTCTACTCTACTAAGGTTGATTATCGAGAACAAAAAGATCATATTCTCTATATAGCGAACTGTCTGCAATCAATAAAATTACTTAACGATGAAGATACAGTGCTTTTCACTGCTGGGTTCAGGACAACGGAAAAGCATGCCAGCAATCTAATTGAAATTCATAAAATTGAGGAACTGCGGGCTTCATAGGAATCCATGATTAGCGATTGAAAATAGCCAAATTGGATCAGGATAATTATAGTTGGTGCAATAAATTGACATTTTCTACGCTTTTAGAGGTAGGCGTCCGACGCGTATTTCTGCATCATTCTATGCGTATTGAAGTAATATGCAACTTTTCCTATCGAGTTCTTCATCATGTTTATCCAAGCGTCCCTTGTCTCATAGAAACTGGGCAGTATCAAATACTGCAATTTACCGTAGATATCGTTCAGTTCCCTCTTACGTCTATCTTCTTCGCTAACAATTGCATCTGGAGATGGCCCGATTGCCCACCCAGTTAGACCCTCAACACAGCCTTCTATCCACCAGCCGTCTAATACGCTGAAGTTTATCACGCCATTATGCGCTGCTTTCATGCCGCTTGTACCCGATGCCTCATAAGGCGGCAAAGGCGTGTTCAACCACAAATCAACACCAGAAGTCAATTTTGCAGCAATTTCCATTGTATAATTTTCAAGATAGGCGATTTTTACGTCGTTTTTCAAACGTTCAATATACTCGTAGATTTCTTCAATTAGTTTTTTACCCATTACATCCTTGGGATGCGCCTTTCCAGCGAAAACCAGTTGAATCTTCTGGTCCTTTTGTGCTTCCTTTAATCTTTCTAAATCCGAGAAAATTATGGTTGCTCTTTTGTACTCTGTTGCCCTTCTCGCGAATCCTATAGTTAGAGTGTTAGAATCCATCGTGACTCCGGCTTTTTCGTGGATAAAATCTAGCAGATTCTGTTTCGCTTTCTGGTGAGCTTCCCATATCTCTTCATCGGGAATTACGTCAACTCTTACAAGAAGTTCAGGTTCGTTTGCCCAACCGCGAATATATTTGTTAAAGAGTTCCCTGAAGCAGGGGCAAGTCCAATAGTGCGAGTGCACTCCGTTTGTAATTTCCTGTATATGATATCCTGGGAAGAGTTTTCGAGAGTACTCCATGTGTTCTTCAGTTACGCCATTGGTGTACTTGCTTAGGTTCAATGCCAAGAGGGTCATGTTCAATCTGTCAGACCCGCCGTAGTCTTTCAAAACATTTAGAGGAACTTCATCTTCAAGAGTTTTTGAAAACAGGTCGTATAAGAATTTGTCAAAGGCTGCAGCCACAGGCGTGTGAGTGGTAAAAACACACAGATTTTTCACTTTGTCGGCGTCAAGGTTGTTTCTTCTTAAAAGTTCCAGGGTTAGAAGGCTTGAATGTCCTTCGTTCATGTGATATTTCTTAACGTTAATGTTTAACGCTTCAAGAATTCGCTGTCCACCTATGCCTAGAACAATTTCTTGTTTAAGCCTATACGCTTCGTCTCCTCCGTAAAGAAAATCAGTTATCCCCCTGTCTTCTGGATCGTTGCCTTCAACATCTGTGGTAAGGAATAGAACGGGAATGGTGCCTCCGGTCATGCTTTCTTGTTCGTAAACCCAAGCGCCAACTTTTACTATGCGTCCAGATATTTTTAAGGTTGTAGTTTGTGGGAGCAGTTTCATGAACTTCGAAGGTTCCCACTCTTCTGGATATTCTAGCTGTTTTCCATCGGATGTTATCTTCTGTCTTAGATAGCCCTTTTTGCTGAGAAGAGTTACGGCGATTAATGGGAGTCTTAGGTCTGCACCTGATCTGATTACGTCGCCGGCTAAAACGCCTAGGCCTCCGCTGTAGGTGGGAATGTTGCTGTCGACGCCGATTTCCATTGAAAAATAGGCGATTTTGGGTCCGTCAATGAAGCTGCGCATGCAGTATTCGCTGTCAAAATAGTATTGCTTTGCTAGGAAATCTGTCTTGAAATTGGCTTTTTCGGGATCAAGGGGCATTCCGCATACTGGGTCTTTTACAATCATATTCTCAAACTCCAAATGTGAAAATGACTTGGTTATGATATTTGTCAGTTCGCTTGCATTTTACTCATTTCAAAAGGGTGGATAAATGTCAATTTGATGCTAAAGCATCCAGCTTTGAGCAGCTGTTTGGTGGGGTGGTTCTTTTTCCTGGTGCTCTTTTTTCTTTCTCTCTTTAAATCTGTTAATTTTAACGGTTGATTTTTCAGCTGAAACCCAATGAGTGCTGTTTAGGTCTCGATGGTAAACAAACTTGTTGACTACATGCTCAAGGTCTTGTAGAGATAAGTTTTCAGACTCTACCGTTAATTTATCTGTTCCTTGGGAAACGGAGACCTTTAGATGTGCCAGAAGGAAATTTGTTAGATTTTCTTTTTCATTATCTAAATCGCCCATGTCTACATGGAATTTTGTTGTTTTATGGTTAAAGAGCAAAATGGGGCACTCCCAAACAACATTAGGCCAATTTTATATTTAAAAGTTAGCGCGCGTGAACGGATTGAGGAAAAAACTAAAACGTTCATTCGCGTTTTGACAATGTGAGGTATGTAGTGTTGAAAACTATTGGTATTATAACGAGTAGTGGAAATGCGCCATGCATGAACGCTGCCATTCGAGTTGTCCGCATTGCACATTTCTATGAACTTTGAAGTTGTAGCCTTTGGTTTTTGGAACGAATGAAACCATAGGATTTGACTCCGCAGTAAATACAGCAATAGCAGAAATAGAACAGATTCGAGATACAGCTATCTCTCTTGGAAGAATTTTTATTGAAGTTATGGGGCGAACAAGAGGTTTCATTGCACTGATCGTGGGTATTACATCTGGAGCTAAAATTATTTTGATTCCGGAAATATAATGCAAAAATTAGGAGATATTTAGCAGGATCAAGGAAATTAAGGCGAAAGGGAAAAGATCAGCCATACTTGTTGCAGCTGAAGGAATAGGCGACACTCGCCAGCTGGCCAGCGAAATAGAGAAATCAACTGAAGCTGAAGTTAGGCTCAGTGTTTTTGGTTATACTCAGAGAGACTGCAATTCATCAAGTAGAAGCAGGCTATTAGCCAACTTGCTTGTTAAACAAGCAGTTCTGTTTCTGTCTAAAGGACAAAGAATCGTACTGTTGTGCTGCAAAACGGCAAAATAACGAGTATATGATTAGAGGACTCATTCAAGGCAGAGAAACTTATTGATGTTGATCTTTTGAAATTGGCTAATGCCATAGCTATATGAATATTAGCTTTCTTCAACATCAAGATGTTAGGGACTTACAAGTAAAAAGAAGGTGGCTATCATGCCGGAAAATCAAGCTACATAGCTTTTGGGGTTGGGAACGATAACTCCTTTTGAACCAAGTATCAGATTTAAGAAAGCCTACCTCAAGCTGCAAGTATCTTGTAGATGGGCCTGTCCAAATATGGGCAGCTAGTCGAGATTGGTTTCTTGAGGAATTGGGAAGAAACACTTCATTTCGCTTCTTGGACTGCTTCTCGTTACAGGTCAATTTGGTGAAGCCAAGTTATTGAAGTTGCAAAATACGAGAAGAATGGCTTGATTCCAAATAGATTCCTAAAAGACAAAATTGAATACAATACTGCGGATGACTCAAAGTGGTTTGTTCAAGCAGTAAAGTCGTATTTGATAACACAAGGTTCTGACAAGGTTGGAGATGCAGGAAAAAACTTTATTGAATCTGTGAGATTGCGCGTGCCGTCCCATCAATTATGAATTGAATTGCTATAGCCAAGACAATAATTGCCATGATTGCCGTAACTACTTTAAGCCCTTCATCGCCCAAATACTTGAACAATCTTTGCGAATACCTCATTCCTAAATAGGAGATCAAAACTCCAACAAATATAGCTACAAAAATGAATGATGTTTCTATCAGGTTCTGCGCCTTTGAAGTAAATAGTATTACCGCTGTTATTGTTCCCGGACCAGCTGTTAGAGGAAAAGCTAAGGGAACAATTGCTATGTCTTCGCTTCCATCTCTACTAGGAGATTTGTTGTTTGGGTTTAGCATTCTGAGGGCTACCGCGACCAAAAGGATTCCGCCTGCAATCTGAAATGCCGCCATGGTTATATTGAAAACCTGAAACACCAGGTGTCCAGTAAGACCGAAAAAAGCTAATACCACAAAAGATAGTCTCATCGACTTTGCGAGGATTTTGCGTTTCTTCTCAGGAGACATGGTCTTTGTTAAGGTGGCATATACCGCTATCGTGCTGAACGGTTCCATGACCGCGACAATGGAGCTAATTGCCAAAATCGCAAAATCTGACAAAGCCATGGTCTTCACCAAAGTTTTTGGCAATATTTAGCGCGTAGAGCTTTTTAAACTGTTTGGAGTAATCCTTTAATTACAGAAAGATGTAAGCCAAGAAAACGTTATAAACATAAGCTCACGGCTTTCTGCTTGTTTATTCTCTGTAGGCGCGCAGCAAGGAAAATTGATTTTTCAGCGTCTTTTTTGGTGGCTCTCTTGACTTCATCTTCATTAAAGTATTTGTAATTCTCAGAACTTTGAGAAATTAAGTGCCCTTCCAAAACGTAGTGTGTTTTGCCACTGGGAGGATCAAATGTTGCCCTACTTTTTTCATAAGCCCTCCTCATGAGCACGGTTTTGATTCATGCTCTATGCATAATTAACAGAAAGCCCTCTCTAAAATTTTTTAGGGTATTCTTTCTCGTCAAAGTTACTATTTTCACAACACAATATTTTCAACGGACAATTTCCCATTAAATGTCCTGTAGGTAGTATTTTTTCAGAGGGTTTCTGAAATCAGTCGCCAGCTTAACATCAGGAGGAACAACTATTCCCTTCCAATCGGCCGTTTGTTCTTTTTCTAAACAACTTTTAAGCCGAATGTTGTGTATGTTTAGTGCATAAGAAACTGCATGATCTTGAGGATTTTCAATCCGTAACATCTCCTCTAGACTCAGATGCTCAAAAACACGTCTTATTGGACGTAAAGAATTGCCGTGACAAGAAATAGCTACATTTCCAGGATTTCGCCTGAGCCACTGTTCAAGTTGCACTATGAATGGTAATGTCCTGCTCTCAACCATTTTCAAGCTCTCTCCATCAGGAGGCGGATAATCGTAGCCTCGATGGATACGTGCAAACCATTCCGGATTTTCCACGGAGAGCTTATGTTTGCTTTTTCCCTGCAATGTTCCGTAGCAACGCTCAATTAGTCTGTCATCAACAAATACAGGAACAGCGTTGTGTTTGCGAAGGACTATGCCAAGAGTTTCTCTGGCCCTTCTCAGATGTGAAGTAAAAGCGTAGTCGATCCTATGTCGACTGAGTTGCTCTGCAACTTCTTCTGCCTGTAAAACTCCTTTTGCTGTTAATTTAGGATCGCGCCACCCCGAAAAAAGACTTCTAGCGTTATCAGTTGTTTCTGCATGTCTAAACACAAATAACTTGCAGATCATATCGATCATCCTCTTCACTCATTGAGTATTTTCCCGAACTGTTCTATGTTAACAAGTCCATTTTGCTGCTAAAGCATGTTTTTCACTATCTTATAATGCTATGTTATTACAGGGGTCTCTTACAATTTGCCAACGTAGATAGTCGCTTGAAGGTTAATCTAAAACTAATTTGCACCTATTAGTTTTGGTCATGCTAAGCTGTGGAAAAAACCTTTTGTCACTTCTTTCGCTGATTGGATAAGGGGATGCTTTATCTGAAAACTCTGGTCAAGTTGCTGCAGTCTGGCAATTCGGAAGTAAATAGGAGGATGCGGATCCATACTTAGCCATTCTTGAACGCGAAAAGAAGGCACCCGTTCGTAAAGTAAGCGTTGAAAACCGATTTTTTCCAACGCGCCAGCCAGCACTTTCGGCTTACCTATAACCATAGCCGAGATCAAATCAGCTCGAGCTTCAAAGAACTTAGCAACAAAATATGTCAACGTCATCAAAGCCCAATAGTAAATTATCAGCAGAAAGAAAGAATTTGTTGGGAAAAACCCAAAAATTACGTAGAACCAGAAAAGATACTGAACCGCCGAAAGGCATACAACCAAAGCGGGTCACGACCCCTCAAATGCCCGAACTCATGACCTAATACGCTCACAATTTCCTCTTCGCCAAGTTGCAGAAGAGTCAAGTTATCAAAACAATTCCCCCGACTTGGACTGGGACCAGAAGCTTGCCACGCTTTAACTACGTACCTTATCAACTTAACAAGATTTTTTCTTCTTTGATAATGAAATGCGGCTATTGCAAACGTCAGCCAGAACGCGCCCAGCAGATATCCGCCTACGACATCACTGAACCAGTGAACGTTAAGGTATATCCTGTCGAAACCAACGAGAACACCCATTGCAACGCCAAGTCCGCCCGTTACCGCTCTCACTTTTGAAGAATTCCAACGTTGCCACGCCAAATAAGTCAAAATACCGAAGAAAACTATGCTTGCTGTGGCGTGCCCGCTGGGGAAAGAGTAGCCCGTATCGGGAACTAACATGTTTGTGGGTCTCGGTGAGTGAACTAAAGTTTTGGTTACTTCAACCAGTAATGCATCTCCAGCCATTGCACCTAACAGCAGCACACTGCCTCTTCGGTAGTGCAGAGCGAATAGGATCGCAGCCACCGCCAAGGAGACTACAAGCAGCGACTCCGTGTCGAAGATCACAGCAATCCCTTTAGCTATAACTGTGAAAGAACTAGTTTGAATAGTCACTGCCCAAGAATTCACACTCGCATTCACAGCCACAAAGCTGCTCCTGAACAGGGCAACAAGCAAGAAACCAGCTAGCAGCAGCAAAGAAACAAGCAAGATTGAACGTTGATGTCGTAGTTGATGCTTCACAGTGAAACATTGCTTTCGGCACTAATTAACTTAGCACCCCTAACCTTACATGTTTTCTCTTTTTTCTTCAGGGTGGCGAATGTGCCTTCGCCCACACTGTGGCAAACGACAACGTGCTTCACTTTTGGGCAGAGGGCACTTTAGGAAATAAAGGGTTTCTGAGCTCCCTTGCCAAAACTTGTTAAAGCGTTAAGCGTTGAAGCATTGTCAGTTTGACTATGGATGGCGAGGGAAAAGATTTGCTCTCACATACCCGCAGACCTTTGCGGATTATAAAACGGCTAAAATGGCTTATTTTTACAAAGAAAGTTAGATACTTGTACTAATTGCTTTAATAGCTCTGAAATTTAGAGTTTTGTACCATAACGCCTTAATTATGCCATGTTTTTACTCTTTATCATAAATGACGATGGAGGTGAAAAGCATGAAAGCGTGGAAAAAGGCGTTACCTATCCTTGCTATAGCTCTAGTCTTAATTCCTGGCGTATTCCTTGCAGTTCATGCGCAGACGCCGACAGTTACGCCGACGACAGCAAACCCCAATAGTTCTTTGAACGAGCAATATCCTAATTATGCCGGTTCCATAAAGGCACCAGAAAACGCAACAGATCAAAAGCTCACAACTCTAGCGACTATTAGCGCGGACCAGGCGAAAGCCGCAACTCTCAAAGACCCAACGGTTGCTGGAGGCACAGTTACAAGCGTTTCACTAGACAATGAAAACGGAAACTTGGTGTATTCAGTGGAAATCGCCAAAGGCTCAACCAGCTATGACGTGAAAGTCGATGCAGGAAATGGAGCCGTACTGTTCATCGACCAAGGCATCGAGAATGAAGTCGGCACCGTAGAAAATCTAGAAGACTAGCAATGACAACTGAGTCCAAAGCATTAATTTCCCCCTTCTTTTTAGTACATTAAGGGAGCCGATAATGATTGAAGGAACTCTTTGGGACGAGGAAGAAAATCTATGACTACATACAGGAACATCCTGGCTCCCATTTGCGTGAGATCGGGAGGAACCTAAACTTGGCGATAGGCGACATACAGTATCAATTGAACGTTTTAGAAAAGACAGGCTACGTTATTTCTAAGAGAAAGGGAATTTACAAACTTTTTTATCCAAGCAAAATATTCGGTGAAAGGCAAAAAGATATTATGGGGACCTTGTCGCAAGAAACTCCTAGGCGAATTTTGCTTCTGCTGCTACAGAAGCCTGGCGCTAGCCATGGAGAAGTTGCAAGGTTTGCGAAAGTGTCGGCTCCAACTGTGACATGGCACATGAAACGGTTGATTAATGAAGGATTAGTTGAGGCGCATCGTGAGGGACGAAGCATGAAGTATTATATCGGCTACTCTGCAAGCGATATTGAAAAGGTTATGAAGAGCTATCACCCAATGTTCTGGGAGAGGTGGGCGGATAGGTTTGCGGAAGTCTGGCTAGACTTATCAACCTACAAGAAGAAGGAGGAGCGCGAAGATGTTTGAAGGACTTGACTTAGCAGAACTACTTAAATTAGGCTCGGGATTGTTTGCTCTTATTCTTCTATCCATATCGCTACTAGCATACTATAGAAGCAGGCAAAGAAGGTTACTATTTGTTTCAGGCGCATTTGGTCTCTACTTCATTAAGATAATCACTGAACATCTAGACCTTTTCCTTCCCAATCTGGAAACTTCGTTCTTAGACTTGCTTTTAGCATTCATCGACTTCATCATACTCTTACTGTTTTTCCTTGCCATAGTAAAAAACGATAGAAAAGGAACGACGACCCAATGAGAAATGCTGATGATTCTTTTCCCCACATTTTCTGACCTATTTACTATGAATTGGTTAACAGTACTGAACCATATCGAGGTTAAACATTTTTGAGATTGAAAGTAACGCGCCAGAATTACACGGCTAAAAATATGCTGTATACATGTTCAGCGAAAAAGGCGCCACAGAAGATTTTTTGAAGGTGAAAAAGATAATGTACAACAGCCGAATTTTCTCCAAGTTCGTATTCGCCTTCGGCGCTGGATACGCTCTTATATGGGCGCTCTCTATCCTCATCCTAGTTCCATATTATTCTTCTGCAGGGTTCAGCTACTCTCCCTATAATGCGATGCCGCTTCTAGCCTCTTATGTTCAAGTGGTCAAGGATTTGTGAATTCCATAATAATTGCTTCCAAGGGTTGGATGGCGACGTACGGCCCTCTGGGTTTACTTACAGCAATGGTAGTTTCGTCCATAATTTCACCAATTCCAAACGAAGTCTTCTTAGCTTTCGCGGGCATGACAATGAGCCCAATAAGTGTTGCAGTCTTCGGGGCGATAGGCTCAACTTTAGGCGGTATACTCTGTTTCTATATTTGCAAGATTGGGTGGGAGGCCGTTGGCAGAGAAGTTTGTGAAAAAAGCACTGTTGCCTCAATGGATGGATGGTTTCAGAAATGGGGTTCATGGGCAATAATACTCGGAAGGCTTGTTCCTTTCATTCCATTTGATGCTATTTCATATCTCTCAGGTTTAACCAAAGGGGGTTAGAATTGAGAGGTTCACTTTTCTCACGTTTTTAGGCTCAGTGTCAAGATGTTTGTTCTATGCCTATGTAGGGGAACTGATTGCTGAGTATAACCTTCCCATTTTGATTGCCCTTTTTGTGACCGCGCTAGCGGTCTTTTCGTTCTTCAAAATTAAAAAAGAGAAACACGTAGTAAATCGTTTCAACTTTTCCGGGAAGCAATATATTATTAGACACGATGATTTCGGGAACTTTGTAACCGAATCTGTCCGCGGTTCTTTTCACAATGTCGTAAATGTTAACCTTTCGTGCAATGAAATCCTCTCGTTTGCAATCAATCCCGAACTCGGAGAATATATCATGGGCTTTTTGGCAATCTATCTCCCGTTCTCGGTGATGGTTGCTTCATAGATATCTTTCTTAAGCTTAACTAAGTTTTCTCGGGATATTTTTTTGACTGGGTCATTTTTTCCGGAGATAACGGATACTGCAGAATATGGATGAAAGGATCGTTTTCTGTAATGTGCCAATCCGCGGATCTGGCAATTATTTTGTTAGAATAGAAAACAAAGACAAATTGTATTGCAAGCAGAACTATAGGAACCAGAGGACCTATGAGAAAGAAAAGAAATTAGACCGACAGTCATGAAAAGAGCGATAAAGAGGATCTGGGTTTCAAGAAAAATGCGGCGAAGCGATTTATTCTCTTTTCCAGAGACTGTTTCAGGCAGAACAGATTCGTCTTCTCTCCAGGCAAAGAACAAACTGTTTTTTCTGATCTGTGCCTCAAATATGTCTACTGCGACGTCAACATCCTCTTTTGCCTTTGAGATTTCTTTTTCAGTAACTGTATCAGCAAGAGGTTCGATATCCAAGTTAATTTGTTTAACTCCAGACACTTGGATTCTTATTCGCTTGTTTCCAGATGAATCCCGAATTGAATAGTTGATGGAAAGAGCATTCGGAGATGTTGACCTTGAGATGTCAGAGAAGCGTGATTTTTAAGGAAGCAGAAAACTTCGGTAAAATGAACTCGTATAAGTTGCCTATGTAACTCTGAGGAATCTCTGGAATAATACTGTAAGAACGAGTCTGCACCGTCATTTTTCCCTACTTCATAATAATGCGTCTGAAATAAAGCTGTTCTCTTAGTCGCAAACCTTTAACCCATGGGTCTGGCTATGCAGAGAAAAAATGCATGCGTTTTTAATAGAGAACTTCATATTTGAACAAATGGAAGCGTTGTGATGCGGTGTGAGCATCTTCAGAGCTTATGATATTAGAGGAATTTATGGCAAAGACTTGACAAAAGAAGTCATGTCCAGAATTGGTCAGGCCGTTGGAACCCTGTTTCCCGGCACATTCACTATAGGGAGAGACTTCAGAGAACACGGTGCCCAACTTGAAGAAGCGTTCGTTTCAGGATTAAAGAAAACTGGCGCGAACGCCACGCTAGTCGGGCCAAGTCCAGCGAGCCTTTGCGTCTTCGCGAATTGGAAAAGAGGGAACAACGTCACTGCTTATGTAACAGCGTCTCATCTGCCTGCAGAATGGAATGGCATAAAGTTTTTTGACAAAGAAGGTGTCGGTTTCTTTGAAGAAGATAACAAGAAATTGGGTGAACTGAGTTTCTCGGGGGATTTCAAAACTGGAAGCGGAGTTTCGCAAGAGCTCAAGGAAATGGACAAAGAGTATGCTGGTTTTATTGCGGAGAGAATATACCCTGAGAAAATACGAGTTGTAGTTGACTTTGGAAACGGAGCAGCATGTTTAGTCGTGCCAAAAATCCTCAAGAGAATCGGCGTAGAAGCATCTTTCCTGTTCGATTGGCCAGACCCAAAGTTCTCAAACAGAGATCCAGAGCCGAAACCTGAATCTCTAACTGCTCTCTGCGAGAGGGTTGTGAGAGAGAAGGCAGATCTTGGAGTAGCTTTCGATGGGGACGGAGATAGAGCAATATTCGTTGATGATAAAGGCAAAGTCATAATGACCGAGCAAAGTGCCATCCTCTTCATCAGAGATATAATGAAGACACAGAAAGGACCAGTTGTAGCCAACATCGAATGCTCTGACATAATAGAGGAAGAAGTCAAAAGATATGGGCAAGAAGTTTTCAGAATACCTGTAGGCCATACGTTTTTGGTTCAGCAAACCAAAAAGCACAACGCCGTTTTCGGGGTTGAAAAATCAGGACACATATGCGTTCCAAAATTTTTCTGGTTTGACGATGCAATAATCAACAGCATTTACATAATTGAAATAGTATCCAAGATGGGAACCAAACTGTCGAGAGTAATCTCAGAGTTGCCAACGAGGTTTTTTAAGAGATTTGAAATCGAGTGCTCTGATGACGTCAAGTTTCAGGTAATCAGCCAGATAACAGAGAGAGCCATGCAAGCATACGATCACGTAACTACAATGGACGGCGTAAAGATCACTTTTCCGGATTCATGGGCATTAATCAGGGCATCAAATACTTCACCTATGATTCGATTGTCGATAGAAGCAAAAGAGCAAAAACGCCTGGATGAGCTCGTAGACGAAATGACAAAACTGATAAAGCTCTTTAACCTAAATATTAAACCGCCTAAGCCTTAGGAATTACTGCCTAAACAAAATAAGGCGCTTGGCATTGTAAAAGTCCGCTGGGGTTTGATTATGAATGAGGTTGTTTTATCCACAGAACAAGCAAAGAAAGTTGCTGTTGATGAGCTACTGAGCAAGCTCTCGGCCACAAAAGACGGACTTTCCACAGCTCAGGCAAATGAGCGACTTCAACAGTACGGACCAAATGAGATTCCTGAGAAAAAAGAGAATCCCGTCCTCAAGTTTCTGTCTTATTTTTGGGGTCCAATCCCGTGGATGATAGAAGCAGCCGTAGTAATGTCCGCAATCATCCAACACTGGCCCGATTTCGCAATAATCTTGACGCTTCTGATGGTGAACGCGGTTGTGGGCTTCTGGCAGGAACATCAAGCTGGCAACGCTATTGAACAACTCAAACAGAGGTTAGCTCTCAAAGCGCGAGTGCTACGTGACGGTAAATGGCAGGAAAAGCCAGCAGGTGAATTAGTTCCTGGCGACGTTGTGCGAGTGCGCCTAGGTGATATCGTACCTGCTGATGTAAAACTGATTGAAGGAGACTACTTGCTTGCTGATGAATCAGCGCTTACAGGAGAATCTCTGCCTGTCGAGAAGCATCAGTCGGATGTAGCATATGCAAGTTCAATCGTACGACAGGGTGAAATGAATGCTCTCGTCGTCAATACGGGAACAAAAACCTACTTTGGCAAAACAACCAAACTGGTCGAGGAAGCAAAAACTAGGAGCCACTTCCAAAAAGCCATAGTCAAGATAGGCGACTACCTGATTCTTCTCGCAATTGCCCTAGTTGCTGTAATATTTCTAGTTTCGATTTTTCGAGGGCAAAGCGTACTTGATGTAATCCAGTTCTCGTTAGTTTTGACGGTTGCTGCGATTCCAGCTGCGCTTCCGGCGGTTCTCTCGGTCACTTTGGCAATTGGTGCGGTTGCTCTTGCCAAGAAAGAAGCCATCGTCAGCAAATTGGTTTCAATAGAGGAAATGGCTGGAATGGATACTCTTTGCTCAGACAAAACGGGCACCATCACCAAGAACGAGCTTACTTTGGGAGGAACAAAAACTTATGGCAAATTCTCTGAAAGTGACGTTTTGTTGTTTGGTTCGCTTGCTTCTAGAGAGGAAGATCAGGATCCAATTGACAAAGCCATTTTGGTTAGAGCAAAGAGCACATCGGCAATTGCTGACTCGATTGGCAAGTTCAAAATAATTAGTTTTAGACCTTTTGATCCTGTTTCAAAGCGAACCGAAGCGGAAGTGCAAAAAGATGGCAACCGGTTCAAAGTAGCAAAGGGAGCCCCTCAGGCCATCCTTTCTCTTGTAGAGAACAAAGAGTCGATAAATGAAGAGTTGGCTGGAGATGTCGATACTTTTGCTAAAAAAGGTTACCGGGCTTTGGGCGTTGCTCAGACTGACAATAAAAACAAATGGAATTATGTTGGTTTATTTGGTCTTTACGATCCGCCGCGGGAAGATTCAGCTGATACAATAAAAACAGCTAAGTCCATGGGGGTCGACGTAAAAATGGTTACAGGCGACCATATTGCCATAGCAAAAGAAATTTCACAGCAGGTAAACCTTGGCATCAACATTGTTTTGCCTGATTCATTCCTTAAAGAGCCTGATAGGCATGCGCAACGCCTTGTTGAGGAGGCTGAAGGGTTTGCCGAGGTTTTACCGGAGCACAAGTACCATATCGTTGAGCTACTTCAAAACAGCGGACACATTGTTGGGATGACAGGAGACGGAGTAAACGATGCTCCCGCACTAAAGAAAGCGGATTCAGGAATTGCTGTTGCTGGCGCGACTGATGCAGCAAAATCAGCTGCAGATATAGTGCTAACAAAACCTGGTTTGTCCGTGATTATTGACGCAATTAAAGAGAGCCGTAAGATTTTCCAGAGGATGACTAACTACGGAACCTATCGAATAGCCGAGACTATACGTGTGCTTTTGTTTATTACAGCCTCGATTGTTATTTTTCAGTTTTATCCAGTCACCGCTCTAATGATAGTTTTGCTAGCGCTTCTTAATGATCTGCCGATAATGACGATAGCATATGACAATGTGAAGTACTCTGA
The DNA here is from genome assembly GCA_026014595.1 of Candidatus Bathyarchaeota archaeon. Taxonomy (GTDB): domain Archaea; phylum Thermoproteota; class Bathyarchaeia; order Bathyarchaeales; family Bathycorpusculaceae; genus A05DMB-2. Next base: position 163,384 of record JAOZHY010000009.1, read on the forward strand.
TAAACCGGAGAGATGGAACATGAGGACCCTGCTGGGAATCGCTACGTTTCTTGGGATAATAGGTGTTTTTTCATCTTTCGGTATTCTTTACATTGGCAATGTTGTGCTTAAGTTGGATCCTCTTGTGCTTCAGTCTTTCATTTATCTGAAACTCTCTGTTGCTGGGCATTTGACAGTTTTTGTTGCCAGAACAAAAGGTCCATTTTGGTCTGTTAGGCCTGCAAAGCCGCTTGTTTTCGCAGTAATTATTACTCAACTAATTGCTACTATTATTACAGTGTATGGTATTTTGCTTCCTGCAATGGGGTGGGGTTTGGCTTTGCTGGTGTGGGGTTATGCTCTGTTATTCTTTGTTGTGGCTGACTTTGCGAAAGTTCAATTGTACAGGTTGCTAGACCATTCAGGCATAAAGTCTCGAAGATGAAAAACTTATGCTTGACTAATGCTTAAGCGGACGCTTCTATAGAGATTTAAATATTTTGCCCAATTGATAATATAATATTGAGAAAAAGAAAGAAGGCCAAAATGAGCAACAAAAATTGTTTCGCTCCTAGAGGGTTTTTGCCACTTCACTAAGGGGTTGGACTGGTCTCACTTCAACAGTCATCGGTCCGAAGAATTTTGTGATTACCGCCGAATTCTCCGCTTCCATAGTGAAGAAGCCTTTGTGGTCTGCACCTGTGTCTTTTGGGCAGCTCATGTAAGCTGCGTCGATTTTGATACCTACTTTCTTGACATTTGCTTCTGAAAACAGTTGCTTTATCATTGTTTTGCCTTCTGGCTTCAGCAGAGGACATTGAGCCGCTGGGTGAGAGTGGGTGGCTTCAAATAACAACAAGTTCACCTCCAAATCCGCTATTTACAACAACTCCAACAGGACTTTCAGAAAAAGCGAAATAATATGCATTTTCCAAAACTCCTACAGAACAATTTCCGCAACACAGAATTTAAGAGTTACTTCGAGAAATTGGCTTACCAAGTTATTTTTGCCCGAGTATTCAAAAGGAATTTTGCAGTGTCATTAATCACGAAAGAAAAAACAGCTGAAAGGCCCATTATCAAAAGTGTTTGAGTTATTGACACCGCTGGCAGATTTGGAATCCCAATGGTCACTATTGCAGTTCCAACAACTAGGCTTAGGATAATTGCGTACAGGAGAGTCTTGCTTGGCATTGAGTTCCAGAAATGTCCCCTCTCCCTCACGTTAAAGATAAGGAAAATAGCAGAGTAGAAAAGAATCTCGAATGTTAGTGTGAAAACCAACGGGTTGTCGACTGCCACATGGAAATACTTCAAGACTATGTAGAGCAGCGCAAAGGATTCAGCAATAACTAGAAGACCAAGTACGATTGCTGCTTTAACGGCGCCTTTTAGTTCCCAAGTGTCTGGCTTATTTGAGGGACTGAACTTGTCTGTGGAAAGCGCGATCTTCACAAAATCAGTCAAAAAGAAATAAGCGATTATGGCAAAAGCTGAAACTACGTAGTTTCCAGTTAAAATAAACGAGAGGACTGAAAAAGTGGCTACTTGGAATGTGCGGACAATTTTGCTGACGATCCAAGCTATTATTCGTTCGTAAATTACCCGACCGTTCTGAACAAGATCAACAATGTTCGTAAGGCCTTCATTGACGAGCACTACACTTGCTGCTCCTTTGGCGACGTCAGTGGCATTGCTCACAGCTATGCCTACTTCTGCTTGACGCAAAGCGGGTGCATCATTAACTCCGTCTCCAGTCATGCCCACAACGTGTTTGCGCATTTGCAGGCTCTTAACGATGGCGTACTTGTCTTCAGGATAGACCTCTGCAAATACTTCACTTTTTTCAGCTTCTCCCTGAGCTTCCATTGCGTCTTCTTTGTTACATTCCTTCAGATCAGCCGCTCGAATCACGTTCTCTCCTAAATCGATGCCTTTGGAGATTTCCTTCGCTATGGGCAACGCATCGCCTGTCAGCATTTTTACGGATATGCCCAGTTCCTTCAGCTTATGTATTAGATTCTTTGAATCGGGTCGTGGGGCATCATAAAGCGCTGCCAAACCCACGAGTTGAAGTCTACCTTTTACTTCGCTTTTGGCAACGGCCAAGGTTCGATATCCTTTATCGGCGTATTCTTGCATTTGAGTCTCAAGAGTCGCGGTTGCTTCGCTGCCGTATCCGCATGATGCTGCAACAGTTTTGACTGCGCCTTTCATTACTTTGTACTCGTTATTACCGACTTGGACAACTGCTTCCGTTTTCCTTGTCTTGGGGTCAAATGGAACAAAACTCTTTTGAGAAAAATTAGCTGGGTTAAGTTTTTGCTCTTTGACAATACTGATGAACGCCAAGTCGATAGGGTCTTGATTTGCTTCCTGTGAAGCAAAAAAGCCGGTTAAGATTACATCTTGTTCAGTGAATCCCTTTTGTGGGATAACTTTTGCCAATGACAGTTTGTTCATGGTTATGGTTCCGGTTTTGTCGGCGCAAAGCACGTCCATTGTCGCTGCATCCTCTGCAGCGCTTAATCTCGTGACTATGACACCTTTCTTTGCCAACTCCATTGAGCCCAAGGCCATTGTAACCGTGAACATAGCGGGCAGAGCCACAGGGATTGCCGACAATAGAACAACCAGAATAATTGGCAAAACGTCAAGAATGCTAAATCCTCGTGCCAACGAGAAGGCAATTGCTATGATTATTAATGCCGAAACTACACTGAGAAGCCATTTCACGACGTTTGAAGTAACAGCTTCGATATGCAGTTTTGGCTTGGCTATTTGAATAAGCTGAGTAGTTCTGCCAAAGTAGGTCTTGACACCTGTGGCAGTAACGAGGGCGTTAGATTCTCCATGTTTAACAATTGAACCAGAGTATACTATTTCCCCTGGTTTTCTCTCTACAGCCATTGACTCACCCGTTAATGCTGATTGATCAACTTCAAGATTACCATCGACTAACTTCACGTCTGCTGGAACAAAGTCACCAGGTCTAATCCTCACAATGTCACTTGGCACAAGTTCTCTTGCGGGCAAGACTGCCCATGAGCCATCTCTGAGAACGCGGGCGTTGACATGTAGTTTCTCCTTTAGGGATTCAACAGCGCCTGAAGCTCTCTGCTCCTCCACAAAACCCAATACAGCGTTGAGAACTAGTAGTCCAAATACGATGTATACGTCCGAGTATCTTTGCAGAAACCATGATAGGACAATTATTATTTCAAGCATCCATGCGCTCAAACCCCAGAACTTCCTGGCAAATTGGAGTATTCGGCTGGGTTTCTTTTCTGGGACTTCGTTAAACCCGTACTGCTTCAGTTTCTCTTGAGCTATTGTTGAGCTGAGTCCTGTCTTGAGTAGGTCAGGGTTCAGGGTCTCCGCTGGTTCTTCATGGGGTGATTCATTAGATTGCTCTTTCTTATCGGAGAGATTCATCCGTTAATACTTCGTGCAAGCGTTTTTCTGGGAAAGTTGCTTTAGGCAATGTCGTTGAAGACATCAAAGGTTCATATGTTCTCCGATTATATGATTGTAGTGTTCAGGGGGCATTAGTGAGCCAAAGGCTCTAGCTACGACCTCGCTTAATGCTGGGTGGATGTGCATTGCCGCCATAAGGGGCTGCACATTTTGTTCAGAAGTGTACATCAAGTTAACTATTTCCTGGATCAAGATTGATGCCTGCGGTCCAATGATGTGTGCGCCAAGGATTTTTCCAGTTGGATTTTCCTGCAGGAAAGCGCTAGCCAGCTCCATTCCGGAACCTGTTCCAACGATGATTAGATTGTAATTCTTCAAAATTGCGCACCAAATGAAAATTACGGTGTCAAGTTTAAAGCTATTTCTAAAAGGTAAATACTCCGTGACCTTGATTGGCTTACTCGAGTCTGCGAAGAGTCAATACGCTAAGACTAAAGATGTTAGAGGAGGCATCAAGTTTTATTCTTCCTTCTGAATATACAGATGAAAGCACGCTAGAAAGCTTTCAGAGGAGTGTACAGGTTTGTCAGAGTTGATTTCAACTAAGTTGGAGTTACTTGATGGTTACAGGTTCAAGGTTGGATTTGATGTGGAAGGTGTTCCAACCCTTGTTGTGGATGAGATGAAGCCGATTGGGGAAGGTTTGGGTCCGAATCCTACGCGATTGTTATCAACTGCTGTTGGTCATTGTCTCAGCTCCAGTCTTCTGTTTTGCCTTGGCAAAGCTAAGGTAAAAGTCAAAAAACTCACCACCACGGTAAAAGCCGATGTAGAAAGGAACAAAGAGGGTTACCTCAGAATTGCAGGCTTAGATGTTCAACTTCACCTTGAGGTAAATGAAGGTGATAAGGCGGGGGTTCTGCGTTGCTTGAGCATCTTTGAGAACTATTGCACAGTGACTCAAAGCGTGAGGAAAGGAATTGAGGTGAAAGTCAGCGTAAACTAAACCGTAAATCTGTAGAGGCTTTTTGTTTGTTGGTCAACTTTTGTTAGAATACTGAGAATCCCAGTAACTCGTTGAAATAATATTCGAGTTTTCTGCTATTTCGAGGATCAAGTTCGATTCTAGAAGCAATAAGAGAAGAAGGTTGCTGCAGAAGCGTTTCTTCTTCTACCACTTGCGACTCGCTTCCCAAGCCGGACTTGAGCGAAAGAAGAAAAAACTGCCTTTTTCAGGGGAAAATCGATTTTTTCTTCTTCTTGCCAACTAACCAAAGTGGACTCATTAAAAAGAAGAAGAACAAATTTTCCGTAGGGATTCAGCCGTTTTTCTTCTTTTATGAGTTGACTATTTCCAGGTCTGCGGGGCAGGTGGCTCATCAGAAAAGACCTGTATCCACTTAGCCGTTGTCTCCTCTGACCATCTTAGCTGAGTTGCCTCGACAATTGGAACAATATCCGGGTAATGTTTGAGTATAATCTGCGCATGCTTCAACGTGTCCAGGTCGGCTGAATCTATGGCTTTTTTGCACCGCGCCATCAAGGAAAGATTATGGTTACCTTTCGCTTTATAGAGAAGCCAAGCTGCCAAGTTAAGAGCAGCCTCAGCGTTCTTTTTAACGCGCTCTTGAGGCTCATTTTTCCAGCCCGCAAGAATTAAATCAGTCCGCAGCTGCTGAGCATTTAAAATACCCGTTTTCAAAGCAACCTCATTGAAGGTTGGTTCCCTAAGAAACCTGAACTCATGTCTCAACTCCTCAACCGCGTTCTTTATTTTGAAAAACTTCGTCTGAAGCTCAGCAATCCTTTTCTCCTTCTCAACCTCAGACCGCGACTTAGAAAAGGCTAAGGGCGCTTTCTTGAGGGCATACTCTGTTGCTTCACTGCACCAGTAGAGCTTAAATGAAGGCGGCACCGGATACTCGATCCACATCTGCTGCCTCAAAGGTTTCACAACAAGCTTCTCGCCATCGCCAGCAACTAACAGGTTCTTTACCAACTTGAACAGAATTTTCTTCTCATCAAGATTGTTCCATTTTACTTGCAGCTTGCCCGTCGGCGATAACATAAAAAGTGTTGGGCTGTCTTTGAACCAGAACTGGATCAAGCCCTTCTGCGTCGTATCAGCAATCACAAGCGAATTCTTCACCAAGGCTTCGTATGTTGCATGCCAGTCTGCGTTTGTCTGGTAGACCACCTGTGAAGACACTTTTGACCACAAAATACCCCGTATCTGTTCGCCATTAATTTAAGCGTATGACAAAGGAACGTGTAAAACTTGAAACGCTACAAGTGTAGAATTGCTTTAAGGTTAGAAGCACCTGAAAGAGAGCGCCTAGAGCGGCTGATTTTTGAACGTAAATTCAAAACTCTCAGCCAAGCCATCCGAGCAGCCATACAAGAATTTCTCAACAACCCCGAACTAAACAGCAGAGCAGGCGGAGGCTAAAAGCGATGACCCAACCACACGACAACGAAAGAGCCGAAGTGGAGAGTTAAACATGGACAAGCAAATCGAATTCCTCGTAAAGCTCCGCGACAGCTGCCAAATGATTGCGGACGCCGCCAACGAATACATCGACGCCATGACACCACCAGAAGCTAAAGAGAAAACGCAGGTAGCCGCCGTCCAAGAAGCCACATTCACTACACTAAAGTTTGAGCCGCAGCAGGGCGCCAAACTTGGCCAGTTCGAAGTTGCCTACAAGCAAAACAACCTCCCCGACAAGTGGGGCAGCGCCTATAATATTTTGCGAAACAACAACGCAACCATCAAAGACCGCTACCACGGCGAAACCTACCAGCACAGCTACTGGCTCTACGGAGAAGACAAAATCTACCGCCAAAAACTCAAACCCAAAACCTGAAGCTACAGGAGAGTTCTGTTTTGTCGACTTACCGAGCATGGGCGCGATTGAACTTTGACGGCAAACGAGAGTGGGGCGACATCTTTCCAGACGGCAAAGTACCCATCCAAAGCATAGCCACACAACATGCAAAGCTTGAGGGTATAAAAGACATCGAATCAGTCTTCACAGTAGACTGGAACACCCTAGCCGACTGGCAACAGCAAGCTGTACTTGAAAAGTTAAGTAAGCAAAGCGGCGCACCAAAAGAAACCGTTCAAAAAGAAATATTGCGGGTTGGTTTGCCTCTCCGCCGAAAACACATCCAAAGCTGCGGCACAAAACAAGCAGAATTTTTCCTCTAAACGGTGATTTCATGGCAGAACAGAAAACTTGCGCTGACTCGACCGCCCAACAGCATGCAGCCAAAAAGTTTCTAGAGACTGCCAAAGCGTACTTTGAAAGGGACATAGCAGTTGTAGCCGTCAAGCAGAAGAAACCTCTCACAGAATGGGCTCAATGGCAGACCCGCAAGCAAACGAAAGAAGAATTCGAAAACCAGCCCTGGCAAACTGCGGATGGCTTTGGCATCTTGTGCGGAACAAAACAGAAAAATGGTCTCTACTTGGCCGCGGTGGATTTTGACGTGAAAAACGTCGGTGAAGCGGCACAAGACAAGGGCAGGCAGATTCTCAAGCAGTTGCTTGTGACGCAGATTGAGCGGACGCCCAGCGGAGGACAACACTGGATCTACCAAACCCACACCAAACCCAAGACGATGAGCAGCTTTCACAGTGAATGCGGTTTAGAGCTGCTGGGCGAAGGCAAACTATGCATTATGGCGCCAAGCCAAGGATACACGCGATCAAATGACAATGAACCCAGCATCGTAAGCGACCTTGAGACAGAGCTTTTCGAAGCCATGTACCACGCAGGCTTCAAACCCAAAAAAGAACAGAACCAAGCCGAATCATGGTTTGATCGCAAGGACCTGTCGGGAAAACGGTTCACAGGAAAAACGCCTCCATGCATAGAGGCCCTATACCGAGGCTCCAAAGAAGGCCAAAGAAACGAACACGCCATACGCTTAGCCTCGTTTCTGGCTAACTTCCGAAAGTTACGGCCAGATAAAGTTCTAGAGCAGCTGCGCAAAATTAACAGGCTAAACGACCCGCCACTGGAAGACCAAGAACTTCAGGGTATAGTGAAGAGCGCAGTTAACGGCGGGTATGTCTATGGTTGCCAAGACACTTTTCTCAAAAGCAACTGCTGCAAGGACGATTGCCCAATCGCACCAGCTAACATCGCCAAAATGCTCAGCAAAGAAGAAACAGAACGCGCAGAGAACCTGCTAAAAGAAGGCAAACTTCTGGATCACGCTCTATCTTTTGGCAAAAGACGCCTGCTAGGTGAAGACAGCGTGCTCCTATCCAATTTTGTCATGTTCTGCAGCGGAAGAACAAAGTATCCCATCTCAGGAGTAGTCAGCGGCTTTAGCGGCAGCGGAAAAAACGAAAGCATCCGCGCCATCAAACCCTTAATCCCAAAAGAATGGTACTTCGAATTCACCACATCCACGCCAGAAGCCATCAAGTACTTGCCCGAAGACTTCGACGGCACCCTGCTCATCTACGAAGCTATGGGCGTGAAAGGGGACAGCGGAAGCCTAAGCCTGCGAGCTATCGGTGAAGGCGAAAGCATCGAAACCATCTACCCCATGCGCAACGAAGTCACGGGCAAAATGGAGATGGGACGAGCAAAAACGAACGCGAAGAACTTCATCACAACCAGCAGCGACATAGACATCAACCCCGACCTCTACAGACGCGTTCTGAAACACTCGATGAACCACTCCACCACACTTACTAAACGTGTTATGGCCAAGGAACTCCGAGACGCAAGCTACCCGGAAACGCTCAAAAACCTACTGGGCTTACAGAAAGAGCTACCTTTCAAAGAAGAGGATTATCAGAACGCGCTCAGACTACTCAATTGGAAGCTGGAAGTAGTGGTCTTTGCTCCTGTCCAGCTATTAGGCATCTTGGATTTGGCTGTTAAACGCGAGCAGGAAGTGGCGCTCCGAACACACGTGAAGAAAATCATCAACTTCACCAAGACAATAGCGCTTCTCAACCAAAGACACCGTCTGCACGTGGAAATAGACAAAACAGAGTACATAGTTGCTGAGCCAGCGGATTTTCTTAAGGCTCTGGAAATCCTGCAAGCATCCATTATGGAAACTGTTTCGCGGATTGAGAAGCGCCAACAGGAAGCCCTAGCGCTCTTCATCAATGCTGATGTGTCTTTGAACAAGAATGATGTTGCTTCTAAACTTAAGGTTTCCACGAAAACTGCCACCCGCCTGCTGAAAACGCTCGCTCAAGCAGGCTACCTCAAGGAAGAGGTGCAGGGCAAAACAAACCATTATTCGCTGCTGCAAAAGGAGCCTAATCATCTGGACCTTCTCGAAAATATCCGATCAATTGGCTCTTTTCATGCGGAAAGCCTCAGAAACTGGCTGAACACCATCTGGACAACTGGACAAGCGAAAGGCATACCTGTGAGCTTTCAGATAGGAAACGCTAAGCCAATCTCAATTGAACAAGTCCTGCTGCATTATGAGACGCTTTTGCCACTCGATACCTCGAAGTGTCCAGATGTCCAGATGCCGTCTACGGCAAATTTAGGCTTAGATTGCCAAAAGGAGCATGATTATCTGGACAAATCCGAAAGGTCCACTTCTCCAAGCATTAAAGAACAAGATAATCATAATTTGATTCTGCGGAATCTTGCTGCACTTAAAGGTGTTTACTGGAGCGACGGCTTTTACGATTGGCATCCATGCGCCATTTGCGGTCACACTAAACTCACAAGTTGGCAAGCAGAGACTTTCAAGAATGAGAAACTGTGGATTTGCGACGACTGCAAAAATGAATGGGAAAAGCAAACGCTAGAAACCCAAGGCGAATAATTATGCCTGAAGCCACCTTGCCCTGCCCGCAATGCGGTTCCAACCGCATATACCGGGACGGAATGCGATATTTAACAAATGGCGAAAGCATTCAAAGGTGGCTTTGCCGCGACTGCAATTACCGATTCAGCCAAACCCAAAAACAGAAAAAACCATCACAAAAATCTTCAGAATGGAATTTAATTACAACCTCCAACTTATCTCTAGAGCACCAAGAATGCAGTGAATCGCACACGCGAGGAGCACGGGTCCTCCAGACAGGAGGCTTAAACTTGGTCACAAGCGGAACCCGACAGGAAACAGCCTCGCGGGAGGGCACAACACAGCTAACAGACAAAACAGGAAAAATCGTTGAATTCCTCTGGAACCTACGCCAAAACGGAGTCCAAAGCAACACCCTCGCAAGCTATGGCGCAGTCCTCAGGAAACTAGCCAAAAACACCGACTTAACACCCGAAGCAGTCAAAGAATACCTGGCAAAAGACAAAGAATGGAACGAAGCCACAAAAGCCATGACAGTCATCGTCTACGGCAGCTTCCTAAAATTCAACAACCTCTCATGGCACCGCCAAAATACAAGCCCGTAGACAAAGCGCCTTTCATACCCACGGAAGCCGACATAGACCAGCTCATCTCAGGAAGCGGCAGAATACTCGCAACATTTCTCCAATTCCTAAAAGAAACAGGCGCAAGATGCGGAGAAGTAGCAAGACTGAAATGGAGCGACATAGACTTCGAACGAAAAATCGTACGCATAACCCCAGAAAAAGGAAGCAGAGCACGCGTATTGCCAATCAGCCGCAAACTAATCGATATGCTAAACAACCACTCAAGACAATCGGAAAAGGTCTTCGCAACCCTCTACAGCCTTAAATCCAACTTCTACAAGACACGAAAAAGCATAGCATTCAAACTCCAAAACCCACGCCTAAAAGAAATCGGCTTACACACATTCCGCCACTGGAAAGCCACCATGGAATACCACAAAACAAAAGACATCCTACACGTCCAGCAACTCCTCGGCCACAGAGACCTCAGAAACACACTGATCTACATCAACCTGGAAAAAGCGCAGTTCCAGAACGCAGACGACGAATTCCACGTGAAAGTCGCTCACAACCTAGAGGAAGCCTGCAAACTGCTCGAAGTTGGCTTTGAATACATTGCAGAAATAGATGGAGCCAGAGTGTTAAGGAAGCGAAAGTAGTCTTATATGCTCCCAGTTAATCTTTTATGGCTTCTATGAGGCTCATGACGTTCCATAGTTTTACTCGCGTGTAAGGCGGCATGTTCGGGTCCTGCAGAATCTCGTCCAAAAGCGAAACCGCGTTTGAAGCCCTCACGGCAGGCGTGAACTCTGGACTCTGCAGCGCGTCCATGGCGTCCTTTGCCGCGCGTCGGATGTTCCTCGGAGTCGTGCTGTCTTCTGAAACTGCCCCGAGCACGGCCAACGCTTGCCTAATCTTTTCCTCGTATTCCTCTGCCTTTTTCTTCCGCACCATAAACATGAACCACCTAAATCATTCGCAGCAGTCAAATTATATAAGCTTTGGCACGTATTTACTTTGGGGTTCTCCAATGGAAGGGAAAAAAGAAGACCAACCCATCAAACGCATGGCTGACCTGCTACGCCAAGGCGCCACCTTAACCGAACTGTCGTGTCCAGTCTGCGCGTCGCCGCTCTTCAGGCTGCAAGACGGCACGTTATGGTGCGCCAAAGACGAGAAAAAAGTCATCGTAGTAAAGGAAGGAGAAGAGCCTGAAGCTGGCAGCACAGCGTACGACAAGCTTGAAGCCACGCTCCTGTCCAAGGTGCAGCAGATACAGGACAAAATCCAGAGCACCGAAGACGTGGAGGAACTGCAGAAGCTAAGCGCCGCGCTCTCCGAGCTGCTCAGCAACCTTGAACGAGTAAAGAAAATGAAAAAACCCTAAGCGAGAAGCGCCCAGAATGCTTGGAACCTACGAGAATTTCCCCGCGAGCACCCACCTCGTAGCAACTTTTGCGTCACAGCTTTCAAGCAGAAAACTCCAAGAGAAACTCATTCAGGTTCTCCGTGGAGTAAACCGCAAAACCTTCAGCTTCGACCAAGTTGCACAGCCAGCGTTGCACGACTGCACCGTAATCCTGGAAGCGGGGTTAGCTGAGGGCGAAAGCTTCAGCTTCATCGACGATGAAGAAACAGAGAAAGCCCTCGGCTTGTTGAGGAAGGCATCCTTCGAGAGGATGGACCTGTTCTGCGTCGTGCGCTATTACAAGGGTACAGCGGAAAAAAAGAAGCCCCTAAAATTCGATTATTACATGCTCCGCGCAGTCTTCGGCGAGGGCTCGATGGAGCTTCAGGTTTTTCACGAACGTGGCCCGAGGTATATTTCGCCCGAAGACCTTGTCGTATTCCTAGTTAGGGAAGTAAACAACACTTCAGCGCGGAGGATTCTGAGAACGGTTGAGCCTTCTACGGATTAGCGTTCAAAAACTTCAACACAGTCGCGTGCAGCGCTTCGGCAACTGCGTTTTTTGGTTTGTTGCCGTCGATTCTGATTAAGTCGCCTTTTTCCACGAACTGCAGGTAAATCTCTCGCACTTTCCGCTGTGTCTCCAGATTCTCCATCACAGACCTGTGAGCCTTCAGCCGCCGCATAACGGTTTCTGGGTTGACATCTATGAAGAGGGCTAAGTCTGGGCGAAGAGCATGCTCATTTATCTTTTGTATCCAGTCCACGCTGAGCCCGGCGGCGCCTTGGTAAGCCAGCGAGGAGTAGACGTATCGGTCGGAAATCACCAGTTTCCCTTGACGCAGGGCGGGGAGAACCTCGTTTTGCACATGCTCAACGCGGTCAGCTGCGAAGAGCAGCGCCTCGACGGTGCTTGGGAGGCGTTTTTCCCGGTAAAGGATGCTTTTTCTTATGAAGGTGCCGATGCTGCCGCGGCTGGGCTCCGCCGTGTAGACGGCGCCGTGACTTTTCTGCAGCTTTTCCACGAGCAGTTTGGTTTGGGTGGTTTTTCCGCAGCCGTCTAATCCTTCGATGCAGATGAAGACGCCTTTCCTGTTCACTATTTCTCAACCTCGCGGTGCCGTAGCGTTAATCATTATAGGGAGGCACATAAATATAACTTGGCGAAGCGTGGAGGCGTGTGGAATGCCGAAGGCGTATTGGGGCGAGATAAAGGATCCAGTACACGGCTACGTGTACATCACCGACGCAGAGAAAGCCATCATCGATTCATATCCTGTGCAGCGGCTGCGAAGGCTGCGGCAGCTGGCGGGATCAGAGTACGTTTATCCCGGCGCCAACCACACCAGATTCGAGCACTGCGTCGGCGTCATGTACTTGGCTGGAAAGGTTGTTGAGAACCCAAACATCTCGGGCGTGGTGAGCGATGAGGAGATGGATATGGCACGGGTTGCAGGGTTGCTGCATGACGTTGGGCACGGTCCGTTTTCGCACGTTTTTGAGCAGCTGCTGATACGCGATTTGGACAGGACGCATGAGGACCTCACTTCGTGGATTATCGAGAAAAGCGAGTTAAGCGACAAGGTGGCGAAGATGGGGTACGCGCCTGAGGAGATGGGGAAACTGGCGGTGGGCAAGCTTCACAAGCTAGGCAAGGCTTTTCTGGACCAGATAATCAGCAGCGCCGTGGATGTGGACAAGCAGGACTTCATCGTTAGGGACACGTTCCACACGGGCGCCGAGTACGGCTTCATCGACGTGTTCCGGCTAATCCACGCTTTGGACGTGCTGGGCGAGGACCTAGCCGTGGAGGTCGGTGCGCTGTCGGCGCTGGAAGCGTTTATGATTGCGCGGATTGAGTCGTTTAAGAGCATCTACTTCCACCGCGTGGGGCGGGCGGCGCAGATAATGCTTGCCATGGCGATGGAGAAGGCGAACGAGGAACTCGGGTTGACGGCGTTTAAGACGCCTGAGGAGTACATGGCGATGGATGATTACACGGTGTGGTCGGCTTTGAAGCGCTGCGAGAAGTCGAAGGGGATAATTGCGGATTTGGAGCGGCGGCGGCTGCTTAAGTGCGCGTACGAGCGGACTTTCTACCAGAAAGACACAGTAGTTTCGAACATTTTTGGGCGCGAGGCGTACAGGCGCCAGATGCAAGCTGAAATCGCCAAGGAAGCAGGCGTGGACGCTGAGACAGTGGTGATTGATGTGCCCACAGTGCCATCGGTACCGTATCACCACGCGGTGCTGATGGAGAGCATGGAGATTCCTGTATTCACTAGGACGTCGACGGGCGGCAAAGAGTTGCAGCGGCTCAGCGATATCTCGAAGATTTTTGAGACTTTGAAGGGTTTCATGAATATACTGCGGGTTTACACGAGGGAGGCTGACAGGGAACGCGTTGGGAAGGCAACCGTCACGATTCTGGGCAAGATTCCGTCGGCAGCTAAAATCTCTTTTTAACCGTGTTCTAAGTGATTGTTAAAATAGGCGAACGCAGATGGATAAAAGCGAGAAGTGCAGACTTGGAGGAGGACTACGTGGAAAAAGGCGCTAAAGCCGCCGCAGAAGACCAGAAAATCATCAAAGTAAAAGTTCACAGGAAGAAACAGGAACCATCGGCGGCGCTGTTCTCGCAAAAGGACATCAGACGCTTCGTCACCGAGTTCGTCGCATCATGGATAAGAGGAGACATAACCATCCGTTTCCCAACCGCGGCAGAACTTGCAAAAAAGACGCCGCTGGCGATAGCGTTTCCCACAGACCCGTCCGTGAACGCGGAACTGAAGATAAAAGAGCATTACGTCGACCTGCTGTCTATTTGTGCTGGCATCAAACCCGTCACGCCTGAAGAACAGGAAAAAGCCGTCGCAGAGACTTTCAAGATGCTGCTTATGTTCCGTTCAGCGAACAGGATAGAAGGCAAAATCATCTCAAACGACCTGGAAAAGCGAGTTGAAGAACTGGAGAAAACTGTTAAAACACAGAGCACGCTTGTGGAGCAGATAACCGGTTTCCTGTTCAAGGAGAAGAAGTAGAACGGCGTAAGAAAAGCGTAAGCGCTTCAACGAGGAGGCTTCTTTTCCGATGGAAGGTACCATGCGAGGATCTCTTCTATGGTTTTTTCCGAGTCCCGCTTCTTTTCAAAGCTTCCTTGACTGAAACAGAGTTTTCTTTCACACGCCTTCCAGCAAGTAATATTTTGCAAGACGAGAATATAGAGCAATGTTTTTGAACAGTGTGTTCACATTTTTGAACCATGCTGTTCAAAAGTGATGAATTAAATTCAAGCATGGCATTTGCTTTGTGACAGGTGAAATCTATGGCAAATGAAACTCGAAGAATAGGCTTGTTCGGGGTCACAGGTATTCTTATCGCTGTTGTTATAATAGCGGGTTTTGTCATTGCAAACAATGTTTTCCAAGTTTCAGGTAAGGGTACGCTGACCATTCGGGTAATGGACAAACCAGTGGAGCTTAAGAACCTGAACGTAACTATAGATTGGGCTAGAATACAGGACCAAAATGGAAACTGGATTAATCTGATGTTGAGGACTGAACCGTTCTATTTCGACTTGTTATCGTTGCAGAATGTCTCTGAAACTCTCTCTGAAACCGCGATTCCTGCAGGCAATTACACGATGATATCGATGCATGTGCTCACTGCTAACGCGACTTACTTGGACGATAGCACTGTTGACCTAAACGTGCCCAGCGCCGTTATCAAAGTTCTCTTGAAACCTCAGCTTAACTTGGAAGACGGCGGCCAAGTGACAGTTCTCATAGACCTACAACCTGACGACCTTAATTCGATAGCGATAAGCCACAGCCTGAACCTGCGTCCCGTGATTAAAGCAGTGGTGCCTTACTCCGACCAGTAGTGAAATAGGCAGAAGCAACTTAAAAGAGGCTTAAAACGTTGACAACAGAACCGGCAACAGCCTTCGATGAACTCCTGCTTCGCACTATCGATGAAGCCCTAAATTCTTTGGGGGAATCAGTGAAACAAGCTATTTACTTCCACATCGAGAACACATTTGGCCTAAACAGAATGCAAATCCCAGAAAATCTTCAACTATTTCAGGAAGCGCTTGAAAAAATCTTCGGAGCAGGCGCGCGTTTAATAGAAGTGCAAATCATAAAAAAACTGCATGATGCCACTGGGAACTCGCTGGCGATGAAGAAAAGCGAATTCGAATTCATCAAATACATAGACGTAGCTAAGCAAAGCTATCTAGCAAACGCCTCCGCAGCGGACTGCTGAAAGCCAAACGCGTCCCCTTTCTTTTTTCTTTAATTTTCACGGTTTCTGTCTCCAAGCCTTAAATGTTTCAAACCACATTATTCCTGCAGCCAGCAAGCCCAAAAATAGGGCGAAGGTGCTGTAGAAGTCCACGCGGTTGAACTGGGTTAAAAAGAAGATCAGAAGCGTCGTGAACATGGTGGCATACAAGAAATGCCTTGGAAGCATGAACGCTCCGAAGCGCACGAACTGTTTCAAAACACCCACGTTTACAGCTTTAACTAGACGGTATTCGCCGTTCGTTTTCTCTGCCAAACCCAACTCAGTTAACTTGTCCAAGTGATACACGGCTAAGGCTGGACTGGAAAACCTTAGCGCCCGCTGGGTTTCCCGCACGCCAACTGCGCCTTTGTTTGAACGCAGCAGTAACCAGTATACACGCAGTGTGTTGCCTTTCAGGACGTTTTCAATGCTTTCTTCGCTCATCATCGTTCAGTCGACTATTGTAGCTTGCAGCCGCTATTTAACGTATGTTAAGTCTAAATCTGAACCACACAAATGCACAGGCTGAGATGCGCGTCTTCCAAAATGCAGGTGCGCAAGGGCTTAGGGATAGCGAGAGAAGGGTAAGGTTTATTCGATTGTAATAACATTTGCATGATGCTTCAGCTTGAATGTGCTCCGGTAGTATAGTCCGGTCAAGTATTCCGGCCTTTCGAGCCGAAGACCCGGGTCCGAATCCCGGCCGGAGCACCACATTTGTCTGCGGTAGGTGCTTAAACTTTTTCTATTACGAATTGATTATTAGGGGTGTGAAGGCGGGCTTATGTTAAGAACACAATCAAAGAAACCGAGACCCTTGACTGCCCTTATTTCTTTAAGCGGAAAAACCGCGTTAATCACTGGCGCAGCGTCAGGCATAGGCAAGGCAATGGCTTACAGGTTCGCGGAGGCAGGTGCCGCGTTGGAACTTGTGGACATAGATGAAGAGCAACTGAAAATCACCTATGACGAACTTTCGGAATTAGGCGTGAGAATAGGGACTCACAAGGTTGACCTCTGCAAAAAGTCGGAGATAGAGCAGTTGTGGAGCGAACTGGCGGGGAAGGAGCCAGATATTCTTGTGAACAACGCAGGCATATACCCGATGAAGGATTTTTTGGAGCTGGACGAAGCTTTCTTACGGAAAGTCATGGACCTTAATTTGAACGCAGCCCTATGGATGTGCCAGAACATGATAAAAGCCAGAATGAAACGCGGCGGCGTGATAATCAACGTGGCTTCTGTAGAGGCAGTTATGCCAGTCAAAGAAGACTTGGTGCCTTATGGCTTAAGCAAGGTCGGAGTCATCATGCTCACAAGGTCGCTAGCTGCGGAATACGGAAGAAAAGGCTTCAGAATAAACGCCCTAGTGCCCGGCGGCGTTCTAACGCCTGGAACCAAAAACGTGGCAAAAGAAGTCCTCAAACTCAACGTCAGCATCATCCAGACAGGCTTAGAATACCGGCAGAGGCTGCCACTGGGAAGACTGGGCGAACCAGACGAAATAGCACGTATGGCTCTGGTGCTTGCAAGCGACCTGTCAAGCTACGTGCACGGAACGCTGGTTGCCGTTGACGGCGGATTCCTCTCCGCATAAACATAATAAGCCTGAAAAGCCGCGGACACGGTTAAAAGCCATGTGCAAACAGTGAGGGTGTCTCGCCTTTCTTGCGTTTTTTCGGCTTCTTGCTGCTTTTAAACCTGTGGATTTTGACTACACCGTTCTCCAAGGCGACCCAGTACGTGTTGTTCAGTTTTCGGTGGTAAACAAATTTCTGCACCGTCCGCTTCAGCTCTGGCGAGGACAAGTCCTCCGAAGTTACTACCAACTCTTTGCCGTTCTCGGCTACCTCCACCTTGAGGCTTGAACTTAAGAAGCTGGAAAGGCGGTCTCTTTCATCGTGCAGTTCGCCGAGGTCTACTTTTAGCTTGTTTTTGCGCCTAAACAGCACGTGCTCAACCTCGGTGAGTTTAAGGGGGATTCTAACTTTTAAAGTTACGCGATTTCAAGGAAAGCTGCCGCTGCACGCAAGATGGACCGAAGCCATCAGACGAGCAATCCAACCAGCCGGCTAAGACGCATTCAAACCAGCCTATTTGGAGCCTAATAGAGATTTGATTGCAGAAACCTATAGAGGGTAGGTCAAGAAACAACAGAGGAGGGCTCGTATTGGTGCAGCAAACAACCAACCGATGTTGAAAACGCACCAGGAGAGATGAAAAGAAACTGGCCCTATTTTAAGGGTACGTACATCGATGACCGTGAGGCGCCGATGCCTGGTGTTCCGTGGCGCACTGGCTTGTTTGATATGGCAAACTCGCCCAGAAGATGCCCAATCATCTCTGGCTTAATCTCCACTGTCACAAATTCTTTGCCGTTGTGAACCATAACCTTCACGCCAACCATCTCAGGCAGAATAACCATGTCTCGCACGTGAGTCTTCAACGTTACCTCTTTACCCTTCTTAACTGCTTCCTGCGCAGCACGTAGCTTTTCCAGAAAAATCCGCTGCTCAGGCGTCAAACCTCGCAGCAGGCTCCGCCGTTGCCTGGAAGGAAGCAGGTTGATGAACTCATCCATGGACATAGCTAGCAAACTGTCCAGCGTATGACCACGATACATGAACTCCTTCGGCATTTCTATCCAACCAACCTTAATTCCTTAAGCGCTATAAACGTTGCGTCAACTTGTTCTCCGTTTCTTCTTCTGTCCAGCACCACGAGCCGCAATCAACCCCACCTTCTGACCTGGGGGCGCACCATGAGAAGTTGTAGTTCCCTTGCGCGCGCTTCGCTTGCTGCTGCCATACGGATGCACAGCAGAAACCATCGCTCGACCACGAGTCCTCGGATACTTGTGCCCTTTTGCCTTCATCAAATGGTACTTTTCGCCAGCCTTCAAAAACGGCTTTTCCTGCCTGCCCGCGCCAGAAACCACGCCCACTGTCGCCAAGCAGTAATCGTTAACGTATCTTATGCGTCCAGACGGTAACCTTATCATTGTTCCCTGAGGCGTATGCCCCACAACTGTGGCGTAAGTGCCTGAAGACTTTGCAAGTTTCCCACCGTCGCCTGGGCGAAGCTCAAGGTTGCAGACCAAGGTGCCTTCCGGAATCTTGCCCAGCGGAAGAATGTTCCCCACTTCTGGAGCGGCTTTTCCGCCCAAGCTGATTTGCTGCCCTTCGAAAACGCCTTCAGGAGTAACAGTGTAGAAAGTCACGCCGTTCTCAAACTTCACGAACGCCAGCGGTGAACCGCGACCAGGGTCGTGCACCAATGCCTCTACGACGCCGTTTATGGCGGATTCAAAAGATTCCTTGGGCGTTATTGCTGGCGGATACTGCGCGGGCGCAACACGCTTGTGAGTTGAAGCACGAAATTGTGAACCGCCACGACCACGCCGTTGAACACGAATTCTCTTTCCCATCTGTTTTCACCTTTTTAGAGTATGCCGAGTTTAATAGCAACATCTGATGCCTTGTACTCAGGCGCAAGTTTGACGAAGGCTTTCTTTTCGCCTTGAGGAGTTATCAGCAGATTAACCTTTTCCACTTTCACTTCGTAAAGCTCTTCAACCGCTTTTTTCACGTCGCTTTTTCCAGCCTTGAGGTTGACGATGAAGATGAGCTTGTTGTCTTTTTCCACCATGAGACTGGCGGATTCCGTCATCAACGGATAAGCTATAACATCGTTCGGATCCATTACGCTTCTTCTCCATAAAGTTTAGCTAACCGCTCAACAGCCCCGCTTGTCCACAGGGTCAGTCTGCCCATGTGGGTGCCTGGCGCCAGCAGTTCCGTGTTAAGGTTGTTGACTGTGACTACGTCCAAGCCTGGAATGTTGCTTGCTGCTTCTGCTAAGCCCTTGTTCTCAGATATGACGATAAGTGGTCCCACAGCTTGCTTCATTTTTCTGCCCCTGTGCTTGCCTTTACCAGCGCGGATTTTTCTGCTGTCCCTTACGCGATAAATGTCTAACATCACGCCTAGCTGCAAGAGGGCGTCCTCAACCTCTTTGGTTTTGGTCAGGCTTTCGATGTCGTCTGTAACTATCATGGGAAACTGCGGTACATCATCGATTTGGTGTCCGCGCTCCGCAACCGCTTTCTTTGATGCTGTGGCTGCGATGGCTGAAAGCAGAGCCAAGCGTGCTTCCTTCTTTGGAATCCGTTTCACAATCTTCTTTTCTGACTTTGGCGGGTGAGCCTGTCTTCCACCCACGGTTCCAGGTGCAAATGCGGCTGTTCCGCGTCCACCTTTGATTCGTGGTACGCGTGAGATTGCCATGCCTGTGCCGCGTGATTCTGCGCTTGTGCGTTTTCCTGCCATGGGGTCTCTGCCTTGCGGTTGGCGGCGCTTGGACTGGATGGCGAGCACTGCACGTTTTATCACATCTGGTCTTAGAGGTGTTGAGAATACTGCGGGAAGCGTTGTCTTAACAGTTGCTTTCCCCTTGAGATTGTAGACTTTGGCGGTTTTTGGTTGCGGCATGATTTGTCTCCCGTGTTATTTTCCTTGAGGTGATTCGAGCGAGATGTATGTGACTTGCGGAGGTTGCTCAGGTATTTCAGTCGGGGGTCTGGCAGGCTGGCGCAGGCGTATGACGCGTTTTTCTGTGCCGGGAACGCTGCCTTCGATTAGAATATAGGGTCCTTTCACGGGTCCGTAACGGATGAAGTCGCCTTTGACGGTGATTTCTTTTCCGTCTTTGCCGATTTTGAGTATGCGTTTGTTGTATTCTATGCGTTGGTGGTAGCCCATTTGTCCTGCGCGTGGGATTGAGTACATGAGGTGATGGGGGTTCCATGGTCCGAGGGTGGCGATGCCGCGTTTGGTTTTTCTGCCTTTATGCTGCAGGATTGTTACTCCCCAGCGTTTGACGGGTCCTTGGAAGCCTTTGCCTGCGGTGACTGCGGCGATGTCGATGTATTGTCCTTCTTTGAAAACTTCTTCTGGCGTGACGGTCTTGCCCAAGAGCTGCTTGGCGTATTCGAGTTGTTTGGGAATGGTTGCTCCGCCGATTTCGATTTCTGTTATGTCGGGTTTTTTCTTGGATAAGTTGGCTTGTTTGGGCTGGGTTGCGGCGATGACGCGAATATTGGTGATGCGGTCTATGTTTTTTTCAAGTTTCTGGAGCATAGCGTCGGTGTCGAAGCTTTCGGGCAGAACGAGTGTGCGGTCGAGTTCGGCTGGTGGGTCTTTCATCCACGCTTCAGTCAGGTGCTGCAACCCATATGGGGTTTTGGTGTAAGCGCGTATACCACATATGAGGATTGGCGGCGTTTCGAGTATGGTGCAGGCTCGCATGACCTCTTTGCCGAAGTTTGGGCTGCGTTTTCTGTCCTCTATGGTAAAAACGTAGGTCATTCCTGCTTTAAACGCTGTGAAGCCTAAAAGCCGTGGTGTATCCGCGTTTAGTTTTGGCCAGTAGCGTATTCTTGCAACTGGTTTTTTGGCGCGGTGTCTAGGCAAATAGGCGAGTGAACCGTGTTTTGGGGCGTGAGTTTTTCGGTGTCCCATTGTAATTCCGCTTCGCGAAGTTTAGCAATGAGAAAATATAGTTATAAACGTTGCCATAGCGCGGTTGATTAATTTGCTGTTATTCACGCATTAATTTTACATAAGATAGAGCTCTGGTGTGTGAATTTTTCTATAGCCCCCTTTATTTAAAGGGCTTAAACGTGATGGCTGTTTATGTTATAGGTTTATGAGGTAAGCAGCGATTATATGACATTGGGGTAACATGCTTTGGTGGAGCTTGAGGATGAGTTGAACGCGACGACTTTCCACACCTACGTTTATCTTGTCAAGGTTGGGAAGCCTGTTGGACCCCGAGAAGTGATGCGGGGCGCGGATTTGACCAGCCCGAGTGTGGCGTACAGGAACTTGCAGAAGTTGGTTGATTTGGGCTTGGTGGTCAAGGATGAGTACGGTAACTATGTTGTTAAAGAGAAGGTGGGCGTCAAAGGACAAGTTTGGCTGGGAAAAAGCCTCATTCCACGATTCCTCATTTTCGGTTTTGTCTTTTTAGGCGTTTTAATCGCTGAGGTGGCTATACTGGTTCCGCACTTGCTGGTTGGCGCTTCGGTTGAGGGCTCTTTCTGGCTGTTGTCGGCAATAACCATTGTTTCCGCGGTGATTTTCCTCGTTGAAGGCGTGCTATTCAAGAAAAGAATGAAGTGACGACGCTGCCATTTCGCCTAGGCGCTGTAATCTCTTTCCAGAGGCTTTGCGCCGGGAGGTGCTTGTCCCTGCGGTATCTGCGGCAGAGGTATAGGCGGCGGAATGTTCAGCGTGCGTGAGATGAGGACGGATTCTATGAAGACGACGTTGGATATGGACTGCACAATTATGGTTGGCGGCGGCTTTTTGTCCTCATAATCTTTGATGATTCTATCGATTTCGTTCCTGTCGCCGGCGGCGTAAGCGCTTCCCTTTAGGCTTATCACTGCCAGAGAAGGGTTGTAGTTAATCGAGAGAACAAAGGGGACCTCCAGCGTGCCGTCGGGTTTTTTCTCCATGTTCACGATGTTGATGTTGGTGCTTATCTGGATGGGAGGAATCGGCTTTCGGATGTCCAAGAACCTTTCCGCTGAAATGTTCGTTATCGCCACGTTAACTCTAATCATTCTGCATCATCAGAAAGGTATCGAGACGCGGAATTTAAAACTGTTCATTCGCTAGGTGCGTTTGTACCGTGTGAAGCCGCAGTGCCCGCAAGTGTATCTGTCGTGGTGGTCAGCCATGAAGTATCCTGGACCACAGCGTTCGCAGGTCGGTCGCAACCGCACAGCCTTATCGCTTTCTATCTTGTACAAGGCGTGAACGCCTTTTTCTTCTCTTTTCTTCTTTTCTGCCTTGGGCTTTTCGGCTTTTTGAGGTTTCGGCGCCTCCTTTTTCACTTCTTGAGCAGGTGGCGCTTCTTCTTTCTTAGCTTTCTGGGACATTTTATTGCGTCGCCTCTGCTTCTTTTGGTTGCTCTGGCGGACTGTTGCGTTTTAGGATGTACTCGGGCTCGATTAATCTTGCTTGTTCAATGGTCTCGTAAACATTGGCAACTCCAACCGTGGTGTTCGTGCCCGTCAGGGTACGCATCTTTTTTACAAAAACTAGCTCATTGTTAATCTTGAGTTCAGCCGCTACAGCCTTTTTAACTTCAAGACGCACAGGTGTCTTCGTTGGCGCATTCTGCTCTATTCGGAAGCTCACTTCTTTTCGTTTCAGAAGCGGATTTTCTTTCACCGATACTATTTTGACTTCCATTGCTCATTCACTTGCTTAAGGGTGTTGAGTTCAAACGGGTTTCTTCCTATTTAGCTTTTCGAACAGGTTTCATGGCTTTCAGAAACTCGGCAGCCTCAGCCTTCTTCTCGGGAGTGACTTTGACCACTACTATACCCTTGTAGGGTTGCCCATAAACAACCAACGAATTTTCTGGCGCGTACAAAACCGAGACAAGTGTCAGCAAATCCTCTTCTCCATCCACGATTATGTGAACGTGCTTGTCGGTTTCCAGCGCCTCTCTTATTGCCGCGATTGCTTCTTCGGTTATGGTTCCCTGAGGATTGCTTACGTGAACCACCTTTTCCATGCTGAAATTTTCAGGCGGCAACTTCCGCCGCATACACCTGTTATCGATAATTGACAGCTGAGGATTAATCCCATGCTCATGGAGGTTGCGCGTAACTCGGTCTCCAACCGACACAATTCTTGGTTTCTCTTCCTCCAATATAGCTTTCATTTTCGCCATGGTCGCATCAAACGAACCGCGAATCAAAACGCCAAAAGGCTGTTTGAATTTCACACGAAGCTCTGGCGTCACCTCATAGGCAACTGTCACTTTCTTAAACCTCACATGTTATGTGATCGCCGTCCGGATGCAGACCACGTTCAAATGAGTGGACGGCCTATCTAACTTTCAACGCATAGCGCCCTTTGTCTTTTATGCTCATAGCCTTCGCAATAGCCGAGTTTTCAGGGTCAAACACAATGACCATGCCGCTGAAATCTTCGCTTAGACTCGTGGACCTGCATTTCGGACATACGTTTTCCTTTGTAATGAAGTGGCAGTTCGTGCACGCCTTCTCGCTCATCCAACTCACTCCTGCGCCTTGGCTTTCTCTTCCTTGCCTTCAGCGGGCTTCTCCGAAGCCTCTTTAGGTTTAGCTTCAAGTTTTAGCCATTCCAGCTTGCCCAAAAAAGGCTGTCTCGCTGTCACGCCGATTTTCCCAGAACTCCCCGCCCTGCCCATGGAAACCGCTGTAATTCTAACACGCACTTGGTCGCCCGTGGTCAATTTTCTCTTGGTCTCTTTACCCAGCAGCACCCCCTGCTTCTCATCGTAGGAGATGTAGTCGTCCATGAGCTGCGACACGTGAAGCAAAGCGTCTACTGGACCGATGCGCACGAACGCGCCAAAGTCCGCAATTTCCACCACGTCGCCTTCCACAACTTCCTGAATGACAGGAGAGAACGTTAGCAGAGAAAAGTTCACCTTGTGATAGGTGGCGCCGTCGCCTGGAATTATCTTGCCAATGGGGCTTACTTCAACTTTGGTCACTGCTATCACGTAGCCTAATTCCTCATCCACAAGCCCCTCGTACTTCGTCTTAACTTGGTCGCGACCCACCTTTTCCAAGGGGTTCCCGAAGGTTTCAGGCGGAATACGAATGGTGTCCTGAAGAGTCACAAGCTTAAACATATGATTATATCAACCCGTCAATCTCTAGACGCGATTTTTGTCTCACATAAATCACTGGCACATTTATATCTCTTAGCCTCTTCCTAAGCAATCTATCATTGGTAAACACTAGAACACCCCATTTTCTGGCGGTTTCAACTATCACATCGTCAGCAAGCGCAGAAGCAGGCTCCTCAACAGCGACGTAACGGCATTTTTCAGCAAGCCCCAACGCGAAAGAAGCGTTCCTCCGCATTTTCGGCGACCCTTCTGCAGCAAGTACCTCCAGTTCCCGTTTGACAGGCGAAAGCAAAATCAACTCAAACCTCCTGTTCAGCAACCGCTCCAAATCCCTGAAGATGTCGATTTTGAATTGAAGCGGAACAAAAAGTGCGTTTGAATCAAGAATCACCTTCAACGTTTTCGCATCCGCCAACTTTCATGTACCTCACAGAGCGTCGAACACGACATCCACTCTCCATTCTTCTCTGTGCATATCCATATTAACTGTTTGTTCCAAAAATCACGCCGCTTTTGAATGCGGAGCCGTTGATTTGCGCATCACGCTTTTAAACTCCGCCATCTCTTAAGAGTGACAAGACAAAAAAGCATATTTGGTGGCAGAGCATGTTTCAAGAAAAATCATGCGGCGCCGTGGTTTTCATAAAAAAAGACGCTGGCATCACCTTTCTTCTCCTACACTATGAGGCAGGTCACTGGGACTTCGTGAAAGGTAATATGGAACCTGGCGAAAGCGAGAGGGATACTGTGCTCCGAGAACTCCAAGAGGAAACAGGCATAATTGACGCGGAATTTATCGAAGGCTTCAGGGAAAAAGTAGAGTACTTCTACAGGAGACAAGGCGCAACCATACACAAACAAGTAATATTCTACCTAATCGAAACCCGCATGGAAGAAATCAAGATATCCTACGAACACGTGGGATACACGTGGGTAAACTACGAACAAGCCATGGAAAAGCTGACCTTCAAAAACGCCAAAGATGTGCTGCAAAAAGCACATGAATTCTTAATAACCCAAGGAAAAATCAAGCCGGCAGGCTGAATGCTCGCGCCCAGTGCTTATGCGGAAGTGTCCACTATTATCCCGTAACCTATTAGCCGCCAACGCGCCGTAATCTTCCTGCTCATGGCTACCCTGGAGCCGGGTTGCGCACAAATCGGGCGGGTCAACTTGACCCTTGCAGTGTTGCCTTTGACCGCAAGGACTTTTCCAACGTTCACGGCGGCGCCCACGTGAAGAAGCAGCGTCTCGTCTATGTTTATTCGTTCAACCTTCAAGAGCTCCTTCGTGCCTACCGCCCGCTCTAGCATATGCGTCTCCAGAGTCAACTCTGTTAAAGTTGGTGGAAGCAGCCCGGTTTTTCCCGCGATGTTGCCTGTTAAGCCGTCTGCTTTTGAGTATGAGGGGTCTAGGAGAGTGCCTACTCCGACCAGTCCGCCGCAGGTTGCTTCTTTCACGCTTTTCTCGCCTGCGTGCAAACTGACAATCTCGGTGACCAATGGGTCGTAAACGGTTCTACCTTCTCGCTCAGCGCTGATGCCGGGGCGAATCTCTATTTCGTCTCCAACCTTGAACTTGCCTTGGGCAATTGTTCCGCCGATGACTCCGCCTTCAAGGTCTTCAATGGCGGTTCCAGGTTTATTGGTGTCGAATGAACGAATGATGTACATGAGCGGAGGCTTCGTCTCGTCCCTGTGAGGCGTAGGTATAACCTCCTCAATCGCGTTGAGAAGCACATCGATGTTTATTCCCCGCTGAGCAGAAACAGGAATTATCGGCGCGTTTTCCGCCACCGTTCCCTTGGTGAATGCTTTGATTTCCTCGTAGCTCTTGCGCGCCCTCTTCTCGTCAACGATGTCAATCTTGTTCTGGACGATAATTATGTTCTTTATACCGCTAACCTCGGCAGCCGCCAAGTGCTCCCGCGTCTGGGGTTGAGGGCACGGCTCATCAGCAGCAATCACAAGAATAGCTCCGTCCATAATAGCGGCACCTGAAAGCATCGTCGCCATCAACGCCTCATGCCCTGGGGCGTCCACAAAGCTTATGGCACGAACAAAAACCGCTTCCAAAGCGCAGCTTGGGCAGACAGGCTTGGTGGTGTAATTTCTCGGGGCTTCGCATTTTGGGCACTTATAGATGGGCATGTCAGCGTAGCCTAGTTTTATGGTGATGCCGCGCTTAAGTTCCTCGCTGTGGCGCGATGCCCAGATGCCTGTCATGGCTTGGACTAGCGTTGTTTTTCCGTGGTCAACATGCCCTATGGTGCCGATGTTGACTTCAGGCTGCTTTGGCAGGGCTTTACTTGCGCTACTCATTTTTCTCTGTATCCACAATTTTCAGGATTAATGAAGGATTAAAAATACGGCAGTTAATAAGTCTTAAGCACCGCTGACGGAATGGTTTATGCTTCTGGCTTGGCTGACGGTTCCATTTTGCTTTCAGCGGGCTTCTTCGGCTTCTCAATGATTTTCGTGTTTATCTGAACAATCTCGTCCGTTATAACATCTCCGCGAACCATCTTCCGCCTCCGCTGACCCTTGTCTTTCGGGTTGAAACCTGCTCCACCGCTCAACACCACGTTTCGCCGAACGCCGCCGTGGACGTTCGGTCTCATGGGAATGCCGTCCTTGTCCGAACCACCCATTATCTGTAGCTTGTGCCCAGGCAAATCCACTACAGCGCCCTCCACGGTTTCTCCGATTTTTCTCCCGATGAAAGGGGCAGCTCGCGCTTCCTCAAGCTCAACCACTTTAGAGGTGCCAGTTTCTGGGTCGGATACTATTACCTTAAACTTAGCCATCTGATGATTAGCTCCTTAGCGAAGTATGAAGTTGGGCATCTCTCTATTAAGGGTTTAGCAAGGAGAAACTCAACTTTCTTAGAGATGTTTTGAAACTGCGGAACTGCTTAGGCTTACGTCAAGAACGCATTCAGATTCCGTTAACTATTGTTTCATCGTTTTCCGCTTGACATGACTTGATTGGATGTTAGTTACTTACGCAAAAACTGAGGTTTGCTGGGGTGCTAGGCGTCAGGCTGGAGGCGAAAAGATGAGGACACAAAAAAGAGGGGGGGAAGACTGTTTGCGCGTTTCCGCGCGTTTACGGTCGCTTCCTGAGCAGCAGCACCGTGGCGATGGCTATTGCGATGATTATGGCGATGGCAGC
>JAOZHY010000011.1 GCA_026014595.1 Candidatus Bathyarchaeota archaeon
ATTCTTCAGCTTGCAAAACAGGGACTAAGCGACTACAGGATAGCCCGAAAAATCAACACCGACCCCCCAAGCGTAACACGCTCACGCAAAAACGCACAAAAGAAACTCATCGAAGCAAGAACAGACCTTGAATGGGCAACAAAAATAGGATTAAACATTTTCAAAGTCGACTTAATAAAACTCCAAATCTCAGCCACGTTTAGATATTTTCTATAGACCCCAAGACTGCTTTCTGAACTTTACATAAACAGGAGTATCGTAATCTTTGAAACTGAGTCCTCTTTTCATTTTGCCCGATGTTTATCAACTGAACCACATTTTGGCTTAGCGACTGATTTTTCTGTTCGTGCCGAATACGCCGCTTTTCCACTCAGCACAGCTAAAATGACCCCTATGATGAATCCTCCACCGCAAATTATGCTTGGAATAGCACAAACTGCAACAAATATGCCCCACGCTTTACTGGCTGATCTGGTGCGCAGCATTAGGGCTCCGAGAAGCACTAGCGCACCACAGGTAACTCCCACCGCTGAAAGCATATACAGAACAGTTGCATCGTTGCCCGCTGAGCCTGGAAGTGTAGGCATCAACCAAGGCAACCACCTTGCCGAGATTCCCACAAGTGCAGAATTGAATAAGATCAAGATTCCAGCTAATAGAGATAGACTAAACGCTTTACTCCGTTTCCCCTTTGAGTCTGAACTTTTTGCTTGATTTGGATTTATTTGCATATACGTCATTCTCCATTTTTAGTTTCATTTATTTTGCAGCGATGCTGTGTCAACGAATACATGCATCCTGCCCAAAAAGAAAAAGAGGATTTATTGTCGAATTATCGTGAGACCGCTTATTTGGTGAGTTGGGTTGCCTTCTTCTTTTCTATTCTGCTGCTGCCGACTGTACATGCTACTGCGCCCACTGCAAAGAAGACTACGACGCCGAGTACGACTGCCAAGACTGGGTTGACTGCGCCCGTGCTGCCATAGCTGCATGCTACACCGCCTGAAAAGAAGAAGATCAGCAGACCGAACACTGCGAAGGCGATTTTCTCTTTTAGCTTCATCATTCTTCACCCCCATCATCTTTCTTCGCTGGTTCCTTAACCTCACTCATGCGCAAGTTCACCCTCAAAACTCCGCAGCTGCCTTTGACTTCAAGTATTTCAGGTTCCACGAAGAATGCATGCTGCAGTCTACCAAGTGTTCCCTCTATGAGGACACCACTTCCACCACCGTTAGAGGAGGTCGAGAGACGTGTGAGATGCTGGTTGGACTTGAGTTCAATCGAGAAGTCCCGTTCATCTTTTCCGTTCGTGTTTGTCATCGTTTTTCTCACACCTAATGCTCCATGGCTTTCCGAGGCGATAAAATTTATTTGCTGACGAAACGAAATATTTCGCAAGGATGCAAAACATTTCGCATTCGAATGTTTGGAAGAGAACCCTTTGGACGAAAATGAAGAAATTTCAAAAGTACTCTTTGAGCTCTCAAGCAATCGGCGAGC
>JAOZHY010000012.1 GCA_026014595.1 Candidatus Bathyarchaeota archaeon
GGTTCCGGCTTGTACGTTGATTGTGGGGCTTCCCGAGGAGAGGGAGGATGACCTTTTGAGGACGATGGAGTTGGTGGATGACCTTAAGGGTTTTCGCAGTTTGATTGTGCCGTTGTTCTTTGTTCCGTTGGGCAGGCTGAAGAGTGAGGATTGGTTTAAGGATGCAGCGATGACAGATTTGCATAAACGACTGCTGTTTCAGTGCGCAGAACATGATTTTCGCTGGGTGGACAGCTTGATTGACTTGTCGTTCAGGGGTAAATGGTATGCGCGTTTCCTGAGGGAGTTCTACAGGGGCTTCGCGGGAATTGCCAAGCGCAAAGTGCGGCAGATTGAATAAGCCCGTTTTAGCGCATAACTAAGCTTAAATACTTTTATGGCGCTGAAACTGCTTAAGCGCTTGGTGTGCCGCCGTAGCTCAGCTAGGTAGAGCGGCTGGCTGTTAACCAGTCGGTCAAAGGTTCAAGTCCTTTCGGCGGCGCTAACTCTCATGGGAAAACTACTGTTTTTCTTGCAAGTTGTTACAGGAGGAGACGATTTTGAAGATTTACAGTGATGACTCCAACATTTCGTATAGGACTACGAAGCTGAGGCGCCATAACACACGGCTATAACTCTGTTTATTTACCTATGACTTTGACGTTTTCGACCAGAATCCACGGCGCCACCAGTTGCCCCATCTTTCTCTCGTTGTTGGCGACTACGCTTACGTTTTTCAGCACTTCGAAGATGTTGCCTGCCAGCATGACGCCTCGCGTGGAGTGAACTGTTTCGCCTTTCTTGATTTTCCAAGCTGGCGTAGCTACGACGGAGAATTCGCCGCTGACGGGGTTGCTGCTGTGCGCGCCCTGCAGGTAGTAAATTAATAAGCCGTCGTCCACCTCGCCCATGAGTTGGTCAGCACTGCTGGTTCCGGGAAGTATGTGGAAGTTTGTGGCTTCCACACTTGGCGTTGACAGGTACCCAGCTCGTGAAGCGTTTCCCGTGCTCTGCTTGCCCTCTTTCTTCGCAGTGTAATTGTCGTACAAGAAGTTGCGTAGCACGCCCTTCTCAATTACGGCTGTTTTCTGCTGTGGAACGCCCTCGCCGTCGAACGCCCACGTGCGGAGACCTCCGGGCAGCAAGCCGTCGTCATGGATTGTGACGTTTTCTGAGCCGACTTTCTCGCCGATTTTGCCTTTGAAGGGCGACTGGTCTCGTTGGACGCTGTCGGCTTTAACCGCGTTGATTAACGTGAAGTAAAAGAGTTCTTGCAGCGCGAACTGGGTCAGAACCAGCTTGGTGGTCTTGGTTTCGATACGCTTGGTTTTCAAAGCGCTAAGCGCCAGCCGACCTGCTTCTCTCCCAACCCATTCAGGGTCAACATCACAGTTTCTCTCAGCGTTGAATTCGAAGCAGACAGGAGTCACGGTGCTTCCGTCTTTAGCCACCGCCGCCAAACTGCACTCCATCATCGTTCCCTTATCGAAACCCTCGACCCCGCTGGAGTTGGCGATGGCGCTGGAAAGATACGCGGCGCCGACTCCGCCTTCAATCGGAAAAACACGCTTATTAACACTTGACGCAGACTCCAGCATGGTAGCGGCGACCTTAACAAGGTCTTCAGAGCGCAACTCAGAGATTCTGGTGTCAAAGTTTTCCTTAACGCGAGTGTAAGATTTCTTTTCGGGAAGACCTCGCCAGTCTGGGTCGGGTTTGCTGGCTTTCGCCGCGTTCAAAGCCCTCTGAATCGTGTTTTCAACAGCATCGTGACCTTCGATTATGTTAGTGTATGCAAAACCCACCGCCTTGTTCACGGCGACTCTTATACCTATGCCTCGGTCGATTATCCTGCTGCTCTTGCTGATTTGCCCTATCTCTATGCTAACGTTCGTGGCTTGCCCTTCGTAAACATAGGCTTCAGCTTCTACAGCACCTTTTTGCAGCGCCTTGCTCACGGCTTTTTCTGCCAAACCTACCATTTCGTCTCTGTTAAGCACTGCCACCGACAATCACCTCTTTGACTCTGATGTGTGGTCCGCCGTCACCTATGAAGGCGGTCTGTCCTTTTCCGCAACGTCCTGAAGACAATTCGAAGTCTTTCCCAACAGCGTCAACCTTAAACAGCGTTTCAAGCGTGTTGCCGCTCATAGAAGCGTTGCGAACGGGTTCACCTACTTCGCCGTTGATTATCTCGTAAGCTTCTTGAATGCCCACCTGGAAGGTTCCGTCCAAGTTGGCTTGCCCTCCCCTGAAACTCTTGAAGTAATAGCCTGCTTTTACGCTTTCAACAAGCTCTTCGAAGGAATGATCTTTTGGCTCCATGAACGTGTTGCGCATGCGAATAATGGGTTCCACTCTGAAATTTTCAGCCCGCGCATTCCCAGTTGGAGCCACGTTGAATTTCCGCGCAGTCTCACGGCTATGCATCAAGCCAGCGACTACGCCGTCTTTTATGAGAAGCGTTTTCTGGGCGGGAACACCCTCATCATCGTATTTGAAGGAGCCGAAAGCCCCGTTTATGGTGCCATCATCATAAAACGTAACCACGTCGGAAGCTATCTTCTTTCCTATGTTGTTCGCCAAAAGACCACCCGATAAAGCCAAATCAGCCTCGGCAAGATGCCCGAAAGCCTCATGCACGAAGACGCCCACCACATCAGGTCCCAACACGACCGGGAATGTCCCACCCTTCGGCGGCTTAGCTTCCAACTGTTCGACGGCGCGTTTCGCCACGGCAGTGCCGATTTTTTCGGGAGTTTCCTTGTCGAATAGTTCGTAGCCTGCGGTGGAGCCTATTTCCTCTCGGCTAAAGGTGAAAACGCCGTTGCTCATGGCTGACGCGGTTATCCTTGACCAAACGTACAGTTTATCCTGCTCTATCATGGTGCCCTCGCTATTCACGAAACTGCTCGTTCCCGTTAAGTCCAGATAATCCACTGTGCAGCTTTTAACTCGTTTGTCATAGCCTAAAGCAGTCTTGTTTATGGCTGACGCGGTTTTTATTTTCTCTTCCATCAGGATTTCAGACGGGTTTTTCTCAGGCTTAACGCGTACGCGGTCTTTCACCGTTTTGGCTTCCGCGAGCTTTATGGGCGCCTTAAGCTTGGAACTCGCTGTCTTCGCCATCCTGCAGGCATCCGAAACCGCTGCTGTCAACGGCTCAGCGTTGAATGAGCCGACCGAGGCGAAACCCCAGGCACCGTTCACTAGGACGCGTAGTGCCACGCCGTTTTCGATGCCTTGTTTTGCAGCTTCAACTCGTCCCTCTTTCAGGGTGAGCATGGTTTTGTAGAGGCTTTGCGCGCGCGCCTCAGCGTATTCCGCGCCGAACCTCTGCACGGCAACATCGGTTACTTTAGTTAGAACCTCTTTCAAAGTATTCTTCCTTCCGTTGCGGGATAAGGGATATGAGTAATCGTTAGAGAATAAAATCGTTTTGCAACAGTTGAAAGCAAAAGCTGGGCAGCTTTTTCGTTTAGGCTGAGTTTAACGAGTAAAGCGCTTGGCTCGCGTCTCCCATGGCGAGTTTCATCTTGCTGGCGAAGTCGTATCCCTCAGGTACATGGAGTGCGCCGTAATGTGAGTAGATGTGGTCTAGGATTTTGCTTTCCACGATGAAGGCGCCTGAGCTTAGGCAGTCTTCCAGTCCTTTTGCGAACACTTCAATTTTATCGAAAAATTCGCTTTGACAGATGGAGTAGTTGCGTTCTAGGTATTTGTATATGAAGTGGGTGGCTTCTTCCCCGAAGACTTATTTGAGGACGTTGTCTATAATTTTGAGGGCAGCGTCTTCTTTTTTTCTGGTTGGTGTCTTCACGGTGTTACCACCGCCTTAGTCTCGTGTATTAAGACTTAATAAGCGTTGCCGTCGTACTGTAAAACACAAAAAACACCATAAAACTCCATACTCACCAGAAATCAGCAAGATTCAACTGTTGAACTCTTCCCCGAGGCGCCTCCACCGCCCGCGCGGCAGCCACATCCAAAACAAGCTTCCCGTACACACCGTCAAACCCAGGAATCACCCTAACCGAACCCTCCCTGACCCTGATGATAGCGTCAGCCACCGCCGAATCCACAACCTCAACCAGCGCATTTTTGGACGCGTCAATAAGCACAGTGTACTCGTCGCCGAACTTGCCTACAAGCATATTGTAAAGCTTCCATACCGCTTGCGTAGACGGCGAGTCAACACCCAAAACCGCCGCAATTATCTCCGAAAGTGGAAGCAACCGCATAAACCCCGGCACACCAGCAAGCTCAAACCCCACTGGGCGGTCAGCCAACTCCTCAACACGCTGCTCTACTCCCTTCGTGAGTTTCCTGCGGCAAACCGGACAGATGTTACCAAGCTTCCGAGCTTCCTGCGGCGAAAGAGACACGCCACAGTTTCGATGACCAGTCCAATGGTACTTCCCGTAAGCAGGGTCGGTTTCTATGGTGAACTTGAAACGTGACGCATCCTTGCTGCGGATGGCACCGGTGACTTCGCCATAACTTAGCTCTTTAAGCTCGAAGACGTTGGCTTCCCTGCCGATGCGCCAAGGCCAGAAACTGTGGCAGTCGCTGTTCGAAACCAACGCAAACCTGTCAAGTCTGCTCAACCGCCAATTCATGGGCGGGTCAGACGAGAGCCCCGTCTCCAACGCGTAGATGTGTTGTGTCATGTCCTCGTAGCATTCTTCAACGCTGTCGAAGCCGCTGAAAGCGCCGAAAACGCTGAACCACGGCGTCCAAGCGTGAGCTGGAAAAATCATGTTCTCGGTTGAGATGGACATCAATTCTTCAACAAGTTGCGCGGCAGTCATGTTCAAGATGGGTCTGCCATCCTCAGCCAAATCACCATATCGCTTCAGTGAATCGTTGACCTGAACAGCCGTTTCCACGCTGGGAGCTAAGATGACGTGGTGGACTTTCTTGGATGAGCTTTCAGAGTCGAAGATGGTGCAGACCTCGGTCGTCAGCATGAAACGCACAGGCGACCCCGCATCGGTGGCGACGCGGTAAAGACCCGTGTCAGATTCAGCAACCAACGTTTCCTGTATTTCTCTGAACCAACCAGGATGCGTGAAATCGCCCGTGCCCACGAGGTTTACTCCTTTTATTCTAGCGAAGCGGGCGATTTCTCCGAGGGTCATCTGTTGGCTTGTTGCCCTGCTGTAGCGGCTATGGATGTGTAGGTCGGCGATTACTCTCAAGCGTTGGCGCCCTCCTGTTAGAGTGGCGTTCACCGATTTTAAAGATAACGCATGCCAAAGAAAAGGCTAAATCAGATTCGCGCAAGCTATTCCGTCGCAGCTTTTAGCTTTCTTGTCCACCGCACCAGCTCCTCCAGTAGTTCCCGGATAAGCTTTCGCGTTTCCTCATTTGTCAAGTTGCCATTTTCATCGATGTTTTGTCCCGCGAACGGCAGCATGACTTCTGGATGATTAATCGGATACATGTTGAGGAAAACGAACGATTGACGAAGATGATACTGCGCTCTCGCGCCACCAAGATGTCCGATTGAGGTGCTCATGATGGCGACTGGTTTGCCATCGAACACCTTGTCGGCGTAAGGTCTTGAAGCAGCATCAATCGCGTTCTTCAAAACTCCGGGAATGGAATAGTTGTATTCGGGCGTTGCTATCAAAAGCGCGTCTGCAGCACGGATTTTGGCTTTAAAATCCCGCACGATCTGTGGCGGCTGGTTTTCCCAGTCTTGGTTGAAGGGTGGAATTCCTTCAAGGTCAAAAACCTCTATGGTGACGCCGTCTGGAACGAGTTCCACGGCGGCACGCATCAAAGCTTTGTTGTATGAGCCTTTCCGCAGGCTTCCGACAAACCCTAGAATCTTCACAGGTTTTTCCATGAATAGATGCTCCCTGAAAAGTCAACAATTAGAATAGGAGCAAAATGAGATTTAAGCTTACCTTTTTTCTTCAGCGGCAGCAACGCCTTTCTTTGGTTCTTCCACGTATTTTGCGAAGCGCTTCTCCCAATCCACTTTGAACATCACAACGAACACGATAACCAGCAGCACTATTCCGATGACTGTGCCGATTAGAAGAGACATGCCTTCGCCTTCCACGCCGAAAATGTTCTTGACAATTTCCAAGGACAAACGTCCACTGTAGGCTATTATGAGGTTGGAGGCGAACTTGCCCAGCAGCGCTGGAACGAAAGCACGGAGTATACTGTAACGCATGACGCCTAATGGGATGAAAAGCAGGTCATCGGGAAGAGGTGTCAGGGCGAAAACGAAAATCGCTACTGGACCGTATTTTTTGAAGAGTTTTGTGAGGAAATCCATTTTTTTCTTGTATTTGTCGCTGATGACTTTTCTGCCGCCCACGCCAATCAGGTAACCCGAAAACTCACCAATGGCGGAGCCAACACCTGCCGCAACCGCGATTAGCAGCGGGTCAAAGCTTTGGAGACCACCAAGGATGAAGATGACGACTGGGTATGGGATAGGCACGAAAATGGACATGGCGCCGAACAGGCTGATTAGAAAAACGCCCAAATATCCGTATTGAACGGCAAAGTTTTGCATCCATTGGGCAATATCCTGAAGC
The DNA here is from genome assembly GCA_026014595.1 of Candidatus Bathyarchaeota archaeon. Lineage (GTDB taxonomy): Archaea > Thermoproteota > Bathyarchaeia > Bathyarchaeales > Bathycorpusculaceae > A05DMB-2. The sequence continues at coordinate 6,540 of JAOZHY010000012.1, forward strand.
ATCAAGAAATTTCAAACCACAGTTTACTTGCGCTTTTTACTTAAAGAGGCTTATGATTTTTAAAGACAGATTAAAAGTTAAACGACGCATCGTTGAGGTGGATTTAGGCGTGCAGAAACGGCGTTGATGTGTAATTCTTATATTTGTTTCTGTTGCTAATGAAGAGAGTAAAAGAGGTTTCAGCGTTTGGACGAAGTCTTAGAGATGTTAGACAAGACCGCGAAGAGAATCCAGAAGGTTCTTGACGAAAGCAAAGAGGCATCCGCAAAGCAGATAATGGCTTATGAGCAGCTTCTTCAATCGAAAGACGCTTCAGAAGAGCAGAAGGTAAAAGCGTTCATAGGAAAAGCTCTAGAGCTGGATCGCATGGAGCGATTATCGTCCCAGCTAAGCCTGCTTTACATGCTTCAGGTTTTTGCTTTCAAGGTCAAGGTTCTGGAGATATCGGTGGGCAACCTCAACGAGCAGTTGGCGCAGTCTGGGGTTCTGCAGAAGGGCACTGAGATAGAAGCTATAAAGAAGAACATTGAGGCTTTGAAGATACTGGTTGAGGCGCAGTACGAGTCGATGAAGGAAATACGAGAGGACCAAGACAGAAACTTGAGCTACATCAATTGACATGGCGCTCATGGACCGATATTCTCAATTTAAGAGCGTTTTGCCAATGAAGTCATATGGCCAGGGACCTGGGATTTCATGTAGATAGAATTCAACTGTTTTCATGTTCTTAATTGAAAGAATTTGCTCTTTCAGACGAAAAACATCTTGAAAATCTGCTACGATAATTGCAGTTCTCAGGTCGTAGGCGCCACCAACAAATTTAGCGCAATATATTAGATTCGGTATCTGAAGTAATTGCGTCTCGATCTCACGCAGTTTCCCTATATCAACTTTCATGAAACTATCTAGCACTGCGTTGTAGCCTAGTTTGAAAAGATCAATTGATATGCTTGAAAGGGTTAGAACCTTTTTTTCTCTGAGGAACTTGTATCTTTGAATGACAGTTTTTGTTGAGATTTTAAGTTTTTCTGCAATTTCTTTGAATGGTGTCCGTGAATTTTCCATGAGCATTTTGGCAATATGTATATCGGTTTCATCCAGAGGTACAGGTTCATATTTAGCAATTGGTTTATTAGGTCTTGTGATAGGCTTTTTTCGTTCAGATAATTTAACCACGAGATTTTCTGGATGCCATAAATTTTCCCCTATGTCTGCGAAAATTAAGAGGTCTAAGGTTTTAACATGTGGTTTGATGTCAATTTGCTTAACTGTTTCAGTTAATTCATTCAATTTCTTTGCTTTTACCACACCGTATATGTTGTATTTGCCTATGGAAGATGGAACAATCAATAAGAGTGGGTTGGTTCTCAGAGATTTAGCAACTTTTTCGCTGTCGGCTAAATCTGTTATTAACCCTATTTCCGCTAGGCTCTCGTAGCCTACGCTAACAGGGTTGAGATACATGTTCTCACTGTAGATTATGCCTGTTCTTCTCAGACGTTCATACCTTCTTATCACTGCTGTGACAGATATCCCGCATATCCTAGCTAATTCCGTGAAACTTGTGCGCGATTCCATTAGAAGCGTTTTTAGAATCTGGAAATCAGTTTCGTCTAGATGTTTCGTCTTTCATACCCTGCCTTGAATTTTCCGTTTTTAAATTAGGATTGGTGTTTGACTTACAGTAGATTCTGTGGCATATAATGTTTGCTATTTTTTAAATATTTTTAGGTTTTAAATATTGATTTTATGGAATAAAAGTCATTAATTGCACAAATTTTAAATAACAGTTTCCTAAGAAAACGTTATCACAAACAAAAAGGAGAATGAAAATACATGAAATCTGCTAAAAACAAAACGGCTACTATGATTGCTTTGTGTCTTGTATTGACTTTTGCTGTTTCGCTTGTGGCTTTGCCAGCTGTTAACACCGTGAAAGCTATCACTTGGTATCCCTACCTTGTTGCAGCTCCTAATCCAGTAGGTGTAGGTCAGCGAGTGGAGATAGTTTTTGGCTTTACGATGCCAACGGCTTCGGCTGCCAACTCGTACTATGGTTGGACGTTAACCATCACCGATCCAGACGGGCATGTTCAAACCGCTACAGGGCTGAACACGGAGTCCACTGGGAGCACCTTTTACATTTTCACTCCCGACAAGGTCGGCACGTGGAAACTGAAAGCGCATTATCCTGGTGGGTACGTGGTCTTTCCCGACGGGAACCTTTCTGTTCCGGCTGCTGACACAAACGAGTTCAGTCTAACAGTGCAGGAAGAACAGTTGTCTTATCCCTCAGAGACGCCACTTCCAACCGACTACTGGACATACCCGATTTACGCCGAGAACAGAGGATGGTCTCAGATTGCAAGCAATTGGCTGATGCCGGCTTACGATAACTCCCGCCATTTTGACTCTGGAGGCGGAGCATACAACCCGTACACCAAAGTGCCAAACACGGCTCACATACTGTGGACTAAAGCTCAATTGTTCGGAGGACTCGTTGGAGGAGAAATCGGAGACAGCAGTTACTACGTGGGATTAGCGTACAGACAAGAGTTGAGTCCGCCAGTAATTATTAACGGCAGAGTTTACTACAATGAACAAGAAGAGCCCTGCAACTATTTCTACTGCGTCGACCTAAACACTGGAGAAACAATCTGGCAACACAATGCATCTTACACAACGGCGACAGGCGTGACCGTATCGGGTTACGCTGCAAGGATAACTCTGGGCCAAGTATTAGACTACAATACGCCGAACGGACACGGAGGCATGCCCTTCTTATGGAGCACAAACAACAATAACTGGGCGATACGAAACGCGTGGACTGGAGACGTAATATGGACCGTTGCCAACGCACCAGCAATAAACGACGTCCTAAGTTCCTATTCATTTCACATAGGCGAAGATGGCACTTTGTACTCATGGCAACTTGATACCACGACAGGCACGCTGGTACTTTGGAATTCTACAAAGATGATGGCTTCGCAGTGGTGGTATGGTTTCCTCAGTGCGCAGTTTTTCTCACACGGTACAGGCGGAGTTATGGACTGGAATTCGGGAATCGAATGGAATGCAACAGTAAATGTCGGTCCTGGTTACAAAGTGTGGGCATGGGATCCAAAGGACGCGAGCGTTATAATTCTTAGCAATCAAACGCGAGGACTTGTGAACAGTGTAGGAGCCTTCGAGGATGTCGCTGTCAGCGGTAAAGATGGACATGTGCTGTGGCGTAAAATCCGAGATGAGGGCACATGGGAATCGCTAGAAGGAGGTCAATGGATGTCGATCGCAGACGATAGATACTATTACTTGAGAAAAGAGACGAGACAGGTATATGCCTACAGTGTATCTACGGGTGAAAAGAAGTGGGTAAGTGATCCTCGCCCGAACCAGTGGGGCATGTACATGATGGGCGGCTTATGCGCTTACGGTAAATTCTATGTTCCTGCTTACGACGGTATGGTGATTGCTTACGATGCTGCGACGGGTGATACGGCATGGACGTTTGGGCCCGTCTCTGCTGGGCTAGAGACACCTTATGGTGTTTACCCATTCTATGGCGGTCTTGTGGCTGCTGACGGCAAAATCATCGCTTACAACGGAGAGCACTCTGCTGATTCACCTTTGTACAGAGGCGAACGCATGTACGTTCTTAACGCTACGACTGGAGAGGAGATCTGGAGCATAAGCGGCTGGGATCAGACACCCTGCGCTGCGAACGGTATCATCCTGACGCCAAACGGCTACGACGGCAAGATCTACTGTTTCGGCAAAGGTCCTAGCAAGACGACGGTTCAGGCACCTTTGACGCAGGTTACTATGGGAGAGACTGTCACGATAACTGGCACCGTTACTGATGAGTCTCCGGGTGCGGCTGGCACTCCGGCTGTTGCTGACGAGTGCATGAGTCAGTGGATGGAGTACTTGTACATGCAGAAGCCTATGCCGACTAATGCTACTGGGGTTACGGTTTACATCGATGTTCTTGATGCTAACAATAATTATCGGAACATTGGCACTGCTACTAGTGACGTGAACGGCTTTTACAGTTTCGTGTGGAAGCCCGACATTCCTGGCAAGTTCACGGTTATCGCTAGGTTTGCTGGTTCGGAATCTTATGGCAGTTCGTATGCTGAGGCTGCGTTTAACGTGGTTGATGCGCCTGCTGCTACTCCTGAGCCTACGCCTACTCCCGCTTCGATGGCTGACCTGTACTTCATGCCCATGTCCATCGGCATGATCGTAGCAATCATTGTAGTCGGCGCTTTAATAATACTGATGCTTAGAAAACGACCATAGATGCGCAGAAAACACAATCATCACTTTCCCCCTTTTTAAGGGTCATCATATTCAAAACGGAGGAGAGAGACAAAGAAGAAGGGGCTGAGAAGGCTCTGAACAAAGAGATGACGTGATTGTAGTCATCAGTTTTCTCTTTTCTCCTTTAGTTTCCATGTTCGGAGCCCCAGCAAACCCTTCACTCCTCTTTCAGAAAAAGTCCCACGAGTAGGGAGATTTGAAACCAGCTAAATTATATTGGAGCGCCCAGTCTGCAAATTTGTGTTACTTGTCTGCCGTACACTCTGACTGAAATGTGGAATTTAATTTGGCAAAAATTTATATAGCACGCCCCTGTAAATAGGCGTTCGCACACTTGAATGTGTGTTAAAAATTGAGGAGAAAGAAAAAAATGCTTAGTAAGAACAAAGCAGCAGCTATTGTGATCGCGATGTTATTGGCGTTTTCGATTGCTACTTCAACAGCGTTCGCTCAAGTTCCAAAGTCAGCCGGAGACACGCAGACCATATACGCTTTTGTCAACGTAGGCCCTAACCCCATCGGTGTAGGGCAGCTGGCAACAGTCAACTTCTTCATGGCTTCGCCTTTGCTGACAAGCGAGGTTGCGAAGAACTGGACGGTTGTGATCACGGATCCTAACGGAAACAAAGAGACTAAAGGGCCGTTCGTGTCCGACGCTACGGGTGGCTCGTACACTACGTTCACTCCTGACAAGGTTGGCAACTACACGATTGTGGCTTACTTTGGTGAGCAGGTTTTGACGAATGGCGTGAAGGCGTTGGCGGCTACTAGTAACACGATTACGCTTGTTGTGCAGGAGGAGCCTGTGCAGCTTGGTTATTATGCTGTTACTCCGCTGCCTACGTCTTGGTGGCAGACTCCTGTTACTGCTGAGAACGTGCAGGAATGGTACAAGATTACGGGGCCTTGGCTTGGATACGGCAAGGTTACTTTTGCGCAAACTGGCGGCTACAATGCTACTGGGAACTATAATCCTTACACTGAGTCGGTGAAGTCTGGTCACATTTTGTGGACGAAGATTTGGGCTTCTGGTGGTGTGGCTGGCGGTGACGCTGGCGGGACTGAGAGCAGCAATTACTGGTCTACTTCGCAGTATCAGCCGAAGTATGCGCCAGTTATCATTAACGGTATCATGTACTCTCAGTGGTATCCCACGACTATGGGCACGAACATGGGTCAGGGTATTGTGGCGGTTGACCTTTATACTGGGCAGACGCTGTGGACGATAAACACGACTAATCCATTGGTATGCGGTATGAACACGCAGTATCACCATGTTAACCAGTACGGTGTTATCGGCCCATTCATCTGGACCACAGGCACTTTGCCTGCAGCGGACACTGGCGGAACAGTACCTAACAATAACGACCCTAGTGGTGACACATATGGCGTCTTTGGTCTCAACCCAACAACGCAGTGGAACATGTATCAGGGCTTGACTGGGCAATACGTGCTCAGCATCTGCAACGGCACTAGCCCTGCAATACTCACGACGAGCGATCAAGGCGACATACTTGGCTACTACGTCAACGTTACTGCTGGAGTAGAACGCACCTATCCTTACCGCAACAGTACGGTGGTTTGGGTTAACAGCACTGGGCCTCACTTGACTCTATGGAACATGACTATGGCTATCGGACAGACTGGCGGTTCATGGCAACCAGCACGTAACACAGCTCGTGAATGGCAAACCGGAGTCGTTTGGACCGTGCCTCTTCCCAATCAGACAGCTACTGGTGCTCCAATAAACATGATTCCACAGCAAACTGGTAACCCAGTAATGCAAATAAACGGTATAACTAATGGTGCAGTGGTGATGACCGCTGGGTTCACTTTCGGTCAAGGCTTCGGAGGACAAATGAACGGCTGGCTACTCTGCGGCGCCATGGACGCAAACGATGGTCATCTGCTGTGGGTTAGAAACATTACATCAGCGGAGACCGGTGCATTGGCACCAGATTCAAGGACTAACGTATGGATCCAAGACGGAAAACTCATACTGGGTAACATGGCTTATGCTGACGTCTATGCAATTGACGCACGCACAGGCACCAAGGCATGGAACACAAAACTAAGGAACCCTGACGGCTCGCTGCCACACGGCTACACCGTGTTCGGCCTAGCCAGCCTACCTGGACCTGAGGGCAGAATTGCACTTATCGGCTTTGGAGGAGACGTTTGGTGTCTTAACACTACTGACGGAAGCCTACTTTGGCAAACAAGTACAAACGAGATCTTGGGCAACCCTGGACTGGAGACCCCCTACGGCGTTT
>JAOZHY010000016.1 GCA_026014595.1 Candidatus Bathyarchaeota archaeon
CATATCTGCTTCAGAAAAAGTCTCGGTTATTCCGAATGTTATCACAAAGGGATTATCATCGATTTCGTCAATTTTCTCGCGTATCGCTTCAATTATCTTATTGAATTTTTCTTCCTCTTCTGATGAGAAAAGCCTTGTTACTTCCAAAAAGACTTGGACTGTGTCGAAGGCAAGTTTAACGTCACCGACTTTGGTTTTGCCAGGAATGGCCGGTTCGAATTCTACCTTGAAGGTATCATTCTCTTTTTGCTTGTAAAATGACAAGACCTCTATTTCCGGAATAAAACTGTAAAATTCGTTTTCTCCCCTCTTCTCTTTCAGCATGTTTACAATCTTGACAAATTTCGTGTCTGGGAGCGTTCTTCTTAGAGTCAACAGCCATTCTTCTAATTTCTTGAATTTCACCTCATCCAGAAACATCCAGAACATTACATGCTTCTTAGCCCGCTCTTCCTTGTTGAGAAGGTTGCTATTGATCCATTCTTTCCCAAAAGACTCTGAAATTGTTGGTGTGGTCTCAAGCCTTTTTTTAGCTATTTCAATTTCCGCGTCATCAACAAAGACTCGCATTTTCAGCATACTCCTCTTGTAGGGTCAGATTAAAGCTCCACAATATAGATGTCAAAACTTGCATCCCTTATCCTTATAGAAATCTCGGGGCTGCTTATCCTCTTTCCTGCTGCCTCAACTACGCGGCTTAGATGTTTGGAAACGAATGTTTCGTAACTCTCTTCGTACATAGGATAAAAGGCGAACAACACAAATTTCCGGCATCCTAAATCGCTAATTTTCTTTAATCGCGAGATGTCCTCGATGACTCCGTCTACACCGTTTGTGATTGCTTTGGCATGACCAGGTTTTCTGTAGTTTGTTGGGCGTGTCTTGATTTCGAGCCAGTATTCTGCATCCTTTGTCTTAAACCAGAAATCACATTTTTCCTTGCTTTCCGAATTATAGGGTTTCTCGGGTAAATAATCCACAGTTTCAGGCATGTTAGAGATTATATTCATAGTCTCTAACTGAAGTAATTTCTCGTTTGCAAATCGTTTTTGAATTAGAAATGAAAGGTATGCATGCCTCTTCTCGATCAAGTTCAGCCTGTTGGATAGGTGCTGGATTAAGTTGGCGATTAGTATATCTTTGACCATAATTGTTAGTTAGCTGATTACAAATTTATCATTTAGCCCGTTAGGTCTTTTCGAGCATCTTCTCAAAGTCATAAACGTCTTTGTTTTTGCTAACGGCTTTTGAAAGAATTTCACTGCTTTTTTCGGGATTTTCCCATATCGCTTGAAGTAATTCTCTGACCTCTTTCTCGTCCTTTGCGGTTTTGCAGACTGCCTGAACAGTTATTTCTTTTGGAACTGCCCTGTCTCTGAGCTTTTCGTTAAAGTCCGATGCCTTCAGCAATTGAATGTTGATTCTTGCTGCGTATGTTGCAAGGCTCATCTCGGTCTCGTCCTTCAGTTTAACTTTTTCCTGAGGGTTGAACGCCGAACCTGCGAACACGCCCACAACACCTTGTTTTATTTGCCTTCCCTCTGACGTGCTAACTCCGAATTCGTTGCTCCACCTAAGAACCTCAAGAAAATCGTCCACTTCCCGTTTTCGGACTAACCCCCACTTGCATTCCAGAACATAGGTGATGGGCTGAGCGAACACGCCCGGCGTTACGCTCCAGACCCTGTCAACCTCTGCGTTCTGCCTTCTTCCTCCTACGCCCTTCAACAGATGCAGCGTTATTCTCCGCGGATCCATGACTTTCGTTCGATGATTCTGGGTCTGGAAGACCGCGCCTGTCGTGTATTTGTCGATAAACCATTCCACGCATGCCTCCCAGTTGTGGCCTATCCGATTTTGTCTTCCCTTCACGATCCTAACATAGTTCTGCTTCAGAGCAATGGCTGCCCTCAAATCTTCCTCACTGATGGAAGCATGGTAATAGTACTTGTAAGCATCGAACAATTTCGTTTCTCTGAGGTCAGGATAAATCTGAAGTGCCCTAGCAACCGCGTTTTCAGCTTCATACAAAGAACAGCCAAGCCTGTTCTGAAGGAACTCGAAGCTTACAAGGTCTCTGAGTTTTGTAGCCTCAAGAATCAGGTCCCTTATCAAATGGATTCTTTCAATAACTGGGCTGGTCGAGTGCTCGCTCTCTAAAACCATGTTCGTCCTCTTAACCGCTTCTTCAATCGCCTGCTCTCGGGGCTTTTCCTGGTCAATCCATGTAAGAATGTAGCCGTTTTTGAAAGGGGTCTGTCCCTGTTCAGTCCTGTAGCCCCGAACATAAACGAGACTTTCGTATCTTCTTATGGTTGCCATAACATCACGGATTTTCACGGCTTTGTCAGCAAGAGTCTTGGCAATCTCCACTGAGAAGAACGCCTTGTCATTATTCTCTTTCAAGAAATCTAGGATCATTTTGGCCTTGCTGGTCTCTCTCGCTCCGCGTGAGTCTAAAAGCTCTTTCCTGAAAGAAACGAATTTGCGGCCTTCGATATGGAGGGACGACCTCTCCTCAGGCTTTAAGACGTAAAGGTAGTAAGTGCGAGTATTTCTCGTCAACCCGCCTCTTCCTTTGAAAACCTCTACGTTGTCAAAGGCTGGCTTTTCAGAACGCAGAAGCAAGCCTCTTTTCCACCAATAGGACAAGCCATTCCAGACCCTCAGCTCTTTCAGGCCTGTGCAGGCAACGACGTCCTTGGCAGATCTCGGTTTGCCGTCGCTGAAGACGGACAGGACCTTATTCTTGATTGAAACCCGAGAGCCCATCGTTCATCAATCCCAAATAAACCATCGCAACCAACAAAATAAGCTTTATGAGTTTAGACGCCAAAGAAAAATCCAAAAAATACGCAGAATTAAAGCTCAAATTGTAGCCGTTCTATAGCCAAAAAGAGCTCAAAACACGCTTATTTCAGGAGAGTTGTATGGTAGCGGGGACTAGATTTGAACTAGTGATCTCTGGGTCTCTCACGCGCCCAAGGCGCCGTTATGAGCCCAGCGGGTTAATCCTGGCTACCCCACCCCGCTGCGAGAACGGTTCAGCGTTACTTGCTGAATCCTTTTTAGTACTACCGCTCGTCAAATATTAATAGTTTCTTTTTCGCTTCTCGGCAAAAGCATTTTAGTGTCGAATAATCTACTCTCTAAGCATGGTGCAGTAGCTGATGGACAAGCCGTACCTGCGTGAACTATTCAAACCTGCTCTTGAAAACCCAGTTTTCGTCCAAGGGCTTCCCGGCTTCGGCAACGTCGGGAGAATAGCGGCGCATCTTCTGATAAAGTTTTGTGAAGCCAAACCGTTTGCGGAGTTGTATTCGCCTTTTTTCCCAGACTATGTTTCCGTGAGCACGAAGGGAATATGCTACTTGCCCAAGTACGAGTTTTATGCTGCGCCCATGGAAAACAACAACTTGGTCATCATGACGGGCGAAACTCAGCCTTCATTCGACGATGTGTTGGCGCACTACGAAGTCTGCGGTGACATAGTGGATTTCGTCGAGAAACTCGGCTGCCACTTCATCATAACCATGGGCGGTGTCCCCATAACCGAAGACAAAACCCAAGTGTACGTGGCTGCTACCTCACCGCGGCTTGCGACGGAGTTCATGGAGAAAGGCGCTGTCATCTACAGCAAAGGCAGAGTAGTCGGTGGAACTGGGTTGACGTTGGCGCTTGCAAAAGAGCGCGAGCTTGAGGGCGTCTGCCTGTTGGGCTCTACGACAGGGTTTAAGGCGGATCGCGGGGCTGGATTCATGGTTTTCAAGTTCTTAATGAAGGCTTTAGGAAAAGAGATAAAAGAAGGGTTATAAGAAAAACAGTCACCTAAACAGTAACAACGGTCGTGTATGGCATGAACGAAAACACCAGCATCGGCGGATTGGACATGAGTTCAAAATTCTGGAGAGTCTTTTTAGTGGTGGTGGCGGCTTTCCTCATTTTCGCGGGTCCAACCTACGTCTCCTATGTGCTCTCTGACATTCTCAAAGTGAACTATGTTGCCTCGATAGTTTCCGGGCTTGTCCTGTTCGCACTGGGCTTAGTGTTGATGGCTTTTCTTATCCGGAAGAAAATCATAGTGTAAGGGTGCCTCAGATACCCCAGGGTGCATCATCAGATTCAGCTTTTAGGATTCTTCATCGGCATGGTCTAGGATTCGGATGGGTTTTATTAAGTCTTCTTTTGGCTCGTCCTTAGAAAGGCATATAAGATATACCCTAAGATATATTAAATATGCAAGAAGAGAAGCGGAAGCGGCTGGAGGAAATCGCAAGCAAGAACGGGGAAACCACAAAGAGGACAACCATCATACTGGAAAAAGAAGAACGCGAATACATAGACTCACTCATAAAAGAGGGCAAAGAACCCGGCATCAAACCGCTCATCAGCAAAATGCTCGACGTGTACAGAAGCATGATGATCTACGATTGGCGCTTCCCAGGAGAATACTACTGCGGAATAAGCCGCATCGCCTTCGTCAACGTGGAACTCCTGAACATCCTCATCCAGCAAATCCCAAGGGAGAAATGGCATGAAATCGGCAGAAAAATGGGCGACGCATTGAAAGTGTCAATGGAAACCACGTTGGGACTGGACACCTCACAACGCGAGAACTGGGAAAGCGTCTTTAAAAGACTGCGCGTGCAGGGTTTCGGCGACTTCTTTCTAAAAGACAAGTACCTCCTCATTAAGACACCGTTCATCGGCAACGCTGAAATCTGGCAGGGAATCCTCGAAGGACTGTTTGGAGTAGAGTTAGACATGAAAGCATCGGTGCCTCCGCTAGTTTTTGAGATAAAAACAAAACAATCTACCCCAACAACCACGTAGATACAGGGCTGCAATTTCTGTGTTTGATAATCTGCAGTTCAGAGAATGTCATATTGTAAGGCTTCATAAGCGGGGCATCGATCAGTACTATTGACGGTTATCACATGGGGGTATTGCCTATTCCGAGTTACCTATTTCTTTGGCGTCCTTATATTTGGATGCAAAGGCGATTCTATAGTTACTCCAGTAATTTAATTTACACCTCAGGTACCCCATGTCTCAAACGTTTGATGAATTATAAACGCTGGCTCGAGTAGTTTATCAAGACCTCGTCCACAATTTTATCGTTTTTGGGAAATTCATAAACTATTTATCATATACTTTTATATATAATATTAAGGATGGCGGTCGCATGGAGGCTAACAGTGCCCTATCTGTTGTTTTATTGTCAGTTGCTCTTCTATCGTCATCGTTGTTTGTTTATGTTGAGCCTGCTTTAGCTGTGGCTGATGGTGAGAATTCTTGGGAGATTAAGGCTCCTATGCCTAAGGGCATAACAGTCGGTGGACCAGGGGCCGCAAGCGGTGGAGTGGCTGCAGTGGACGGAAAAATCTACGTTATGCACAGTACGACTAATTATCTGTATGACCCAGAAAATGATTCTTGGACTGCAAAGACGCCTATGCCTACGCCGAGAATATTTTTTGCAATAGCTGTTTGCCAGAACAAAATCTATGTTATGGGTGGCTGGAGCTGGAACAAGACCACTAACTCGGGTGCAGAAGCCATTAATGAGGTTTATGATCCCTATACTGATACGTGGGAAACTAAGGCACCAATGCTACAAGCTCGACTTGAGTCAAGCGCAAGCGTTGTTGGTGACGAAATTTACGTTATAGGTGGACGGCTACAGAACGACCCATTTTCAAATCAGGTATATAATGTTACAAGTGACTCTTGGTGTACGAAAAAGCCGTTGCCTTATCCTTCTGTGGGTTTTGCATCTGTTGCTATCGGCGGCAAGATTTACATAATGGGTGAACGAAGCGACAAAGCAGGGGTCTACTTTAATCAAATATATGATCCTCGGAATGATTCGTGGAGTATGGGTGCTACTATGCCCAAAGGCGTGCGCTATGCTGCGGCTGGCGTGACAACTGGTTCTTTGGCGCTGAAAAGAATTGACCTCGTGGGCGGTTATCATGGGGGTCTCGGTTTTCTAGCTGAATCTACTGTGCAAATGTATGATCCGGAAAAGGACACTTGGACGGTTGGACAACCTATGCCTACTCCACGTTATGGTTTGGCTGTTGCCGTTGTTGATGATAGACTGTATGCTTTCGGCGGCTATTCTTACTGGGCTCCTGGTGGAGACTATAGTCATGTAAGTAATAATTTTACCGAGGTGTATACGCCGTTTGGTTATGGTACGCCTGATCCAGTCTATGTTCTTGAGCATACACCGCCAAAGATTGTGCTTGCACCGTCGCTGAATGGATCATCTACAAACTCGACTGTTCCTTTGGTTTTTTCAGTGGATAAAGCGGTGAGTTGGATTGGTTATAGCCTTGATGGACAACGAAACGTAACCGTGACGGGCAACGTCACTTTAACTGGGCTTCACAGCGGCACACACAGCATCATAGTGTATGCTAATGACACGTATGGCAATATGGGTGCTTCTGAAACCATGATTTTCAGCGTTTCCGAGGGGTTTCCATGGACGGTTGTTGCTGTGGTTTCAGCTGTTGCGGTTGTTGGCACGGTTGTTTTCCTGAAAAGACGCCGATGAGACAGAAAATATTTCAAAAAAGTCATGAATCGCTGAAGTGCAGGTTAGCTTATCTACAAACGTTGGATGTTCAGCTGCCTTACGGAAGCAACTATCTCGACTTCACGAACGGCCCAATCGGAGGGTACTTCATGGAAGCATACAACCACGCTGATTCATCCACGCACTACTCTTCCGCTGACACGTATTGGACTGGATACGGCACCTCAATAGACGTCTTGTGGACCTGGTAAGCCTAAATGGAAACGTGATTTCCATTTCCTTCCTTTCTTCCTTTTTTAGAACTGCTGCAATGTTTATTGTGCTTAACTGAGCGCGCGCCCTGAGAAGGGGTCAGTGTTTTTTCTGAAAACATCGAATGATACTCAAAGGTAGGTTTATTAGAGGCAACCCCATACATGAGAAAGCAGTGGTTAGCGATGAGGGATCGCGTTCATGCAAGGCGATTGCGTTCATCAACAGTAAAGGCAATATACGCCTAACAGCGAAAGCTTATTCTGAACCCCGCATGACCCCTCAGAAAACCGCCATTCTCCCCAAAAACACCCCGTCCAGCAGACCAACTGAACAAGATGTTTATTTAACCAGAAAAAAGAATGATATGTTATGGAAAAAGTGAAATTTGCTATACCAGCGGGCTCTCTTTCCAAGGCAACGTTTGAGATACTTCAGCGTTCAGGATACAAAGTGTCAGGGCAAGAACGCACCTACCGCCCCACCATAAACGACCCCAAAATCGAGTTAAAAATCCTAAGACCCCAAGAAATCCCCGTGTTCGTCGGTGAAGGCTTGCAAGACGTAGCCATCACTGGACAGGACTGGATAAAGGAAACCTGCGCCGACGTGGAGGTGCTGCAGGATTTGGAGTACGGGAAGATTAGGCTGGTCGTGGCTGTTCCCAAAAGCTTCACGACCAACTCGATAACCGACCTGATGGAGGACATATGGGCTAAAGGCAGGAACTTTCGAGTCTCAACCGAATACCTGAACATAGCCGCTGAATATATAAAAAGTAACCCTGCCTACCAGAAGCGCTTCGGCGACGCGGAACCCTTAATCGTGACGCCGTGGTGGAGAAAAGGCAACAACCCAAGAGCAAAAATTTTCCTCTCATTCGGCGCCACAGAAGCCAAACCACCCGAAAACTCCGACTGCATCATCGACGTGACCGAAACAGGCTCCACCATAGAAGCGAACAACCTGAAAATCATCGACACCGTCATGCGCTCCTCAGCGGTGCTGATAGCCAACAAAACCGCGCTGCGAGACCCAGAAAAGAAGGAGAAAATCTACGACATCCTGACCCTGCTGAAAGGTGTAGTGGACGGCTCCAAGAGAATCCACATATTCGTCAACGTGGAAAAATCAAACCTGCAGAAACTGCTCGCGGAGCTGCCGGCGCTGAAGAACCCGACGATATCCCCGCTTGCGGATGAGAACTGGTGCTCAGTCAACACAATAATCGAAAAAGACCAACTCATAGAGTTGCTGCCCAAAATCCGCAAACTCGCCCAAGGCATTGTCGTGTACGAGCCGAGGCAGGTGCTGGCTTTAGACCAGATAACAAGGAGAGAAACAGACAAATGCCCAAGCAAGCCCAGGTGAGAATCTGGAAAGCCTCGGCACTGCCGCCAGACTGGTTCAAAAGACAACCGACAAGCGACAAATTGGATGAGCGAATCGAAAACGACGTCAAAGCCATAATCACAAAAGTGGTGAAGGGCGGCGATTCAGCACTGGTTGAGCTTACCGAGAAATTCGACAAAGCACGCGTAGACGCCAAAAACCTCCGAGTCACCGCCGCAGAAATCGAAGAAGCCTATCGTGCGGTCGCAGCGGAGCAGGTTTCCGCCTTAAAATTTATGAAAACCAAAGTAGCCGCCTTCGAGAAACGCGTCTTGGAACGCGCGGAATTCTCGACTTCCAAAGATGGCATCACGATTAAAAGCGCACTGCGACCAATCGAGAGCGTCGGCTGCTACGTTCCAGGTGGACAAGCGTCGTATCCAAGCACTCTGGTCATGACTGCGGTTCCAGCAAAAGTGGCAGGGGTTCCCAGAGTGGTGGTTTGTTCGCCGCCCAACGCTGAAGGCAAAGTTAACCCGTTGGTTCTGGTAGCCGCTGACATCTGCGGTGTGGACGAAGTCTACAGGGTTGGGGGCGCTCAAGCCATCGCCGCCTTGGCTTACGGCACAGAAACAATCCGTCCAGTGAAGAAAATCGTGGGTCCAGGCAGCAAGTACGTAACGGTGGCGAAGATACTCGTTTCAAAGGATGTGGCGATTGACATGCCCGCTGGTCCCAGCGAAGTCCTCGTTCTGGCAGATGAGACAGCGAACCCGCGGCTAATCGCTTTGGACATGATTTCTCAGGCTGAACACGGCGCAGACAGCGTCGCTGGGCTGATCACCACCTCAGAGAAGCTTGCAGAAGAGGTGCAGGGTTTGCTGGCGGAAACTGCTGCCTCCGTGGAGCGTGGCGAAATCGTTGCGAAAGCGCTGGAGAGGTACGGTTTCATAATCACCTGCAAAGACATGGCTGAGGCGGTTGAGTTGGCGAATGCCTTTGCTCCTGAACACATCGAAATCATGACCCGGAACCCTGACAAAGTAGCGAAGAAAATCACGTCAGCTGGGCTTATCCTTGTTGGCGCGTGCAGTCCCGTCGCGTTGAGCGATTACGCAAGCGGCACCAACCACGTTTTGCCCACAGGCGGGTTTGGAAGCGTCTATTCAGGCTTGTCGGCGCTCGACTTCACAAGAAGAGTCAGCATAGTCGAGAGCTCAAAGGAAGGATTGCAAAGCGTGCAGAAACACGTTAAGGTTATGACGGAAGCAGAGAATCTTCCCAATCACTACAAAGCTGTGGCAGCGAGGTTTGAAAAATGAACACGAAATGCAAGAAGTGGCTGGAGCAGAAACTGGCGAAGATAGGGGCACTCGAAAGCTATGCACCTGAAAAAACCATCGAAAACGTAGCGAAACAGTACGGGCTGTCTCCTGCCGACGTCGTGAAGCTGAACTTTAACGAAAACCTGTACATGCCAAGGGAGAAGTTGGTGGCGCTTCTGAAGGAGGTTGCAGACGAATGCGACTTACGGCTTTATCCGCAGGAGGAAGAGGAGAAACTGCGCGAAGCGATAGGTGAATACCTTAAGTTGCCGCAAGCTTGCGTCGCCGTCGGGAACTCAAGCGACGAAGTCATGGACAGGATTATTCGGTTGTTCTTGGAGCGAGGCGACCGGGCAGTCACTTTTGCGCCCACGTTCAGCGTCTTCAGATACAGCGTGAAGTACCAAGGCGCGGAGTACGTTGCGGTGCCGCTTCGAGAGGGCTTCACGCTTGATGTCGAGGCGATGCGTGCCGCGTTCACGCCTGAAACGAAGCTGCTTTACCTCTGCTCGCCCAACAACCCGACTGGCAACCAGTTTGAACAAGACGCGGTTGAGGCGTTGATTGAAGACTTCCCAGGGTTGGTCATGGTCGACGAGGCGTATGGTGAGTACGCGGATTATTCCGTGGTGCCGTTGATAGACAAGTACGAGAACCTCGTAGTGCTGCGGACGTTCTCGAAAGCCTTCGGCTTGGCAGGGCTCAGGCTCGGCTACGCTGTGGCTAACCCGTTGCTGGCGAACGCTGTTAACAAGATTCCCGCACCTTACGCGATTAACGTTGTATCGTTGACGATGGGCAGAAAGCTGCTGGAGAACGCAAACGTGGTCAGGGAAGCGGTTGCGGCGTTGAAGACGGAACGGGGGAAACTGATAAACAGACTGAACGAGATAAGAGGTGTGGAAGCGTTCGATTCGCGGACAAACTTCGTGCTGTTCAACACCGCCAAGCCGTATGAGGATGTTTACGTGAACATGCTGAAGCGTGGCTTAATCCTTAAGAAGCTTGGGAAACTGTTGATGTACGAGAACTGCCTCAGAGCCACGGTGGGGCTGCCCGAGATGAACGCCAAACTCCTAAACGCGTTAAACGAGTACATGGGTGACTAAACATGAGAAAGGATGAAGTGTACAGGAAAACGAAGGAAACAGAAGTCAGCGTAAAAGTAAACCTCGACGGAGAAGGAAAAGCCGACACAGACACAGGTGTGCCCTTCCTAGACCACATGATAACCTCGCTGGCGACACACGGCATGATAGACATAACCGCCAAAGTCAAGGGCGACCTGAGGCACCACTCGGTTGAAGACCTCGCCATCGGCTTGGGCGAAGCGTTGAACAAGGCATTGGGCGCCAGAGAAGGAATCGCACGGTTCGGAAGCGCAGCGGCGCCCATGGACTGCTCCCTCGCGTTTGCAGCAGTAGACCTCGTCAAACGCCCATACTTCAAAATCGACCTGAAACTCCGCGGCAAAAAAGTCGAAGACATGCCCACAGAAGACATCAACCACTTTTTCGAGTCGCTGGCAACTTCGCTTTGCGCCAACGTCCACGTGTTCGTCCAGTACGGCAGCAACGACCACCACAAGGCGGAAGCCGCCGTCAAAGCCCTTGCGCTGTCGTTGAGGCAAGCGGTAGCAATTGACCCGAGGCGGAAAGGAGTGCCAAGTTCCAAGGGAGTAATCTGATGCCTGAAGCAGTGATTTTCGATTATGGAGTCGGCAACCTCCTAAGCCTCAAGTGCGCGTTGGAAAAGGTTGGGTTAGACGCGAGAATCACCGTTTCACCGAAGCAGTTGCAGAAAGCGGACGCTATCGCGCTGCCAGGCGTGGGAAACTTTTCCGCCGCCGTCACCAAACTCGACGCGGTAAAAGAAACGCTGTTGGACGCTGTGGACAGCGGCACACCACTAATCGGAATATGCCTTGGCTTACAGCTTTTCTTCCCAGAAAGCGAAGAAGGACCCGGGAAAGGCTTGGGACTTTTCGAGGGCAAAACCGTCAGGCTCCAAGGTTCCGTGAAGGTGCCGCACATGGGCTGGAACACGCTTCGCATAGTGAAGCCGAACGCGTTTTTCGACGGCGTCGCGGACGAGTCTTACGTGTACTTCGTGCACTCGCTTTACCCCGTGCCCGAGGACAAGAAGATAGTGACTGCAGAAACAGAGTACGGCACCACGTTCACTTCAGCCATAGCCAGCCGCAACGTTTTTGGCACTCAGTTTCACCCCGAAAAATCAGGCGATGTAGGCTTAACGATTCTAAAGAACTTTGCGAAAACAGTAAAAAGGTGACGCAATATTGCAAGTAATTCCAGCCATCGACCTGATGAACGGCAAAGTCGTCCGCCTGTCACGCGGCGACCCAAAAACCGCCAAAACATATGCTCAGTTCGGCGGTCCATTGGAAACGGCGAAGAAGTGGAAGCAAGACGGCGCCAAGAAGCTGCACATCATCGATTTGGACGCGGCATTGGGTGCAGGCGACAACCTCGCAGTCATCGCGGAAATCGCGCGAAGCGTGTCGTTGCCCATTCAGGTTGGCGGCGGCATCCGAACCGTTGAGGCTGCCGAGAAACTTCTCGCTTCAGGAATCAGCCAGGTTATTCTTGGCGCGCTCGCATTCAACGATCCAGAGGCGATACCGCGGATTCGGGAAAGGTTCAGCGCGGAATCCGTAATCGTTGCCTTAGACAACAAGGACGGCAGAATAATGGTTGAGGGATGGCAAACTCCGACTGCCCTTAACGTGCGAGAGGCGCTGCAAAAGTTCACCACACTCAGCGTCAAGACATTTCTTGTCACGTCGATAGCGAAGGACGGCATGCTCTCTGGACCCGACGTTGAAACGCTTAAAGAAGCATGCACGTACCAAGGCATCGAGGTTATCGCAGCAGGCGGCATAAGAAGCCTATACGATTTGGCAGTACTGAAGCGGATCGGCGTGGCGGGCGTGGTCATAGGCAAAGCACTCTACGAGGGCAGATTCACTCTGAAAGACGCCATAAACGCGGCAGGAGGTTCTTAGCAGTGCCGCTTGCGAAACGTATAGTGCCCTGCTTGGACGTGACCTGCGGCAGAGTGGTTAAAGGCATAAATTTCCTGAACCTGAAAAACGCGGGCGACCCTGTAGAACTGGCGAAGCGCTACTCAGATGAGGGCGCGGACGAACTGGTTTTCCTCGACATAACCGCCTCCGCGGATAACAGGAACATACTGCGCGGCGTCGTGGAAGGCGTCGCCAGAGCCATAAGCATCCCGTTCACGGTGGGCGGCGGAATCCGCAACGTCTCCGACGCCCGTCTGGTGCTGTGCAGCGGCGCGGACAAGGTTTCAGTAAACACAGCGGCGGTTGAGAATCCTCAGGTGATAACACGGCTTGCGGACGTGTTCGGACAGCAGTGCGTGGTCGTGGCCATTGACGCGAAAAGAAGGCGCTACAAGGCAGAGGGCAAGATAACCGTGGAAACCCGCGAGGGACCAGTATGGTTTGAGGTGTACACTTACGGGGGAAGAAAGCCCACGGGAATAGACGCTGTTGGCTGGGCGCTGCGGGCTGCGGAGCTCGGCGCCGGCGAGTTTCTGGTAACTTCGATGGACAGGGACGGCACCGAAGACGGCTACGACATCGAGTTGACGCGTGTCATTTCTGAGCGCGTTAAAGTTCCAGTCATTGCAAGCGGCGGCGCAGGCATACCTGAGCATTTTCTTGAAGTTTTCACGAAGGGCAAGGCAGATGCGGCGCTGGCGGCATCGGTTTTCCACTACAACAAGTATCCTGTCCAAGTTGTGAAAAAGTTCTTGCGGGAGCAGGGGGTGAATGTGAGACCATGACGAACGAGGAACTGCTGAAAAAGCTGGATTTCAAGAAGGGCAACGGACTCATCCCAGTGGTCGTGCAAGACGCCGAGTCCAAAGCACTGCTTATGCTGGCTTACGTCAACGAGGAAGCCCTAGAGAAGACGCTGAAGACGGGTTACGCGCACTATTGGAGCCGTTCACGCGGCAAACTGTGGATGAAGGGCGAAACCTCAGGACACACGCAAAAAATCAAGCGCGTCGTGGCAGACTGCGACTACGACACGCTGTTGTATGTGGTAGAGCAGAAAGGACCAGTATGCCACACAGGCGCAGAAACGTGCTTCCACCACGAGTTTGAGTGCTAGCCGAGATTTTTTAGGCTCTGCTGCTGGGGAAATGCTTCCTCTCTACCCTCTATAGATTTCTGCAATGAACCTCTATTAGGCTCCAAATATGCTGGTTAGCCGCTTTCCTCGTTCAGAAAAGCAAGGACGTCTTCGTCAAACTTTTTTCCCATAATATTCATGTGACCCTTGCCTTCGTAAAGGACAAGCTTAGCATTCGGGATTTCAGCCGCTGTTTCACGGAACCGCTCCACTGGGCAATAGTAGTCTTTGTCGCCGCCAATCACCAGTGTAGGCGCTTTAATCTCCGCAAGCCTGTTTTTTGAGTTATGCGCCATTTCCGCCTTGCCTTCCACAAGCAAATCTACAGGATTGCCGACTGTGAGCCACATTAAAGGAGCAATGTAACCCATGAAAAACTTCATGAACGCTTTCGTTATTCTGCCACCTTCTATTAGGGGATACATAGTTTTGAGAGCCTCCCTCTTTTTGCCTTCACTAAGCAGCTGCGCATATTTCATGTCTAATTCGTTTCCTTCCTCGCTGAATCTGTAAACAGACATGGCAATGACTAAGCGGCGGATTAGTTCAGGGTGGTCAGCGGCCAAATGTTGCGCAATCAACCCGCCATACGACATGCCCATCACATCAACAGGTCCACCATCAAACTCGTCTCTGATTATTGCCGCATAGTCTTCAGCCATATCTCGTGTGGTGTAACTCTGTGGAAGCTCATTCTTCCTGGACATGGCGTAAATCACAAAATTCTTGGATAGGTGCTTAAATTGACCAAACACTCGAATCATGAAGCCTGATGGAAGAGTGATGCCGGGTCCACCGCTGAAAACAAGCAAGGATTTCTCGCCTTCACCGAAGCAGACATAAGGAACCCCGTTGCTAAACACTCCTTTCTCAACCATAATTCTAAACTCCGCAACCATTTACCTCTCTGACAAATAAGCCTTAGTACCTTTCGGCACTGTTATCATCAGCGATAGCTAAAAAATTGTCTGCGCCGCTGCTGCGCATTCTCAGTGTCAAGCGTCGATGAGGGGCTAATAGTTTTTAAGAAATAAGCTTCATATTATGAGTGAAGTTCACACCAGAAGCGTTTTAGCAGAATAAGGTGAAGTTGCATGTCTCTGCATGAAGCCATGCTCTACGAAAGGCAAGCTGACCGAAAAGTCAAATGCTGCCTGTGCGCTCGTCGCTGCCTCATAAGCGACGGCTCAACTGGGTTCTGCTTGGTCCGCAAAAACGAGGGCGGAACACTTTTCACTATCAACTATGCTAAGGCTGTTTCCGCGGGTGTCGACCCGATAAGTAAGAAGCCGCTTTCGCATTTTAACCCTGGCTCGCTGGTTATGTCCATTGCGGCGACGGGATGCAATTTCCGCTGTCAATTCTGTGACAACTGGATGATAAGCCAAGACCGCGAAGTGGCGGGCAACATTTTTCCACCAGCCGCGGTCGTGAAGACAGCGCGAGAGCGTAACTGTCAGGGAATAAGCTACACGTACACGGAACCAACGATATTCATGGAATATGCATACGACACGGCAAAAATTGCGCGCGAAGCAGGGCTATTCAACACGTTTGTAACGAACGGATACATGACACCTGAAGCCGTGAAGACCATCGCGCCATACCTAGACGCGGCGACAGTGGACTTCAAAGGCGGAGGAGACCCAGACTTCTACAAGAGCGTTTCCACAGTGCCCGACGTCAAGCCGATTTATGAGACGCTGAAGGAGCTGAAGGGAAACGGCGTTCACGTAGAAATCACGAACCTGGTCATCCCGAAAATCGGAGACTCGATGGAAAAGATAAAGGAACTGGCAACTTGGATTAGGGACACGCTGGGCAGAGATACGCCTTTCCACCTGCTGCGTTTCCACCCAGACTACAAGATGACAACAATCCCAGCCACATCCATCGAAACCATGGAACACGCATACATGACTGCAAAAGACGCCGGCCTCAATTACACCTATCTTGGAAACGTGCCAGGACATCCAGCTGAGAACACCTATTGCCCGAACTGCAACGAACTTTTAATTAAGCGGTATAGCTTCGAGATTACACGCTGGAACCTCACGAAGGACATGCGCTGCCCAGTCTGCGGAACCACCATTCCCATAAAGGGCACGTTTCATCCTGCGGGCGGAGGTTTTCCATACGCCCTGTTTTAATACGTGCTTAAGCATTGATTATATGTAGAGAGTGATGTGGAGACTTCTGAGACCCGACGCTACCACCGTCATCGATGACGCGGTGGTACGGAAAAGTTTGGCCCGATACTTCGCCGTTATGCAGGACAAGAAAACAGCAAAGTTTCTAATCGCAAAGAAGCTCCCAGCCGATTTCAGCAAGAGCGATTCGTTAGATGCGCTTTGGAAGCAGCATGAGCGATGCGTTGAGGAGTTCCGTGTGATGGAGCAGACGGTTGATGCGAGCGAAGATTTCAGCGAAATCCCAACACCAGAAAAGTCCTATTTTGACCTGAAAATCGAAATCGCAAACCGAATCATGCGGAGCTGCCATTTTTGCAATCGCCGATGTGGCGCCGATAGGACAAGGAGCAAGCGGGGCTACTGCGGCTGCGGCGACACGATGACGGTTTCAAGCATCTTTGAACACATGGGCGAAGAACCGGAGCTCGTGCCCAGCGGAACCATATTCACCATGGGCTGCACCATGCGCTGCCGCCACTGCCAAAACTGGACCATCAGCCAATGGAAGGAACCCGGCGCCGAAAGCAAGCCAGAAGAATTGGCGCTGGAAGTGACACGTTTGCGTTTAAACGGCTGCAGAAATGTGAACCTCGTGGGCGGAGAGCCCACACCCTGGCTTCAGCAGTGGCTGGAAACCTTCAAGCATGTAAGCGTTAGCGTGCCTGTGGTATGGAACTCCAACACCTACTACAACGCAGAAACCGCCAAACTCCTCGCAGGCTTCGCGGACGTTTACCTCTTAGACTTCAAGTACGGACCCGGCGACTGCGCGGAGAGAATCTCAGATGCCCCAGATTATTGGCAAGTGTGCACCAGCAACCATTTGGAAGCCAAACAGCACGGCGAACTGATAATACGAGTGCTGGTTCTGCCAAACCATCTGGAGTGCTGCACCAAGCCAACGCTCAAATGGATAGCTGAGAACCTTGGCGCCGAAACAAGAGTCAACCTGATGTTCCAGTACAGACCCGAATGGCGCGCCCACGAAATCTCAGAACTGCGCAGGAGGCTCACAGAAGACGAGCGGAAAAGAGCCGTTGAACTGGCTGAGAAAGCAGAATTAAAAAATTATATCACGTGAAAATGAGGCTAAGCACTAATTGAAACGGAAAGCAGGTTCAGCAGCAACCGACATCAGCAGTTTCTCAGCGTTTTCTTCTTGCTCTTTTGTTCCGCTGACGGCCAGCCAGCAACAACCTTCTGCCCCGCAAACGCCCCCAGCTGCAATCAGTTCCGCAGTAGCGCCAGTTAAAAGCTGCACAGCCTCAATCTCAGTGAACACTTGACCTGGCACTGGAAACAAGCGAAAGCCGCCTGCACCAGGCAAGTTTACCTTTTCCGCCAAGCAGAATAAATCGCTGCTTACGCGTTTCTCTAAGCCAACGGGCATAATCAGTCGAACCCGACGCCCTAAAACAGCCTGCAACGCCACTACAATGGTACCGGCTTTAGGATGACCTATAAGAATAGCTGCCTGTTTTCTGTGCAGGTCCACCGCGTTTGCCCCCTTCAAAATTACGTCTCCTTCTTTGAGCTCGTCGATTACGTCAAAAATGGTCTTGCCTTTTCGCCATTTGCCTCTGGTTATTATCACGTCGCCGGGAAAATCGCTTTCATCAATCAATCTTCCTTCGGAGGTTACGGCGGAGCAAGGCGGCAAGGTAATTCCGCGGAAAAAACGTTTTCGAGAAAAACCCTCTGAAATCTCCAGCGATTTCAAAATTTCTTCAGCCACGTAACCGCTTGTAGTGCCTGCAATGATGGCGACAGTCCCATTTTTTAGTGCCTCTGACACCGCCGTATGTGACACTAACGCTTTTGCGATTAGGCGTTTACCCGCAGACGGGGTAACCACAAATTGCTTCAAACTCTATCCACTCCTCCACATCGAATATTCAACTATATTAACAGTCAACAGTAATTAAATATAAGTTCCTAAACCGACACGTTAACGTCTAGTTGAAATAGCTTCATTTTATGTAAAGGGGCGATAGATTGAGCCGAGCAGTAGTTCTAAGAAAAGCATTGTTTCACGGCCGCTTGCGCACTGCTTTAGAAGTTGTTAACAGCCGAAGCTCAATATGCTTGCACTGTTCCATTCTAAAAGTAAATAAATAAGCTGCGGATAAAAATAGAGAAACCTGAACTTGGTGAATATACAGGTGAAGAGAACCGTAATCCTCATCGCGCTCACAGCGGTCCTATTGACTGCACTGCTGCCTCTGTCACTAAGCGTCCACACCGTCTCTGCTCAAAACGCATATACTATCCAAAGGGTAGACCACCAAGTGCACGTCATGTACTCAGGACACATCGTCATAAGCGATACCATACACATAACAGGTTCACTGTCAAACGGTTTCCTTATAGGCTTCCCCTACCAATACGGCGTAAACGTCCTCAAAGCAGTAACCTACGACCAAAACCACAACGTCTATCCAATGAGCCTTGGCGTACCGCTCGAAAACCGAGTGGGATATTACGGTGCAAAAATAGACTTTGGGCAATCAAACCCGCAGGTTTTCACAGTCGTCTTCGTCCTCTCAAATAAGCTACTTACCCAAACCTCCAGCGGTGGCGCAAGCACCGTAACCTTCAACCTTGATTATCCGGCTTATCCCAGTTTCGTGCAGGACGCTGGCACCTGCAACGTCTCCATCGTTCTCCCAGAAACGCCCACTTTCATCAGCATCACCAAGAACGACGGTTCAGTTGAAACCACTACCAACTACATTAAAAACAACCTGCCAGCTTTTACCTACTCACCAGCTACCGCCACGTTCACGGTTCACTTTGGCAACCTCCAACTCCTCACCATAGAACAGCTAGACCGCCAAGTCACCTTAGGTCCAGCAGGCGAATTAGCGTCCACGGATACTTACCGCTTTAAGAACAATTCTCCAGACTCGATTAGCTCACTTAAATTATGGTTACCTATCCAAGCCTCAAACATCGTTGCCAGAGATGAATTCGGCAGAACCCTGACAACGTCAACTCTGGCTACAAGCGGCACCATGGTTACCATGAACGTCACGCTCGTTTCGTCTCTGGCAGGCAGCGGTCCTTCTACGGTTTCGGTAAGCTATAACCTTCCAAGCGCTACATCTTCACAGGGCACGCGTTTCTCCATTGATTTTGTGCTGTTTCCAGCTTTTGATTATTATGTTGAGAAGGCAACTGTGACTTTTGTTCCTCCCGAGGGAGCGCGATTTGTAACGCCTAACCTTTCCGAGCTGGGTACTTCTTTGAGTTTGACAAGGGAGATTTTCCAGGAGACTCTGTCCATGAAGCGGGAAGGTGTCAGCTACGTGGATTATGATGTTTCTTCCGCGGATGTCTTACAGATTACGTATGATTACAATGTGCTGTGGCTGTCTTTTCGCCCCACCATGTGGATTTGGTTGCTAGCCATCGTCGGCGTAGTTGTTGTTGCTGTTTGGAGAAGACCTAGACGGAAAGCGGCGGCGCCAGCGAGAATTGTGACGCCGAAGGTTTCGGTCGGTTTGACTCCGGATGACGTGCGGTCTTTCACGGAAGCGTATGCGGAGAAGAATAGGATAGCTTCGGAGCTGAAGTCTCTTGACACAAGAGCACAGAAGGGCAGGATTCCGAGGCGACAGTACAAGGTTCAGCGGAGAACATTGGAGCTTCGCTCTGAAGCC
The DNA here is from genome assembly GCA_026014595.1 of Candidatus Bathyarchaeota archaeon. Taxonomy (GTDB): domain Archaea; phylum Thermoproteota; class Bathyarchaeia; order Bathyarchaeales; family Bathycorpusculaceae; genus A05DMB-2. Next base: position 19,495 of record JAOZHY010000016.1, read on the forward strand.
TTGTCCAAGAACATCAGTGGGTTAAAGGTAACGTTCCGCAGTGCTGGCGGTGTCTACGCGGATTTGGTGCGGCAGCTTGATTTTGCTGAGACAGAGCTTGTTGAGGTTGAAACGAACATTCGGACGATTGAAACGCGGCAAAACCGGGGTGAGCTTTCGCTGGAGGAATACAAGAAAATGATGGCGGATTATCAGCGGCGTAAAGAGAAAGCGGAGACGACGATTAACGGAATCTTGCTGCGGCTTCGTGAAGAACTGCATTAGCAGACCTAAACGCTTTTATTTTACTGCTGGTTTTTGAAACAGAATTACGAGGTATGAAACATGGTAAAAATAGTAGTTGATAACGCCAAATGCACCGGATGCGAAACCTGTGTAAACACGTGCCCAGTCGGCGTCTATGAAGTCAAAGACTCTAAGTCTGTGCCTGTCAAAGTTGACGAATGTCTTGTCTGCAGAGCATGCGAAGCCCAGTGTCCCGAAGGTGCAATTCAGGTAATCGAGTAAGCGAAACCTGCAATCCTCGATTCATCCTGTGAAGTGTTCGTGTTGCCTCTCAAAAAAGTATTTGAGAGCTTAATCCTATCTTTATCCACAATCTCAGTCTGCGCTGACGCAATTTTTTGTCTGTAGCTTTTTTAAATATACTGTAAATAATTCTGAAAGCTCTGTCTGGTCGGAGCAGACTCAATCCATTATTTAAAGGTGAATAGCGTTTCTGTATAGCTCTATGTCGATGTTTGATGCATTCAACACTACTCGGCATAATAAAAGGGGGGCTATAGTTTCTTCCATGCGCTACTTCTATACATTTTTCGCGTGTTGTTCCTGACCCGCAACAGCATCAGTATTTGGAAAACACAGTACATAGACTAGGTTATTAAGCGCGAACTTGAAAATAAAACTGCCTAAACCCTTAAACTAATAAGGGGAACCAAACGCATGCCGCAACCAAAAATCGGCTTATCCATGCTCTACTGCTTAAGCAAACCGTTCAGCAAGATGATTCAATACCTCGCCAACGTGGAAACCACGTACATAGAGATTGTTGACGATGGTTTGCACGCCTTAACTGAGAAAAGGGTGGCAACGCTCAAGGAAATCGCAAAGTCAAAGGGCATAAAGTACACCGTGCACGCGCCGTTCGCCGACATGAACATTGCTTCGCCCTCCAAACCCGTACTCAAAGCCACACTCAAACGGCTAGAAGAGTCTCTCAGCTACGCAAGTGGGTTAGACGCTAAACTTTGGGTTTTTCACCCTGGAAGCCAAACGGGCATCAGTAGCTTCTATCCAGGCGAAGAGTGGAAACAAAACCTCGAAAGTATACGCGTACTGCATGAAACCGCAGAAAACTTGGGCGTGAACTTAGCCATGGAAAATCTGCCCCAAAAATACGGTTTCATAATGAAAAACGCAGAGGACTTCATCAAGTTCTACAGGGAAACAAGCCTAAACGACATAGGAATGGCGCTCGATGTGGGGCACGCAAACCTGGAAGGCACTACAGAAAACTTCCTCAGAAAACTGCCGGACAAAATCGTGCACATTCACCTCAGTGATAACATGGGCATGAATGACCAGCACCTGGGCGTTGGGTACGGCAAAATAGACTGGCAACGGTTCGCAGAAACCCTCAAGGACATAGCATACGACAAAACGTTGATGATAGAATCTGTGGAACACGTCAAAGAAAGCTTCAAAAACCTCAAGCAACTACTCGCTTAGCCCTCAGAAAGCGGCAACTCCAACTCCAAGAAATCCTCAGCCACAATTACGTTCCCAAAAATTTTCCGCGCTTGCTCCAAAAGCAACCCTGCATCAGGGTATCTCGCGCTAATATGCGTCAAAACTAGGCGCTCGGCCTTAGCACGCAAGGCTTGGTCCGCTGCTTCACTCGGCGTTGAATGCCCATCCGCAGCCGCCTTCTCAGCAAGTGCATCATCCAACGTAGCGTCATGAATAACCAAGTCCGCACCAACCGCGAAACTGGCGAAGCCTTCAAACGGTCTGGTGTCACCCGTGTAAACAATTTTTCGCCCTTTTCGCGGCGGACCCAACACATCCTCAGCACGCACGGTTCTGCCATCACTCAGCTTGACCTCGTAACCGCTTTGAAGTTTTGACCATAACTCGCCTTCAGGAACACCGAGCGCGCGCGCTTTCTCGGGGTAAAATTTTCCTGGTCTCGGCTTCTCCACAAGAGCGTAAGCCAGACTCGGCATCACATGATTTGATCCTACGGCTAAAACCGTGTATTCTTCCTCGTCACAGACGATGCTGGCATTGTATATTTCGCGGATTTCAACAGGAAACGTCAAACCAAACTGCAACGTCTCCTTAACACACTGCAGAAAATTGGCTATCCCTTCTGGACCATAAACTTCAAGTTTTCTCTGCCTATCCATTAACGCCATGGTCTGCAGTAGCCCAGGCAAACCCAGCACATGGTCGCCGTGCATGTGAGAGATGAATATCTTCATTTTTTTGTGGAAACCTGTCTTCGCCCGCAGCATCTGCCGTTGCACGCCTTCACCGCAATCAAACATAAACTGTTCGTTCCCACGTTGAACAAGCACAGCGGGCAAACTCCGCTCCAGCGTCGGAACGCTCCCGGCAGTTCCTAGAAACAACACACGTATGCTCACGCCATCGCACCTCGTGGCTTCTCGAAAACGGCAATCTCCCGTGTCAAGGTCCTGTGGACGTAAGCGAAATGAGACTCCAAATGCTTGTACCCCAAATCAGCGCCTAACTGAGCGATGTTTAATGTTTTCGGCGAAGCAATACAAATCCGTTGCCCCTCACCCAGCAAAGGAAACGCCGAATTTAACAAACCTTCAACTATTTGCTTGGTAGTTGACTTCATCGTGGAAGCCGACCTGCCGTAAGGCGGATCAGTAACCAAACAACCCAAACCCCGCAAAGGAAGCTTTCTTGAATCAGCAATCACCAAGCCCTCTGCGTCAACGTCGAAGTGCTTGAGGTTGCTGCGGCATCCCACAATCATGCGCCTTTGGATGTCTAAGCCGAGGACGCGGCAACCGATGAAAGCGGCTTCAATCATCACGCTTCCAGTTCCGCAAAACGGGTCCAGCAGCAACTCTCCTGTTCTTGCACGTGCCAGGTTGGCCATGCAACGCGCTAGTTTGGATGGCATGGCGGACGGGTGAAAGAAGGGTTTTTTCCTTGGTCGCCGCTCAGAGAAGGTTTTAGGCTGGATTTCCGCCTGTTTCACTCCGAAGACCAGTTTGTTGCTGGTTAGGATGCCGATGAAGGTTTTGTCGGGGTTTTTCAAGTTAACCTTGGCTTTTGGCGCGCTGCGTAGGACGAGTTTGCCCAGTTTCGCTTCAAGAGGAACTGTTCTGAGCGTTTCTGCGTGTTCTTTTATGCGTCTTATGCGAACCTCGAAGCTTTCCCCTGCTTTTAGTATATCTGTGAAGTCCGTCTGTTCAGCCGTTTCCGTGATGGAGGCTTCCTCAGCTGGGCAAGTGAACAGTTCGGTGGCGCTCATCATGGTGTACGCTGACCTGCGGTGAACCGCTTGCACGCTGCACAAGTCTGCTTCAAGCCGTATAACTTGGTCGAGTTTCTCCTTGACTTGGAAATCTATGTTTTCGGCTTCGAGTATGGCGATTAACTCTGCAGCAGGCAACGTCTCGTTTTCGCCTGAGAGCAGGAAGAAGAGTTTAGCCACTTTTCTGCGCCCTTAACCATTCAGCGAACAGCGGTGCGAGAGTGACTTTGCTGGTGTGGCTTGGGATGCTGTCAGTTCCCACGATTTCCTCGACACCAGCGTCCAAGATGCGCGTTTCAGCGTCGCCAATTAACAGCGGGTGCACGCAGGCAGCGAAAACATGTGTCGCGCCGAGTTCCCTAAGGATCTTTGCGGCGCCCACGATTGTGCCGCCTGTGCTGATGATGTCGTCGAATATTATGACGGTTTGCCCCTTTACGTTGAGGTCTTTGCCAGTGTGGCTGGTCTTTCCAGTGTAGCGGTCACGCTGCTTCTCCAAGTGCCCTGCTTCGCCGCCTAAAACGGCTTGCGCTTGCCTTGCGATGTACATTGCGCCTTTGTCTGGTGCCAACGCGAACGCTTTTCTGTAGCCTCTCTTGACGAAGTACTCAGCTAATAGCGGGACAGCGCTGAGGGTTTTGGCTGGAAACGGGAATTTGCTGAGTGCGTCTTCGGCGTGTATGTTCACCGTGACCAAGGCGTCAACGCCTGCTGCTTTGAGCATGGCTGCGACTGTTTCGATGCTTATGTTTTCACCTTGCAGGAACATCTTGTCTTGGCGTGCATACGCGAGGTATGGCACTGCCGCAGTGACTTTTTGCGCACCGTTTCTTTTTGCGGCGTTTGCCATGAAAGCGAGCTGCATGAGCCGCGTGTCCTGTGGAGTGCTGGTAGTTTGCACGATTACCACATGCTCGTTTTGCACGCTGCCTTCTAAGCGAACGTAGCTTTCGCCGTCTGGAAACGTCCTGTGCGCGACAGATACTTTTTCGAGACCTGTTAAGTCGGCGATTTTTTCGCCGAGTGCTGTCGAAGCAGAACCTAGAATAATCTTCATGTTTGTTCCTCTTTGGTGTGGTTGTTTAGGTTTTAAGCGGTAACTCTATTTAACCTTGTCATGCACGTAGAAGAAACTGAGTGCCTTGTTTCGCGGCAGAATGCGGGTGACTTTGGAAATACTTATATTTTGATTTGGGTGCTGCTTAAGGCAAGCAGAAGAAGAAACGAGGATCTGTTATGGAGTTTTGCCCAGAATGCGGTTCCATTTTTGAGCCTAAAAAGGATGGAACAGCAATAATGCTCGTATGCTCCAAATGCGGGTACAAGAAGTCAACAGCAAGCAAAAAAGTCAAGCCGAAAATGAGCAAAGTCATCAAACACGACATCAAGCAACAGGTAACGATTATAGGGAAAGAGGAACAAAAAATCAACACGCTGCCAACGCTTAAGGTGGAATGCCCCAAATGTGGGAACAACCTTGTATACGTTTGGCAAGTGCAGACCCGCGGAGGCGACGAATCCTCAACGCAGTTTTTTCGCTGCACAAAATGCAGCTACACATTCAGAGAATACACCTAAATCCAGCCCGCAAAATCACTCAGTTTGTTATGAGCAAAAATCAGCAACCGCCCAACTCTGCGCTTGGAATATCTGCAGTTGCCATCATCGTCCTAGTGCTTGAGATGGCTGCGTTACCATTTGAGAACTAAGGAAAATGTGACTCTGCTTAAACGGCGGCTTTCTCCTTCTTTTTCTTTAATGATTTTCGGTATTCTCTGAGCCTGTGCATGTCAAAATCTATGCTCATCACCGAGTCTTCAACTGCGTCGGAGACTTCTTGCTCTATGCCCCATGGCGTGATAAAGGCGCTTCTTCCACCTCTGGCGTTGCTGCTGACGTTACCCACTTTAACCACGTAAATGCCGTTTTCCGAGGCAAGCTTCTCCGTCAGCGGGTGCCCCGTCACGTGCGGATGCGTGCCCATGGCTGCAACTGGCAAGAACACGAGTTCCGCGCCCAAGTCAACAACCGCTTTTATAGTGGGCGGGTCGAACATATCGGCACAGACGAGCACACCGACTTTGCAGTAGTCCGTAGTGAAGACGGCTGGCTTGTCACCGCGGCTTACGCCTGCCTTCAACTCGGCGGCTATCGGGTTTCTTTTGCGGTACTTGCCGATTAGAGCGCCGTTTCTCCACAGGGTGCTGGTGTTGTAGAATACGCCGTGATCTTCTTCGAGTACGGTGCCGCCTAAAATATAGACGCTCGGAAACTCTTTGCTGGTGCCCGCGAGGAACTTCATGGTTTCTTCGTATGTTTCTTTGCTGATCTTTTCTGCGGAATCGAAATGTTCCATGTTGTTTGGAACGGAAAAGTATTCTGGGAGTGCGATGAATGCTGGTTTTTGTTCAGCGGCTTTGCAGATGGCGGCTGAGGCTGCTTCAAGATTTGCTTTTAGGGATGTGCGGACTTTCATGTGGATTAAGCTAACCCTCAATAGTGTTTCGTGCTTCGAAGCGTTTTGCTGGGTCACTGGCATCGTACCTTTGATATGAACGGGCTGCTAAAACTTTTAAAGTTAACTGCGTTGAAGTAAAATTAGTTCTGCGGTTGAGTGTTCAGTTTTTTCTCCATTTTTCTTACACACGTTTACAATTTTTTGCCTTTTATATTCAGACGGATAAACTTATATACCCGCGGGGCGACAAATTGTGTATCCCGAGGGAAACAACGTGACGCTTGAAAAACAAGAATACGCCAACCTTCTGCCACAAGTCCGCGCCTTAGTGAACAAGGTTGTAAAGAAAAACATGGCTGACGCCATGCTGTTCTCGGCGGGAACAGACACGCAAATCATAGCTTATGAGGCAGTGAAGTATAAACCGAACATTCCGTGCTTGACGATGTATTTTAAGCATGGAAACCCAGCGGACACGGAATACGTGAAGAAAATGGTGGCTTTCCTGAAGCTTAACCATGAAACCCACGTGTTCGACCGTGACGATGTTCTCAGCAACGCTCCGAAAGTGGTGAAGGCATTGAAGAAGTTTGACCCAATGGAAATCAGGAACAGCATGCCCGTTTACATAGGCTTAACAATCTTCAAGCAAAAAGGCTTAAAGAGCGTTTTCACGGGCGACGCCTTAGACGAGCTTTTCGGGTACCCATGGCAATTCCATCTAACCGAAGCAGAGTTTGCCCAGAAACAGCAGGAGATGTGGGCGGAGATGGGTTTCTCTTCAATACCGATGGCTGAATCGCTTGGAATGACCGTCAAAGCGCCTTACTTGGACCTAGAATTCATGGACTGGGCGAAGAAACTGCCGATTAAGTTTAAGATAAACATGCACGACGGTGTGAAATACGGCAAGTGGATAATGAGAAAAGCCTACGAAGACGTAATCCCGAAAGAAGTCATCTGGCGACCGAAAGCTCCTTTGGAACAGGGAACAGGCACCGAAGTGCTGCGAACCTTCTTCAACGACATGTTCTCTGACAAGGAATTTGAGGAGAAGAAGAAAAAGATTCTCGCCGACGACAACGTGCAGATACAGGACAAGGAGCAGCTACTTTACTACGAGCACTTCAGGAAAATCTTCGGAAAACCCTCAGAGGTTTACCCTGACAACGGCGGAATCCAGTGCCCCTACTGCAAAGGTTACGTGAAAACAAAGATTCAGTTCTGCAAGATATGCGGAGCTTACCCCATCTAAATTTTTTTCCACTCCAATTTCCTATCCCGCGTGAAAAACAGGTTGGACGATAAAAAAAGTTTGAAGGTGAAGTTACTCTATCTTCACTTTCTTTCCTTTGAGAATCTTTTTTATGGGAATTTCGATGTTTAGCAAGCCGTCCTCGAATTTAGCCTTGGCATTCTCGGCATCTGCGGGATGCGCCAGAACGAAACATCCCAAAAGCTCAACGTCTTCTCTCGTGCCTCTAACGCAGAAGCTCTGGTCGGAGACTGAAAGTTCTACGTTTTCTTTCTTCACGCCTGGCATTTCAACCTGAATGTAGTAGTTTTTATCGTCGTGATCCATGTACGTGGTAGGCGCTAAAGTGGGTTTCTGCTTTTTAGCTGGTGGTTTAACAACTTTTTTTGATGACATGCAGTTTGCTCCTTAAAAAACCAATATTATACTGTGCTGCCGCTTTTTTAAATGTTTTTGGATCCAAATTCACGCCGCGATGGCAAATTTCAAATACAAGACAACTAATCTACAACGAGGTGCAAACTAATGAGCGAACCATACTTCACTAAAAAACTTGAACCAATCAGAGTCAAAGAGAAAACTATCTCGCAACTCCTAGCTGAGATGAGTCGAACCGCCTACCAAGGCAGGAAACTGGGCGAGGCAGTTGACGTCTGGGAAAACATGGTTAAAGAAAAAGATTTGACTATCGTCATGGGCTTGGCAGGCTCCATGAGCACCGCTGGGCAATGGACGATAGTTAACTGGCTTATGGAGAACCGCTTCATCGATGTGCTGGTCTCCACGGGCGCTAACGTGTCTGAGGACATCGTGGACGCCATGGGCTTCGGCTACTGGCAAGGCAGCCACCTTGTAAACGACGAAGAACTGTTAAAAGCAGACATTAACAGGTACTACGATGTCTTCGGCAAAGAAACCGACTACCGCAAAATGGAAGAACTAGTCACAGATTTCGTCATGACCCTGAAAACCGATTACCCCTACTCATCCGCAGAATTCTTCCACTTGCTCGGCAAATACCTCAGCAACAGAAAAATCCCAGCCATCGCCGCAGTCGCCTACGAAAACGGCGTCCCAATCTTCAGCCCGGCCATGGTTGACAGCGCATACGGCGAAACGTTCCTGATGGCTAAAAATCGGGGACACAACGTAATCCTTGACAGCGTAAAGGAATTTGACCAGTTCGTCACCATCGGCACCAAAACTAAAGACATCGGCGTAGTCTACATCGGCGGGGGAGTACCGAAAGATCTAACGCAACTCATCGCCATCTCGGTTTCACCGATGACCCAAGACAAAGGCGTAGAAGGCAGAAAAGGCGGCTTACGCAAAAGCCTACAGGAATACTATTACCCGCACAAGTACGCCATACAAATCACCACCGACTCGCCGCAATGGGGGGGCTTAAGCGGCTGCACGCTGGAAGAGGCGATAAGCTGGGGCAAAATCAACAGTCAAGCAGGCACACGTGCGGTATGCTACTGCGACGCCACCATCGCGTTGCCGCTGATTGCACACGCGCTCTGCGAGAGAGTGAAAACCAAGCGCAAGGCACCAGACATGTCTTGGCTCTTTAAGAACGTAACTTAAGCCTAGCGCAGCCGGCTCAACAAAGCACTCGCCATCAACGGCAGAATAACCGAGGCGTCGCCCTCCACCATTATGCGCTTCGCCTTTTCGCTTATTTTTCCCCATGAAACTGCTTCGCGCGGTCTGGCGCCGCTGAGGCTGCCGTCCCACTCATCAGCCGTGCTGACGTACACGACGTAGTCTAAGCCGTCTTTGAACTGGTTCCACCAAATCGTGTGGTGCTTACTGATGCCGCCGCCCACGATCAACGCGCCCGTTTTTTTCGCTGTGAAGACGAGGTCGCTGAGCTCGCCTTCATCCTTGAGCAAGTTAAGCTTGAAGCTGTGGTCTTGGCTGAAAAGCCATGTCTGGTAGCCGACGGCGCCGTCCGTGATGCCTGGCACATAAACTGGAACGTCGTTCCGTGCTGCCCAGTAGAGAATTGAGGTTTCGTTGCAGCAGCGTAAACCTATCTCGCGGCACAGCTCCTTGCCCGAGACCTCTTTTTTGCCCTCTTTCCACAGATCCCGCAGCAGCGCTTGCATCTTCTCCTCTATTATGGTGCCGTAGCTGTCGTTTGGAACCAGTACGTTGCCAAGACGGTTTACGCCTTCACGGTGGAGTTTGGTGTCGTTCATGATGAAGGAGCCCTTGTAATAGTTCCGCCAGCAACGTGCCATGTCGTGGTCCAGTGTGCCACAGGTGGTGATGACGACGTCAACAAGCTTTCTCTTGACAAGCTCCCGGAAGACGCCTCTTGTACCAGTCGCCACCAGATTTCCAGTTAACGAGAGAAACTTGATGCAGTTAGGTGTTTGAATCATGCGTTCCAAGATGTTCACGCCGGCGGCGAGTTTTCCCGCGGTGAAGCCCCATGCCTCCTCCATCTGACGGACAAGCTCGTCCACGGACATTGTTTTTTTGAATTCGTAATCTTTGACTGGTTCTTTTAGCATGCAGCACGCCTCTTTTTTACGGATTGACAATGGTTTGGTTAGGATAAATATGTGTCGAAAGAAGCGCGGTTACGCGGATAGGTAGTCGATGATTTTCCTGTAGAGGTCTTTGTCAAGTCGGTCTTCGTAGCCTGCGTAGATGCTTGGGTTATCATTGACCTCCACCACCACGAATTCGCCGTCCGCTTCCTTAATGTCCACACCGTACAGCCCTTTGCCAACCACGCTGCACGCCTTCAATGCCGCTTCCTTGACCTGTTGAGGCGCGTTCTGTTTTTTCAGCGAGACTGTTCTGCCCCAGACGACTGTAGGTTTGCCTCTGAGTTTGGCGCCGTGCTTCCATTTGCCCTTCGGAATCATGTACTTACACACGTACAGGACCTCGTTGTTGAGGACGCCGACTCGCCAGTCGAAGGCTGTGGGCACGAACTTCTGCACTGCCAAAACATCAGATTTTCGGAAGTATCTTTTGGCGACTTCTCTGAAGCTGGTTTCGCAAGCGGCTTTCTCCACGAAACGGGAGAAGCTGGTGTAGGGCGCCTTTATCACGACAGGCTTTCCCAGCGTGCGGAATATTTGTGCGATTTTTTTGTGGTGCAGCTCGTCCTTGTTCAGGAAGACTGTTGGGATTCGGGGCACGTTGTATTTCTCGAACAGCGCGTACTGGTGGATTTTGTTGGCGCATATCTGTATGGATTCAGGGTCGTCGATGACTCTTAACCCTAGTTCCCAAGCGGTTTTTGAGACGATATATGCGGTGTTCAGCGGATCCGTGGTTGCCCGTATGAAAACAGAATCGTACCGTGGAATTTCCGAGATGTCCTCCCTAAAAAGGAAATGAAATTCCCGACCTGACTCTTCTGCCGCATGCTTAAAGTTTTGAAGGGCAGCTTCTTCCCTAGGGTCAGAGAAATTGTATTTCTCGACGAAACAAGCGATTTTAGGCACCGAAGTTGTCACCTTGCTGCATGAGCAGCATAACCTCTCTTTGAATAGTTTTCATGTCTAACGGAGAAAACTCGGCCGTTCTCAGGGGCTGAAGACCGCAGAGATACGTTTTATCCTCGGCTTTTTGGACGTGCAGTTTGCAGACTGGGATTTTGAAAAGCGAGTAAACTTGCTCAGAGATTCTCCTGGTTTCCTCGTCTTGCTCGCATTTGCCGAAGAACGATTTGAAGGAGACCATTTTGCCCCTGAGCGGCTGGGCGCACACGGCGAACTTGTAATTCATGCCCAAGCTTTTCACTGCACGGTACAGTGCGCTCCGGTTGTGGGCTGTCTTGTATCCGTCATAGATGAAAGGGTTAACGGCGAAAACGACCACTGGAAAGCCAAGTTCAGAAATTATTTTCTTCACCGAACCCGTCACAGTAGCCGGCAATGTGGGAATCCCAGCCTTTGATGCTCTTAGCAGGAGGATTGGGGTTCTGTTGGCGTCGATGATGTTCTCGGTTGTGGGAATCACCTTGTTGCCGAGGACTTCCGCGTGTAGGGACACGTAGTAGCCTGTTTTGAGGTAGCGGTAATCAGTGTTTATGTTGAGAATTGCGCTCTTGATTGAAGAGTCTAGAAACGTTGAAGGCTTTATCGCGTGTAAGTCTTTTGTTAGGTCGATGCTTGAAACGACCAACACTCATAGGACACCAGGTAACAAAAGGCGAATAACAACGCAGGCGTATTTAAAATTAACTATGCGTTTTACTCACGTTCTGAAGAAAATCTGGTCTTCTTTAGACTATTCGCCCTCAAATAAGACCCCTCTCTACACTTCTATGTAAGGCGTCAATACACATGAGTGACACTATTTTTTCGATAGCGTCATGTTGCTGCTTTTTTCTCAGCTGAAAAGTGCTAAACGATGGGATGGTCTGCACCATCCAATTATCTGTGGAAATTCGAGTTTTAGGAGGAAGTTTTATATCGAATATGTTTATCTAGCTTTGTCTGTGACCTTGATGGCTTCGAAAAAGGCACCATTATACATGGTGACTTGGCGGTGTACCAGAAGATGTGTTGGCAGCTGCCTATATTGCAGTTACACTCCTGAATACGCCAAAGACACCGAGATAGATACCAAAACCGCCTACAAGATGGTTGACGAAATTCACGATTTCGGCTCGCCATGGTTCGGCATAAGCGGTGGAGAACCACTTGTAAGGAAAGACATTTTTGACGTCATAGCGTACGCTGAAAAGGAGTACGGAATGGAAGTCAGTCTGATAACCAGCGGGTTTGCTTTCGACCAAGAACGCCTCGACAAGCTCGTGAAGTACGAGGTACATACGGCGGTCAGCGTGGACGGTAACAGGGAATCAAACGACATAATCAGGCGCAAAGGCAGCTACGATAAGGCTATTTACGCAATGAAGAAACTCTCTGAAAACGGCATCCTCGATTGCATAGTAACCACGATGACAAAGTACAACATCAAAGATATGGCTCATCCAGCAGCGCTCGGAGAAGAATACAAAGCCCGAATGGTCGTCTACCACAATCTGGTTCCAGTGGGCAGAGCAGGCTCCAACATGCCTGATTTAGCGCCTACACCAGAAGAGTACGAAGCAGCCTTCAACGAGATCTACGATCTGCAAGTGAAGCTGGCTGGAAAAGTTAAAATCAACGTTTACGCGCCTTTCTACGCGAGAATCGTGCGCCAGAAAAACCCCACATACTTCTGGGACTGGTTCCAAGAAGGCTTCCTTGGAAAATGCACCATCGGCGGAAACTATGTAAGCGTAACTGAGAACGGAGATTACAGGTCATGCGGCTTCCACGAAGGCTACAGACTTGGAAACCTGAAGGATAAAAAGCTCACACAAGTTTGGGATGAACTCCAGCACAGTGAACTGCACCTCAAACTACGTGACAAGAGCAACCTGAAAGGAAAGTGCGGCGTATGCGAGTATCGCGAAATCTGCGGCGGTTGCAGGACGCGCGCCGAATACTACACTGGCGACCTGTTCGAATCTGACCCAGCGTGCGCGTACATTCCGAAAGTGCTGCGTGAACAGTAAACATTTCCTTCTTTCTTCTGAACTTTAAACGGTAATTAGTATTCGTTCTCTTTCTGAAACTGTCTTTAAGATACACTTTGCTTTAAGAAGTGGCTTTTATCCGGAAGATGACGTATCGGTCATTCGCGTAGATCAGCTCTAGCAGCTTGCAGTTGACGATTTTGGTGTCAAGCTGATTTTTGTCGTACACTATGAATTTTATGTTGTTCGCGTTGATGTAGTCATGGTAATCTCGACTGCTGACCACAAATGTTGTCGCAGGCTTAGTGTCGAACATGTTTTTCAACTCGTTGGGTTGTTGCATAGCTGAATAGCTGTTCTTCGAGAAAGTTAGAACCTGATAAGAGAAAGATACTGTTTGGTTGACGCTTATCTTGTCGAAGTTGTACTGGAACCGCACCGCGTCAATCTGCATGTTGGCTAAGGCGCCAACATTGCCCCAGTCAGGCAACTCCTCGAACCTGAGCCCGAAAGCAACCGCGTTCTCATCGTCGTAGAACCCAACATAGTTGTCTGTTAAAGTTGAGCGAGTAAAGTTTACGACTGCCCACTCATTCCCCTGAGAGTTTGAAGGATTGCTCCATGGGTTCTGCCAATCCAAAATACCTGGCACATAAGCTTTCAGGAATGAGAATTGCAAATCAAAGAAGTTGCTCACGTACAGGGATACATTTGTGATGTCGCTTCTGAGAGCGGTCACTGTCCAAGTAACGTTCAGCGGATAACTGTCATTTTGCATAAGAACTGTTTGAGACACAGCTACCTCGCCGTTGGAGTAGCTGATTAACAGCTTCTTCGGCATGCCGTCGTCTTCAAAAGTTATCTCCCGGCTGAAGATGGACAGCTTCAGGTCGTTGTAAGCGACGCCGTTTTTCTGATACGACACAGTGTCTCCGTCGGCTGCTGAGTACGAAACTCGCTTCCAGACATCGTTTATGGACACGTAGTTTTCGTCCGAAATGGCGCCCTTTGCTTCATAAGCTTGCACCAGAGTTAACGGATGCTCCATCTCGTAAGATAAATCTAAAACAGACTCCGCAATCTGGTTCCGTTCTATGACAGGGTCTGTTGCTGCTATAACATTTTTTCCTGAAAACATCGTGAACCAGAACCCAGGGATGTTTGTAACAACCACTGTTGCGTTGCCGGGATAATGGGTGCTAAGCCAAACGCCCGCGTCGTACGCCTTCAAGTCGGAGGTTGAATAGTACACGCTTCCTTCCATGATTTTTCCGTAAACTGTCCCAAAGCGAAACACAAACAGCAAGCACACCAGTATAATCACGGTAGCGGTCACTGCTCTCAACCGGAGTCTTTTCCAGCTTTTCCTGTGGTTAATGTAGAAAACTGAAACCTGTTTCCCTGCGAAGCTGAGTGTAACAGCCGCGAGAATAACCATGGGCGGCATCAAGTAATAAATAAACCATTGGAAAGGCAAGTACAGCCCGAACAGGTGAGATTCAGCCAAAATGAACGGGACAAGAAAACTTAAAAACAGGATAATGAAAAAAAGTGTTTCCTTTTTTGCTCTCAAGTTAAAGAAGGCAAAGAAAATGCCAGCGAGGGCAATTATGAACACGAAGCCGAAATTTATCATAAAAGCGTTGAGAGTTGTGGCTGGGACCTGATACAACGTTGCCTTCTGCATTAGAAAAACGTGTTCGATGAGCACGCCGAGGTAAGGCAGCATCGCCTGAAGATAGTAGAGAGAGAACGCTATTCCCCCGCCTAGAATCACGGCGATGAGCGCCTTAAGATGGGTACCTCTGGACTTTATGAGCATATACAAGATAATCGGCGGCAGAATCAGGACTGTTAGAAACGTGGTTAGCTGATGAGACAAAACCAGAGAAAACGCCGCAAAAAAAGCCACCACAATGTACCCGAAGTCCATCGCTGCTAGCGGCAGGTACAGGAGCAGCAAAAACAGGAACGCCAAACCGAGCACCGTGGTATAACCACCCCACAGGTTTAGCTCGTACATTGGAACACAGAACAGCAGCAAAACCGCCGCGATGCCCCCGATTTTCCTGCCGAAAAACTTAGAACCTAACAGATAAACCGAGAAGAACAGCAACCAGTCGATGAGTACAGCTAGCGTCTTCTCAAGTAATATCAACTGCGTAAAACTGGTTGTGCCTGTGAAGGAGATAAGCATGGCGAGTAGAATCTGGAACAGAGGCGGAGTCCATCCAAGGTTTTCCAACGGTATTTTTCCTGTCTCAAGGAAAATCTGGGCTTTTTTCAAGTGGACAGCGGGGTCATTTCCCAAGACCAGACCGTTCATGGATATGACGGCGTAGAAGAGGACAAGAATTAGGGCTGAGAAAACTGCCGCAAACGTGATCTCGAGGAGCTTTTTCTTCTCGCTGGTAAGCGTTAACGAGATTACGCTGTTCCCCATTCTATGCGAAGCCTCTTTTCACCATGAATACTGCAACGGCATCGTTAATAAACACCAAACCAAAAGCTGGGTCATCTGCAAATTTCGGCATAATTTCAGAATCTCGGCAAGCGATGTATGAGACGTTCCAGTCGGCGACAGCTTTCCGATAGTCAAAAACGTCAAGGGCAGGAGAATCTGGAGCTATCTTTTGGTATGTGTTTAGGTTTTCAATGATAATTTTGTTAAAATAGTCTGCTGTTACTTCTGGGCTCTGATAATACTCCAAGCGATCGGTGACTGAGTAGGCGGTTGCTGAAAATTGGATTTCTCCGCGGGTTTTTCCTTGCATGTTGTAGTCTAATTCAAAGATGCAGGGATTTTCACGATTAACCACGTCCACATTCGGCTGTTCCTTGGCGAAGATTAGTTGGCTGAAAGCTTTCACTCCCTCATCCAGTAGGGCAATTGTGTTGTTCTGCTGGGTCAGCACCCTGCCATTGCTGTGCACGATGAAGTCAAGCCAGTCTAGAGAAACACCGGTAGCTGCAGTTAACGTGATTGACATGTTCACGAACCGTGATCCTCTGTAGACTGTGATTAACTCAGTGTAGTTGAAATAGTTGTTTCCTTTTGTGACGGTTACTGTGGCGTGGTCAGAGTCGTTTTCCATATGCATTTCTTTCACCGTAAGCTGGTCTAAAGTTATCGACATTGGGCTGTCACTAACGCGATATTTGACCTGGGTTTCGCTGTTGTTGAAGTTCAGGAACGAGTAGGGGAAGTACGTCCAGTTGAGCTTCGCCACGATAACTGGGTTGTGTCGCGCGATGTATCCGCCGTCCTCTCGGACTTGAATTAAACCGTTATCTATCATGTAGTCCGTGTCAAGCAGCAGCTTCGCAGCCTTTGCGGGTTCAAACTCGCGGGCAAGTGTCAGGTACTGTGGATCAACCGCACTCAAGGTTGGGCGTTGCGCGAAGCCTGAGAACCACCAGCCGTAAAGGGCATCGGAAACGAAGACTGAGCCGATGGGCGTGTTTTGCCTTGCCCATTGTATAGCCTCGTATTCTGGGTCGTTCATGACTTGGTAGAAACTCTGCACCGTCACGCCCTGCGATGGTGTTAGGAAGATTGGCACGGCAAAAAAAGCCACCAGCAGTAACCCGACGACGAAGGAAGAGTAGAGGTTCTTGCGGGTCAAGCGGGGCATCAGCCACTTTGTGACTCGGCTACTCTTTGCGGCTTGAGACGTTTGCTTTGTGAACGATAGGTACGTGTCCACTATGCGCGCGAAGAACCCGGAGCCGTGGTCAATTCCTAGCGCGATAATGATAATGACTGGCAGAACCGTGTAGTACAGGAACCGATTGTAATCCGTGTAAAGCCCAACCAAGAACGTTTGGGTGAAGAGCAATGGAACCAGAATCCAAATAGCCATGAACAAACTTGGAACGGTGAAAAAGTGGTTTCTGTACTTCTTCGAGAAGAAAAAGAAGAAGGGAACACAAATCAGCGGCGGCAACACAAGCTCCAGAGGAAGCACCCTCGTCGAGAGAAGCGCCTGCCTAATGTCAGCTATGCCACCCGTGAATGTATCAGCGTTCGCACTCAAGTATGCAGGCGCAGCATCTATGAGGAACGGAGAAACAAGGAGAGCTCCAAGGAAAAGGGGCACAAGCCAAACGAGCGCATATGTTCTCGGCACACCGAGTTTTTTCGAAAAAGCCGTTACCAACATCACGGTGAGGAGCGTTATCAAGACGAAAATGACCGCGCTGAGGGAATGGGTCAGGAAAATGGAACCAGATAAAATCGCTGTCACAGCAAGAAACGGAACGAGAGAGAAGCGATCTCTTTGAAGGAATAAATAAAAAACTAGGGGAATCAGCATAAGCGTCACCGCATTGGGGTAGCCGCCCCAGAGAAGCATTTCCACGTCAAAACGCGAGATTGCCACCAGAAAAGCCACGATTAAAGCGGCTGGTTCTCCCTGTATCGTTCGAACTATCAAGTAGGCGCACAGGACTATGAGCGAAGAGAACAACGAGACAACCACGGAATGCGCCAAGTAATCTGGCATGCCAGTCATCATAATGACGTACGAAACGAAAATGTGGTAGCCGGGGAAAGTTAGCGAAAGCCCGCCGCCCATCTGATAGTAATTCCAAAGGAAATTCGTGTTGCCTGACCCTGTTATAGAGTAGATGACGCTCTGATGCAGCCCAATGTCTGCTCCAGGAGGATAAGTAGCCCAATGCATCAGCAACATGCGATAGGTGAACGCGAACGCAAAAATTAGGAGTAGCAAGAGATATTTTCGCGATGTTCCGAACATGTGCTGCGTTCCCCGAATCATCATTTTTGTTCTTGAATGGACAGAGGAGTGATAGAGTTAAAGTTTAAATATAGAGTTCGAATATAAAAACCGAGGGTATAAAAACCAAAAATAGAAAGTTGGTGTGTAAATGTCATGGCTTAAATCTATGATGGAAAAAGAACCTCCTGAACCAGAGAAACCAATCGGCACAGTAGTCATCGGCAACATTGAACCTGACATGCACGACACAGCTAAAGAAGCCGTCAGACGAGCACTGAAGAGAGCTGGATTCAAAACCGTTGACGTAGGCAAGAGCGTTGCTCCACAAGTCTTTGTAGACAAAGCAAAGGAAACCAATGCAAACGTAATTGCTATTTCAGTAAATACCGTACCTGCAAAAAACAACCTGGCAAAACTAGATGAAGCATTGAAAGCAGCCGGATTGAAAGGCAAAATTGGACTAATCATGGGCGGCGCAGCTGTCAAAAAGGAAGACGCAGATGCAATCGGCGCACTTTTCGGCAAAAACAAAGAAGAAGCACCTGAATTAGCGAAGAGAGCAATGGGCTTGAAATAAATTTACAGTTCAGATGAGGCAAGATGATAAAATTCAACACGAAACAAAATATCTACGAAATAGGGAAAGTGAAAGTAGGCGGTCAACCAGGGGAGCTTCCAACCTTTCTGATAGGTTCTATTTTTTGGCTTGGCCAGAAAATGGTGCAAGATGCAAACAAAGGAATTTTTGATGCAAAACAAGCTGAAGATATAATCAACAGAATGCAAGTCCAAAGCGACATAACCGGTGTTCCATTTGCTTTCGACATTGTCGGTACGACCGAAGAAGCCTTTGCAAAATACGTCGATTTCGTTGCCAAACACAGCGATGCTCCATTAATGCTGGATGCGATGAGCCCGAAAGTTCGCATGGCAGCTTCAGAGATGGTAAAGAACGCTGGGCTGCAGGACAGATGCTTGTACAACTCAGTCTACAAGGGCGTAACAGACATGGAACTGGCAAAGCTGAAAGAAAGCGGAATCAAAATGTCCATCGTACTCGCTGACAATCCAAGAGACAACAGCTTAGACGGAAAAATGGCTGTACTACAAGAAGCCTTGGCGCTAGCGGACAAAGCTGGAATCACTAAACCACTGATAGACACCGCGATTCCCGCATTCGCTCCAGACATGGGCACAGCAGTCAGAGCTATTCCAAAGATAAAGGAGAAATTCGGCCACCCCACAGGACTCGGCACTGGAAACGTCGTTACCACGATGGGATGGGTCAAAGCAAACGTCGCTAAAGAGTTCAGAAAAGGACCTGTCACTGCTACCAACGCAATAATGCAAACGGTAGGCGCAAACTGGCTAATGTTCGGACCGGCGGAACAAGCGGAATGGGTCTTCCCTGCTGTAGCTATAGTCGACACTTACGTAGCGTCTGCAATGGCTGACTTGGATATCCGTCCACTGGAAGAAACCCACCCGATATTCAAAGTCTTCCTCTAAATCCTCCATCCTTTATTTTTTAACTTAAGGTGAACTGTTGAAGGGCTGGAAGTGGAGCCCACTCATTGGTTTGAAATAATTACCCTGTTCACAGTTTTAACAATACTAATTGTTTATTTCGTTCCAAGCGATTCGCCGTTCTTCATAATTCGCTACGTGTTCAGCTTCGTTTTCATTGCATTTCTCCCAGGCTACTGCCTTGTCAACATACTGTTCACTAAGAAAAACAGGCTTGACGTTGTTGAAAACTCGGTGTTGTCAGTGGCTTTGAGTTTTGGCGTAGCTGGACTCCTCGGATTGTTTTTAGGACTTTCCCCAATCGGGATTAATTTCACTTCGATAACTTACTCGCTGACGTTGATAGTGTTGGTTTTGTCAGCTATCGCGTTCATTGTAAAAAGAAGAGAATTAAAAGAGCCTCAAGTGCAAAGCACGGGCATGTAAGCAATGTGGATCTTCAGGGCTGAAACCTCATGCATACCGCCTTTTCTAACATTCTAATTACATAGCCTAGTCTCAGACAGAACTGCTGATGCACCTTGCAACATATTTTCTAAATTTCGCACCGTATGGCTTCTTTATAAGAGTTGTCGTCTAGAACCACACGTCGATTTGACAAGCTCGTAGCAAGCGTAGAATCGCCAATAACCAACAATCAAAAACGGTCTGGAACATAGAAATCTTTAGATACCTCATGCAACTCAAATATCAGAAATGCCATCATCCAAATTCGAACAAAGAAAATTCGTTTCAGTTGACCCAAGCAAGTGCACAGGTTGCGGAATCTGCGAGTACGCCTGCACAATCGAAAAGAATGAAACCATCTCAAACCCCATACATTCACGAATCCGCGTAGTCCGCATGGCCCCACTTTTCAACTTCGCCCTAGCATGCCGATTCTGCGAAGACGCCAAATGCGTCAAGGCTTGCCCAGAAAAAGCCCTCGTTCAATCTGAGAAGAATGGCATTCTCATGGTCAAAGAAAAACAGTGCAAAGGCTGCGACTGGTGCGTTCAAGCCTGCGAACACGGGGCAATTGCCATACACTCCGAAACAGGTAAAGCTGTGGCTTGCGACCTCTGCGACGGCGAACCAAAATGCGTCGAATTCTGCCCAGAAGAAGCACTGGAAATGGTCGCCACCGACAAAGAAGCAGATGAACGATTCAACAGCGCACTGGAGAAGCTCCCAGCACAAGTGGAACGTTTAACCAACACCATCAAAAGCAAAGATTGGAAACCGCTCTTGGCGGAAGCAGAAGAAAGATCCATGAAAGTCAACGAGAAACTCGAAGCCCTGAACAAGAAAGCGGCTGCTAAGAAGCAAAAATAGTCTCTCGCTCGCGCCTGTTCCTAACCAACACGAAATATTTTTTCCAATTTTTAATAAATGGAGATTACCGTTCGCCCTCGTAACCTCTCAAAAACTGGTCAATGTCTTTCCCGTTCTTCTCACCCATGTAGCCGCCTTCCAGAACAAAAAACGTCGGCTTACCCAAGGCGGCGATCTTCTTTCCGATTTCATTATAGGTGTTTTCTGTCAAGCCAAGAGACGCCAAATCTCCCGCATGCGTGTCGAAGCCAACCGAAACCGCCACGATCTCGAGCTTGCCCATGTCAACCATCGCCAACGCCTTGTCCAGCGTTTGCAGATAAACAGTTTCGCCGCAGTTAGCGGGCAAGGGAAAATTCAGGCAGTTCCCCTCAGAACGTAAACCAGTGCCAGGATAATGCGGGTAACGGTGCAGCGAAACGTAAACCACTTTCTTGTTGCCCTGAAAAATCTCCTGCGTCCCGTTCCCATGATGCCCATCAACATCCAAAATCAACGCTGCCTTGCCAATGGCTTTCACTGCAACCGCCACGTTGTTCAAGTAGCAGAAACCTCGCGTGGGGACTCCAAGCGCCGCGCCGCTTCTTCCCGCGTGGTGTCCAGGTGGCCGCATAAGTGAAAAGCCGTTTATCTCAGCTGCCAATAATGCTCCTCCAGCCGACAGCCGCGCAAACTCGTAGATGTTATCGTACGCGGGCGTATCCGAATCCTCAACTAACCCCTTTTTGAGGTTCCAGATGTACTCGGCGTCATGCACTCTGAGCAAGTCCTCTTCAGAAGCCGGGTTAGGCTCCACGAACTCGTAGCCTCTCTCCTTCAAAAACTCATGTGCCAGCTTAACTCTTTGTGGCCCTTCTATGTGCCATGTGCCATAACCCAAACTTTTTTCCGAAAACACGATTTTCGTCTTCATCGTATTTCATCCATGCATATAGATAAGCGACGGTTTTCACATTAAAATACAACCTCCTCTTAAAGGTTTACCGCATTCCGCAAGGATGACGAAAACATGAAGTCAGCCATGCCTTCAGAAAACCCGTTTGCACTCTTCCGCAGCGAATGCGAAACCGCCTTAACACATGCGCTGCAGAAGGTTCTACCTGGAATAAAAGTTGAGACGCTAACATTTAGCAAGCCACCGAATATCGAGTTTGGGCAACTTGCCTCTTCGCTATGTTTTGAGTTGGGGAAAAAACTCAACCAAAAACCCGGTGACTTGGCTACACACTTGGCTAAAACTGTTGGCAAACAAAAATTCACACTGCTCAACAAGGTTACGGCTGTAGGCGGCTACATCAATTTTCACGTAGATTTTCCCAAATTTTCTTTTTTAACGCTGGAATCCATCAGGCAGTTGGGATCGGTGTACGGTTTTGTCAAAACGGAAAAACCCTTGAAAATCATCGTGGAACACACCAGCGTCAACCCGCTCCATCCAATACACATCGGGCAAGCCAGAAATCCCATGCTAGGTGATGCGTTGGCACGGATTCTAAAGCAGAGGGGACACATGGTTTCTCGCCACTACTACATCGATGACGTTGGTCGTCAATCCTCGGTAATTGCTTACGGCTACCAAAAACTCGGTTGCCCCGAACCTGACGAGAAGGCAGACCATTTCGTGGGCAAAATATACACCATAACAAGCTGTTTGGTGGAGATTAACCGTTTGAGAAAGAATTTGGAGCTTGCCAAAGCTGTTTCACCCGCTGACGAGGTTGCGAGAATCACCAAGGAAATTGACGAATGGATGTCTATTGCCGCTGAACTTAAAGAAAAGTATCCGGCGCTGTTCGAAAAACTGATGACAAAAATCAGCGAAGACGAGAACCCTGAGGAAGAAATTAACAAGTTAAATCGCGCTTATGAAGACGGAGAACCTGAAGCGAAGCGACTTATCCGCGAAGTCAGCGAGCTATGCCTAAAAGGTTTCAGGGAAACGCAGGCGCGTGTGGAAGTTTATTACGACTCATGGGATTGGGAAAGCGACTTTGTCTGGAGCGCCCAGGTCACCGAGGTTCTCAGGAAACTGAAGAGTTCTCCGTTTGTTTATAGTGAAAACGGAGTTCTGGAGTTTGACGCTGAAAAGGTGGTTCGCATCCTCAACTTGAAAACCAAGCTGGGGTTGGGAGAAGATTACGTTGTTCCGCCCTTGACTCTTGTTCGGGCTGACGGCACCACACTCTACACCACACGTGACATAGCTTACTCGCTGTGGAAGTTTTCGCGAGCGGAAAAAGTCATAAACGTGATTGGTATGGAGCAGTCTCTGGCGCAGTTGCAGCTAAAAATCGCCCTGTACGCTTTAGGCTACGACAAGTACGCAGACAACTTTGTTCACTTCGCCTACAACTTGGTCACGCTTCCAGGCTACAAGATGAGCAGCCGCAGAGGACGCTACATTACCTTCGACGAAGTCCTAGACGAAGCAGTTGAACGAGCCTACGAAGAAGTCTCAAAGCGGTCACCCCAACTGAGCGAGGCTGAAAAACGCGAAATCGCTAACTTTGTGGGCATCGGCGCAGTGCGCTACGCGCTGGTTGACGTTGACGCCTCGAAGCCCGTGGTTTTCACCTGGGACAGAGTGCTCAACTTCGAAACCAACAGCGCACCCTACGTGCAGTACACACACGCCAGAGCCTGCAGCATCCTGCGCAAAGCGGAAAAGAAACCGGAAAAACCTGCGTTTGAACTGCTGACGGAGAAGCTGGAGCGCGAACTCGTCTTAGCTTTAGCCAGTTTTCCCGACACATTCATCGAAGCCGCAGAATTCCTAAAACCCAACT
Organism: Candidatus Bathyarchaeota archaeon; assembly: GCA_026014595.1. Taxonomy (GTDB): domain Archaea; phylum Thermoproteota; class Bathyarchaeia; order Bathyarchaeales; family Bathycorpusculaceae; genus A05DMB-2. The sequence goes on from JAOZHY010000016.1 coordinate 42,594, forward strand.
TCCTCGCGGACTACGCGAACTCGCTGGCAGACAAGTTCAACACCTTCTACAACGCGCTGCCAGTCATCAAGGCGGAACCGCGAGGGCTCAGCGATGCAAGGCTAGCCCTGACAGACGCCATCCGCATAGTGCTCCACAACGCGCTCAATTCAATCGGGATTCTGGCACCAGAACGAATGTAAAAAAAGCCTAAAACATGATACTGTCTCTTAGCCCACCAGCCTATTTAGAGCCTATTGATGGTTCGTTACAAGAACCATAGAGGAGATCGCTTCAAAGCAGAGGACTTCGTTGTTTATAGAGGGGCTATAGCCTCCGCGCGCCAGCACCGAACCCTGACCGAAACCAGCCACAGCAGCCGCAACTTAAAACATTCAAATTGCAAAATAACAGAGTGCAAAAGTCATTCATATGGAAAACCGACCTGCTTCACGCTACCACTGTTTTCTGGTGAATCATGTTAAGGCTTCATGTTTTTTATCCAAAAATGTACCAAAAGCTGATAAACCCCTTTTTTCTCTACACACAGGCATCGTCAGAAGGGAATAAAAAATAGGCTGCGGCATCTTCGGGGCAATAAACTTCGAAAAACAACCTGTCTTCCCATACGTTTACTGGGGTCTCCGCGCCCAAAACCACCGAGGACACCAGTCCCACGGCTTCCTAACCTACAACGAAGGAAAATTCTGCATCTACAAAAACCTTGATTTGGTGCCTAAACTGCGAACAAGCGCCATGCAGGAGTGGTTCGGGCGTCTGCCGGGACACATCGGCATCGGCAACGTTCGTTACACCACATCAGGTAAATGCGATGATACGTCGCTGTTGCAGGGCACGCAACCAGTCACTGGGAAAGCAGACGGAATTGAACTGGCAGTTTCGTTTAACGGCAACATCGTCAACACCGCTTCACTGAGAAAAGAGATGGAGCAGCAGTTCCCAGATTTCATGTACACTTGCGATTCAGACCTGGTCTGCCACAAACTGCTTCTCGAACTGAAAAGAGGCAAAAACTTAACATCAGCCGTGGGCGCATGCATCGAAAGCCTCGATGGCGCGTTCTCCGTGACTGGCATAACTGGGAACGGTGACTTCTTCGCCTTCAAAGACCAACACGGCATCAAGCCTTTGTGCGCTGGACACAGCCCAGACGGAAAAACTTGGGCATTCGCCTCGGAGACCGTGAGTTTAGATATAAACGGGTTGATAAGGGATTTTGAACTGGAGCCAGGCGAACTCGTCACGGTTTCAGAAAACGGTTTTAAACGCACACAAATCATCAAGAACCCGCGCAAGGCGTTTTGCGCGTTCGAGTACGCTTATTTCGCCAGACCCGATTCACGGTTTGACGGCAAATACGTTTACGAAATCCGAGAGGAATTCGGAAGAAACATCGTACGCGAGTACCCTGAAATTGTAAAAGACGCAGACATCATACTCTCCGTGCCAGAGACAGGCGACGACCCAGCCATGGGCATCCACGAAGAATCTGGATTGAGGTGGGAAAGGGCATCGCGCAGGCACCGTTACGTGACAGAGAGAGCCTTCATCCTGCTCAACAAGGAACGATACAACACCATAGACCACAAAGTCAATATTTTGGGCTCCAAGGTTAACGGAAAACGTGTCATAATGACCGAGGACAGCATAGTCCGCGGCGACACCACGAAAATCATAATAAAAAAAGTGCGCGCTGCAGGTGCTAAAAAAGTCTACATGTTCGTCACCTTCCCACGCATAATTGGTCCTTGCTTCTACGGCATCGACATGGCCACTTACGGGCAACTCATCGGCTCAAGGCACAGCGCAGAGGAAATCGCGAAAATCATAGGTGCAGACGCTGTTTGCTACCAGTCCATAGACGGGCTTGTACATGCTACAGGTCAGACCAGAGACCAGCTATGCCTCGCATGCATCACAGGCGAATACCCGACGCCGTTGGCGCAGAAAATGGCTGACGAGATGAAGCAGAAGTTCCTCAACGGGTACGAGGAAAAGGGCAGAATCTACGAGCTCGATGAGGCAGCCACGTAGCGCCAAGCGGTAAAGCAAATTAAGCGTTCCAATTAATCCTTTAACATGCATGGTGACCTCTGATGGATAAAGTTGGTATACTCGTCGTTTCATATGGCGCCCGCGAAGCCGCCATGGTTGACGCCTTCACAAGAAGCCCAAACTACAAAGTCGAGCTTTACGTCGCGGACAAGCAGCGCAATCCTTTTAACGTGGAAAAAGCCGCCAAACACGTAGTTATTCCTGATTTGAATGTCGAAGAAATCTGCAAGTTCGCCGAAGCCAACAAGGATAAAATCGACTTCGCCATGGTGGGTCCAGAAAAACCCATAATCGAAGGCGTGCGCGACCAGGTGGAACGGCTAACAGGCATACCAGTCATCTGTCCAAGGCAGGAGTACGCCATAGAAGTCAGCAAGGTGGAGCAGCGCCTACTTTTCCAGGAGATAGCGCCCGAAGCCAATCCGCGCTTCAAGATTTTCAGCCCAGACGACTACAAAAGCGGTGGCGACGTAAAAAGAGATGTTTACAGGTGGCTTGACGAGTTAAAGAACGAGGCAGTAGTGAAACCTGACAAGCCCGCGGCTGGAAAAGGCGTCGGTGTCTGGGGCGACCACTTCACCACACGGGAACAGCTCTTCGAGCACTTCATGTCAAACTTCCAGTATGGCTCCGTCATTATAGAAGAGAAAGTGGACGGCGAAGAATCCAGTTTCCAAGCACTTTGCGACGGAAAACACTTCGTTCCGCTGCCTGACACGCGGGACTACAAGCGAGCGTTTGACGATGATAAGGGACCGAACACGGGCGGAATGGGCTCCTACAAAGACGCGGATGACAAGCTGCCTTTTCTAACCGCCGCAGACAGAGAAAACGAGTTAGCTCTCGCCACAAAAATTTTCCAAAAATGGAAGGCAAAAATAAGCGATGACACGGCTTTGAGGGGCATACCCCTGTATCTGGCTTTCATGCACACTGGCGCTGGAATTAAGGTTCTTGAGAACAACAGTCGCCCAGGAGACCCCGAAATCATAAACCTCCTCCCAATTTTGAAGGATGATTTTGTGGATGTCTGCTTCAAAATCTTGGACGGCAACCTGACCCGCGTTGATTTGGAGAAAGCGGCGACCGTTCTGACCTACAAGGTTCCGCCCAGCTACGGCGGCTACGCCGATGTCTATCCAAACTTGGTAAACAACGCGGCGGTTGGCACTGCGGTGGATTTCTCTGTGGTTCAGGCGTTAGAGAGCAGGTATGGTGATAGAATCCGTGTTTATCCAGGCGCCATGGAACTTAGAAACGGCAAAGCGTATGCGCTGAAGTCTCGAGCCGTCGGCGTGTTGGGCATTGGAGAAACTATCGAGGAAGCGCGGAAAACTTCTCTGGAGGGCGCTCGAGCGATTAAAGGCGGAGCTTTATGGAATAGGACTGACATAGCGTCGAAGGAGCACATAGCTAAAAGCGTAAGCCACATGGACAGGTTGAGGCGCAAGCCGTGAAACGCGTCTTCATTTCCGACTGTGAGGGACCCATAAGCAGAAACGACAACGCGTTCGAGATAACAGCCCGCTTCGTGCCAGACGGCGACAAACTCTTCACCCTCATAAGCAAGTACGATGATGTGCTCGCTGACGTTCTCAAGAAGCCAGGTTACTCGGCTGGAAGTACGTTAAAGCTAATTTTGCCCTTTCTGAAAGCCTACAACATCACAGACAAACTTATGGAAGAGTTCTCTGCCAAAACCCTAATCTTGATTGCCAGCAGCAAAGAAACCCTGCGGCACGTGAGGACAATCGCAAGCGCCTTCATCGTTAGCACAAGCTACGAGCACTACATTAAGGCTCTCTGCAAAGCACTGGATTTTCCCTTCGAAAACACATACTGCACCCGACTCAGCATCGACAAGTACGCGATAACCACGCAGGAAAAAGCGCGGCTACGAGAGTTGGCACGAGAAATCGCGCAGATGAAGCTGATTAACATTCCACCTTCAGCCACATCAATTCAGGATTTTTTCGGCGAGGATCAAGAAACAATCACGCGGCTTGACGAAATTTTCTGGACCGAGATTCCCCAAATGGGCATCGGTGACATTTTTTCTGAAGTGACAACCGTCGGCGGCGAACAAAAAGCGGAAGCCATCGCAGACGCCCTGTCGAGGCTACAAGCACGCTTGAGCGAAGTGATGTACGTCGGAGACAGCATAACCGACGTGGAAGCTTTCAAACTCGTTAAAGAGAACGACGGCTTAACCGTCTCCTTTAACGGCAACAGCTACGCGGTGAAAAACGCAGAAATAGCCGTACAATCCGAAAACAGCATCGTGACAGCCTTAATCGCTGACCTCTTCTGCACTCATGGAAGAGAGCGAACGCTGCTGGTGCTTGAAAACTGGAACAGAGAAACGCTTCGGAAGAGTCAGGTCAGCCAGCCGCTGCTTGACAAGTTTTTGGCGCTGTACCCTGAGGCTTTGCCCAAGGTTCAAATAGTGACACCTAGAAATATGGAATTAATCGCAAAAGAAAGCAGCGAGTTTAGAAAAAAAGTCAGGGGAGAAGCCATTGGGAAGCTCGGATAAAACGCCTGTAAACGCCAATGTTGATGACACGTACGCCGAAGCCTTTGCCGGCGTTTTCTGCCGAGTCATAGTCACCGCTGACGATGCGCGAATAGTGCGTGCCGCAGCGGAGGATGCGACTGCCACGCCCTCCGTGGTCATCGGCAGAGTGGAAGGCGGCGTGGAGGAGTGGCTTGACGAAAATGAGACGCCTGACCACCGCAAAGGCGCGCTTCTGCAGTTCTGGGGAGGATTAAACCCGAATAAACCCTTTTCTGACTCATTGAAAAAGTTTGAGGCTGAACTCTCTTACAGAATCCGCCAAGACATACTGGTTAAGCCTTTCACAGCGGTTTTCGACGCACTACCCGATGCTGAAGGGAAACTGGACATGATGACGCGGGTGGGGCACTGCGGCGACGGGTACGAGTGGGTTGAGAAACGAAGCGGCAGAGAAGTCATCGTCGTGCCGTTGATGGTTCCAGACTTCGTCATCGAACGTTACTTGGGTTATGCGCGCGGCGTCATGGGCGCGAACTTCTGGGTGATGTGCAAAACAAAGAAGGCACTGCGGAAGGCGGGGAGAAAAGCTTTAGAGGCCATACATAAGGTGAACGGCGTTGTCACCCCGTTTGACGTTTGCTCGGCGGGTTCAAAGCCTGAGACACAGTATCCCATAATTGGTCCAACAACGAATCACTCGTACTGCCCGAGCCTGAAGCCGCGGTTGGGCGAAGCCGTCAAGGTGCCTGACGGCGTGCGCTACATCCCAGAAATAGTGATAAACGGGGTTTCGCTGGAAGCGGTCAAAGCTGCCACCAAAGCAGGAATCGAAGCAGTCCTCAACATCGACGGCGTCTTGCGGGTTTCAGCTGGCAACTACGGCGGCAAGCTGGGCGCTTATAGAATTAACTTGCGGGAGCTGTTCCCATGAGCGGCTTTGACGTCGTCGGTTTCGGCGCCCTCAACGTGGACAAACTCTTCAGAGTAAACCGCCTTGCCAAGGCGGAAGAGGAAAGCTTCATTGAGGACACGGCTGAGGCATGTGGCGGTTCAGCCGCCAACACCGCGGTTGGCTTGGCGAGGCTCGGATGCAAAGTGGGCTTCATAGGCAAGGTGGGCTGCGACAGGGAAGGCGACCTGCTCATCAACGATTTCGTCAAGGAAGGCGTGGACACAGCAGGCATAATCCGTGCTGCAAGTGGCAAGAGCGGCTCGGTGCTGGGTTTTGTGGACAAAAAAGGCGCGCGGGCGTTGTATATCGACCCAGGCGTCAACAGCACGATAGCGTCAGATGAGGTAAACAGCAGATATGTTGCCCGAGCGCAGTTTTTGCATTTAACATCGTTCGTCGGAGATACATCATTTCAAACACAGAAAAAACTCTTAGACACTATTCCAGACAGCGTCAAGGTCAGCTTCGACCCCGGTGCCTTGTACGCAAGGAAAGGCTATGCGGCTCTGGAACCCATTCTGAAGAAGACATACCTGTTGATGCCTAACGCCATCGAACTTGAACTCTTGACGGGAAAATTGGATTACTGCCAAGGCGCCGACTTAATGGTTGGACGAGGCTGCAAACTTGTGGCTGTCAAACTGGGCAAGGATGGCTGTTACGTGACGGACGGTCGTGAACGGCACCTGATAGAACCGTTCAAAGTGAAAGTGGTGGACACTACCGGGGCGGGGGACGCGTTTTGCGCGGGCTTCCTCTATGGCTTAATCAAAGGCAAAGGTCTTGCTGAATGCGGTCGGTTGGGTAATTTTGTTGCTTCCAGAAGTGCCATGGCGATGGGTGCACGTGCTGGCTTGCCCTATGAAAAAGATTTAGTAACGGTTTGAGTTAAAGCTACTCTGAAGATTAACGGAAAATCAACTTGAGTGCCTCTACTTTGCCAAAATGTTTTTGGTCATTAGAATAAACCTCAGTAACTCCTAATCGCATCATCAAAGCAAGGTTCACACCATCATTAAAATCCAAATTCTCAGCTATCATGTTATTCGCTCCCACCAGCAAGTCATCGCTGCTGAAACTGACGACTTCTAAGGCCTTGTAAGACATCATCTTTTCGACAGCACCAATGTGGAAGTTATGGCTGCCTCACCGTTTTCTATACGTTCAAGAATCTTCTTAGCGGTTTTTCCAAAAAGGGGATGAGCTGTGAGAGCGTAGATAAACACGTTGGTATCTACGAACCGAGCCACTACAAACCCTCAACTAACTTTCTCCGAAGGTGCTCTCTTGCCACACGCTTTGGCTCAGCTATAGGCTTCTCTAACTTTACGGCGCCATATAGCGCTTCAGTTGGCTTTTCATACTTTTTGACGGGAACAAGACAGATATGTCCCATATGCTCGGTAATTATAAGTCGAATGCCTTCATCCACGCCGTATTTTCTGCGGAGCTTTTTAGGCAGCACTATACGCCCATACTTTCCAACTTCCACAGACAGATTAATCACCGACAAGAATTATATTATGAGGCAATATATAGAATTATTGCCATTTTTTAATTTATTTTGCCTAAAAAAATATTCTTGCCAATTGCTGAACAGAGCTTTATACGTACTTTTGCCTGCCTGCTTAAAATTTCTTGGCTAAGTAGTCGATTAAGCTTTCGAAGAAGAGTTTTCCGTCGCCATACTGCGGCATCTGCTCCCGCCGTGTCCAGTCAGGCTGCTGCCACCAGTAAAGCGCGCGTTCAGGATGCGGCATCAAACCGAATATCGTGCCGTCCTTGTTGCAGATGCCTGCGATATCGTGGAATGAGCCATTCGGGTTTGTTGGGTAGCTGCCTTCCGCGTATTCGCCGTTCTCGTTGCAGTACCGCAGAACCATCATGTCGTTCTCGTACAGTTTGTCAAGCAGCTGCTGCTCCTTCTCTTTTGGGAACAGGAACCTGCCTTCCGAGTGTGCAACGGGTATGTGAAGCACTTTTCCCGTCGGGATTTTGCTTGTGAATATGCATTTGCCCTTGTTCTCGTGTTTGAGGTGGATCCAGCGGCAGTTGTAGCCTTGCGGAATGTTCGTAGCAAGCGTTGCCTCAGGATAGGCGCTTACGCCCTCGAATCCGGGCAGCAAACCGTACTCGACGAGAACCTGAAAGCCGTTGCAAATGCCCAGAATCGGCCTGTTCTCTTCGATGAAAGTTTTCAGCTCTTTGCCCAACTCAGCGGACAGCCACCTTGCGAGTATGACGCCTGCGCGCACGTAATCGCCGAAGGAAAAGCCGCCTGGAAAAACAAGAACCTGATAGTCCAAGAGGTTCCGGCGTTTAATCAGCTCGTTTAGGTGCAGCGTCTCGGCTTGCACGCCCAGTTCTTGGAAGGCGCGTTGGGTTTCGGCGTCGCAGTTTGTTCCGCCCACGCGCATGACACAGACTTTTATCTCTTCCCGCTTCATGTGCTACACCCCGCTGCTCAGAGTTCGTTTCCAACTTGCCCGCAAATCAGCAATCGGCGCATCCACGACTGCAGGGCGCTTCAACCCTTGAATTATGAGCCGTGTGTTCTTGGTGACCTTGCCTATTTCCGCGTGAACCTTGCCTTTCATCAACTTTTCAAATTCTTCACGGTCTTTCTCCGCGACTTCTACGAGGAAGCGACTGTTAGACTCAGAAAATAACAAAAAGTCATCTCGCGCTATCAACTTGCTCGGCACCGCTCTCAAATCCATCTCCAAGCCGTAACCGCCCGCAAACGCCATCTCTGCGGCAGCCACCGCCAACCCGCCTTCCGAGAGGTCGTGACAAGATTTTACAATGCCCTCGCCCATGGCTTTCGTTAAGGCGTAATAGGTTTTGCGTGCCTGCGTCGCACGCGTTTTCGGTACTGATTTGCCTAAGAACCCCTTTAGCTTATAGTATTCTGAGCCGCCCAGCTCAGGATAAGTGTTGCCAACAAGATAGAGCAGGTTGCCCGGCGTTTTCAGATCCATCGAAACAGCCGAGCGAATGTCAGGAACAATGCCCACCGCCGTGATAAGCAGTGTCGGTGTGACTGGACCCATGGGCGACTCGTTGTACAAACTGTCTTTGCCCGAGATGAACGGCGTCCTGAACGCCGTGGCGATGTCGTAGCAGGCTTCGCAAGCTCGCACGAGGGAACCTAAACGCTCGGGTTTTTCAGGGTTTCCCCAGACGAAATTGTCCAGCAACGCGATTCGGCGTCCACCAACCGCCAAGTTGTTCCGTACCGCCTCGTCTATGGCGGCGGCTGCCATCCAGTAAGCGTCGATTTTTCCGTAGTTCGGGTTCATGCCGCACGAGATTGCGACGCCTTTCCATGAGTTGTCGAGTGGCTTGATGATTGAGGCGTCGTTGGGTCCAGCGTACTTGCCGTGCAAAGGCTTTAGCGCCGTGTTTCCCTTCACCTCGTGGTCGTAGGTGCGTACTACGCTTTCTTTGCTGGCTATGTTCGGTGCCGACAGCAACTGCAACAGCGTTTCGGTGAGGTTTGTGGGTTCAGGGAACTCTGGTTCTTCAAGGCTGACGGCTGGGTAGGTTGCGGTTTTCATGCTTTCTGGTGGCTTAAAGAGGAATTGCATTTCGATGTCCGCAACGGTGATGCCCTCAAAACTGAGTTGGAGCCGCCTTTCTCGGGTGAGCTTTCCCACTGCGGTGGCTTCAACGTCCTCTTTCTCGAAAATTGCCAAAACCTGTTCGAGGTTTTCCAGCGGAACGGTTAATAGCATGCGTTCTTGTGATTCGGAAACGTAGATTTCCCATGGAGCTAAACCCGCGTACTTCAGTGGTACTTTGCTTAGGTCTACTGTGGCGCCGCAGCCGAATCGTTCTGCTGTTTCTCCGACGGCGCTTGACATTCCTCCGCCGCCTAGGTCGGTGGTGGCTGAGGCGAGTTCGCGGTCTCGGATTTCCATCAGGGCACGCTTCAGTTTTTCCTCTTCAATCGGGTCGGCGATTTGCACGGCGGGTCGGCTGACTTCTTCAGATTTCTCGGTGAGTTCCGCGCTGGCGAATGTGACGCCGTGTATGCCGTCGCGTCCTGTTTTTCCACCCGCCACAACGATTACGTGACCTGCTTGGGCGTTTTTTCTGAACTTGCAGAGCGGAAGCAAGCCGATGCAACCGCAGTAAACGACCACATTGCCCGTGTACGTCTCATCGAAGTATATGGCGCCGTTGACGGTGGGGATGCCCATGTTGTTGCCGTATGCGCCGATGCCTGCGGTGACGCCCATGTAAACGTACTTCGGGTGCTTCACGCCCGCTGGAAGCTTGTTGTAATCATAGTCTAATGGTCCAAAGCCCAGCACGTCAGTGCAAGCAATCGGGTCTGCCCAGACGCCGAGTACATCGCGGATTACGCCGCCCACGCCCGTGGCTGCCCCGCCAAACGGCTCCACCGCGGAAGGGTGATTGTGGGTTTCGACTTTGGCTGCGATGGCGTAGCCGCGGTCGAAGCTGATGATGCCTGCGTTGTCTTCAAAGACGCTGACGCACCAGCGTGGGTTGATTTCGTGTGTGGCTTTGGCGATGTAGGTTTTGAAGAGGCTGTTGATTTCTTTGCCGTCGATGCGGATTTTGCCTTTGAAGGTTTTATGGTAGCAGTGCTCGCTCCACGTCTGTGCTATGGTTTGAAGTTCCACATCCGTTGGGTTTCGGTTTTGGGTTTGGAAGTAGGCTTGGACTTGTTTCATTTCTTGCAGGTTTAAGCATAGGCCGAGCTCGCTGCTGACTTCGAGGAGTTGCTGGTCGGATGCTTTTTGTGTGTTGATTTCGTGCAGGCTGAACGGTGTATCTCTGCGGCTGTAGAGGCTGCTCTGCGTCATTTTTGCTCCTCAACGTTGATTGTGTAGTTATCCTTGGTCGGGTTTGCGAGGAGCCGTTTCGCCATCTCCTCTGCTTTCGCCTTGGCTTCCCTGAGCGTTTGCGCATCGATAAGGATGTTGTAAACTTTGCTTACGTTAACCGCATCGACCATGTAGCCGAGTTCTTTCAGTAATCGTGCTGTGGTCTCGCCTTCAGGGTCGCTGTGACCCGGTTTGAGGCTGACTTCGATTTTCGCGCGGTATTTCATGGGCTAAAATGTCAAGCGTACGGATTTAAACACTTTCATCACTAAAACTGCAAAGCATTATGTCAAAACGAAGCTTTTGTTTCCGTAGTGAATCTCTATTTGTTGCTTGTCGGTCACTTTGCCTATTAGCTCAGGTTGTGCTCCAGCGTTTTCCAGCGCGGCGATTGCTTTTTCTTGGTCTGTTTTGTTCACGATTATAGCAAAGCCCCATCCCATGTTGAAGGTTTGGAACATCTCCTTGTCGGTTATGGTGTAGCCGAGCTCCAGCGCGGTTCGCTGAATCAAGCTGAAAACAGGTTGGGGCTTGAAGTTGTTAAATTTGAAGCCTATGCCCGGCGAGAAAGCTGTGAGGTTGTTAAATTTTAAGTAGCCGTCGCCCGTGATGTGCACGGCGGCTTTGATTCTGGCTGTTTCCGCGGCTTTGAGGAGCGGTTTCACGTAGATTCGCGTGGGCTCCAGCATCTCGGTGATGATTTCTCTGTCGAGGGGTTCTGGTTTGTCGTGGGGTTCATGTTTTCCGCCCCATTGTTTGAGGAGAATTTTGCGCGCAAGAGTTATCCCATTGCTGTGCAAACCTGAGCTGGGCAAGCCGATTATCGGGTCGTCTGGTTTGATGACTGCGCCAGTGATTATCTGGTGTTTGGCGACGTGTCCTATGGCGGCAACTATCATGTCGAAGCCAGCGCCTTCCGCGATGCCGTTTATTATTTCGGCTACGTCGCCGATTTCGCCGCTGACGACTGGGCACTCCGCCATTTCAGCGCCGCGAGCTATGCCCTCGAGCCATTCCTTGACCAGTTTGGGATTGCTGGCTTGAGCATGGATATTGTCTGAGATGGCGAGCGGAGTGGCGCCTGAGCGTATGACGTCATTCACCGCCATGGCGACGGCGTCAATGCCTATGGTGTCATATTTGCCGGCGAGTTGAGCAAGGAGGACTTTGGTGCCGACGCCCTCAATGGTTAAGTCGAGATACATGTCTCTGGACAGCGGGAAGATGTTGCTGTATGGCAAGTGTATCACGGGTCCAAAGTGGCTGAACTTGTACGTTTTCTGCAGGGTTTGCAGTGCTTTTTTGGATTCGTGACGTTGTTCGCGGTTCACGCCGGCGTCGGTGTAGGTGTAGTTTTTGGGCATCGCGGGTTTTCTCCTGTCTGTGTGTTCTGTTGGCGCTGGATGTTGATAACGATTTTGCTCTGCCTGGAGTCTCTCCCCCTTCCCTTATATAAATCCAGAATAGGCTCGCCTTCGACCAAAAGACTAAAAATACAGAAGTCGCCATTGACCTAAAACAGCCACGGCGAGAACAAGGGCGGTCTTAGTCTAGTTTGGCTAGGACATCAGCCTCCCACGCTGACGACCCGGGTTCAAATCCCGGAGACCGCACCACCAAAGCGTCCCAGTCGTACAAGTCAGAGTCAAAGAAAACATGCATCTTTTTAATTATAGAGAATTTTTCAACAATGCAAGCGACTGACTAAAAACGGTTAAGGTGCCAAATTGAGTCTAAACCCCACAAGTGTCTCAGGCAGCGACATGTGTCATGCAGTCTTGATAAATTTTAATAACTATTTCAGCATCAGTGTGTATGCGTGAAACTATATGAAAAAGAAGTTAATGGACATCCTCGCTTGCCCAATAGACAAGTATCACCCGCTTGAACTCCACGTTTTCGAAGAGAAAGACGAAATCGTCGAAGGATTAATCGTCTGCCCCAAATGCTTGAGATGGTATCCCATTCGCGACGAAATTCCCGAGATGTTGCCCGACGAGCTGCGGAAAGAAGCAGAAGACTTGCCGTTCCTGAAGAAGTGGCAAGCCAGCATTCCTGAGAAAATCGTTAAAGAAGGCAAACCCTTCCATCTGAAACAGTAAATTACGGCTTCAGTTTCATAACCCTGTTTTTCGCCGAAGACTGCAACGCAGCCTCAGCAATTTTCAGCGCTCTCAAGCCGTCATTGCCAGTTATCATCGGCTTCTCCTTTTTTGTAATGCAGTCAGCAAAATGTTGCAGCTCAAGCTTCAAAGGCTCCTGAAACGGGTATCTTGGCTGCAGGGTTTTCTCTGCGCTTTCAATCCACAACTCCTGCGTGATGTAATCGAGCCTCATTATTGCATCGCTTCCAGTAACCGTCAACGTTCTCGTCTTATACGGCGTCAACCAGTTCGACTCGATAAACGCGCTTTTTCCATCCTCGAAAGTGAGCATTATCTGCGCGTAATCCTCAAACTTCCTGTGCCTCATGCTTCCAGCCTTCGCGTAAACGCTGCAGGGTTCTTCACCAGAAATGTACCGCATGATGTCGATGTCGTGAATTGCCGTGTCCTTCACCACTCCGACGTCGCCGATTCTTTCAGGCCACTGCGAAACTCGCTTCGCTGTAGCGCACACGAGTTCCCCGATCTTCTTGTTCGCAACTGCCTCTCGAATCTGCCGCAGTCCTGGAATGAACCTCATCAGAAAACCAACTGTCAAGTGCAGACCGTTTTTGTCAGCGGTTTCCAGAAGCTTCTCCGCCTGCCTCGTGTTGGTAGCCATGGGTTTCTCCACCAAAACGTGTTTTCCGGCCTTCAGGGCTTTGAGGGCTTCTTTGGCAAGCATGGTTGACCACGTGCACACGCTCACCGCTTCGATTTCCGGGTTCTTCAGCATCCGCGTGCTGTTTGTGTATGCTTTCGCGCCGAATTGGTTAGCCACGTTCTTGGCTCTTTTAGCATCCGTGTCGCAGACAGCTATGAGTTCGGTGGCTTCGAGTTCTTGATAGACTCTGGCGTGATTTTTCCCCCAGAAGCCTGTTCCGATAACTGCCACGCCAAGTTTCTTCATTTCTTCATGTCACCTTTTCCCAGGCAACGATATATGAAACCTTCTTTTTCAACTTTCTGCGGTTCAACAAGCTCCACCAAATCCACGATCGCCGCAGGCATCCTCATCACAGCCCGCAGTTTCTGGAAGTTTAAACGTTTAAACTGGTCATAACCATTAAGTATTATCACGCAGTCTGCGCTTTCCACTGCCTCATTCAGGCTTCGCTTAAGCGCATGTGAGGTGCTTAAGGTTTCGCTTTTTCCGAGCAGCGGATCATAAAGACTCATCTTTGCACCTTTCTTTTCTAACATTTTGACCAAGCGGTCTGCGGCTGTTTCAGGTTTAACAGTTCCAAGTGCTGCAACTCGTGCTCTTCTCAGTGTCTTCCCGCAGCTTCTCAGTGTGTCCTGCAATAGGTTAACTGTGTGCTTCACCATGTCCTCGTTGATTTGCCTAGCCAACTTTGAAAGCCTAAGCTTGGTGTTAAGGTTCTCCGCGTTTTCAAGCAGAAAGTAGGCTTCCTTTCGGTTTCTTTCCTCCGCGATGGTTGGAGAGAAGCTTGAGCCTTGAGGGTCCAAGAGTTTTACCACCGCAGAATAGTCCACTCCAGCGCTTTCACAGAAAACGGCCAACTCGTTAGCTAAAGCGGTTTCTGCATCCTGTTTGGCGGCTGTGAACAACACGGCTAATTCCACTGTTTTAAAGTCCATTATCTTCCTGACGCATTTGTTGAGCGTCGCCAAAATCGTTGAAGCAGCTTCCAAGCTTTTCTTGTCCAAAGCTGCCACCCAAAACTCTTGACTGCTGGCTGGACTGACTGACTGCTCGTCTGAACATAGCATGTGGTTGTAGGCTAAACCGAAATCTTCGCCGACTCTGAGCCCTGACGTGTTTTCCAAAGTTTCTTTGATGACGCTTTCAGTGAAGCCGAAACCTACTGTGCCCATGTAGATGAACAGTGCGCCGTGGCGAAGTGCGGCTCCAACCTGCTTGCAACTGTTTTCCACCTCCGCATAATTCAGGCTTTTTTTGTCGTCAATCTTCGCCGCAACAGTCATGACTATTATGTCGCTTTGTGAGACTGCGCTTTTCAATTCGCTTGTTACGCTGAGCTGTTTAGTTCCTATAAGGCGTTTCAATTTGGCTTCTGTTTCTTTTTCCGAGAAATCAGTTTTTCCTTTTGCCACTCGTTTAACGATGCTTTGGTCAGAGTCTGCGCAGACGACCTTGAAGCCTGCTTCAGCAAAGGCAACTGCGTAAAGAATGCCCTTTTTCCCGCATCCTATAACACTCACCGTGTATTTTCCGCGTTTCTCCGCTGTGTCTATTTCTTCTGGTTTAAGGTTTAAAACTGCGGACATGGATGAGCGTTCTCCGCGTCCTCTGCTAATAAACGGCTGCGAGGATTTTTCTAAGCATTGCGCTATAGTCTTTAACTAGCTTTAATGCTTTTTCATGACTCTTAGCTTCCGCGTATAACCTGTAAACGTTCTCGGTGCCGCTTGGTCTGATGAGTATGGCGCTTTTGTCCTCAAACCAGATTTTCACTCCGTCAATGGTGCTGACGTTTGCGTCTTTCACCTGCTCGAGCAGTTTTTTCAGCAGCTTCTCTTTTTTATCTTCTGGGCATTCCACGCTTCCTTTCTCTATGAAGTACTGCGGTTGCTCCGCGATGAGTTTCGAAAGTTTCTTTCCAGTCTTGGACATTATTTCTAGGATTAGCGCTGTAGTCATGGCTCCGTCGCGGACTGCTTGGTGTGGACCATAAAAAACTCCGCCGTTTTCTTCTCCGCCTAGTTTGGCGTTGACTTCTTTCATTTTCTGTGAGACAGTGACGCTTCCAACTTTGGTCCACACGATTTCGCCCCTGTAAGCTTCTGCGATTTCTTTAATTAGCGTCGAAGAACTTACGGGAGTGACGATTTTCGCGCTTGGGTTTTCGATGAGGAAGTATTTTTCAACCACCGCGAAAGTTTTGTCTCCCATGTAAACCTGTCCTTTTTCATCGACAAAAATGGAGCGGTCAGCGTCGCCGTCGAAAGCCACGCCTAAATCTGCGCCTACAGCTTTCACTGTTGCAGCTAGCACGGTCAGGTTTTCTGGTCGCGGTTCCGGCAGTCGTCCTGGGAAGGTTCCGTCGATGTTAGCGTTTATGCTTGTGACTTTGCAGCCTAGTTCTCGCAGAAGCTGTGGTGCGGTTAATCCGCCGACGCTGTTCGACGCGTCAACTACGACATGGTAATGTTTTTCTGCGATTTGGCTGGTGTTGACGTGTTTTTTCACGGCTTGCACGTACTCGTCGTTTACCATTGGCATCTCGTGAGTTGTGCCAAGCTTGTTCCACTCGGCGAAAACTGGCTTGTTTTCGTAGTAGATTTTCTCTATGCTGGCTTCCTGTTCGTGGGAAATCTCGATGCCGTCGTTCCAGATGACCTTTATGCCATTATATTCAGGCGGATTATGCGAAGCGGTAATTATCACGCCACCAGCCATGCAGTGATTCTTGACTGCAAACTGCAGCGCGGGTGTGGGAGCCATTCCGGCGAAGAACACATTGCATCCTGTGGCTGTTAAGCCTGCGATTACTGCCTTAGCGAGCATGGGACCGCTGGTTCTGGCGTCGTGTCCTACGAGTAGGTTTTTTTTGTTGAAGAATGTTCCGATGGCTGTGGCTATTTTCGCGGCTGTTTCAGGTGTTAATTCTTTGTTGGTGAGCCCGCGGATGCCGTTTGTTCCGAAAAGTTTTTTTGAGCCCATGTTTTCAGGTCTCCTCGTTCAACAGATGATTTTGGATTTTAATATGTTTTCAGAGACTTCTTTGGCGGGGCAGACTGCTGCTTCTGCTGGGAGTGTGATGTTGTCTCTGATTTTTGCTTGGTCTGCCACGATGCAGCCTTTGCTGATTTGTACTTTTTTTCCGATTACGGCGCCTTCGCCGATTATGGCGCCGTTTATGATGGCGTAATCGTCTATTTGTGCGTCTGGGAAGATTACTGTGTCGCTTATGTGAACGTTTTTTCCGATGGTGACGTTTTTTCCGAAGATGGCGTATGGTCCTATGACGGATTTTTCGCCGATGGAGACGCCTTTGTCGAATGCTACGGGTTTTTTGATTTCAAATTTGCCTGTTCTGATTCTATGTGTTTTGCCGAGTGTGTCGAGTATGATTTTGTTTGTTTGGAGATATTCTTCTGGTTTGCCGATGTCAATCCATATGCCGCGGATGATGTGTCCGAAGAGCTTTCCTTGCTGGGCTAGTTTCGGGAAGATCTCGCGTTCCATTGAAATCTTTTTTCCCTTTGGTATGAGGGTGAAGATTTCGGGGCTGAGGACGTATATTCCAGCGTTTATGAGGTTGGTTGGCGCTGTGCCCTTTGCTGGTTTCTCTATAAATCGTGTTATGCGGTTGTCATCTGCCAGTTCCGCCACACCGTATCTGCTTGGGTCTTCGACTTCGCAGAGGGCGATTGTGGCTAATGCTTGGTTTTTTTTGTGTTCTTCTATGATTTCACTGTAGTTGACGTTTTCGAATATGTCGCCATTCAAGACTAAGAAGGGTTCTGAGTTTCCTAGGAGTTTTTGGGCTTTTTTTACTGGTCCTGCGGTTCCGAGCGGCTTTTTGGGCGGGTCGATGGAGTATTTTACGCGTAGTCCGTTTTTTGGGATTCGCTGCCGTTTTATGTAGAACTCGGTTTGCAGGTTAACGGCTAATATTGCTTCTTTGATGTTGTTTTTGGCGAGGCGTTCGAAAATCCATTGGAGCAGCGGCTTGTTGACTATGGGGAAGAGGGTTTTGGGTCTCGTGCAGCTTAATGGCCTTAAGCGTGTGCCGAATCCACCTGCAAGGATTAAGGCTTTCAGTTTAGCGTCACCTTGGAGCTTATACTATTTGCGTGTTTTAATATAAACAGTTATGGTGAGAAGCCGTTTACTGGGCGACTTGTAATTCGGGTCTTCGGGAATGTGGCGAGTTGGCTTGGTTTGTCGCTGTTGGTTGCTGCTGACTGCGATTCTGTTGTGCGATTTTTCGTCTGCAGCCCGCCCTTATTCAAAGACGCATGGATAGCGCTGACAAACCAGCAAGCAGACCCTACCCTCTCCTAGTTCCTGCATAGAACCACTAATAGGCGCCAAATAGGCTTCTGTGCTATCAGCGCGGGGACATCTGCCCTCCCCTTTTAAGGGAAAAAACCGGTTGCGAAAACGGAATAAACGTTGCTAGAAAGATTATTCCTGTTGCGTTTTTGAAGTAGACCAGCAGGGTCTCAACCGATTATGGCTATTTTCTTGACATTTTAGCGAACAGTTTTTCAGCTATTTCCAGCTCTTGCACCGTGTTGATGTTAACGGCAACCTCCTCAAGGTCCAGCAGGAAGACTTCTTGGTCGAGCTCTTTCTCGTCGATTCTGCGTCCGTCAATCACGTTGATTCCCGCGGGAACCATGCGCCTGTTCGCCATCACAAAGGAGTAATCTCCAGCCAAGCCCAGCTTCTCCTTCGTTTCCATCGGTACCACCACCGCCAGCGCAGGCTTCCCGCACCGCTCATAACGCTCTATGATGGCGTCCACGATTTCGCCTGTGATTAACGGAAGGTCAGCTGCCACAGCCATCACGGTCTGCAGCTTCAGCGCTTTAACGGCGTAGCCCAAGTCAAAAACGTATTCTCTTCCAGGAGTCTTAACCACCGTGACTGGGAACCCAGTCATCAATTTTTCGGTTTTAGGTGTGTAATCGCTGACCGCAACCACTATGGAATCAATTTTCCGCGCGTTCCCCAGTGCCGCAAGAACATGCTCGATGACGGGTTTGCCGCCGACTCGCAACAGAGGCTTCTCTTCCGAACTCGCCATGCGGGTGCCTTTTCCGCCAGCCATGACAAGTGCCGTTACGCCCACGCAATCACCGCCAACAAAACGATTAGCGAAGACATGCGTACAAGCTCGTTCGTGGCGCCCAAAACGTCTCCTGTTACGCCTTTGAAGTGCCTGTGCGCTATTCCGACAATGACAAGGCTCGCCACGACGGCTGCAATCACGGTTACCGCGCCTGCCAACCACAACAAAGGCACTGATATGGCAAAAGCAATTATTAAGGCGGCGACTAGGCGCGCATTGCCTTTCCCGCCGTGCATGGCTTCTAGGAACGTGGAAGCCATGCCTTGATGCACTGCTTTTCCAGCCCAAGCTCCAACAACCATTGCCAGCTTCGCCGCGACTTCAACCACCACGATACTCTGAACAATTATGCCCTGGTTCAGTTCGGCTATGGCTAAGGCAGTGACTAGGAAAGTCATGATGCCCAAGGATAAGCCTCCCGCGCCAGTCAACTGGTCGTGCATTATCTCGATTTTTCTTTCGGGTGTGCCGTGAGCCATGACGCCGTCGCCGAAATCCAACAAACCATCGGTGTGGTGAAGTCCCGTGATGAGCAGCAGGACTCCCAGCACCAAGGCGCCCACAACTAAGCCTGGGAGAAACTGGTAAGCCACCCAGCCAAAAACGCCAGCTAGCAGTCCGATGAACGCGCCTACAAGGGGAAAAACAAACATGTATCTTGCAGCGTCGGTCAGCATGTCCTTGTCCATGCTAACTGGAATGACCGTGAGAAACGAAAAAATGTTCTTAATCTCTTTAAGCACAGCCTCAGCCTCATCACTTCGCTCCCATCAATATCGCATAGTTCCGCTCAATCTCTTTAAGCAGCATGTCTTTAGTTACTGCGCCACCAAGTTTTGCCATCGCCGCTATAGCAGCGCCGCCAGCCCCGACACCTTCCTTCACGACTCCTCGCTCATAAGCCTTCAACCCGTCAAACTTGGAAGCGCTGAAATCTATGTCAGCCGCCAGAATCGGCACGTCCGCAATCTGGCTGACAATGCCTTTAATGTCTGATGAAGTGTCACTTTCAACCCATCTTGTGGTGCCTATAGCCACGTTGCAGAGAACATCCGGATTTAAGGCTTCGACAACCGCTAGCACAGCGGTCATCTGAGTCCCTCCAGCCATCAAAACCGGAACCTCAGCAGCTGCGCCTATGACTAATCCTGCAAAAGCAGGCATCATAGGGTCACCCAGACAGGAAATCGCCCTCATCGGGTTCCCAGCGAGGCTGCCGAAACTCTCGCCAGCTGCATCCAGCCCCGCCATGACTGTTTCCGCCTTTAAACCGTGCGGGTTATCGGGCATGCTGCTGCTGACTTTTCCCTCCGCCTTAAAGCCCATGGCTGATAAGACGCCCAGCGCCGTGGTGGTGCCGCCAGGTATGCTCTCGCCGATGACAAGGTAATCCGCAGTCTTAGCCAAATTCTCTCCTGCAAGGGTGGCTCTTTGGATGACCTCTGCCACGTTGTCCACTGCGTTTCCGGTTCGTATGTCTCTGCCTGGTTTTCCGCCCAAATCCAAAAAAGGAATTTGAGGCTTGACTCGTAACCCGCCGCTTGCTACCAGCACAGGTATGTCCGCCAACCGCAAAGCCGACATGGAAATCAACGCGGGCGTGGGTATCCCCTCAGGCGTCACAGGCACGCCGTTGATGCATTTGCACCTGCCCAGAAGCAGGAGTTCCGCGTCTGCGGGCGGCGTGTAATCCGTGAATTCCGGGTATTTCCCCGCGGCGGAGATTCCAGAAATCTTGGCGGTTTCCGTCGTGGCTATCGTGCAGACGAAAAGCGGGTTTTTTCCTTCCATCTCCTCGAGGAACGCTTGAGCTTTTAACTCGTTATGCGCCAGCAGCACATCATATATCCGTTTCATTTGTTGAAACCTCTTTTCTCCTTAACCTCAAATCGGCTGATTTCTAAGCGGCCAAAGTCGTTCAGCGTTGTCTTGCGGCTTTCAAGAATTTGTATGCGCTTGTTGAATAGTGGGCCATCCGTTACGAACGTGTGGTATTCGCCGCCCTCACCGCATGGGTCAACCCCTGCAATCTTCGTTATGTCCGCGAAGAACGCCTCATTCAATTGCCTTCCGAGCCATTCCAAGCCGAGCACTTTGGTGTTGACTCTGACCACGACGGCTTCGAAACCTGCGGCTATGAATTCAA
This sequence comes from Candidatus Bathyarchaeota archaeon, assembly GCA_026014595.1. Lineage (GTDB taxonomy): Archaea > Thermoproteota > Bathyarchaeia > Bathyarchaeales > Bathycorpusculaceae > A05DMB-2. The sequence continues at coordinate 63,054 of JAOZHY010000016.1, forward strand.
GGAAAATCTGCTTCGTGTCTTGCATCCACAGGGGCTTAATCGGTCTTAAGCCGACTTCTCGGCAGATGCGGTTCAGCCAGCCCTCCTCGTGCATGGGAACCTCGTAGATATCTCCCGTTACCAAGCCCTGCACGCCAGCCGCTTTCAGCTGTTGCAATGCGCTCTTGAAATCTTGCTCGTAAGTGCCGGGCGTGGTCGTGTGTTTTGTCAATGGAATCCCCATTGCATCCGCCTGCGCGTCCAGCATATCCGCTCGAATCATGTGGAAATTTGATGTGCTCGCGCTGGACATCATAGTAAAAAGGTTACTTACCTCGAAACCCTCTTGAATCGCCTTAAAACATGCGAAGCAACTGTCTTTGCCGCCGCTCCACGAAGCCACCACTTTCATTTTTCCGTTCCTCCTGCTGCTTTTTCAGGTTTGAAGGTTATATCACTTTCTTCATGAGACCTGCCGGGTTTCAGGTGGTTGAAGATTCTGGTTGGTGCCTCTTTCGCCAGTCTCATTTTTTCTTCAGAAACGTTTAACAGCGATAAAAGTTCATTTTGGTCTTTCACAAACACGGCACCTTTCCGTTTCAGCTCGGCAAACAGCGCTGTTGCGGTTCCGTTAGTGAAATCTCGGCTTTCAATGGGAACCTCGTCAACCACAAAAACCGGGATACCCATCTCGAGAGCTTCAATCGACGCCCGCAGGTTCTGCAGGTTTCCGTGACCAAACGGAACCGAAGTCAAAACTATGGTGCTTGCCTTGCGCATCATCGCCAAATTGGCTTTCTGGGTTTTTTCAGTTATAGGCGAAAAAGGCGCTTCGGTGGTTACGGGTATTTTCAAAAACTGAGCTGTCTCAAAATCCGTGTCTAAAACGTTGAGGACGCCCGCGGTGACGCTGTAGCCTTCGTCTAGCAGAATTTTCATGAGCGCAGTTCCAGTGCCAGCGCCACATATCAGGTGAATAGAGCATTTTTTAGCAGGTGAAGTTTTCTGAGGCGACAGAGGAAGAACAAAAAGCGAGTTAGTGACTAGATGCTTCTTCACTATCGCATTAACTCTAAACACGCTCTTTATGTTCTCACTCGTCAAAACCTCATCCAAACTTCCAGCAGAAAATATCTTTCCGTTCTTTAGCAGCACCGCCGAGGTGCAGTAACGTGCAGCCAAGTTCAAATCGTGGAAAACAGCTAAGACAATCAACTTCTCATTCACGCACAAGTTCTTAACAAGGTCCATGATTTCCAACTGGTTAATTATGTCCAGATGCGTCATTGGCTCGTCCAACAGCAAAATCTTGGGCTCTTGCGCTAAAGCACGCGCGATTATGACGCGTTGTCTCTCCCCGCCGCTGAGTTCGTTTATAGGTCTTTCCGAAAGGTGCCATGTGTTCGTGAGTTCCATAGCTTTCCGCGCGATTGCCAAGTCCTTTTCGCTTTCCATCTGGAAGCGGCTCATGTGCGGGTTACGCCCCATCAAAACGATGTCTAACGCGGAAAAACTGAAGCCGATGGTGGTGTCTTGCGGAACCACAGCCATCTGCCTTGCAACATCGATTCCCTTGAGACTGTATATGTCCGCTTCATTGAGCAGAATGGTGCCCTTGTAGGGTTTAAGAGACCTGCTTATGCTCTTGAGCAGAGTAGTTTTTCCAGAGCCGTTAGGTCCAAGAATCCCGACGAAGTCGCCTTCCTTCACTGAAAGGCTAACATTCTCCAAGACTTTGAAAGAGCCATAGCGGCATTCGACGCCATCCACATTCAACAATACCAGACTTGGCACCAGCCTTTCATAACGCATAACTCTGTTTTTTCTTCTTAAGAAGTATCACAAAGAAAGGAGCCCCAGCGAGCATGGTGATTATGCCAACAGGCAACTCGAGAGTCGAAGCAAATGGCGTCGCAATAACTCTTGCCACAGCATCACAAACCACCAGGAATATCGCGCCTGTTATAATCGATGCAGGAAACAGAATGCGATGGTCAGGACCTATCACCAACCGCGTTATGTGCGGAACCATCAAACCTACAAAGCCTATAAGACCGCTGAGTGAAACAGCTGCCGCGGCCACCATAGAAGCAAACACCAGAAGCCTCGTTTTCACCTTTTCAACGTTTACGCCCAAGTTGTGGGCTGTTTCTTCTCCCAGAGCAAGCAGGTTTAGGTCGCGAACATAGAAATACGCTGCTATCGTACCGACTATTATGAATGGCAGCACTGCCCAAATTTGCGACCATAAAACGTTCGAAAAGCCGCCTATGAGCCAAAACACTATCGAGTGAAGCGTGTCGCCAGCTATGACCTCCAAAAGAGAGACTATGGAGTACATGAAGAAGTTGACCGCTAACCCGCAAAGCAGCAGCATCGTAATCGGAACTTTAGGTCCAACACGAGCGATGTTATAGACCAAGAACATAGCGAATAACGCGCCGAAGAACGCGGCAACTTGCACAAGACCCAAACCAAAAAGAGAAAAACCAGCACCTAACAGCAGCGATAAGGAAGCGCCGACTGCTGCTCCTGACGACACACCCAGCAAGTACGAGTCGGCCATCGGATTTTTAAAAACGCCCTGGTAAACAACCCCTGAACTGGATAACGCTGCACCCACTACGATGCCAGCTATAATGCGCGGCAACCGAATCTGAAGGATGATGGCGGAGTCCCGAGGCAAAGCCAACGAGGAATCAACGAAATTATTCAAAAACGGAATTTGCTTGGCGAGTATGGCGAGTATGTTTGGAAATGGAATCGGGGCGTAACCCACGTTCAGCGACACGATGACTGTTACGATTAAGGCTAAAATTAGCAGAAGTATGATAAGTTTCCATCTGGAGGTACGGCGAAAATACGCGCTTTCAACTTCATCCTGGTTCATGGCTTCCACACAAAAAGTGAGGGTGATTTAAAAGAGTTCTGGATGGAACGCTTTGGCCAAATCCTCTATGATATCTGCAACCCTTGGTCCCGCTCTAGCGATGGTGTTTGAATCAACTGTAACCAGCCTGTTGTTTTGCACGGCGCTGATGGAGCTCCAACCGGGTCGTGCTTTAACCGCGTCTAAACTTACCCAGAAGGGTTCACCCTTACCCATACCTTCCTCAGGCAGCAAGATCACATCAGGATTCCGCGAAATAACGGCTTCAGAGCTCGACTGGAAATATTCCAAGTCTTGGTCAGCGAAAATGTTGACCCCGCCAGCTTTCTCGATGAGTTCGTTTTGCCACGCTTTGCCGCCTGCAGTCCATAATGATGTGGGGTCGTACCAGACTTCATAGTAAACTTTCGGCTTAGATGCAGCAATCGCCACTTTGTTGATGACGGCATTGATTCTGCTTTCGATGTTCTCGTTCAGGGCTTTGGCTTCCGCGGTTTTGCCAGTTGCGTTGCCGACTAGTTCTATGTTTTGCAGTACACCGCTGATGTTGGTGGGGTTTAGCACTAGAACCTTGTATCCTAAATCTCGCAGAGTAGCAACTGTTGAACCTTGGACTCCTCCAGTGGCAATTATCAAATCAGGCTCGAGAGAAGCGATAACTTCCATATTCGGATTGTTGAAGTCTCCAATGCTTGTCATGTTGCCAGCGGCAATCCAGGCTGAAAAATTATACGGATAGTCGCAATAGTTACTGACACCTACAACTTTGTCATCTAAGCCTAAAGCAAACACAATTTCAGTTGTGCTTGGCGCCATTGAAATAATTCTGTTAGGAATAGCGTCTAAACTCGTTTTGTAACCTGTGTCATCAATCAAATTATGCAAAGTCTCAAGCTGTGCGTTGGTCTGCCCCTGATAGTAAACGTAGATGAAGGCTGCACCGAGTATCACAGCGATTATGACAACTGCCGAAATTATGTATTTGGTGTTCAATTTTTCACCCGTTTCACAGATGGATGGTTTATCCACACAGTCTTATAAGAGTTTCCGAAACACACAACAATTAAATTAAACCCTGTCATAAGACAAGATGCTGATGGATATGACATTGGAAAAGCCTCCCTTAATGGATTATCTAGAGAAAAAAGGCATAACACTGAAAGACCTTGTGGACACGGCGCTTGAGCTTTTCGTGCCGCACCCTGGCTTAGAAACGGAGGAAGCAGCCGCTGAGATGCTACGAGAAGAATTTCTCGACGCCCTGTCAGACGTAAATGTTTCCACGTTGGAAGTCGCCTGTTTCCGCGCGCAGGAGGATGCGGAGAACGGGTTGATTCCAGGGTTGTCACGAGAGCGATTCATGGGGCGTCCGGGACTGGTAGCCGACGAACTGTTAGGGTTAGCCATCGCCAACTACCTTGCAGGCGTAAGGGGCATTTTTGAGTTCACACGGTTTGACCAAGCCAAGCCCGGAATCCTGAAGAAGCTGGGACCAATCACGAACGACGCGATAGGCGGCTTGGTTGCGGGCGTTTCATCGAACGTTTACACGCGTGCTTTCAGAGAAGCTGCCAGAAAGTAGCTTGGTATGTACAGTGCGAGCGTTTATGCAGTTTAGCTTGCCAAATAAAAAACTAGACGACTGTAGATTTATTGCACTTTCTGGAAGGCGGTGAAAACCCCATGACAGTCACAAGCCGTGCCAACGATAAACCTTTCTCTCGTTTTCGCCCAGTTAAAAAACTCTAACAGTTCACTGCCTTTGAGGGCACCCATTCCAGGCGCCATCGAATAACTAACAAGGATGAAAGCGTCGGGGCTGGCGAACCTCATAAGTTTAGTCATGGTGCATGGCTTCCTGATTTGTGAGGATGGGCAGACTTCAGGCATCGGGCATTTTTCCACGCAGCCGTTGTCTCTGTTAAAGCTTAAGATCAGATTACCTTTTCCCGCCTGTAACACAACAACTTCAGGCAACCTGGGCAGTATGGCGTTTACTGCTTCATTCCACGGTTGGAGGCTGAATTTGATTTTTGCGAGGTCAGCGGCTATGTGGACGGGTGCGGTGGGAAAAACGTATTCGGGCTTCAGTTTCTCTATCAAGCTTAAGGCAGTTGCAAGGTCACCCTGCACGAAGTGCTCCCCTTCCGAAAGGTTAGTGTGTGTTGACGATTTGATTCCGAACCGTTTGACAGCAAGGCAGTTCTCGTCTATGTCCACCACCACAAAACCCTTCATTTTCTGCCTAAGGAACTCGATTGCGTAACACCCGTATTTTCCGCCGCCAACAACGATGTTCATTCTGTTCGCCCGAAAGTCATTGAAGATTAACTAGCTAGTTCATCCGCGTAGCAGCGTATTAATAGTTTTCTTGTTTGTAGCTCGAAAATTTCTATAGCTGAAATCAAGCAAGAGCGCCGCGTTTTTTCAGCATTGTTTGGTGGGTTTCGGCGCCAATAGCAATAGACCCTCTATAGGTTTCTGCAACGAACCACTAATAGGCGCCAAATAGACTGGTTCTGCGCTGTCTCCGCTGGCGCAGGACCTCCTCTATTTGGTTCATCGCGTGAGAAGCTTATGCTTTTGCTCGCTTTATTAAAGTTTAAAGGCAAACATGCAAATGTGGAACTGAGGGATTTGGGTCTGTGGTGTGGCTTAATCGAGACAAGTTTGGGGTGCTTAAGAACCTGTTGCAGAGGCATTTTCCGCTATTCGGTGTTTTGCTTGGTTCAGCGTTGTTGTCCATCTCCATGGGGCCGTATTCTAACTGGGATTCTCAGATTGAATACACCGCCGCTTCAGCTATAATCAAATGGGGCTTTCCTTACACGACTTTCGGCCACATGATAAACGTGCAGCCGTTCGGCTTCTACATAGATGCTGCCTTCTTCAAGGTGTTCGGCGTTTACTATACGACAGGCGTAAACGTGATAACACTTTTTGCCGTCGGATGCGTTTTTCTCGTGTACAAAATCGGTGAGGTGATGTATGGACCGAGGACGGGGCTGGTTGCCGCGGCTTTTTTCGGCTTGGCGCCTTGGCAAGTTATCATGTCACGGGTTTTCCTCGCGGACGCTCAGTACCTTTTCTTCAGTTTGCTTTATTTGCTTGTGGGGATTTGGGCAATACGCAGGAAATCGCTGAAGTTGGTGGCTGCGGCAGGTTTCCTTTTTGGTTTGGCGTTACTGACGAAGACTTACGCGGTGTTCATGCTGATTCCTCTCGCGCTCGTTTACGCTTATCATCGACCAAGGAGTTGGAAGCGCTTTTCAGTGGAGATTGGGCTCTTTGTGTTGCCTGCGTTTCTTGTTCAGTACTTGTGGTATGACCCTATCTCGGGACGTGGCCTGCTTTCCTTGACGGGACATGACGATTTTGTAGTCCTTTTACCAGAGGGTTTTACGCCGTCGCCTTTCTTTAGCGTGAGTTTCTTGGCTGAGATTTTAGGTGCATTTTTCTTGGCGGCATGCGTTTTCTCTGTGGTGCTTTCATTTTTGCAAAGGGGAGTTTCAAAAAAAGTTGTATTTTTTGATGTAGTCTCTGTGGTGACCATCTTTAGCGTTGTGGGGTTAAGCGTGTTTTTGGTGGTTGGCAACCACATGCTGGTTCCTTATGCCAACTCGATTAAGTATAACTATTTGACGCTGCCGTTTTTCTGTTTTCTTGCTGCTTCCTTGGCGAAGAAATGTTCATCTATTATTGCATCGCGAACTGGCGGCAAGTATGGGGCTTTGATTGCTTGCCTTGCGTTGGTCGGCGTACTTTTGCTGCTGGTGTCGATGATAGCAAATCCGATGATGGTGAACTTGCTGTTTAACATGGATTGGATAATGTTCAAGGCAGAAGGTGGATTCACCTACTCTTTCGTAACTCTCACGCCATTCCTGAAACGGAGTTATCTTTGGATAGTCCAAGTCTCAGCTTTCATACTGGTGTACGTCACCCTCTTATGGGCAAACAGGGACAAACTCTATTCGTTTTTTGAGTCTCTCTGAAGCAGCATTTGGCAAGATGCTGTGCGTTATGGTTATATGCAGCCAGTACAAACAGAATGAGCGAACGGCAATGTCGGACACTGGAATAACCACGAAGAAACGTGTAGACTTCTCGGAGTGGTACACGGAAACCGTGCTGAAATCTGAACTGGCAGATTACGCGCCCGTGAAGGGCTGCATGATAATTCGAGAGCACGCTTATGCAATATGGGAGAAAATCCAAGAGATTTTCAACAAGAAAATTAAGGCGACGGGTCACAAAAACGTGTATTTTCCCATGTTTATACCTGAAGGCTTCTTGAAGAAAGAGGCGGAGCACTTCGAAGGTTTCGTGCCTGAAGTCGCTTGGGTAACAGAAGGCGGCAGTTCCCCGCTGGAGGAGAAACTTGCCATTCGACCCACGTCAGAAACTATAATGTACGACGCCTTCGCCAAGTGGGTCAGAAGCTGGAGAGACCTGCCCATCAAGATTAATCAATGGTGCAACATCGTCCGCTGGGAAACGAAAGCCACCAAACTTTTCCTCAGAACCCGCGAGTTCCTCTGGCAGGAAGGACACACCGTCCATGCCACAAGCGAAGAGGCAGAAAAAGAAGTGATGGATATCCTACTCGAGTACAAGGACCTTATGGAAAAATACTTGGCAATTCCAGTGCTCATCGGGGTGAAAACCGACAGCGAAAAGTTCGCTGGAGCCCTCTACACTACAGCGCTTGAAGCTATGATGCCTGACGGCAAAGCATTGCAGATGGGGACCAGTCACAACTTGGGGCAGAACTTCGGCAAAGTTTTCGACATAAAATTCATCGGTGAAGACAAACAAGACCACTATGTCTGGCAAACTTCATGGGGCATAACCACCCGACTGATAGGCGCGGTCGTCATGGTTCACGGCGACGACAAAGGCTTAGTGTTGCCTCCTAAGATTGCTCCAGTGCATGTTGTCATCGTACCGATTCCTTACAAGGGCACTGACCCAGAAGCGATAAAGGCAAAAGCCAGAGAAATCGAGGCTAAACTCAAAGAGAAAAACCTCGCCGTGGTCTTAGACGACAGGGAAGAATACACGCCAGGCTGGAAATTTAATCATTGGGAACTGAAAGGCGTCCCCGTCCGAATAGAAATAGGACCAAGAGACCTCAAACAAAAGCAGGTGACGCTGGCGAGACGGGACACCGGCGTTAAATGTGTAGTCAAAGAAGACGATGCAGTCTCAACAGTGGAGACTTTGCTTGAGGAAATTCAGCACAACCTTTACGCCAAAGCCCGAATAGCCTTGGAAGAAAAAACAACCACCGTGAAGAGCTATGACGAATTCAAAAAAGTGTTATCTGAGAAGGGCGGGTTCCTCAAAGCTTCTTGGTGTGGCAGCGGAAAATGCGAAGAGAAAGTAAAGGAAGAAACAGGTGCCACCATCAGACTGCGCCCCTTCGAGAAGGAAGAGCCCATAGCTGGCTGCGTTTACTGCGGAGAGAAGGCTGTGGAAATGGTTTACTTCGCCCGCTCCTACTAGTCTGAAAATTGCTGCAGCAGCGTTTCACGTTTTTTTCTGTTAGGACAATTTCACGTATTTGTCGAGTTCTTTAGCGACGCTGGACATTCCGAGTTTGGTCAACGTTGCCTTCTTTGGTATTCCTCTCTGGTCCCAGCCTCTTTTCTTATAGTAATTCTGCAGCATGGCAGCGAATTTCTCTGAGTCAAGCTTCGCCCCTTTCAACGGTCCTTGTGTCAACGGTTCTTTGAACCACCGCGGGGGCGGCATGTCCATTTCGCTCGTCCAGTTCTTGCCGTACTCGCGTATCCAGAAGGCTCGAATCAGGATTAATATTCTGTCAGCGATGTAGTTGAGGGCTGGCCAGCTTAATTCTGTGCCAGTTGCTGCGCGCAGGAACTTCGGGTACCACTCCAGTTCAAAGCCAAGCTCAACGAGGGGGAAGCGACAGAGTACCAGAGATTCGAACACTCCGCCGCGGAGACGCTGGAAATCGATGACTTTTTCAACTTTCTCGTCGCTGTAACCGCTCCTTCCAAACTGGATTTCCCAGCCAATCACCCAAGCGTCTTTGTGATGAGCACCAATGGAGCTGGTGGCGTAAGCCAGCGCCATAGCGGGGGCAGCGTGGCAGTCGTAGGCGCTTATCTCTAAACCTTTGACGTGCATAGCCCAGTCGGCTGCCCCGTGACCTATTTTAGCCGCGGCGGCCTGTACGCCTTCAGCGAGGACATCGCCGAAGCCGCGTCTGTAAGCTATGTCTTCAACCAACGCCTTGATTTCTTTGTATTTTCCCCAATGGTACTTCTCGAGTATCCGTCTTTTTTGGGAAGTTTCTATGGCGAAGCCAATAACGTTTCCAAGCGAAATCGTGTCTAATCCAAGTTCATCAGCCATGCGGTTTAAGGCGGCAGCTTGCTTGAGATTGCCGATGCCGATGTTTGAACCCAGCATGACCACGTTTTCGTAGTCAAGTTCTGCATCTTTTTTCTCAGAATCTTTCACAACGTTTCCGCATGTCATGTTGCACTGCGGACAGCCGCGATTCGCAACTTTGATTTTCTCCATGGCGAACCCGCCTATCTTGTCAGCCTTGTCGAAAACGCCTTCGCTGAAGTTGCATGTGGGCAGAGCACTGTTCTCCTGACTCCACTCTATCGTGGACATGGTTCCCTGCCGCTTCCAAAAAGGATAGTTAGGTTTCGTCAAGACTTCCCTGTAGCCGTCAGCACTAAGCGCTTTCATTTCCTTGGGATCCGCTGCAGGCAGGTCCCCTGAACCTTCAAACACTACCGCCTTGAGGTTCTTTGAGCCCATGACAGCGCCCATTCCAGGTCTTCCGCCGGCGCGTCCCTCCTGAGAAACCACGTTGGCGAATTTGACAAGGCGTTCTCCTGCCGGACCGATAGAGACAATGCCTGCTGAACGCCCGTAAATGTTGTGCAGTTGAGCCTCAGTCTCGAACGAGTTCAAACCCCAAAAATCTTTAGCATCCACGAACTCGGCGACCTTCTCCTTGATGTGCAGAACCACTGGCGCCTCTGCTTTGCCCTCGATTATGACCGCATCGAACCCAGCCTTGCGCATCTGCACAGCAGCATAAGTCCCAATGTTACCGTCTCCGTAACCACCCGTCAGCGGACTTTTGGCGGCAACAACCAGCTTACCGCTGTTCGGCACACCAAACCCCGTAAGCGGGCCAGCAGCAAAAATAAGCTTGTTATCAGGCGAAAGCGGGTCGGTTCCAGGCTTAAGCCTGTCCCAAAGAATCTTAACTGCGAAGCCTCTTCCGCCCAAAAAATTCAGCGCCAAACTTGCGTCGTATGTTTCAGCAACCGCCTTGTTCTTGCTCAGGTTAACTTGTAAGAAGACGCCTTTCCAACCGTACATTTTCACCCAATCCTACTTCTTGGGGTATATATTGAGTAGTACGATAATAAAAGCTTAGTGAAACAGAAAGCCCCGTAGAGGATAAACTCATAAGTTTAAAATTGGGGTTTGTGAAAAATCAAAACTGCCTCCACACTCATGAAAAAGAGCTTCCTCGCAACATGATTTTTGCTTTTGCCCTCTAACGCGGTGCGCCGTCGAGCTGGAGTTTGTTAGGAAGCTTTATGTTTTTGAAGAGGCACATCTTGCCTCTGCAGGCTGCTCAAAAATGGTGAGAGTTAAGGTAACTTCGAGGGCGAAAACAATCGAGTACGCCATACGAGACGTGATAACCCACACTGAGCAGCTCGTGAAAGACGGCAAGAAAATCTACTACCTAAACATCGGCGACCCCGCCGCGTTTGACTTCAAAACTCCCCAAAACGTCAAAGACGCCCTGTGCAGGGCAGTTGAACAGGATGATAATTACTATTCTCCTTCCGAAGGAAGAGCTGAGCTGAGGGAAGCCATAGCACAGAAGGAAAAAAGAGTCAACAACGTGGACATCTCAGCCGAGGACGTGATAGTCACGGAAGGCATCTCGGAAGGCATCCAGATGATTCTCGCAGCCCTTGTCCAGAAAGGCGACGAAATTCTCTTCCCCGGACCAACTTACCCGCCGTACATTTCTTACACCAGATTCTTTGACGGCAACCCAGTCTCCTATGAAACTATTGAGGAAGAAGCTTGGCAACCAAACATCGATGATTTACGGAGCAAAATCTCCGAGAAAACACGCGCCATCGTGATAATCAACCCCAACAACCCCACGGGCTCAGTCTACGACAGGAAGACGATTCAGCAGATACTTGACATCGCAGGCGAACACGACCTGCTGGTGCTGTCAGACGAAATCTACGACCAGCTAACTTACGAGAAAGAATTCGTCAGCACCGCATGCCTGTCCAAAGACGTGCCCGTCGTCGGGTTAAACGGGTTCTCAAAAGTTTACCAGATGACCGGCTGGCGTTTAGGCTACCTGTACTTCAAAGGCCAAGGCAAACAACTCGACGAGTTGAAACAGGCAGTTGAGAAGGAATGCCGCATACGCATATGCGCTAACACGCCCGTGCAGATAGCGGCAACAGCCGCACTCAACGGACCCCAAGACTTCGTCAAGGACATAATTGACAAACTGAAGCAGAGAAGAGACTTCGCTTGGAAACGGCTAAACGAAATAGAAGGCATAAGCACCACGAAACCTGAAGGCGCATTCTACATTTTCCCCAAAATCCACGAAGTCGGCTCAAGATGGAAAACCGACATGGACTTCGTCTTAGAACTCCTCCAAGAAACTGGCGTTCTGACTGTTAACGGTTCCGGCTTCGACCCAGTTTACGGCAAAGGCCACGCCAGAATAGTGTTTCTGCCGCCCATAGAAGAGTTGGATGCAGCCTTCAACGCGTTGGAACAGTTTATGAAGAATAAACAAAAGAGCGAAGCTCTTAGGCACGTTGGTTACGGATAAGCCGCGGTTAGATTCTGGCGCCTTGCGAGGGGTCTTCGATGGCTTTCTTGAAAGCAGCCATCAGCTTCTTCGTCACTGGACCTGCGCGTCCGCTGCCTATTTGTCTCTTGTTGACTTCTCTGATGGGCACGATTTCCGCGGCTGTCCCTGTTAAGAACGCCTCGTCGGCATTGAACAGTTGGAAGGGCGTTATGTTCGCTTTCTCAACTGTGTAGCCCAGTTCGGCGGCGAGTTTTATGACAACTTGCGCTGTGATTCCCGCCAGTGCGCCCGTGCTGCTTGGAGGCGTGAAGAGTTTGCCATCTTTGACGATGAACAGGTTTTCGCCCACGCCCTCGGATATGAAGCCGTTCTTGTCGAGGCATATGGCTTCGTCGGCGCCGTTTGCGTTCGCTTCTATCTTGGCTAGGACGCTGTTCAGGTAGTTGAGCGACTTTATCTCATGCGTTGTCGTGTCCACGGGGTTTCTTCGAACCCACGAAATCAGAGTGGTGATGCCCGTTTCTTTGGCGCTGCTTCCGTGCAGGACGATGGTGTCTGTTATGATGATTACAGATGGTTTGGAGCATTTTCGTGGGTCCAGTCCAAGGTCGCCCACGCCTCTGGTCACGACCAGACGGATGTAGGCGTCTTTCAGTTTGTTCCTGCGCAGGGTTTCAAGCACGGCCTGCGTCATGGCTTCTTTCGTTAAAGGTATGGGCAGAGCTATGGCGTGCGCTGAACGGTAAAGCCTGTCAATGTGCTCTTTAAGCTTGAAGACTAATCCGTTATAGGCGCGGATTCCCTCGAACACGCCGTCGCCGTACAGGAGCCCGTGGTCGTAGACGGAGACTTTAGCTTGGGATTTGGGGTAGTAAACGCCGTCTATGTAGACCTGTAATTCCTTTTCCACCGAATTTTGCCTCCAAGGTTAACGTTTTTTATTAGGCTGAGTGTTGATATATTTTTTGTTAGTGATTCATATAGTTCATTATTAATTTGATGTTTGAAAGTTGCGCGAGGTTTTTGCGGTTTGCTTGCTTGTGCTTGGTGCAGTCTATAGGCCAACATGCTAATGGCGTGAAAAAGCGCCAATAGGAGACCTACCCCTCTATAGTTACTGCATGAGATTTCTATTAGGCGCCAAATATGACGGCTAGTCAAGAGAATTTGAGCTAAGAAAACTGCAAAAATCCTCGTACTTAAAGGTGACCGCTAATTCTATTTAAGGAAAAAGCGTGGAACTAATTGTTTAGCCGTAGAATTGTGGTCTTTTGGAAAGGTTAAGTGGCAAAGGCAACGGTTTGAAAGGCTTGCCTTCGAGTTTCTCTGCAATCTTCGCAATCAGCTCCTCTAACGTCATGTTTTGTACTTTGCCGTGGTTTTCCCTGTCCCTAACCGCGAGGACTCCAGATTCCAGTTCTCTCTGTCCCACGACGACGACGTAGGGCACCCACTCCGTCTCCGCCTCTCTGATGCGCTTCTGCAGAGTGGACACGCGGTCATCTATGTCCACGCGTATGTAGTGCTCCGCGATTTGCTTGGCGATTTCTTCAACTTTTCCCATAAACTGGTCGGACATCGGAATTATCCGCACCTGGGTCGGGGAAAGCCAGAGCGGAAGCATGGGTAACTTGCCTTTCTGCTGCTCCTTGTATGCCTTCTCCAAAAGCGCGTAAACGCATCGTTCTATGGCGCCGCTTGGTGAGCAGTGCAGAATCAGCGGGTACTGCTTCTCGCCTTTCTCGTCAACGTAGGTTATCTCGTACCTCTTCGCGTTTTCCACGTCGATTTGGTCGGTTGAAAGCGCCGCTGCTTTGTCTTGATTGTCCACGAAGTTAGCTTCCCATTTCAGGATGAAGTAGAAGAACCGTTCTGTCCATACCTCGGACAAGAGGGGTTTGCCGAAGCTTTTCGCCAAATCTGCAATGAAGTCTTTGTTTTCTTCGTAGAAATCTTTCGTGAACCGGATAGCCAATTCGTAGTCGTCTTTGGATAAGCCGATGTCGCTCAAGACGCTTATGCATAGGTTGAAGCGCGTTTTGAATTCTTCTTTCGCCTGTTCCAAGTCGGTGCAGAAGGCGTGGCAGTCAGGCATCGTGAACGCGCGCAGACGCCTTAAGCCCACGACTTCGCCGCTTTTTTCGCGTCTGAAGCTGTACCGTGTCAACTCGTAGAGTTTAAGCGGCATCTGCCTGTAAGAGAACTGGGCGTCATGCATCATAAGGAACTGCCCGAAGCACGCGGCGAACCTGAGGAAGAGTTCTTTGTCTTCGCTCTTCAACAGGTACTGGCGGGCTGGGAAACGGTTCAAGTAATCCGCGAGGCTCGGGTGGTTGAAATCGTACATTATCGGGGTTTCCACTTCCATGGCGCCATACGCATTCATCCGTGCGGTGACGTACTGCTCCAGCAGAGACTTAATCAGCCGACCTTTCGGGTACCAGCGGATGTTGCCTGGGTCGCTTCCCTGTTCGTAGTCGGCTATCTCAAGCCGTTTCATCAAGGGTACATGCGGCGGCATCTGCTGGCTTGCGCGCACTTTCGCGATTTCGTACTTTGCGAATTTCTCAAGGTTGCCATGCCCTTTGAAGCTGAAGTCGTCGATTGGCACCAGTTTTCCGTCGGGCTGAAGTATGTGCCAGAGAGATTTCAGTTTCTCCTCAGCTTTTACAGCCTCCGAAACCGCTTCTTCCTTCTTGGCTTCTGCTTCGGCTGTCACTGGAGCGTAGAAGCGGGATTGCTCAGCCAGCGGGTGCGCTTTGATGGAGATGGTGAACTGTTTGTTCCAGCCGAACGGCGCACGGTATATCTCGATGCCCTTCGCTTTCGCGTATGCTTCCATCTCCCGTATCAGTTTCAGCGCTTCGCTTGGCTTTGACAGGTTGCTGCTCAGGTGCGCGAAGGGATAAATCAGGACTCGGTTAACTTTCTGTTTTCCGAGGAAAGCTCGCGTGTCGTCGATTGCTTTCTGCGCCGATGCTGTGGTGTCGCCTTCCTCGATGGCTGTGAAGAGGACCACGACTTCTTCAATGCGGTTTTCTTTCTTCTCCGCTTCTTCAGCTATGTCTATTTCTTTCTCCACAGGCTTGTAAACGATGTAGTTAGAATGTAATTGTAGTATTCGCATGGTTTTTTCACCGTTCTAAGCGCCGTAACGCCATTTCTCGAGGGTTTTGTCTTTCTTAGTCTTCTTCTTAAACTCCTTGTAGTGCTCTCTGCAGAGGTAAGCACGTTTCTCATTACTGTTGACGTTCAGCCCAGCAGACCTGGCTTTTCCAGATGAGATTGAACGCACGGCTTCTCTGCTGCAGCCTGACACGCTGCATTTGACTCCTTTTTCTATGCGACCCAACGGTTTACGCCTTCTCGAAGTACATATGCGCTATTGCTTAATTTTCCTTTTCATAGACAGAGCGTGCTCTACGATAAATCTCTTCTTTTTTCCCGAAAAACGTTGGTCCAATGCCCTCGACAACCAGCGAAGCAGCAGCGGAGCCCACGCAAGCGCACCAGTAGGAGTCTTTTTGGCGAATGTACTCGGTTAAGAAGCCGCCTATGAAGACGTCTCCCGCGCCAGTCGGGTCAACCACCACCGCAGAATTGCATGCGGGAATCTGGTAAATAGTCCGCTCCACGGAAAGCACCGCGCCCTTAGCGCCCAGGGTTACAATCACGTTTTTCACCCCGAAATCATGAACCGTTTTTATGGCGTCGTTGAGGTCGGAGCATCCCGTGAGCGCGCATATTTCGTCCTGTGAAGACTTGTAGATGTTGACAAGGCTTAACAGGTGCTTGTCAACTGGAAGGCGGCATGCGGCTTTTCCCGCTGCATCGAACTCTCGCAGCAGACCCTGAGGGTCAAGCGACAACACCCCCGTCCGCTTCTTCAGGTGCTCAACCACCTCGCAGGAGATTTCGCCAGCGATGGGCGCGACATGAATGGCTTTGGCTTGAAGCGCCTGTGGCAAGTCGTTCACCTCAATCGGTGACGCCTTGCTCTTCAACCTGAGGGTTCTGCTCATCAAGTCTTCGCTGTACTCAAGCTCAAAACGCGTGGTCTGCTCATCCGCACGCCTGACAACGCTGGAAAGGTCAATGCCTTCTTCCCTGAGCCACCACATGTAAGCCTCCGGGAAATCTCCTCCAACCTTGGAGATTATGGCGGCTGAGCCTTCCAAGCGTTTGGTCACTAAAGAAACGTAGGTTACTGAACCGCCTAAAACTACAAATGGGCTGGACCGGCTCGGCAGGCGAATGGAGTCTATGGCGAAGTGACCGACTACTGCGACGTCAGAATCCTGCACCAGTCTCCGAGCCTCCGCCAAATTAAATGAAGCCACTGATATATAGAAATAACCATTGCCACGGGCTATGACTGAAGTAGCAGTATAGCCTTCGCCAAATCCCCTTCACACTCTTCTAGCGCTTTCCTAGCTTCATCTAAGCTTTTGCCCGTCTGGTCCGCCACGAGCTGCACGTCTTCTTCAGAGACTTTGGGCGCGGCTGGTGCGGCTGCGGCAGCGGCGGCTTTGCGCTCGGGAGCCTTCTCGGTGACTTGTCCGCCGATGACTTGGAAGATTTTTTGTCCCTGCATCTCAAGAATCGCCACTTCAGGCTGCTCCACGACGATGTCTTTGCTGCTGGTTTTTATGATGACCTGTTCAACGTCTGGAACAGTGTCCATGTTCATGCCCATGCGCTGCATCATGCGCCGTTGTTCCCGGGGACTAATGCGTCTGTGCATAGGAAATCCTTCCACCAACTATTCTGCAGTAGAGCCTCATATACTTAACTTCCCCTTTGGTGTTTTGGTTTGGGCTGGTCTTGTTTTTTCTGTTAGAGAAGTGAGTTTGCTTAGCACTGATTCTTTTTAGGGATTGTTTTTATTGTTGATTATTGGGTTTAGTTTGTCTTTTGGTTCTGTTTTTCACCTTGAACTATGGTTACCGAGCCTGTAGCCTTATCTATTTTCAAGTGAAGTTTGTCGCCAGTCTTGAATGGAAGTGAAGCCAGTAGCTTTTGTGGAACGTAGAGAAAATGATACGGGTTGAGTTTATTTGTCCTCCAAGGGCTTCCAGTTTATCCCAGTCGATAGTTTCTTTGGGAAACAATATTCAACAATCCTTCTCCCTGAAGAGTACTCCGTCTGTTCTCAAATCATCATAGTTTGCACGAGCGATTAATCCTTCTTTAGAGACTACGTCTATTTGATCGGCGGTATCTTTTGCCAGTTGTTTTGCGCATTCGATTGCTTCTTTCTTCGTCGAGAAAACTCTCAATTCAGTAGTTATTCCTACATTTGGGTGTCTTGCTTCTACAATGAAAAATTTTCGAAGTTCCATAGACTATAGAAATGCATCCAGAGATTTATGTTTTTCAAGTTTTAAGCATTCCACTAGCTCTTCGAAAGACCGTGGGACTGATAAATCGCAGGAGACTGCATATTTTACAGGGACTATTGTATCTTTATACGTCGATAGAGTTTTCTTACCAAAGTCTTTGGCAATTAACACAGCTCTTAGGCATTCAGGACCAAATTCTCGCAAGTAACCTGCAAGTTGCTCAAAATCCTTGATTGTCGCCTTTCCGCATTTTATTTCTATTAATATGCTTTTGGATTCTCCTATTGGCACAGCTTGCTTAATGAAAATGTCAACATGCCCTTCTGGAAGTGCTTTCTCGCCTAATACCTCGAGGTCTTCTGCTTTAATCTCATTAATTGAAATGTCATCCAAAAACTTCTGCAATTTATCTATATTACAAAGATAGTGACGAACCATTGACTGGAGAATTATCTCTCTAAAAGGAAATACATAAGGCATTCTTATTGCTGTCTTTTTTGTGGAAAACCGTGGAATAAATTTAGTTGATGCAAATTCTAATTTTTCCGCATTTTCTGAGAAACGCTCGCCCATTTGTGAAACGTTTTGCAGAGTCGTTTGGTCTGCTTGAAAATGTGTTTTTCTGTAACCACCTCTCAAAAGCAGATTCTCGGCGACATATGCAAATTCCGCTCTTATAAGTGGTTCTTCAAATTTTCTAACTGGCTTAAGGTATAGCCGAAACGGAAAGTAATACTTCTTCCTTGAAATCTTAAAGGTTACTGGTTTCCAAGGAGGTAACTTCTCTGCATCTTCAAGCGCAACTTTTTCCTCAACTCTGTAAAGATTATGAGCCCGAGCAGCGTACAAAAAAGAAATGAAATCGTTCTTCTTTATGTCACAGAAAGTCCATACACCATTAATGCTGTTGCTGAAACCTGCCAATGCATATTTCTTGCATAACTGCAAGTTCTCTTTGTTTGAGACCGATATTAAGAAGTGATTTGGCATCGCAATCGTCTCTCGAATTGATGCATTAAGTATCTGCGTTGATTAAATAAGTTTTAGCACATATTCCAAGATTTAAGCTGGATTTTTGAGCGAGAAAACGTTAACTTCACAGGGAGGCCAGACAAAAGACAGCAAGAAATCAACGGAGTCTTTCAACAGTGCCAAATAAGTCCTCCGCCAAATAGAGAAGGAAGTCAGCTGGCGATGTCGCTGTTCTCCAATGTGTTTCTCGGTATGCACCCAGTGGAAGCTTTCCTGAAAGCTAACATTGATGTTATACCAGTGAAGAGAGCTAGAGGAGCCCGATAGTGGAGAACTAGTTGCCTTCGTAGCCTTATAGTGGTTGGTCTCTCATGTAGCCGCCCTCAGACACAAAAAAGCATCGACGTCCCCTAATCCAACAATTCGCCTATCCCGTCACTTAATTATTTCGTAAGAGCAAGTTTAAACTCATGAACTAGACTTAGCTTTTTCACGTCCATGCCTAACCTTGACGGCGACACCAATCTTGAACCCCGTCATCTCCGCGCCTGACAGCACGGCGCGTCCCACCGCTAAAACCCGTTTATCCTCGTCAACCACGATTACCTCGTCTTTCGAACGTATCGCCTCATCCGCCTTAACAACATGTGCGGCGAACACGTCGCCTCCCTTAGCAATAAACTCTGCGACGCCGTTCTGAACCGTGACAAAGCACTGGGCAAAAGCTGCTTTATTAGCCATAGTTTTGGCAGCGGTTAGACTCAGAGACAGCAAGCCATCAGTGGGACGGAGAGTAGCGAGTCTTTCGCCGTCTAAAAGCACGTAACGGATTCTGCCCGTTGCCTTAGAATAAGAGATTTCCACGTTCTCAGGAAAAAGCACTGCGCCAACGCCTTTGCCGAACTGATAGTCAGCCACGCTTCTGATTCTGCGGAGAGCCATCTCCACCACATCCACCTTCGTTTTCCATTCTTTGGTTTCGACAACTATAAACATGACCCGTGTAATAAAAACAATTTAGGTGAAGAAGCATTGCGATGCGAAGTTTGCGGACGCAAAATCCACGGCAGCCCAACACGAGCATTAATCGAAGGCGCCAAGCTCACAGTATGTGTTGAGTGCTCCAAGCATGGAAAAATCATCTACGATGAGCCCGCTCCGATTAGGGAGGCTTCGAAGCTAGCGCCTGCGCCGTTTGTTCCGAAAAAGAAGCCCGCAACGGCTAATGTGGAAATTACTCAAGAAGTCGTGGAAGGCTACCACTCCAAGATAAGGCAGGCACGGGAAAAACTCGGGCTTTCCCATGAAGAATTGGGCAAAAAAATCAATGAGAAAGCGTCGGTTCTAAGCAAACTTGAGACGGGAAAAATGACGCCAAACAACCAACTCGTCGCCAAGCTGGAGCACGCCTTGAAAATCAAGCTTCTTGTTCCGATAACAAAAGAAAAAGTCACCGAGCTTCCCAAGTCACCGAACCGCGAGTTAACACTGGGCGACCTGATGCAGTTTGAAAAGAAAGGCGGGGAGGAGCCAACAGAACGAAAGCAATCATAGTGCAGCGACGACTGAACCGTGAAACATCAAGTTTAGCAGAACTCAGAAGACTAGCAGAAGCCGCCGGATACACCGTTGTGGCAGAGTTGGAGCAAACCAGAGAACCCGACGCCCGCTACCAAATAGGCGCGGGCAAAGTCGAAGAACTTGCCGAGCTCGTAAAGGAGACTGGCGCTGAAAAAATCCTCTTCGACAACCCCTTGAAGCCAGTCCAATCCTACAATCTGGCGAAAGCCACAGGAGTAGAAGCCATCGACCGCTTCCACCTCATACTTGAAATCTTCACTCGACGAGCCACAACCACGGAAGCCAAACTGCAGATTCAGCTAGCCACGATGCGGTATGAACTAGCGCACGCCAAAGAAAGAGTACGCTTAGCCAAAATGAAAGAACAGCCGGGATTCATGGGGCTCGGCGCTTACGAAGCAGATGTTTATCAGGAAGCGGTCAAACGGCAAGTGCACACCATCCAGAAGAAACTCGCCAAGATACGGGAAAAACGGCTTTTACACCGCGAAAGAAGAGCTGAACTGGGTTTTTCCGCTGTCTCTTTAGCAGGATACACAGGTGCTGGAAAAAGCTCGCTGTTTAACGCGTTGACCACGGAGACATTGCGAGTGAGCGCGTCACTGTTTACGACGCTGTCAACCACGACGCGACTTATAGAAATCTCGAAGAGAAAATTCCTGTTAACCGACACCGTCGGCTTCATAGACCGCTTGCCCCTGACGCTGATAGAGGCTTTCCAGTCAACACTTGAAGAAACCATATACTCCGACCTGATAATCCTAGTTCTCGACGTCAGCGAGCCCGTAGAAATGATTGAACGCAAAAACAGCATCTGTCTAGAAACCATAGAACGCATAGGCGCATCAGGAATCCCCGTCGTCACAGCGCTGAACAAGATTGACCTTCTAACAGACGCAGAACTGGAACAAAAACTTGAAAGCCTGAAAGCCAAAATCAAGAACCCCGTTCTCCTGTCAGCGCTGCGCCATACAAACTTGGAGTCGTTGAAGCAAGCGGTGCTGAAAAACCTCGAAGACTATGTTCAAGCATCGTTCACAGTTCCTCTGACCAATCAGACCATGCCGTTCATGTCTTGGATTCATGAAAGAGCAGACGTGCAGAAGGCAGACTACGGCGATAACTCGGTGCAGGTGATTTTTGATTCAACACCGTGGTTCGCCGAAAAAGTCAGAAAAAGAGTGGAGGAACTCGATGGAAAATTCAGAACCAACCGCAAAAACCAGTGAAAGTGCAGCGGGCACGCAGAAAATCGTCGTTTTAAGGTGGGGACACAGACCTCAACGAGACGTGCGGCTTACCACACACGTTGCCCTCACAGCCAGAGCGCTTGGCGCCTCAGGATTCATACTCTCGGACACGGTGGACCAGAAAATAAAAGAAACCATCGAGAAGGTGAACCGAAACTGGGGCGGAGAATTCCTATTCGAAATGGGAAAGCCTTGGAAAACCGCCGTGAAAGACTGGAAAACCCAAGGCGGCGTAATTGTCCACTTGACCGCTTACGGAGAAAACCTGCAGGCAAGCGACGTTCTGGAAAGAATCCGCAAGCTGAAAAAAGACGTTCTGGTTCTTGTGGGAAGCCAAAAAGTCCCAAAAGGATTCTATTCCGACGAAGTTTCAGACTTTAACGTAGCAGTCGGAAACCAGCCCCACTCGGAATGCGCCGCACTAGCCGTTTTCCTTGACCGCTTTTTTGAAGGCAAAGAATTAACTAAGGTGTTTGGCAACGCGAAAATTGCGATTGTGCCTCAGAAAAGGGGTAAAAAAACGTGGGTTGAATGTTGATTCTGGCTAATTTTTGAAGAAGAGTTTTATGGAAGCACTGCTACTAATTATATCTGTTGAAAGGAACCAAGGCATGTTATCAACCATCGATGATGCAACATTAATGAAAGTGGCGGCAGCGTTAGGCGAGGAAGAAGCGGTAACACTGATTGAATACATCAAAAACGTAGACGAAATAACAGATGACGAAATAGCCAACAAAACGGGCATTCGCTTAAACTCGGTGCGCAAAATCCTCTACAAACTTTACGACCATTCCCTCGTAAGCTTGAGGAGAACACGCGACCCCAAAACGGGCTGGTTTATTTTCCACTGGAAGCTTCAGCCAGACCAGCTTGAAGGCTTTATCTTGAGCCAAAAACGTAGGGTTCTTGAGAAACTTAATGTTCGTTTGGAATACGAAAAAAACCATGACTTCTATTACTGTAACACTCCGGGATGCAAGCGAGTTCCGTTTGAAGAAGCCGTGGAGCTGGTTTTCCACTGTTCCACCTGCGGCAAACCTCTGGTCCATTGCGGGAACGAAAAAATCGTCCAGAAACTGTCTGAAAAAGTTGATCAGTTGAGGAAGGAACTGGGTGAGTAACCCTCTTCCGTCCAGAGAGCAAGCATTACAACTTCTCCGTGAAACTCGATGCGCCCCCGCGGTTATAAGGCACTGTGAAGCCGTGGCGGAGGTCGCGTTGAAAACCGCAAAAGTCCTCAAAGAAAAAGGGTTTAAAGTTGATTCTAACCTCGTAGAGATAGGTGCCCTTCTTCATGACATCGGCAGAGCGAAAACTCATACAGTCCACCATGCAGTTGTTGGAGCAGAAATAGCCGAGGCAGCGGGCTTGCCTGATGCAGTGATTTCAATAATTAAGCGGCACGTTGGAGGCGGAATAACCGCGGAGGAAGCGGAGAAATTCGGGTGGCCAAAAGACGTTTATGTGCCGATGACGTTGGAAGAAAAAATCGTGTCATACGCTGATAAGCTAATTGAAGGCACCAAGCAGGCGCCTGTTGAAGTGACCGTCAGAAAGCTTGTTGAGGAACATAAAGAAGACGCGGCTGAACGAGTGCAGAGACTTCACGAAGAGATATGCCATCTTCTCGGCGATGATCTATGACTACGCTTACGTTGCTGACTAAAGCCAGGGATTCCAGCCAGTTGGAGCAAGTCGGCAAAATCCTCAACGATTCTTTGGAAGGGCTGGAAGTGAAAATGCAAATTTTGGGCACTGTGGCTGACAGGTGGGTGCAAATCGTTCTGGATGGAGAAGACGAGGGCATAGCCGCAAATTACGTGGCAAAGGAAATAGGCATCTGCCCTGTCAGTCTTCAGGGAGTGAAGCGGTTTTCAGCGATTAATGGATGCGTAGTAAGCTTGGAAAAGAGCAGGGAAGAACTGCTCTTAGACGTGGGCGTTTTACAGCCGAAAAACGTTTACGCCGCGGTTCCTCTGCGAGTTTTGCAGGCTCAACTGGTGGATGGAAGAAAAATAGCGTTGAAAAAAATAGCTGAACTTTATGGGCTCTGCGAGGATTTGCCCGTGAACATTAAGATTACCAGCATTATAGAAGGGGAAGACCGCGTTGAAGCCGAGCTTTCAAACGCGCAATTGACAAAGTTTAAAGTTTGGCGGGAATCTCTGCTGGACCGACTGCTCGTCCTCGGGTCATCACTCCCAAAAATAAGAGCCGCCGTGGAACACACGGGATTAAACAGAGACATCTTAAACATCGAGCCTTTAGGCGCGCTGGCTTGCGCTTTGACGTGTAAACTTGGAACCGACGCGGCAGGCTTAATCCCCAAATTGGGCAGAAGATTGAGAACCTCGAGATTCACAGTTTTCGAACCAGAGAAACTGCAGAACCTCGGACTTTAACCGTGTGAAAAGGTTTTGCGAAGGTGGATCGGGCCGGACTTGAACCGGCGACCTTTAGCAGGTGGAGGAAGTTTTGCTATGTCTGCACAGATTTGACTGACCCCCTCTAAATAGAAAAATGCTTAAGGATAAGCTGCATTTTTTGTTTAAGCGGGGAATAGACATAGCTGAAAAAGAACCCGCTGACACACTAAAGGGAACCGCGCTGGATATTTACCGTTTACTGCTCAAAGCCGACAAACCCCTCGGCATCAGAGAAATCCAGCGAACCCTAAAACTCAGTAGTCCCTCAATAGTCCAGCACCACCTCGCTAAACTGGAGGAGGCGTGCCTTGTCAAACGAGAATGGGGCGACTACGTAGTCAACCGGGTAGAGTTGGAGAACTGTGTAAAAATCAGTAGCTTCCTAATCCCCAGACACTTCTTCTACCTCATATTTGCCGTTGGGGTTTTAGTTCTGGAGCTTGTGGTTCTTGAGCCGGTTTTCACCCTCGCGTATGCCATCTCAGTCGTCGCCGCCCTAGTCTTTATAGTGATTTTCGGATATGAAACCGTCAAAGTCTGGCGTAAGGGCAGTCTATAACAAGTTCTTGCGTGACAGGTTCCACGATAACCTGTATTTTTTGGCAGTCAAATGACTGTACTAAATCGTAGTACAAAATCGCCTATACCGTAGAAATAATAATTTGACATGGCATTCATAAAAAAAAGTCAAGGAACGAGAGAACATGGGAATCTTAACAAGAGCCATTAGAAACATATCCAGAAGAAAAGCAAGAGCGCTCTTGCTGATTGTAGTGTTGAGTTTGGCTTTGGCGATAATAATTTCTCTGCCGCCAACCATCATCGCAAACCAGCAAGGCAACCAAGAAATAATCAATGAAATATTGCGCGGCATCCAAGAATCTAGTGAGAGTCTGAATCTTACTGCAACTCAAATAGACTGCAAGCTGGGATTACAATTTCTCTATAACCAAGGACCCTACAAAAACGTAACTATGATGGTAACGCCATTTTTGAACATCTCTGACTACGCTAATCTCACCTCTATCCCAGAAATCGCAGACGTTATACCAATACTGTCGTATTGGCTACCAGACGAAGAGAACTATTACTTCAACGTCACTTACAATGGATACACATACGTGGACTTCATGTACATTGAGGGAATACCTTTAGAAGCCTCTTATATCGAAAGGTTTCCCTCGATTTTGCCTACAAATGATTGGACGTTAACCGCGGGGGAGAATATTACTGCTGGTCGAAACCTAGAGGCTGGTGACCATGGCGTCGTCGTTTTAACAGAGGTAGCTGCATACTACTTTAACGCCAGTGTCGGTGACACCATTAACCTTTTGGAACATAACTTTACGGTCGTGGGTATTCAAGGAGTAGGAAGATCAACCCTACCGTTTGCTGTATACATGAATCTTGAGGACGCCCAAACCATCACTAACACAACTGGACAGGCACTAAAACTCGTAGTCTTTGCTGACAATGTAGAAAACGTAGATACAGTTGAAAACAAAATTAAAGAACAATACCCAGAGCTTGAGGTTCAGACCAATAAAGCGATGATAAACGCGGCTTTAGAAAATAAAGAGTATTGGGAGAAAAAACTGCAAAACACGCAAGCATCGTTAGACAATTTAAAAAATACCGCTATAATGCAGATAGGCATCGTGGTGGCTGCTCAAGTCGCAATAATTCTGCTCATTATGCTGTATTCGGTGCGGGAGAGAACCAGAGAAATTGGCACCCTCAAAGCCATGGGTGCCAGCAACAAGATGATTCTTGGGCAGTTCATGCTTGAAGGTACCCTACTGAGCTTTATCGCAGGTGTAGTCGGCATAGCCATCGGTACAGTCGGCGCATCAACACTCGGAAACTTGCTGCTTCCCCGCTTACACCGGTATGGTGTTGACTATATAGTGACAGCCGAAGGGCAAGAGGTGGCGGTGCCTCTCGCTATAACCATAACCCCTGAGCTTATACTAGCAGGATTAGGCATTGCAGTACTATTGGGCGTACTTGGAAGTTTGTATCCAGCATGGCGAGCAGCAAAAATACGACCCGCGGAGGCAATGCGTCATGAATGAGCCAGTCCTAAAAATCGAAAACCTGACCAAAACATTCACGCTTGGCAAACGCAAAATACAGCCCCTGACCGGCTTGGACCTTGAGGTTAAACGAGGCGAATTCACAGCCATCATGGGACCGTCTGGTTCAGGCAAAACCACATTACTAAACCTCATAGGCTGCCTAGACAAACCAACAGATGGCAAAATAGTCATAGACAACATGGACATCGCACGCTTGCCAGAATCGCAACTCTGCAAAATACGCCGCGACAAAATAGGTTTCATCTTCCAAAACTTCAACCTACTACCATACCTCAACGCACGAGAAAACGTGGAGCTGGCAATGGAACTTGCGGGCAAATTCAAGGAACAGAGAAAACAAAGAGCAAAAGACCTCTTGGCTACAGTTGGCTTATCAGGGCGAGAACAGCACAGACCCCAACACTTAAGCCAAGGAGAACAACAAAGAGTCGCCATCGCCCGCGCATTAGCAAACGACCCCGCCATAATTTTAGCCGATGAACCAACAGGCAATTTAGATGCCGCCAACAAACAGGAAATCGTAAAGCTACTCGCAGAACTCAACCAAAAACAAGGTGCTACTATTCTGATGGTGACACATGACGAGAAGGTTGCAGCACACACGAGGCGAATGCTTTTCTTAAAAGACGGAAAAATAATCGATGAAAAACAAGGCTCAAAAAACGGTTCTTTTTGAGCAACCAATCAATCCAGCTTTCTTACATTTTTTCTCGTCATTCGGCAGTTTTCCTCAAGATAAACTGGTCGTTGAAGCAAGTAGGTTTTAAGAAACGATGGTGGGCCGAGCCGGACTTGAACCGGCGACCTTTGGCTCGTAAAGCCAATGTCCTAACCAAGCTAGACGACCGGCCCGTTTCTTCTGCTGATTCAATCTGCCCTGTCAGTCTTTAATTTTTCGTTCTCAGATTCAGCGCAGAGGCTGCTCAAGCAGTAGATTTAGCGTGCGAGATGGCTTCCTCGATTTTGTCCACGGGATTTTCCAGCAGTGCAAGCTTCGTTTGGACGTCGAATCTTTTTCCCACGTACTTCTTTGCCATGCTCAAAACCTTCTGTGGACTGACGATGAACAGGGGGAAGCCTTGCCTTGCCAGGTACCAGTTCACGTAGGTTTTGCCTATTTCGGAAACTACCAAGCTGGGGACTCCCTGAAGTGCTGCTTCCCGAGCTATGGTGCCTCCGGCGCTGACGACTAGGTCGGCGTGTGCCACGAGGTTTGCAGAGTCAACGAGTTCCTCTTTTAACCCGAATTCTTTGCCGTTTTCGTTGTATCTCTTGATGAACAGCACGTTTCCCAGCCTGCCGAGTTTTTCCGCAGCTTGCGCGGTCAAATCTGTCTTGTTCGCGGCGTAAGCGGCTTTGTGCTCCATCTGTCTAACCACTATCAACGGTTTCTTCAGCCCCGTAATCTTGGATGGCTTGAACCCTTTTATCCATGCAACTTCGTCTACGCCCTCGAATTGGATGATGTTCCTGGCACAGTGGTTTTTCAGAAACCGTTGCGGAATAGAGCTTGACGCCACAACGCTGGTTGCGAAGGGAATGGTCAGCCTGTTAACTGCCGTGGCGTGCGGAGTGTCCGCAGTCAAAATTATCGGGATACCTAAGCCGAACGCGGTGCGGCATAACTCAACGGATTGATGCGAAATCGCGACGTCTGGCATATTATCCTTAAACATTCTTGAGAAGTGGATGACGCGGTCTGCGCTCTCTTCCAGTCGTGAAAAAAGCGATTGCGGATTGTATCTGCCGACAACGATGGGGTTTTCTCCGAGAATCCGCGCCAACGGCAGCGTGTCAGGATGCTCCCGCGTCGTGAAAATCACCTCGTGCCCGCGTTTTCTGAGCCTCTGCGCTATGGCTGTGCCGTATCGAATGTGTTTGCCAGTGCAGGCGTCATACCAGATTTTCATGGGTTCACCTTGCGCCTTGCCCGAATGAACGCTTCACGCTTAGCCTCATACTCTTCTACAGTCATCACTTCTCTTGCAGGCACTCCCATGGCGACTTTCCCAGCGCGAACGTTCTTCGCGACGACGCTTCCGCCGCCGATGACGCAGTTTTCGCCGAGTACCACGTTAGGCAGTATGGTGACGCCGCCGCCTATGGTAACATTGTCTTTTACAGTTGGAGGCGTGAGGAGGTCAGTTCTCGGGTACTTGTCGTTCAACAAGGAACTGTTGGGCGCGATGAACACATTGTCGCCCAGCACGCAACCGTTCGAAATTGTCACGTGCGCCTGGATATTGCATTTCCTGCCGATTACCACGTTCTTGCCAATGTCACAGAAACTCCCAATGGTGGTTCCGTCGCCAATTTTGGTGTTGTCACCTATAACCACGTAGTTCCAGACCACGACATCTTCGCCCAGTTGAACGTCTTTTCCGGTAATTACGCCTTTTCCCATTTTCAGTTGTGGCATAGGCTTTCCTTTCGGGCTCCAGATTTAAATAGTTTAACGCTCTACGAGTTTCCTCTGACGGAGGCAACCAAAATAACTCAAGAGACGGTTCTAGTAGTGGGCTTGGGAGAAATCGGAGCCACACTGTTCACGCTGCTGAAAGAGCAGAAAGAGAGCTTCACTGTTTACGGTTTAGATGTGGATGAGGCAAAAATGCGTGCGGTTCACCAAGAAGAGAGCAAACTGCCAAGCGAAGTGGACGCCATGCACATATGCCTACCATGCAAAACCCAATCAACTTTCACAGACGTAGTTTACAGCTACGTTAAGCGTTTCAAACCGAAACTCGTCATCATAAACAGCACCGTCCCACCAGGAACAACAATGAAAATCCAAGAACGCTGCAGATGCCTTGTAGCCCACTCACCAGTCCGCGGAGTACACCGAACCCCCGAGCACATGAAGTGGGAAATGAAACGCTGGACAAAATACGTCGGCGGAACAACCCAAGAATCCGCAAACGCGGCTTGTCGACATTTCGAAAAAATGAACCTAAAAGTGAAAAAACTAAAAAGCTGCACAGAAACAGAACTGGCTAAACTCTTCGAAACAACCTACCGCGCCTGGATGATAGCGTGCTTCCAAGAGATGCACAGAATCTCCAGAGCTGCTAAAGCTGATTTTGATGATGCAGTGGATTTCCTTGCGGATACACACCGCGTGAGACTGGACAGACCAATCATGTTTCCAGGAATCATTGGAGGCCATTGCCTAATCCCCAACACTGAACTGTTACTGAACTATTATGACTCGGAGTTTCTGCGCCTAATCTTAAAGTCTAACGAGAAACGAAAAGAAGAGCTTAAAGACAAAACGATTGAGAAAGAAGTTGAAAAAGTTGCTGAGAAAGCCAAAACCTTGGAGAAGGAGCTTGCGGAACTCTTGAACAAGTGCAACCCAGACATGATGGCAGAAACAGCTGAATCTGCCACTTCATGCTGAAATTAACTCTTTTTCAGAAAGAGACAGTAGAATGCCTTTAAGGGTGTTTTGCTGTAATGTTTAAATAAATAGAGAACTCATGCGCCAATGTATCCGACGCACTTTATTTGAGTCGCTGCTTCAAAAATAGGTCACCTGGACTCTAAAAAGCCACGTAGATAATACAATCGAATGAGTGGATGAACGTAAACTATTGACGGCTCCTTCATTTTCCAAGCCATAAGCAACCCTGTGAACGGCGACACCGCAAAACGGAAAATCACGCCTGACCGAGTGACAGGTGGAATCATGCCAGTCTCCGCCTTTATTTTTCGCCATATCTCTTTCAGCTGCGTGGCGTACCAATACTGATGATTCAGCTCTTGCCTCAATTCACGCCTCAGGTGCAAAGATTGAACGTTGTAATCCACAAACCAGTAATAACCGTGCTTTTTGAGGATGTAGGCTAGTGTTGTGTCCACGCCCGAGTTTGTTGCAAGCTTCGGAAAACCACCTATAGATCTCAAGACGCTAGTTCGGTAAATTGTGTTATCCAACGTTTTTCCCAGTGTGAAAGCAGCCATCTGTCTGCTTTTTAGCCACGGTTCAAGTTCGGTTTCACCGCGATACTTCTTTGCCACGTACATCTGCATCTTACGCACGCCCATAGGCTTGCTTGCAAAACGAATTCCAGAGGCGGCAGCTACTCGTGGATTGTTGAGATGTGGGGGGATTTTGGTCCACCAGTCACTAGCCAGTAACAGGTCTTGCTCAAAACTTACAAAAAACTCGGAAGATACATGTCTTAACGCGGTGTTCGCATTATCACTGATGCCGCTTCCACGATTTAACACAACCGTCCAGCCGTAAGACTCGGCAATTTTCCGGGTTTCATCAGTACTTCGGTCATCTGCAATCACTTTTTTGTTCACGAATTCGCTGGGAATAACTTGGTCAATCCTTTTTAGTACTAAAGGCAGAGTTGCAGCGCCGTTCTTGGTCCACATCACCAAGTCAACTTTATCTACCATGACCTAAACCTCCAACAAGGAAGCGTGACTCTCAATTTGACAGCCATCCTTTAAGGATGAGAATCTGACTTAAGAAATAAACTTTGGAAGCCTGAATATCTCTCGTGGCGATAAAAATCCATATGGATTTTGGCAGAGCTAAAAGCACCTGTCGTAGCACTTGGCTGAGCTTCCAGATGCTATATTTCCGCAGGATGTAACCGGTTGTGATAAAGCCGGAAAATCGTTCGTTCGGTGTAAGATAGTGCAGACAATATGGCTCAGTCACTTTAAGAAACTTGAATCCTTTCTGAATTATGTAGCGGCCGATGTAATCGTCCTCCCATATGTGTAGGCTTCGCGGAATCCTGATGCCCTTGACCGCAGCTGTCCTGATAAGTGTATCATGCAACATGCAGCGTTGGCTCCGCATCTGCTTGACCAGCAATTCCTTAATGCTTTTACCGTAAAGCTTCGACATCGCATAATCAATGTTAAAGAAATGCTTTTCCGCGGGAACCGCTGCACCCCATATTGCTCCAGTTTCAGCGTCTACGAGTTTCCATGCTTTTCTGAACCAGCCCTCGCTGAGCACAACGTCTGAATCCACATGAACATGCCAATCCGAACTCACGGCTTCGATACCTATCTGTCGAGCAGTGGCTCTTGTGCCATTGGAGTCATCGATGATTTCCACATTAGAATAATTCTTCAAAAGAGCCAGTGTACCATCTGTGCTTCCCCCATCCACAACGATAAGCCTCTGAACCGGAATATTTCTAAATATTGAATCAACGCATTCCCTAAGGCATGGCATCAGGCTATTCTTCGTTAGCAAGACAACGTCAACTTTTTTATCCAATGTAGCGCCGCATCCATCATAATTGAATGTTAGGTATTAACATTACTTTCTCCTCTTCAAAAATCTATACCTTGAAAAGACCAAGTATAGGGGAAAAGGCGGACATGGCGCCATCATAATTTTACGCACTTCCTGATCAGAGATGGTGCGCACGTATTTCTGAACGAACCCCCGTTTTTGCCAAATCCTGTCAAAATTAAATAGGTTCCACAGCAATGCCTGAATTTTGGCAGCACTAACTTGAGGTTTTTTCCTTGCCAGAAACAGAAAGATGTTGCGTGTTTCAAACAGAATCGACACCACCACAGCTTTGAATAAATTTGCAAGGGAATAGTTTTTCAGCAGCATCATAAGATGGTTTCTTGTGTAGAAGTAAACTCGCATTTTTGCCTGCAACTCGGAAGTTGTGGAAGCCAAGGCATGGTACACAATTGATTTTGGGACATAAGCAACCTTGTAGCCGCTAAGCCATATTCTCCAGCACAAATCTACTTCGTCAAAATATAAGAACGTGTCAGCGTCGAAGAGGCCAGTTTTTCTCAGGACATCTTTTTTCAAGAGCATGCCAGCGCCTTTAGCATAAAACACCTCGGAGGACTGATCGTAGTTACTTGCCTTTTCTCCATGTCCCCTTTCAAAATGGTAGCCGTAATAATCTACAAAACCACCTGCACAGTCCAAAAAATCAGGTGCATCCATTCTGAGGAGTTTGCTTTGGACCGCTCCAATTTTTTCGGAATCGATAGCATTAACTAGTTCCTTTAACCAGTTAGGATGAACTTTTGTGTCGGAATTAAGCAAAGCAATGTATTTGCCTTTAGAGTTTCTTATTCCGATGTTGTTTCCTTCAGCGAAGCCATAGTTTTTGGCGTTTATTATAATTCGCATTTTTTGGTTTTGCCCAAAAACGTGTTGAATATGTTTGACACTATCGTCTGTGGAAGCGTTGTCTACAAAAATTACCTCAAATGCGGGATAGTCTGTTTCAAGCACTGATTGCAAACAATTATCCAGTATTTTGCCGAGGGTCCTCCTTCCGTTGTAGTTGAGAATTATTACGGAAACTATGGGATGTTGCAACTCGTCTTACTCCGCAGTCAATCTAGGCATATTCGCTTAAATTGCCTTTTCACCCTTAATATATTATTGAAAATATAGGGTATCCAAAAACTAAAATTGGCGGCGCCCAGACATAAGTAACACATCTTTAGAAAGTAAGCTTAGCGAAGGCGATGCTCATAAAAAAATGAATATAAACTACACTATGTTCGACACGGGTCTTACAGGCGGAGCAAGGGTTTTGCTCGAAATTGCCAATAAGCTTGTTGACAGAGGCCACCATGTAACTATCACTAGTTTAGGCAACAAAAATAGGCATGGCTGGTTCAATCTTAAAGCTGAAGCTCGCTATACGGGGACCTCTCAGATAAACAGAATCGTCGATTACGGATTAAGAAAAGTGGGGAAGGCGTCTTCCAATGGCTACAGCCTCACGTATCCTCATGACAAAATAAGAGAACTCATCAATATAACTCCCGAGTGCGACATCAACGTGGCAACCTATTGCTACACGGCATTTTCGGTGTTCGAAAGCGGCAAAGGCACACCGTTCTATCACATGCAACATTACGAACCCTTGTTTTTCAGTGACGCGTATCTCAAGAAAGTCGCCGAAGAAACATATTATTTACCCTTAAACAAAATGGTAAATTCAGTTTGGCTAAAGAACCTGATGCATGAAAAATTCGGCTTTGATTTGCCAATCGTAAACCCTGCCATAGATCATAGTATATTCTATCCAAGAGAAGTGAAACGAAACTCAGATGAATCAAGAGTGATGTGTTTTGCCAAGCAAGTAAGGTGGAAAGGTTTTCCTGAAGCTTTGGAAGCGATGAGACTGATCATGCAAAAAAAAGACAACGTAAAGCTAATAGCATTCGGATTGGAAAAACCCTCGTATGAAACTAACGTTCCATACGACTTCATTAAGGCTCCGTCTGATGACCAGTTAGCAACACTTTATTCCTCAGCGGATGTGATTATCTGCCCATCTTGGTACGAAAGTTTTCCATTGTATCCACTAGAAGCTATGGCATGTGGAACACCTGTTATAACGACGCCTTATGGAACAGAAGACTACGCATTTCACGAGAAAAATTGCCTAGTTGTTCCACCCAAAGATCCTCACAGCCTCGCCGAGGCCGCTCTGAGACTGCTAGAAAGTGAGCAGCTTAAGGAGGAATTCAGAAAAGAAGGACCGAAGACCGCAAAGCAGTTTACGTGGGAAAAAACCGTCGATGTCGTTGAGAGACTCTTTAGTCAAGCTCTGGCAAGCAAGTGAACAGATTCCTTTCTGAAAACAGAGCAAGTACTGAAAAGCATGTATGAAGCATTTCGTCGAACATGCATTATTGTTTCAAAGCCCTTTTATTGCTTCCAGAATCTCTTCCCGAACATAGTAGCTCTTTGACTGTGTGTCTGAGAGAAAACCCTGAATCATTTTAGGATGTTCTTCCTTCCTGACAAATCTGAAAGCCTCAGGATAATTTATCCCAAGTACTCCTGCCCTCGCTATGGCTGATGCACGTTCCCAAAAAGCAGGCGCGTCTTCTATGTAATCCTTCAAAACGTTAATGGTTTCATTAAACCTGGGAAGGTTGAACATTTCCGCGTGACGTGCACACTTTTCGAGGCAGTCGCGGGGGAAAAGAGACCAGTACCTGAAAATTGGCCGAGGTAGATATATGGCTTTCGAAAAATTGTTATTGGCGGAATCGGCATATGTCCATTCGACTCCTCTTCCAATAAGGCGGAGAAACCTGCGAGGGTTCCTGAGACTCTTGAAGGCTTCGGAGACTATAAAGGCCCGGCTCGGACCAAGCGCCCACGCATCCCCGATTGCCACTATTCCTGGTAGGTTCTTGGCAAACCGCAGCCTGTACTCTTGAGAGAATCTGTAGCTCCACATCAGGTGAAGGTAAGGAAAACTGAAACTGTGGACATTGGGCAACATTTCCGGCAAGGCTCTAATGAAATCAACGCTTCCTTCATGCACAACCTCGTTTGCCTGAACAGAGAAAATGTAATTGAACCTGCATTTTTTCCTGACGGCGTTCGTAAGCTCCCCAAGAACCTTCATCCGTCTCACGGCAGGCCAATGTTGTCTGAAAATTTTGATTTTCCTGTTCGATTTTGAAAGGCGTTGCACAACTTCAAAAGTTCCGTCTGTGGAATATCCTTCAGCTATCAAAAACTCGTCACAAATCGGCAAAGCAGATGCTATGGCTTCCACGAAAGGGTATCCCTGTTTCAGTACGTTCTTAACGATCATGAAACCCGAAATCATAGTATCAAAAAGCGTTATTGGACTGTTACCTAATTAAGATTCGCGTTGACTTTGCTGGTCGCCAAGAATAGTTATGGAGGTGAAGCGCGGGAGCGGAATGTAGACTAGAAAGCAATTTTAATAGCTGAGCGACACTATCGTGTAGTGATGTTTTATGGCAAATGAACACGCGCCTTTAACGGTTGCGTTAGAACAACTTGACCTTGCAGCCAAAAAGCTGCACCTTGACCATGGAATTCATAAAATTCTCAGCGAGCCCAAAAGGACCATCATGGTCTCCATCGACATAAAGATGGACGACTGCACGGTTGGAGTGTTTAAAGGCATCCGAGTTCAGCACTGGGACGTGAAAGGACCATTTAAAGGCGGAATCCGCTACTACCCGAACATCACAGTCGACGAAGTGACCGCGCTTGCTATGCTCATGACGTGGAAATGTGCAGTAGCAGATATCCCTTACGGCGGCGCAAAAGGCGGGGTGTGCTGCGACACCAAGAAAATGAGCCTTGGCGAACTGGAAAGGCTAACGCGCCGCTACGTGAGCCTCATCGCGGATTACCTTGGACCGCACCGGGACATCCCAGCGCCTGACATGTACACTGACGCACAGACTATGGCGTGGATAATGGATACCTACAGCCAACTCAAGGGCTACAGCATCCCTGAGTCTGTCACGGGAAAACCAGTTGAAATTGGCGGGTCGGAAGGAAGAACCGAAGCGACAGGCAGAGGCGTAGTTCACTGCATAAAAAAGGCAGCCGAAGCCACCGGCTTGAGGCTCAAAAACGCCACGGTAGCCATACAGGGATTCGGCAACGTTGGATACCACGCAGCTCAAGCAATCCACGACATAGGCAGCAGGGTCGTCGCGGTAAGTGACTCCACGGGAGGAATCTACTGCGCGGAGGGTCTTGATCCCGCCCAAGTGTTGGCGCACAAGGAGAAAACAGGCTCAGTTCAAAACTTCAAAGGCTGCACCAATATCACTAACGAAGAGCTCTTAGAAGCAGAATGTGACATACTCATCCCTGCCGCGTTAGGGAACCAAATAAAAAGGACGAACGCGAACAAAATCAAGGCACGCATGATTGCTGAAGCCGCCAACGGACCCACGACACCTGAAGCGGACAGGATTCTGTTCGAGAAGGGAACATGTCTTATCCCCGACATTCTCGCCAACTCTGGAGGGGTCACTGTCAGCTATTTCGAATGGGTTCAAAACTTGACGAGGGAGCACTGGTCGCTGGAGGAAGTGAACAGGAAGCTTGAGAGCAAGATGACCAAAGCCTTCGACGACGTGTATAAGCTTTCGCAGGAAGAAGAGAGTGACATGCGAACAGCCGCTTTGATGTTAGGTGTGGGAAGAGTTGCCAATGCGATACGGACACGCGGCCTCTGGCCCTAACAAAAACGGGGACAAGCCCTTTCTTGCATCGCTAAAAATGCACAGGTGCTGCAGGTTTGGTTTCCCTAAATTCTCGAATTGACTAATCTAAATCTTTAAACTATTCCTCTTATATCCTGTTTCACCGCATAAAGGGAAGGAAGAGTCAACGGGGGAACGGGTTGGATGGAGTTGGACAATAAGAATTTGGATTTTTGTTTCGAAAACTCACTCGTGAAAGTTATCGCTAACAGGAACTATCCGGAAATCAAGCTTGCCGGGTTAACGGTTGGCCCTTTCGAGGAGGGTAATGAGTATGAAATCTATTTTTGGGTTGCGCAAATGTTCGCGGAGCAGGGAATCGCCCATTTCCGTGAAGAAGACAGCTTAGACGCTGCCAAGCTTTACAAAGTTATTTGGAAAGAACGTGTGCAAATTGCTGGACAGATATCTGAGCTTCCAGAGGATTTTTATCCTAAACTCCGCCGGTACCTCGCAAGCATGAAGGAGGAAATAGCGAAGCAGCCTGAGAAAGTGCAGGAATATGAGAAGGCGAAGCATTTGGCGTGGGACATCGTGGATTCAAGACTGAAAAAAATAGTTGCTTTATCCGCAGGTCCCGCCCAAACCGATCAGGTTCTGAAAAAGTTTACAAGCGAGGAGAAATTCATTTACCAGCAACTCGGCAGGATAATCAACGAGTGGAAAGCTCACATACTTGAACATGAAGGGGAAACGTGAACGGATGGCTAAAGAGCTGCAAACCATAGACCCGCAGGAACGATTTCTGGAATTTTTCAAAAGAGAAAAGTACCGCCAGAGAATCTCGCAGATGGCGATAGCAGGAAGAGAATCGGTCACAGTTGATTTCATAGACCTTTTCAGCTTCGACCAGAGACTCGCCGAGAGACTCCTCGAGAAGCCTGATGACTATTTGCAGTACGCAGGCAACGCGGCATATGCTCAACTCGGAATTCAAGACGCGGAATACGCGGAGAAATTAGAGAAAGTAACCGTTCGCATCGTGCAGCTTTTGGGAAAAGAGCAGCTGAGAAAACTTGGCTCAAAACAGTTGGGCAAACTCGTCATGGTTGAAGGCATCGTGGTACGAGCCACACCAGTGCGCCCCATGGTTATGAAAGCCTCTTTCAAATGCAAACGCTGCGGAACACAGACACAGGTGGAGCAGTCAGGTCCATTTCTAAGAGCACCGTTCGAGTGCAGCGACCCCTCATGCAGGCAGAAAGGACCCTTCGAGTTCGTTCAAGAGGAATCCACGTTCATAGACTCGCAGGACCTGCGCCTACAGGAGAGACCAGAGGATTTGCCGCCTGGTCAGCTTCCCCGCACGTTGAACGTTAAGCTTGTGGGGAGCGAAATTGTTGACTTAGCCAGACCAGGAGACCACGTTTCCCTCGTTGGAATCGTCCGCGCCTTCGCGCCCTCTCGCCCAGGGATCGGCAAGCTCCGCACTTTCATACTGCACGTGGATGCTAATTCCCTTGAGGTTTTAGGCAAAGAACCCGAGACTTCGCCGCCGTCTCCTGAAGAGGAGCAGAAAATCCTTGAACTCGCAAAAGACCCGTGGGTTCATAGGAAAATCATGAATTCAATAGCGCCCTCAATCTACGGCTACGAACACATCAAAGAAGCCATCATGTACCTTCTCTTCGGCGGAGTATCAAAAACCCTGCCAGACATCACCGTAAGAGGTGAGATGAACGCGCTTCTGATAGGCGACCCAGGCACAGCCAAATCGCAGTTGCTGCAATATGTGGCGAGGATTGCGCCGCGTGGCTTGTACACATCAGGACGCGGAACCACTGCCGCCGGCTTAACCGCCGCCGTCATTAGAGAAAAAGGCGGCTCCATGAGTCTGGAGGCAGGAGCACTTGTGCTAGCCGACAAAGGAATAGCCTGTATCGACGAGATGGACAAAATGCGTCCAGAAGACCGCGTTGCCATTCACGAAGCCATGGAGCAGCACACGGTTTCAGTCGCCAAAGGAGGCATCGTTGCCACTTTGAACGCTCGAACCGCCATACTTGCGGCTGCGAACCCGTCCTTGGGCAGATACGAGCCGCACCGAACGGTGGCGGAGAACATTTCGCTTCCAGTGACGATTCTGTCTAGGTTCGACCTGATTTTTGTGCTGCGTGACGTGCCTGACAGGGAGGCGGATGGGAAGATGTCTCGGCACATCCTTGAAATTCACAGAAAAGGCGCAAGTCCCGTGGAGGCGCAGATTGACCCAGAACTTGTGCGCAAGTATATCAGCTACGCGAAGGGAATCAAGCCTGTATTAAGCAATGAAGCACTGAACCGCCTTAGCGATTTCTATCTGGCGATGCGTGCGGCAAGCGAGACAGAAGGATCTCCCGTGGCGATAACCGCGCGCCAACTGGAATCGCTTGTGCGTATTGCTGAGGCAAGAGCGCGTGTAGCGTTGCGGAAAGAGGTGTCTGGTGAAGACGCGGAAGCCGCCATTGCGATAATGAAGAGGTCTCTTGAGGAGGTTGGAATCGACCTGTCCTCGTTCAAGATGGACATTGACATCATAATGACTGGGAAGCCTAAAAGCATGCGGGACAGGCTGCAGGTGATTCTTTCGGTGCTGACTGAAATGGAAAAAGTGACGGGCGTAGTTGAGAAATCGGCGCTTATGGACGAAGTAGAGTCAAAACACAAGATCCCAAGAGCCGAAACCGAACGTATGCTGGGGCAGTTGCTGCGTGAAGGCACGATTTACGAACCCAAAGAAGGCTATATCAAGAAGACGTAGTTGGCTGGTTGATGGATGAAGGCTGTCACGGTTGTTGCGGGCACGAGACCAGAAATCATCAAGATGGCGCCTGTCATAAGAGCGCTGAAGAAGCGCAAGGTTCCTATGGCTTTCGTTCATTGCGGTCAACATTACGATTATAACATGTCGCAGCAGTTCATCGAAGACCTTGAACTTCCACCGCCGGATTACACTTTCAAGATTAAAGCCTACTCGGCTGGCGTGCAGACAGCACGAATAATGATGAACATGGACGAACTGCTGAAAAAAACCGCGCCGTCGCTTGTTTTGGTTGAAGGTGACACTAACAGTGTGCTTGCGGCGGCGCTGGCAGCAAATAAGCGTGGGGTTCCTGTTGGTCACGTGGAGGCGGGATTGAGAAGCTTTGACCTGCGCATGCCCGAGGAGCACAACAGGCGCTTGACAGACCACCTATCCGAGTGCTTGTTCGCTCCGACTGCGCTGGCGGAAGCAAATTTGAAAAAAGAGAACGTCTGGGGCAAAATCTTCGTGACCGGCAACACGATAATAGACGCCGTGCTCCAGCATCTGCCGATAGCAGAGAAAAAATCCAAAATACTGGGCAAAATTCACTTCAAGAGGTTCGCTTTAGCCACGGCTCACCGGGCAGAGAACGTGGATGACTTGAAGGTTTTAAAAAATTTCATCGGTGCCTTCGCCGAGTCGCCTGTGCCTGTTGTTTATCCGATGCACCCACGCACCAAGAAGAGGCTGCGCCAGAACAGGATGTACTCGCAACTCGTGAAGAGCGGGAACGTTCAAGTTCTTCCACCGGTTGGGTACTTGGATTTTCTGGTGCTGATGAGACGTTGCGAGTTGATAGTGACGGATTCCGGCGGAATCCAAGAGGAAGCGACGGCGCCATCCATCAGGAAACCTGTGTTGGTGATTCGCCT
This sequence comes from Candidatus Bathyarchaeota archaeon, assembly GCA_026014595.1. Classification (GTDB taxonomy): domain Archaea; phylum Thermoproteota; class Bathyarchaeia; order Bathyarchaeales; family Bathycorpusculaceae; genus A05DMB-2. The sequence goes on from JAOZHY010000016.1 coordinate 102,142, forward strand.
ATCCACGGAGAGACCTGAAGCGGTGGAGGCTGGTTTCGCCAAAGTTGTCGGAACTGAGAAGCAGAAAATCTTGGCAGGCATAGAAGCAGTTTTGGCACAGCGGAAAGAATTGCCCACAACGTCTCCTTTTGGTGATGGAAGCACAGCGGAGAAAATTGTGGAGATAATTCAGAACGAGTTTTCCATCTGATATTCACAGAAGATACCCGCTGTTACAGCGGAAAAGCTTTCTTAAAAGAGAAAGAAGAGTGGGAAAGAATTGGCTGACTTTACTGCTTTCGTATCATCGCTTTGGCTCTGAGTACGCTGCCTTTCAGGTCGATTCTCGATGGGCAGACAAAGCTGCAGTGTCCACAGCCGTCGCAGTAGTCCGCGTTGAGTTTCACTAGTTTCTCTACGTCCATTTTGTCGAAGGCTTCTTTGATCACTATCGGACTTAGTTTGTGGCAGCAAACGCGCATGCAGGCTCCGCACCTTATGCATTCGTAGGTTTTGACTTCAATGAATTGTTTGGCTTTGGGAAGTTTCGGTGTTTTCTTCTCTGTGGTGGGTTTCAGCTTGCCCACTCTGTCCAAGAACGGCGACGTAAGGTTCATTATGACTAGCGCCAGGATTGAGCCGCCTAAGAAACCCATGTATGTTTGAATCAGCACCGTCAACACTCCTAAGCCTGCACCGAATATTATTTGTCCCATGTACGTGAGAGGCGTAGTTGCTGGGTCTGTTGCCATGAAGAACGCTAGGAATATTGAGCTGCCGACGAATAGTTCAAAGCCGAGCCTTAGCAGTAAGTCGCCGCCTGGATATGCATAGTTCAGAATCACCGACATTATTGCGACTGTTACAAAGTAAGATACTGTGATTCTCCATTTTATGTATCGGCGCGCAAGAACAAATAGGGCTATGCCAACGATGATTACTGCGAGGCTTGAGGCGCCACCTGCCCAACCGTGGAACTTACTCAATAACAACAGATTAAATACATCACCTTGTGTAGGTGTGGGAGGGGTGCTTACAGCTGGATTTGCGAAGCAGTTTACTAAATAGTAGCCAAATCCTGCAGCGCCGTTGCCTGCGATTACGTCATAGCCGATTGGTCCAGCCAGTGAGGGTACTTGCAGTCCGCCTGTGACAAGATGGTCGGCAGGAATCAGAATTGTGAATAGTCCTACGAAACCTAGTACAACGAGTTTTGCTGCTGCGGCAGGATTTACGTATTTTCTTCCTTTTATGCCCTGTACTTTTTTGAATACAACCATGCCAACTACGGTTATTAATGCGACGTAGATGAATGCTTCAGGACCAAGCAAAGGCAGCACCTCGCTTACGCGCATTACTGGTTCGCCAATCGTATAGGATAATGCGACGATTAAGCCGAATACGGCGGCAGACATCGTGTTGAGTGGGCTGTCAGATGCTACCTTGTACAGTAGTGCGTCGATTCCGACTGCTATTCCGACTGCTATGAGGCAATTGATTAGGACAGTTAAGCCGTATGACATGCCAGTTTGTGTGGCTGCTCCGTCTGCGTATGTTATTGTATAGACGTTCCACCACATGACGATTGTTATTACTGCGAGTATTAGGAGTGCAACGAAGGTGTAAGTCATCAGTTTATCTTTAGTCATCCAAGAATACTCTTTTACTTTAGACATTCTTTACACAATCTCCTCGATTATGAATACGCTCAATTTAGGATGGTAAGTTTATAAGACTTTCTCAAAACGGTTTAGAGGTCAACATTCCAATTAGGAAAATCCTGTATAAAGCGTAAACTCGAGTTAATCAAATTAATTGATAATTAAAAATGGGCGCGGTGGTTTAAACGTGGGCGTAAACGCGGTCTCCAGTGTACCTTCCAGTCTGCATCTCTTGCTCTATCTCGCGCAGAAGCAGTATCCGCTTGAACGTCGGCGGGTGCGTGGCAAACAGCGTATTCAGGTTGCTCCACGTAGACCTGGCTTCCTTTTCCATGGCGTGTTCAAGTTCGCGCTCGTCCAGCACGCCATCCTTGTCCAAGTCGTAGTCCTGCTTCTTCTCCAAAATGGCGTGGGCTTCCTGCTTCGCCAAAGCTGGGTCCTCAATGTAGAACGCTCGGACTTCCGAGGACGGTTGAGGTGCAAGGGATAAGCCATAAGTGATTTTCGTCAAGGCACTCTCCAAGCTTCGCGGGGAGCCTGTCACATAGGCGGAGTACGCGTCGGCGAAGTGTTCGCGCAGTCGGCTGAGCCGCATGACGCTGAGGAAGGTGATGATGTAAACTATGAACGCGATTACGCCTATGGCTATCAAGATTATGCCAGCGTTGTTCTCTTTGCCTCTTCGCCTAGAATAAGAGCTGAACATGCCTGCGCGCAAAGCACTCCAAGCAACAATGTACGCGATCAGTGGCAACGCTGAAAGCACTGTCATAACGATGTAATCCTTATGCTTTATGTGACCCAGCTCATGGGCTATGACACCCTTAATTTCATCCTCGTTCAAGCTGGTCAACAAGCCTTCGTGAACAGCCAAGACGGCGCTGCTGGATGTTCTGCCGTAAGTGAAGGCGTTAGGCGTCTTGTTAGGAACCACGGCAAGTTTCGGCATGGGCAAACCGCTTTTGTCCGCAAGCTCCTTAACAGTGGATTCAAGCCATGGGTTTTCTCCAGGCTTAAGGAAGTGCAGCCGCGTGGAGGCAGCCACAACTACGGGTCCTATCAGGTACTGGAAAAGTATGAAGAGCCCAGCTCCGCCTAAAGCGACGATTAGCCCTGTCACCAAATCCAGCTGCAGAAGGAACAGAATGGCGAATATGAAAATGCCGAATATGAAGCCAGCTATCAGTATGCTGGTCCCCATCGCAAATTTCAACTGCGCCAAATTCGCCAAAGCAGTTCGCCCCTTAACAATGCACATCACATGATTGAAGAATTAAATCTTTCTAAGGACTCCCAAGCGAAAATGCTCAGGAGAACGGTCAAAACAAATTAATCCTGAACACCGAACATGATATGGGGGAACTGAATGATAGAATTCAAAAAAACCCTCAAACAAGCCAGGATTCTGAGCCCCCTGAAAAATTTTGAGGAAGACACCGTAACCTTCGAGTACCGAACCGACCCGCTGACAGGAAGAAACACAACAGTCATCAAAGGCATGCTCAACTACGTCGGCAGGTTCTTAACCTCCGACGGTGAACTAATCCGCGCCTTGGTGGAAAAAACAAGAGAGAACTGCCCCTTCTGCCCCGAAAACGTGAAAATCAAGACGCCCATGTTCCCCAAAAACTTCCTCACAGACGGCAGAATCCAGGTAGGCGACGCCATTGTGGTGCCGAACTTGCTGGGGCACGCTGAGCAGAGCATTTTAGCGGTTCTGTCGCGGGAGCACCACCTGAAACTAGAGGATTTCACGCCTCGCATGCTGCTTGATGGCTTCCGCGGCGGCATGGAGTATTTGAAGCGTCTGTGCGAAGTGGACGCCTCAGTCAGGTTTCCCGTGTTTGTTTTCAACTATTTGACGCCGGCGGGCTCCTCGATATTTCATCCGCACATGCAAATCTTGGTTAGAGACCGCCCGTTCTACCTCGTGAAGCTGCTTATGGACAAAAGTCAAGCGTACTGGGAAGAGCACGGCACCAGTTACTGGCGCGACTTGATCGCGAAAGAGAAGAACGGAGAAAGATACCTCTTCGAGGTCAACGGCGTGGATTGGCTGGTTCCTTTCGCGCCTCTTCGTGGATTAAACGAAGCCCAAGCAGTAGTTAACGGGAAATCCAGCCTGAAGGAACTCGGCGCAAATGAGTGGCAAGGACTGGCTGAGGGCATAACTAGCATCCTTAGGTTTTACAGTGCTCAAGGATACACGAGCTTCAACGCGATTCTGATGTCTGGACCACTGGATGAGCACACGGATTATTTTGACGTGAATCTGCGAATAATCAGCAGACCTGGAATCCAACAGTTCTGCTTCACTGATGCGTGGGCTGCGCCTTACTTGCTGTGGGATGGCGAAGCGGTAGAAGAGCCCGAACGCTTGGCGGAAAGAATCCGAGCATTTCTTAAGATGACGCAGCTGAAGTAGGCGATGCTTGTTGCTGGGCGGCTGGTTTGTTGCCGCGGTTGCTGAACTTGCCGAGGTACCCGAACGGAAGAGGAAGCAGCAAAACCTCGGCTACCATGATGTACGGAGTAGCGGCTAAGCCGAAAATTGTCTGGAATATGACGGTTATGGTGGAGAACGCGAGCAGCAGGAATATACCGTTGAGCCAGAAGCCTGTCTGCCAGCCTTCATATCCGTACAGGCGATGAAGCAGAGCGATGTTCAAGGCACCTACTATTATGGGCTGGATGAGGTACTGAGCTACCATAAAGAAGGCGAAGCCCAGCGGCGGCATGAAGAGCAGAAAAGATTTCTGAAGAGCATCAAGTATCACCTGTATGATAGTTAAGGTGAGGACGATTATGAAGCCGTGAATCAGGACTGGTTTAGACAATAGTTTACGTATTCTCTGCAATCCATTCACCTATCCTTTGTTCTGCAAGTCTTCCGCGAATTCCGTAATAGTCCGCTTGACTGTTCCAGTAGACTATCCAGCAGCCTCGGAGCCCCATGCTCTTGAAGAGGTCAAGCCCGCTTATGATGTAGTTGCTCTGGGCAACGTCGTCGCTTGCGGACATGCCAAACTCCGTGATGACCACATCCTTGTTCGTTATCTCGTGGAGGAGTTGAATGAAAGTGGGCGACATAACGAGGAAGGACTCCATGAAGACGTCCAGCCCAACGAAATCAAGGTTCTCGCTGAATTTGATAGGCAAGTTAGACCTAACAACGAAACCTGCTCCGAAATTCGTGTAAAGCTGCGCGGAAAGATTGTACTGCTCAACTATTCCGTACACTTTTTCGAACAGGGAAATCGCTTCGTCATCCGTGAACAACGCGCCTACATCCCATGAAGAGGCGGATTCGGGTTCGTTAAGAATCTGAACGTAGGACAGGTATCGGCCCCATCTGCCAAGATAGTACCTTATTTGATTGGGGTCTTCTCGGTTTTGGATTATAAGCGCCACACGCATGCCGAGGTTCTGCGCTGCGGAGAAGAAGACATCTGTCATACCGTTCAAGTAATTATTAGGGTCAACTGAGTCGCATACTAAATTCACGCGGATTGTTCGGATGCCTAAATCATGGATACGCATCACTTCACTATAAATCTGGTCCACGGTGTCTTGCTCGTAAACGTAGGTTACGCCCACCTCAAACCCGCTACTTGAACTTTTAAAGGCTGAGAAATAGAAGAATGGGAAGAAAAGCTGAACCAGCACGAACATTATGCACAATCCAATTATGACTAAAGTTCTGAGCATGCGGTTGTTCCCGAGGGCGGTTAGATGCTGCTTAAGGTAGCTTTTGAGGCCCTGCTTCCCGCGGGCTGATAGGGTTTGCCTTTTAAAGTAAACCAGAACCCCGACAACCACACCTGCAGCGATGGCTACACCAACAGCAATCCAGCCTATGGGAAAAACAGCGGCGACTCTAAACCGAATTGGTCCTGAAGTGCCGACGTTTCCAGCAATGTCCTGTGCGTAAACCGTAATGCTGTGGTCGCCGCTGGAAAGCGTTGGCAAGGTGATGTTTCCAGTGATGGTTACGTTGTCTTTCCCGTCGAGGCTGTACTTAATCCATGAAGTAGGCTCGTTCACCGTTAACGTCAAAGGAATCTCGCTTGGCTCATACGTCTTACTTTTTGGGCTTAAGACCGAAATGACAGGCGGCGTAACGTCGGGTTCAGGAGAAATCTTGGCAAGCATGATGACATTGCCTGAAGACGTGCCAACAACCACGTAACCTCGGTCCCTGGTCTGTATCAAGGCAGATGCACGATAATTCGAGGCTGATCCGCCAGTGTCAGCGTAGGTCATGTTCCACTTGTCACTGCCGGAGCTGTCTGTCCGCAGCAGCATTGCGCTGTTGGCCAAAGCCAGCAGGTAGCCTTCATCCTCAGTCTGCAAGACCGCGCCGAACTCGTTATTGGGTATCTGTCCATAGGGCAAGCTCCATTTCTCATGTCCCTGAGAGTCGATTTTTATAATCCAAGGCACTGTGCCGCCGCTGGCTTGCCAGTCTCCTGTCCCAGCGAGCACGTAGCCGCCGTCCTTGGTTTTCGTGATGGCGTTGACGATGTGCCTGTCTGTGACTCCACCGTAAGAGTAGGTTTGAGCCCACTGAAGATTGTTATTCAAATCGACCTTGGCGAACCAGAAATCGTTTTTCCAGTATCCCGCAAGCGCGTAACCACGGTCGTCCGTCTCAACCACTGCGCGGTAAACGACGCCGCCAGTCCATGTTTTATTCAAAATCACGCTGCCCCGTTCATTGACCTTGAGCAGCCAAGCAACTTGGTCGCCGTTGGAGTTAATCTGGTTGCCTATCACAAAATAGTTGCCGTCGCTGGCTCGGACGCCTGCATACGCTCCACTCATCCCTAAAGGCGTTGACCACTGAACGTTCCCGTCAGCGTCCGTCTTAACGAGGACGCCACTTTCGCCGAACAGCACGTAACCCGAATCTGGAGTCTGCGCCACTGCAACAGCGTTGGCTATGCCGAGGAAAACATCCGTTCCATACGTTTTTTCCCACTGGAACCCGCCTGAGGGGTCGGTTTTTATAAGCAGGGCGTTGGCCCTAACCCCCATGCCCGTACCTGTGTACGTCAAGCTGTAGCCAGCTATGGCATAGCCACCATCCGCAGTCTGAATGACAGCGTTGGCTGCGCCGCTGAAGCTCTTACTCCACTCCGTTGAAGGCACTTCGGCAGCGACGCTCCATTGAGGAATCACGGCAATCAGCATCAGCCCTATGAGCAGAACTGCAACTGCAATGTGTGAACTCCACCGCGATGCCGAGCCCGGCTGTGATGTTGACATGTGCATTCGCCCATCATCCGCAGTATTTCCGCTGTAATCACACTTATAATTTATGGAAAAATCCGCAACACAACAAACAGGCAAAATAAAGCAATTTTTGATTCTGCGGGCGAGAGCAAAGTGCAAATCTTTAAAGGTTCACTGGCAGTTAAGGTTTACATCGAGAAAATCATGGATAAGACGGACATAGTTCTATGCCAACTCCTGCTGAGCAATTCTAGGCTCTCCTACAGCGAGTTGGCGGAAACGCTGAACCTCTCAGTAACAGCCGTTCACAAACGCATCCAGGACTTGACAGAATCCGGCATGAAACATGGCGTTAACAATAATCTAAATGCTGCTGTTGTCATTAGTAAATTAAAACGCAAAAGAAGTGAGCAAGAATGAATGAATCAGCCATAACTGTTGAAAACCTCGTCAAAAAATTCGAAGACGTAACAGCATTAGACGGAATCAGCCTGCAGGTCGAGAAAGGAGAGCTCTTCGGACTGCTGGGACCGAACGGCGCAGGCAAAACCACAACCATAAACATTCTCTGCGGTTTGACGAAACCGACAAGCGGTGCTGCCAAGGTCGGTGGCTACGATGTTCAGAAGGAAACAGCAAAAATTAAGGAACTCATAGGCGTCTGCCCGCAAGAGACCGCGATATACCCCTATCTTACTGGTGCAGAGAACGTGGAACTCTTCGGAAACCTCCACGCAATGGATAAGGACACGCTCAAAACAAGACGTGCCATGCTGCTTGAAAAGATGGGACTCACAGGAGACGCAAAGAGAAGGGCTGAGAAGTACAGCGGCGGAATGAAACGGCGACTAAGCCTCATACTCGCGTTGATTCACGACCCCCAAATTGCGTTCTTGGATGAGCCAACAGTAGCCATGGACCCGCAGTCACGCCACGCCGTCTGGGACTTCATAAAAGAACTGAAAAAAGAAGACAAAACCATCATATTGACCACGCATTACATGGAGGAGGCGGAGGAACTCTGCGACCGCGTCGGCATAATCGACCATGGAAAGCTAATCGCGCTTGGCACGCCACAGGAGTTGATTTCGAAGAACAAGGTGAAGAATCTGGAAGAGGTCTTCATCGCGCTCACTGGCAGAAAAATACGGGAGGAAGTCTAAATGAAGCTTCAAAGAGTTTTAGCTTTAACCAAGAAAGAAATGAAGAAAACCGTCCGCGAACCTGCAGTGCTGTTCATGATTTTCCTGTTTCCCGTTGTCTTCGTCTTCGCTTTCGGTGCCTCCTTCGGCGGTGTCGGAGGCGGACAACCAGTCTATCAAGTCGGCGTGGTCAACATGGACGAAGGAAACTCGGTGAACGCATCGCAGATATTCCTAACCGCTCTGTCGGACACTAAAATACTGAACGTGCAATCATACGTTGACAACCAAACCGCACAGAACGCACTATCGCAAGGCAGCATTCAGGCCGTGGTGATTATTCCAAGCGACTTCAGCCAGAGCTTCGCTTCGTATCAAGCTGCGCCGAACGACCCGAACGCGTGGACAAACGCCACTGTCTCCTTGTACTTGGACAAGGGCTCGTTGGTTGCGACCCAAGCAGTGCCGCCCATAATCCAGCAAGTCCTAACAGCCATAGCTGGTCAGAGCCAGCAAGCATCCTTAAGCCCGTTCCGTTTGGAGACCGCTTCGCTTGTTGAAGTGAAAACGCAGTCGGCACTTGACTTCATGGCACCAGGCATGTTCACCTTCGCGTCCATATTCCTCATAATGATGGTTGCCCAATCGTTCGCCACTGACCGCGAAAACGGCATGATAAACGCATACGCATCACACCGACGACACCGACAGAGTTTATGACAAGCCAAGTCTTGTCCTACATGGTTATAGCACTGGTTCAGGCAGCGCTTGTCTTCGGCATGGTCTACCTCATGGGGTTCAGACCAAACGTGGGGATACCCGCATACGCGTTCGCTTTCGTACTGGTGCTGCTGTTCTCGCTGTCCAACGTTGGCTTCGGCTTAATCACCGCCACCATCGCAAAGTCTTCGGGCGCAGCCACGGGCCTCTCGTTCCTCTTCGTGCTTCCGCAATTGTTCCTCGGCACCTTCGTCGGCGCATCCCTCTCGTCAACAGCGCAAGTCGCAGGCAAATTCGTACCCAGCTACTACGTCACAGACGCTTTGACCTCGCTCTTCCTAAGAGGTGCAACCTTCGCCAGCCCTACTGTGCTGCTGGACTTTGCCATGGTATCAGTGTCCTGCGTCGCTATCCTTGCAGTGGGCATTATCCTGTACGGAAAATACTTCAAAATCTAACGGAAACCACATTGAGAACCCTGCAAGCAATGAGGAAGACCACAAATGAAAGAAAACAACTCATTCGACGCTGAGGCACTGCTGGAAGAGGCAAAAATCTCTGAGCATCAAGAAGCCTACCGAACGCTGGAAAGAAAGCCAAATTACTGAGTCGGCGTGGGCGTGAGACTTACGCCACCTAATCCTCCTTCCTTTTTTGTCGAAGTCCTGATTTACCTATGCCCCAACTTGAGCAACGCAGACCTAGTAACCTTGGAGAAGAGTCTAACTTGCCTCAAGAAGTTGAAAGCAAGAAACTACGCTTTAACGTGCCAAGACGGCAACTGCGTATCATGCGAAGCGATGATGCCTGCTCCAAAATTAGCCGACGAGTGTGCCCAAGTGAAAGCATTAATGCAAGACAGCTTCAGGTAACACGCGGCAGACGAGATTTTTAAAATAAAGTCTTATTTACCGCAGTGCTGGACATAGAAGAGGAGACTGCATATCTATGCAAGACGGAACAGACGAAATAATAAAAACTGAACTATACGCGGAAATCGGAGCCCTGCAAAACCAGTACCGCACGATTAAGGAGTACCTCTCAGGAAAAGAATACGACAGCCTGGAAATCATCGGAACTCTGCGGGCATTCCGAGACACCTTAAGCAAAATCAGTGCCCACATCCTCTCCCTTTACACTCTGAAGGGACAAAAAACCAAAATCACGTGGGATTCACTCCTCACGAACATAGGCAACGCCTTGGAGACGCTGCAGACTTCAGCCCGTTCAAAACCCCGACCAACAATCCAGCTAGCCCTGAAAATTTCTGAACCCAAAATCGAGGAAGTCATGTCCTACCTATCGACCCTCAAAGAATCCCTGCAGTAACGGCAGAGGCTTACTCCACGATTTTTTCCCAACTCGAAACTAAATCCAAAACTTCCTGAACAGACTGACCACCATAGCTTTTCAAACGCTCGCGGAGCTCAACCTTGTCAACTGTTGCCTTCTGGAAGTCTCTGATTTGGCTTGCGCCATTCGCCAAGTAGAGAATCCCATCAACGCCTGCTCGCGCACAGCGAACGCTAACAGTAAGCAGCTCCGACGCGGAGGATACATCCTTCGCGCTGTCACCTGGACCGAAAACATACAGGCTGACGTACACCGGCTTCTTAAGCAGCTTCTTGAAAGCCCGCGCCAGCATCTCCCAGTACCACGGAGTCGCATAACTCTTGCTGAACATCACCACGTTGAACGCGTCAGCGTACTTGGCAAAGTCATCAAAGTCAACGCCGTAACGCTCATACGAGCACACAGGGTCAGGTTGAATAGACATGACTAGCTCTTTTTTCACGCGTTCCTTAACTTGGGCGATGAATTCCGTGACCTCCCTCCGGCGCCACTCTAGCCAGCTGAGCCCACTCTTCCGCCACAACTCATTGCAGCGCGGGCAAGTGCAGTGACCATGTTCTGCGAAGTACTGACTGTTCAGCCACACACCCAAAGAGTGCCGGTCAACATCTTCAATGTAATCCAGCTGTTCAGCCCGATGCTCCGGCTGCGTGGCGCACACAACATCCCAGTAAAAGTTGAAACGATTGTTTCCCATCCGTGCTGGACCAAGAGGCGACTGCGAAATCCAGTCAGGATGACTGCGAACAGCAGCGTTATCGGCGAAAACGGCAACATTGCTATGCATGCCCTCTACCGGCGGAATCCGTGCGCCAGTTTCTATCTTAACGCGCAACAGGTGAAAGTCGAAGCCTGCAGCTTTCTCTGGCTCATACACGTACGCGCCGAACTTCAAACCTGCACATCCTTTTGTCACGCAAAGAAAACGGCAAGTAATTATAAGGTTTCGGATGTACGCCCCGCACCTTCAGCGTCCTGTAAATCCGCAAACAAGATTCAACACATTCAAACCTTTAACAAGAACGGGCAAGTGCCCTTAGTAATGGACCATAACGGAACTAGTCTATTTGGCGCCTATTAGTGGTTGATTGCAGAAAACTATAGAGGGGTAGGTCTCCTATTGGCGCTTTTTCACGCCATTAACATGTTGAAAGCTACACAAAGGGTATAAACAAAAATCGCGCGCCCGAGAGCATTCTGCGCCAATATTCTTTAATATATCTTGTCAGAGACAACAGAAACTGGAGATCAAGCATATGACAGATGTTGTCGACAGAGGATTGAAGAAGATAGGCATCACAATCTCCAAACCAGCGCTGGCGGTGCTCTGCATAATCTTCGGCATAATCGTCATCGTGTTCCCAGACATCATCGGCTTGGTGGTCGGCATTTTTCTCATAATTCAAGGTGTGCTGCTGCTCACGGACTATATGGAGATTAAAGGTCAGCAAAAGAGACAATAATACTTCATCTTTCAACTCCTTTTTTTCTCCAAGCCGCAACCGCTCAGCCTGCCAACCGCAACCGTTAATAACAAAACGTCCAGAATTCTAACCGTAAACTGCAGAAGGCAAATTCATGACATTAAATGAGAACTTGGAAAACCTCTCAAACGCCAATGGCGTAACAGGCAGCGAAGAAGAAGTCAGAAAACTAATGATCAAGCTCATGAAACCGTACGTGGACGAGGTCGTCGTGGACAAGCTGGAAAACGTCATCGCCGTAAAAAAGGGCAGAAAAACCGCTCCCAAAGTCATGCTCGCAGCCCACATGGACGAAATCGGACTCATGGTGAAAAACATCACCAAAGAAGGTTTCATCAAATTCACAAAAATGGGTGGAATCGATGATCGCATCCTTCAAGCCCAAAAGGTAACCGTTTACACCAGAAAAGGGCCACTTCCAGGAATAGTAGGCTCCAAGCCACCTCACATACAAAAGGAAGAAGAACGCAAAAAAATCATGACTTTCGACGAACTCTTCATCGACATCGGGGCAGAAAACCGGGAAGACGCTACCAAAATGGGCGCAGCAATCGGAGACCCAATCAGCTTCGACATAAAATACCAGCAAATAAACCAGAACACGGTCATAGGCAAAGCCTTCGACGACCGTGCGGGATGCGCCGTAATGATTGAAGCACTCAAAAAACTGGAAAAAACAGAAACCGACTGCACCGTCTGCGCCGTCGGAACCGTCCAAGAAGAAGTAGGGTTGAGAGGCGCAGCCACCGCCGCATTCGGCATCGACCCCGACGTCGGCATCGCGTTAGACGTAACCGTCGCAGGTGACGTCCCAGGCGTGAAGGAATTCGATACCACTGTGAAGATGGGAAAAGGTCCAGCCCTGACCGTTTCGGACTCCGGTTTAATCACCCACCCCAAAGTCTTGCGCTTGCTTATCGGCACGGCAAAAGAGCAAAAAATTCCGTACCAGCTTGAAACAGGCTTACTAGGCTCCACGGACGCGGCACGCATATCTCTGACTCGGCAAGGAGTTCCAAGCGGCACAATATCCATTGGAACCAGATACATTCACAGTCCAGTGTCGATGGCAAGCTTGGAAGATATGGAGAACGCAGCTAAACTCACGGTAGCGGCAATTCTGAAAATTCCGAAACTCTTCTGAGATTACAATCATGAAGCCATGTGTTTTGTATGTATCGCACACAGGAAACACCAGGAGGTTAGCAGAAGCTATCTCCAACTTGCTGGGAGCCCCGATTTTTGACATAACAAAATCCGAACCAGCAGTCGCCGACAACTACGACCTCTTAGTCATCGGCACGCCAGTTATGGGTCTCAAACCCGCACCTGAAGCCACAGCCTTCGTGAAGCAACTGCGAAGTGGCGAAGGCAAAAAAGCCATTCTCTTCTGCACGTACACTTTCGCGAAAGGTGGTGCACTCAAAGCGCTGGCGGAAGAGCTGTTCAAGAAAGGGTACGTAACCATCCTAAGCGTTTCCAAACGAGGCGTGAAACCGAACAAGGCTGACTTTGCGGACTGCTTAGATGAGATATCTAAAGCAGTGAAACAGTAACCTGCAATGTAGGCGAAACCGTTTTTAGCCCATTCACACTACACCTAAGTGGCTTTGAACTATGGATAAAACTGGGAAATTCGAGTTTCTCGAACACACCGCAGACGTCTATATAGCCGCACATGGCAAAACACTAGCGGAAGCATTCGAAAACGCCGCTTTAGCCATGTTCGAGGTCATGACCGACACCGACAAAGTTGCCCAAACCGAGGAAGACACGGTTGAGGTTGAAGCAGAAGACGAGTACGCACTTCTCTACAACTGGCTCGAAGCCCTGCTGGTCAAATTCGAAACCAAAAGCAGGCTCTACTCAAAATTTGCCATCGCAAGCCTCGAAGATACGGGTGAAGGTTTCAGAATCAAAGCCACCGCACACGGCGAAGCATTTAACCCTGAAAAACACACTCAGAAAGTCGCCGTCAAAGCAGTTACGTATCACCGAATGGAAATAATCAAAGAACTAGACAAGGTCACGTTGGAGTTCATCCTGGACATCTAAGCCAAATTCAGCTTCCTCAAATCCTTCAGGATGGCGTCCACCACTTTTTCTGGCGGCGTATCCAAAGCGTCACAACTCGCCACGACGAAAGGTACGGTTCCTTCTCGGAAGAACTGCAATATTGGCCTAGTTTGCTCCTCATACACTTCAATTCGCTTCTTTATCACTTCAGGCGTGTCATCAGGACGCTGATATAAGGGTCCACCGCACTTGTCGCAGACCATATCCACCTTCGGCTTCAAGAAACGGATGTTGTAAACGGCGCCGCAGTTGCGGCATATTCTCCGCGTCGACAAACGCTCGACAATAATCCAGTCGGGAACCATCAGCAGGATTATCACGTCTATTTTAGCGATTTTCTCCAGAACCTTTGCCTGATTCAAAGTGCGCGGGAATCCGTCTAAAAGGAAACCTTTTCCCTCAGGAACCTTCGCCACATGCTCTTTCAACACCTCTATCACTATGTCATCGGGGACAAGCAACCCCTTCTCCACGTAGCCCTTAACCTTCTTTCCCAATGCAGTTTCCTGCTTCAATGTTTCCCGGAAAATGTCGCCCATGGCAATGACTGTTAAGCCAAGCTTGGCCTGAAGTCTCGAAGCGTAAGTGCCTTTTCCAGAGCCTGGCGCTCCGAATATTATCGCGTTCATACATTCCCACTTTCTTTACGGTGCTGCTCTAAGAAGAAAGGAATTCATAATTAAGTTTTATGCGATGTTTCCATGCCCAGTGAAGGAAATGTTTATTCTGCCAAGGCACTTCTACTCAGCAAGGTGTTTTGAAGTTGCACACGAAGCAAGTAGGCGAACATGTCTTCCTGATAGACTTGGAAACAGGCGGATTCAAAAACCTGATAGCCAGCTACGTCCTCAAAGGAACGAACACAATAATCGTTGAAACAGGGCCAACATCCTCAATTCCAAACCTCCTTTTAGGCTTGGAAGAACTAGACGTGGCGATAGATGAGGTAGCTTACGTGGCAATATCGCACGTGCACATCGACCACGGTGGAGGAGTTGGAACCCTGCTGAAGTCCCTGCCGAACGCCAAAGTTATAGTTCATCCAAGAGGCGCAACTCACCTTGTTGACCCTGCTAAGCTTTGGCTGCAGTCAAAACAGGTTCTGGGACAAGTCGCGGACATATACGGTGCACCTGAACCAGTTCCTGAAAACCGCATAATAGCGGCTGCAGATGGCTTCATCATTGACGCGGGGAAAAGCCTGCGCTTGGAAACCATCGAGACTCTCGGCCACGCTTCACATAACCTCAGCTACCATGAATCTTTAAACGAAGTCATTTTCCCAGGCGATGCCGCTGGCATGTACATCGGCGAGTTTGACGTGGTGGTTCCGACAACGCCGCCGCCATTCCATCTTGATGCTGCGTTGCAGTCTTTGGACAAGCTTGCCAGCTTCAAACCGCAGGTTTTGTATTACAGTCACTTTGGAAAGGCGAGCGATGGTGTTAAGCGGCTTCAGGATTATGCGGTGCAGATTAAGCGTTGGGGCGAAATCGCAGAGGAAGGTGTAAGAAACGGGCAAAATGCAAACGTTATTACGGAAAGGATACTTCGAGAAGACGAGGCGATGAGAAAGGCAGCGTCTTTTTTCAAGTTGCATCCAGTTCTTATGAAGACAGCCATTGAAAACAGCGTGCAGGGCTTCATCGATTACGCCGAGAAAACCCAAGCTTAACGACTCTCAAAACTGTTTTATATTCAGCTTCTATTTTCTGTGTGAAGGTTGAGAAGCATATGGGCGAAGGCGAAGGGCGACCACCACCAGAAAAAGTTCCCTTAGAAAAATTGGACGATTGCACATGGCGCATCCCCAAGTACAGGCAGGGAATGCGTGTTCCAGGCATGGTATTCGCAAACCAAGCCTTATTGGAGAAGATGCAGACTGACCGTACACTTTGGCAGTGTGCGAACGTGGCGCATTTGCCTGGAATCTATAAGTATGCTGTGACTTTGCCTGATGGGCACGAAGGTTACGGTTTTCCCATCGGAGGTGTGGCAGCAACCGACTACGATGAAGGCGTTATCAGTCCAGGCGGCGTTGGTTACGACATCAACTGTGGAGTGCGGCTTTTGACCACGAACCTGACAGAGCAGGAGCTACGCCCTAAGCTTGCGCAGTTGGCGGGCGCGATTTTTGAGAATGTTCCTTCTGGACTAGGGAGCCGCCGAAAGGACTTCAACGTGAGCGCTGGTGACCTAGACAGGTTGGTGACCGAAGGCGTGCAGTGGCTTATCGACCGTGGACTGGGCTGGGCTGAAGATGCTGAGCACTGCGAAGAGCGTGGCTGCATGAAGAACACGAACCCCGACAAGGTTTCGGCAACTGCGAAGAACAGAGGCTTGACGCAGATTGGCACTTTGGGTTCCGGGAACCATTTCCTAGAAATCCAGAAAGTGGACAAGATCTATGATGAGCGAAAAGCCAAGACTTTTGGCATCGAAGAAAAGAATCAAGTTACGGTGATGATCCATTGCGGTTCTCGAGGTTATGGTCATCAGGTGTGTTCAGACTATCTGCGAGTTATGGAGCATGCGGTGCAGAAGTATAGGATTAATTTGCCCGACAGGGAGTTGGCGTGCGCGCCGGGAAACAGCAGCGAGGCAAGCGATTATTTTCAGGCGATGGCGTGCGCGGTTAACTATGCCTTCTCGAACAGGCAAGCGATTATGCATTGGGTGAGGCAGAGTTTCCAGCAGGTTTACCATGAGGACGCTGAGAAGTTCGGGTTGAAGCTTGTTTATGACGTGGCGCACAACATCGCCAAAATTGAAACGCACCAGATTAACGGTGGCAAGAAGAAAGTGTGGGTTCACAGAAAAGGTGCCACACGAGCTTTTCCACCAGGAAGCGCCGAGATTCCAGCTGATTACCGTGCTGAAGGTCAACCTGTGCTTATTCCAGGCAGCATGGGAACGAGCAGTTGGGTGCTGGTGGGCTCCCATAAAGCTATGGAGTTGACTTTCGGCTCCACGGCACACGGTGCCGGCAGGATGATGAGTCGTTCCGCAGCGAAGCGCAAATGGTGGGGTGGCGACATAAAGACTGGTTTGGAGAAGCGTGGAATCGTGGTTCGCGCCGCGAGCACGGTCGTGTTGGCTGAGGAAGCGGATCCAGCGTACAAGAACGTGGATGTGGTGGCGGATGTTAGTGACCAGGTTGGGATTGCCACGAAGGTTGCGCGTCTTGTACCAATAGCGGTCGTTAAGGGTTAAACAACCATGGTTGCAGTCAGCGGTTTATCGGCAAGAAGGAAGAAGAACGCTGTCGGCGTAATCGCCATTGCTCTTTTGCTGGTTTTCACTGTCCTGGCGTTTGTCGACGTCCTATCTTTCATAGAGTGGATAATTGCGGACTTGATTGTTGCGGTAGTTGCTAACTTGATCCTGCGAAGGGTTGGAAGATAGGGACTATAGCGTTTTCCCATGATTTTTCCATTTTTCGTGGTTAAAGTTAATATCGTCTGCATTGCATGATAATATTTAATGGCGATTTTTCTTAAAGCGCCCCGAAAGGTGATAGCTTGAAAGACGAGTGCGGTATCTGCGGCAGAGTTCTCAGCACCAGGTACATGCGAAGATGCCAGCGGTGCAAACGCTTATTCTGCCGTGATTGCATGGTACCCGATGTTGCCACTGGCGACCCAACGGCGATGCTTTGCCTCCACTGCGCTAAACGCGTTGTTTCACCCGTGTCCAAGTCGAAGTACAGCGGGCTTACTAGTTACTTGAGGTTTCGGGGCTCGTTCACCCAGCTTGTTAAGCTTTCTTTTGCACGCATAGACGGGTTAATCAGCAGCAATCTTCCCATGAGCGCGTACAGGGACGAGGCTTGGTGGAGCAACTCGCCGAATGCTCACGCCAAAGGCTGGCTGGATGCTGGTTGGGAGGTGCAGGAGGTAAACTTGAAAGAGGGTGTCGTGACATTCAAGAAGGTGCGTGACGTGCCTTTCAAAAAATCCAGACATGCGAAGAGTGAGATTAAGCCGTTTACCCCCGTGCGAGTTCGCTCCTCGAAGCCTAAAATGCCATCCAAGACGAAGGTGTCGAAACTTTACGCGCGAATCAAGAACTTGGAACGCCAGCGAACCGCTTCACGTGGAAGCATCAGAGGCCTAAAGTCCAGGTCACGCTACGAGAAAAGGCTTTTCAAGCCTGACGAAAGACCACAGTAATCGCAATGAACTGAAGTGGTGGATTCTTGACTGAAAAAACCGTGAGCGGGAAAATCGAGGATGCTTATGCCAAACTGAAAGAGGTTCTGCTCAAGAAAGGCTGCAAAATCGTTGCGGAGGAAACACCGATGTCTATCTCTGCGATGCAGGGCTCTCTGTGGGGCATAACTCCAAAAACCGCTAAAAAACAAGTGATTTACCGCCTTTTTCCTCACGATTCCAGAACGCAGATAACTGCTTCTTCCTCCTTGGCTTCGGACTGGAAAAACCTAACCATAGTCGGCAGTGCTCTCGCGGTGCTTGTGGCTGCAATGTGCGGTTGGATTGCCATAGACCTGGAAACGTTCACGGCTACTCAGAAACCGAGCAGTTGGAGTTGGATAGCCACCGTTGACGGTTATGCGAACTTGCAGGTGGCGCAGATGCTTGCGAATCTGGGAAAGGTGCTTGCGGTCTTCCTGGCTGTCGTAATCGTTTTAGAAGTAGTAATTGCGTTGTACGCGCATTTCAGGGTTAACGCTTTCGCTGAAGAAACATTGAGTTTGCTAAGCTGAAGTTGACGCGACTGCCGACTGATGGCTTTTGCGCCATGTAGTTACGCTGTAGAGTGAAAACGCTAAAACACCGATGAGCACCGCAAATTTGAGTACCGTAAATGCCTGGAATAAGGAAACAGCTAAAACAGCGGTTGGAATCACGGCTAGCACACAGTAGATTATGGCGACCATAACTAATCCGCCCTTGTTGCGCAGGTCTTTGTTGGAGCGTTTGCCGAAAAACCAAGCTGAAAGCCTTCCAAATCCCATGGTGCAGGATCTGCAGTAAGCGCAAGTGCTGCAGCCGAGTCTGCGCAAGATGGCGAAAACCATAAAGACTGCAAAGAGTAAGAAGAGCCAGAAAGTTAACGTGTTGAAGAACCAAAAAGCCATAGATGCCACAGCAATCCACAGGAGGAGTGCCAAGTTACCTGAGATTAGTTGGATTTTTGTGTACTCGTATTTGATGTCGCCCAAGGGTTTGAACTCTCTTCAACTCAATAGCACAGACTGACTTATTAGGTAACCTTTGCACAGGGAATTTTTGCCATCTCAGCGCTCGAGCAACGTCAGGATAGAAAATCAATAAAAAGCTGGAGAACAATTTCCTACATATGACGAAATACAAAAGAAAAACCATCGAAGAAATACTCAGCAAAATCAGTCTAGAACAAAAACAGGTGGCGCAGAAACTTCGTTCCACAGTCAAAAGCGCAGTGCCAGATGCAATAGAGGCTGTGAGACAGGGAAAAATAGCTTACAGCATAGAAGGAAAGGACTTTGCATGGATCACCACCGCTGAGAGTCATGTAGATTTGGAGTTTATGTGCGGAACCAGGCTAAGCTCTGAACACTTGAAAGGAAGAGGCCAGGGAATGGAACGGAGACATATTGAAATAAAAACTGTAAACGCCCTGAATGAGGCTGAAGTTACTGAACTGCTGAAAAAAGCAGCGGAACTGGTTTGTTAGCTAAAAGCGCCTAACACAGAGAAACTTGGTCACCGAGCACATTTTGGCTGACGCTTCATCACGCCTTGCTTCCTTTAAAAACGTGCAGAGTCCAGACGACCCAGATAACCTTAAATTAAGCCTAGAATATGGACTTAACCCAGAGCGGTCGTCGTCTAGTTGGTTTAGGACACAAGCCTTCCAAGCTTGCGATCCCGGGTTCGAATCCCGGCGACCGCACCATTTTTTCCGCTGGAACGGGCGCGCGATTTTTGTTTATACCCTTTGTGTAGCTTTCAACATGTTAATGGCGTGAAAAAGCGCCAATAGGAGACCTACCCCTCTATAGTTTTCTGCAATCAACCACTAATAGGCGCCAAATAGACTGGTTCTGCGCTGTCTGCGTAAAGCGTCTATCCCCTCCCTTTATTTAAAGGAAATATGGTTTATGGAAAAATGGGAAGTTTCAGTGATTTCTAAAGAGTGAAGCATGGAGTAGCTGAAGTTGAATTGAAGCGTGTGGTGTCTATAGAGATGTGGCCTTGTTTGGCAAGTGCCTGGAGAAACGGTGATGTTGTGTTGGGATTTAAAAAATGGAAGAAGGATTGAAGTTTGTGTCGTCGTTGTCCGCTTTGTTCTGTGGCTTTTTTTAGCTTGGTTTTTTGGACAGCGTTATTTCCATCGTCGAAACCATTCTGCTCTTGTTCTCTCCTTCTCTCGGCGGCATCTCGGCTGTTCCGATGGTTATCTTGCTTACCTGGAGGTCTTTCACGAAACGGTTTCGGGCTATTTCAGCCACGTCAACTGCTGTGGTTATCGCTTGGCCGCGTGCTTTCAGCGTAATCTCATTCAGGTTTCCCGAGGAGAGACTCGTGATTATCGCTAGAACGTAGCTCATTGGTGGTTTGTTTCCGACGAAGATCACATCTGCATTCTCAGTCATTTTCTTCACTCCTATTTTTGTTGTTTCTTTTGTGTAACGTTGCTGCTTATGCGGTTCCGTTCGCGGCAGAACGTTACTGCCTCCTAAATAACCTGCCACTTCCTTATAAGTCCACTGAAAAAAAGGGGCTGCAGCCGCTGCAGATCTTGCGGTTCAGCTTGGTTAACGCGCCCTCTAAATGCACCCGACATCCCCTTTTGCTTCAAAAATGCGGGCTCGCATAATCCAGTTTAAATATTAAATTTTGACATACAATTAGCGATTTGAATTGCTAACGAGACTGAAGAAAAAAGTCCAGGAGATGTTGAGTTCTGAAGCGGAAGCCGCGCACAGGTTAGGATTAACTCCCAACACGGTGAGCGCCATTGGTTTGGCTCTTTCGCTTTTTTCCGCCGTCGCCTACGCGTTGGCGCTAAGACATCCTTTGCTGCTCTTGTTGGCTACGATTCTGCTTTTGGCTTCCGGCTTCTGCGACACGCTGGACGGTATACTGGCACGCAATTACAATCAGGCTTCCGTATTCGGTGGTTTTTTCGATTCTCTTCTTGACAGATACGCCGACGCCATCGTTTTTGGAGGCGTGATAATTGGCGGGTTGTGTTACCCTGAATGGGGCTTTGCTGCGTTGGCAGGTGCTCTACTGGTGAGTTATAGCCGCGCAAGAGCCGAGGCAGCAGGAATTAAGATGGAGTCTGTGGGTTTAGCTGAAAGGGCCGAGCGCATGTTGATTCTCGCTGCGGCAAGTTTAATCGCGATTTTTTGGCTTCCAGCCTTGAACTGGGGGATTATTCTACTTGCGGTTCTCTCGAACCTTACGGTTCTGCAAAGAGGACTTCACGTTTACAATTCGTTAAAGAAAAAAGCGGATAGCCCAGAGACTTAATATCGTCTTTTGTAACGTGAGTGCCGCTCGTTTTCAGCTCTCACTTTAACGATTCCTCGGTGTACCGCGCAGGAAATGCAGTAGTATTTGGTGTCTACCCAAGAAGACAGGTATGTTCCTTTCTGTCGAAGTTCCTTGGCTAATTGAGGCTCGACGAAGGACACTCGGCGCGTGGACTTTTTGGCTTTGTCGCGTGGCACCATTGATCCACAATTGGCGCATTGTACGAGACCGCTGCTTCCTTTACTTCCTTTGGATCTTCCACGGCTTTTTCGCTTGAATGGCAATTATATTTGACTCCTTTTGGCTCTTCGCCATTGCAATTAGTTACTTCTCTAACTTATATATCTGCCCTCAACTTTAGGAGAAAAGCGATGTTGGCTTTTGGGTCTATTTCAGGTATTATTTTCCCCGTTGGCGACGTCATCAGAGTGGTTACTCCAGGTCCGTGTCCGGCTGTCACGCAGTTTGTATGCACCACTATGCCTATGGAAACGGCGCCTTGCCTATAGATTCTTCCATAAGAATTGTCTGCGTCGATTATAGCTACTAAGTCACCGAGGCGTAGCTTCTCGAGCCCGTATTGTTCGATTACGGTTTCGTCGAAGAGTTGGATGTCGTAGTCTCCTGAATGTACGTGGTTGGAACCTAATCCTGAGCCCATTATGGCTGCGGGAACCATGTGTGCCACGCGAACCTCAAGTCTGTCGCCGTTAGCTGCGGGTTTCATTGCCTCCAGAAGACGTGGGTCCGTGTTCATCACCTTTATCTCTGGAAAATCAAGCAGTTTTAAGCCCACACCAAAGGCTTTCACGAGAATCTTGTCGCCATGCAACAGCTTATCCAAGGTTTCTGGCGGAAAATCAATAAGGACATGTTCTATTCCGCCGTGCTTGCCGGTGACGACGCCCTTGGCGCCCTTCGCTTCGCCAGTAACGACTACTGCTTCGTTCCCGATGCATGAAAGCACGTTAAAGGCGGTGTTGGCTGCTTGCCCGCTGCGCGGGTCGTTTTCCTTGTTTTCCACGCTGACGCCAGGTTCTACGTGGTCGGCTTCCCAGCCGCATGCTGGGTCTCCGACTCTGATGTTGTAGGTTATTCCTCCTACTCCCGGCAAAACTGACGGCGTTCCCGCGGCTGAAACATTGTAAACTGACCTGAGGGTAGGGCTGGCGACTTCTCCCATGACTGAGATTCGCACGAGTTTATCCACGTTTGTTCTTAGCATAAGCTATTCCTCATTCATGCTGTTTACTTGGCAGAAGCTAATAAACTTGCACCGTATCGTTTTTAAGCGCCACGGCGAACAGTTTTGATTTAGGTAACTCTTAAATTCAGCGGTTCTTATTGTTGACTTGTAAAAACCAACCTGGCATAACTGTTGGGAGTGGTTCTTGGCAATGGCTGAAATTGGATTAAGAACAAGAATGCTGGTCAGAGATGCCATGAGCAGTCCAGTGGTAACCTTAGGCGAGGAGGAAACTTCAAACAAGGTCGCTAAGCTCATGGATGAAAATAATTTAGGCTGCGTAATAGTCACGAACAAGGCTGGAAAACCTCTTGGAATAATCACGGAAAGAGACCTTGTTAAAAGAGTCTTGTCGAAAAACCTGAAACCCGACGCTGTAAAGGCAAAAGACATTATGACTTCCCCGTTGGTCACCATAGAACCCGACGCTACCATTAGCGACGCCGCGAGGAGGATGAGCCGCCTAGACATCAGGAGACTTGCTGTGCTCTATAAAGGCAACCTGGTTGGGGTGATTTCAAGCAAGGACATTCTTGGCGTAATGCCTGAGTTGATTGAGATAATTCAGGAGCGAACACGCATAGAAAGCGAAACTGGCGCAGAAGAGTCGGAAGAGGAAGAGATGCCTCTTTCAGGATACTGCGACCGCTGCGGCGTGTACTCTGAAAACCTGAAGGACGTTAATGGGCAAAACCTGTGCGAAGACTGCCGCATAGAACTAGAAGGCGAAAAATAAACCTGCACTCATTGTTTCCTACACGAAAATAAACCTTTTTTAATCTACTTTGCGCTATTCACCTAAACAGCGAGCGCGTTAAACTTGATTGTCGATTCTGTGCTGACAAACGCGAAGGCATACTGGCACAACGGCATAGTTGACTGCAGCGTAGCCGTTGAGGATGGCAGAATCTACAAAATCGGCAGGGAGACGCAGATGCCGAAAGCCGACGAGAAAACCAACCTCCATGACCTTTTGGTTTTGCCAGGCTTTATAGACGTTCACGTGCACCTTCGTGATGAAGAGAAATCGTACAAAGAAGACTTTTTCACGGGAACTGCAGCTGCGGCTGCAGGTGGCTTCACGACAGTTCTGGACATGCCCAACAATGCTCCAGTGACAATGAGCGCCGAGACCTTGCGGAACCGCATGCAAATAGCCGCCAGAAAAATTCTCGTAAACGTCGGGTTTTACTCCGAATTTCCAACGAGCCTGACTGAGATTGAGAACATCGTGGCTCAGGGCGCCGCAGCCTTCAAACTGTTCATGGCCTGTCAGGTTGGCGGACTAAACATCGACGACGACCGCGCCGTGCAAGACGCGTTCGCCAAAGCAGGAGAGTTAGACGTTCCAGTGGCGGTGCACGCAGAAGACAAAGCCTTGCTGACGGCGAATAAAGAGAAAATGAAACAAGCCAAACACAACGACGCCGCTGCCTTCCTGAAGGCGCACTCGGAAGAGGTGGAACTCAAAGCCGTCGAACGCCTGCTGAAAATAGCCGCGCAAACTAGCGTGCATCTGCACTTCTGCCACGTAACCACCGAACAGGGCTTAAACGCCATAGCCGAGGCAAAAAAACACGGCAGAACGGTGACCTGTGAAGTGACACCTAATCACCTGCTGCTTTCAAACGTTGACGCCGCGCGTGGAGGGTCGATGCTGATTATGATGCCGCCGCTCCGCAGCCAAAACCACATCGAAGCCCTCTGGAAAGGCATAGCCGACGGCTATGTTGATGTCATAGGCTCCGACCACGCACCTCACACGTTGGACGAGAAGTCCGCCGGCAGCGTCTGGGATGTGAAAGTCGGCGTGCCAAGCCTCGAAACAACATTGCCCTTGATGTTGACTATGATAAAGAAGAAACGAGTGTCGCTAGGGCAGGTCGTGCACTTGCTCGCCGAGAAACCCGCCGAAATCTTTAGCCTAAAAGACCGCGGCACCTTGGAGCAGGGACAAAAAGCGGATTTGACGGTTGTAGATTTAAACCGTAAATTCAAGATAGACGCTTCGAAGTTCCATTCGAAAGCTAAGTACTCGCCCTATGATGGCTGGGAAGTCCAAGGCAAGCCCGTGAAAACCTACGTCAACGGGTTGCTGGTCATGGATGGCGGCGAAATCGTGGCGAAACCTGGAAGCGGTGAGGTAATTCGGAGAGACCGCGCGTGAGATTCATCGCGGACGGCATGCTGGGAAAACTCACCCGGTGGCTCCGCATGCTCGGGCAAGACGTGGAATACTCGAACCAGCTGGATGATTCTGAACTGATAGCGAAAGCTAAGGAAGAGCAGCGTGTTCTGCTCACAAGAGATTTGGAGCTTTACCAACGCGCCACAGCTAAAGACGTCGACGCTTTCTACGTGGAGGGCAAAACAGAAGCCGAAAAACTGGCGGAACTCGCCAACCGCTTTGACATCCCCCTGTATATAGACCTGAAACTGTCACGGTGCCCAAAATGCAACACCCAAATCAGGACAGTACCAAAGGAGGAGTTGGCGGGCAGAGTTGAAGAAAAAACCTTCCGTTACTACAGCGAGTTTTGGGAATGCCCCAGATGCGGCAGCGTGTACTGGCAGGGCGCTCACTGGGGAAGAATCCGCGCCACGCTAAAAGAAGCAGAAGAGAACCTGAAGAAAACTCGGGCAGCTTAGCTTTCTGTAAGTAGCCACTTCAATGGAATATCCTGGAAGGTTCCGTCAGGCAGCGTTCTCCGGATGGTGATGGGTAAGATGCCGCTTTCAAGCTCTTTCAAAGCTATGTCAATTGGGTTTGAGACGCTTGCGTCAACTTCCACGAGAATCGGCGCGCCCATAGAAATCTGAAGCGCCCTTGCTCCGACTATTCTTGCTTTCTCAAAGCGAGTGATTTTCGGAGGACCTACAGTTACTTTTTCTTGTCCAGACGTGTTCTAGTACTCTCCAGCGCCAGGATACATACCTCCAGGAGCCCCTCCCCCTGGCGGTGTCGGAGGCGCCTTCATTTTTTCTGCGGCGATTACGTCGTCGATTTTGAGGATCATCGATGCCGCTTCGGTTGCGGATTTGATTATTTGCTTTTTCACCGTTATCGGCTCGAAAACGCCCGCTTTTGACATGTCCTTGACTTTGCCTTCTAGGACTTCGATGCCTGCCCATATTTCGCCTTTCTCATGCCTTGCCCTCAGTTCTGAGAGTATGTCGATGGGGTCTAAGCCAGCATTTTCCGTAAGCGTTATCGCCACCGTCTCTAGGGCATCCGCGTAGGTTTTGATGGCGAGTTGCTCTCTGCCGGGCAATGTTTCGGCGTAGTTTTTCAGCACGCGTGCCATTTCAAGTTCTGGGGCGCTGCCTCCCGCCACGACTTTCGGCTCTTCGATTATGTCTCGGATGACGCATAGGGCGTCGTGAATTGAGCGTTCCGCCTCGTCAATCATTCGCTGTGTTCCAGCCCTAATCAACAGCGTCACGGCCCGCGGGTTCTTGCAGCCCTCGATGAAGGTCATTTTGTCGTCGCCGATTTTCCTTTCTTCTACCAGCGCCGCGTAGCCCAAGTCGGCTTTTGAGATGCCGTCCAAGTTGGTTACTATTTTTCCGCCCGTGGCTTTCGCCAGTTTTTCCATGTCTGACTTTTTGGCTCGGCGCACTGCAAGCACGCCCTTCCGCGCGAGGAAGTGCTGCACCATGTCGTCGATGCCTTTTTGGCATATGACAACGTTGGCGCCTGTCGCCACGATTTTGTCTGTCATATCTTTGAGCATGGCTTCCTCTTGCTTGAGGAAGGCTTCTATTTGGTCGGGGGTTTCGATGTTGATTTTTGAGTCGAACTCGGTCTTCTCGATTTCTAATGAGGTGTCAAGCAAGGCGATTTTGGCTTTTTCCACCCGCTTGGGCATGCCCGAGTGCACAACTTCCTTGTCGAGGACTACGCCGTTTATGAGGCTGGTGTCTCCGAGGGATTCGCCTGTTTTCTTCTCCACTTTGACGTCTTCTACGTCTGCCTTGTAGACGCTGCCCTGTTTCTCTGCCACAGTCATCATTGCTTTGACGGCTATGTCTGCCAAGTATTCTTTGTGTTCGGCTACGAGTTTGCTTGCCATCGCTGTTACTGCAGCTTTCTTCAGGTAGTCTTGCTTTTCGAGGTCCACGGGGATGGCTATTTTTTCAAGTGTCTCCAGCGCTTTCTCTGCGGCTTTTTTGTAGCCGTCGATTATTATGGTTGGGTGAATGTTCTTGTCTATGAGCTCTTCAGCCCTGTTTAGGAGGTCGCCTGCTATTATGACGGCGGATGTGGTGCCGTCGCCTGCTTCATTATCTTGGGTTTTAGCCACTTCTACAAGCATTTTCGCCGCAGGATGCTGGATATCCATCTCATCCAAGATTGTGCGGCCATCGCTTGTCACGGTTACGTCGCCGAAGCTGTCAACTAGCATTTTGTCCATGCCTTTTGGTCCTAGGGCGCTCCTGACGCTTTCGGCTACGATTTTTGCGGCGGTTATATTTCCGTGTTGGGCTTCTCTTCCACGAGATCTGCTTGAGCCTTCCTTTAGCACGAGAACAGGTATGCCGCCAGCTTGTGCAGGTGATGACAAATCAAGTTAACCTCCTTAGTGCGAACAACAACAAAACACATTTACCATATAAATTTTTCTAGGAGCCGCGTGTTGAATTGAGCTTTGTCTGTTAAATTTTCTGCATTCGCCGCGTGGGTTTGGTGAAGTTAATACACAGAGACTTTGGCTACACCGCTGATTTTCAGCAACTCCGGGATCAGTTCGCCTGGAATTTTCTTCTCAACGATGAGTGTGAGTTTTGGCTCGGGCGAAAGTTCAGGGTCATCCACGATTGCTTGTCGGATGCTTAAGCCTGCTTTGGTGAGGAGCATGGCTGAGTTCGCCAAGATGCCGAGCCCTTTCGCATCGACTGGAGTTATTTCCACAACGCCTAGGTTCAAGTGCTTGGCGATTTCTTTGAGCGAGTGCCCAGCGGGTCGTATCTCTTCGAAAATTAGTCTAAGTTCGCGGTTGGCTTGAATCATGCGTAACGTCTCGTTTACTGTTCTTCGATCCACTCCTGCAACGCGGGCTATGCGCACGGGTGGGATTTCGATTTGGTTTAGGTAGATTTTGTTGCCGTTTGCGCTGAGTCCGTTTTCGACGAGGACGCGGGCTACTTTGAGGCGTTCGGGGTATTCTTCGAAGTATTTTTTGATGTTGCTCCACATGTGATGTTTCCCTCATGTACATTTGTGTACAGTAAAGTATAAATGTGCTGGTCAGTTTCCTATTGGAAACACAAACGGAAGCGTTAACGCTATGCCAAACAAAAAAATTCTGCTAGATGAAGACCAGATACCAAAACAATGGTACAACATCGTTCCCGACCTGCCCAAACCGCTCCCGCCTTTCATCGACCCCGCGACGAAGGAGCCCGGCGTCGGGATTGTCCCAAGAATATTTCCAAAAGAGATTATCGCCCAAGAAATCAGCACAGCCCGGTGGATTGACATCCCCGAGGAAGTGCGCGATGTCTACAGGCTATGGCGACCAACACCCATTTTCAGAGCTTTAGGGCTTGAGAAGGCTCTGAAAACCCCCGCAAAAATCTACTACAAGTATGAAGGAGTCAGCCCCGCAGGAAGCCACAAACCCAACACCGCCGTTCCCCAAGCCTTCTACAACATGAAAGAAGGCACAGAACGCCTGACCACCGAGACAGGAGCGGGTCAATGGGGTTCCGCTTTGTCTTTCGCCGCCGCGATGTTTGGACTGAAAGCCACAGTTTACATGGTGCGAGCAAGTTATGACCAGAAACCCTACAGAAGAATGATGATGGAGGCTTTTGGAGCACAATGCTACCCAAGCCCCAGCACACAAACCGAAGCTGGAAGAAAAATCCTTGCAGAAGACCCTGACAACAAGGGCAGCCTCGGAATCGCAATCAGCGAAGCCGTCGAAGACGCTTTAGTCAACGAAAAAGAAGCCAACTACACCATAGGCAGCGTCTTCAACCATGTCTTGCTGCACCAGACCGTTGAAGGCTTAGAGGCTAAGAAGCAGCTGGAACTCGTAGACGACTACCCCGACGTGATATACGGCTGCATAGGAGGTGGAAGCAGCTTCTCTGGACTGTTCTGGCCATTCTACTACGACAAAGTTACTGGAAAGGCGCCGAAAAACACGCGGTTCGTAGCCACGGAAGCCACAGCTTGCCCCAAAGTCACCAAAGGCGAATACCAATACGACCACGGTGACACCGCAAGAATCACGCCACTGGTGCCCATGCACACTCTAGGCCACGATTTCATTCCTGCCCCGATACATGCGGGTGGTCTGCGCTACCACGGAATCGCGCCCACCATAAGCGTACTCGCAGCCGAAAAGCAGGTGGAAACTCAAGCCTACAATCAGGTAGAGGTGTTCGACGCGGCAAAACTCTTCCTACGCACCGAGGGCATAATACCTGCGCCCGAACCGTCACACGCTATCAAAGGAGCCATTGACGAAGCTTTGAGATGCAAGGAGACAGGGGAAGAAAAAACCATTCTGTTCTTGCTGTGTGGTCACGGTTTCTTCGACATGCAAGCCTACGATGAATACTTCAACGGCAGACTGCAACCGTATGAGTACCCAACGCAGAAAGTAGCAGAATCCATGGAGAAACTGCGCAAACTTTATCCGTGGCTGGAAGACGTCAACAAGAAGTACATAAGCTGCGAACCACTCTAAACTGCATCAGAAGCGTCGAGGGAATAACGCCCTCGCGTCCAATTTTTCCCGTTAAGGCACTATCTTATTTTTATCAGTCCTGTCCACATATGAGATTATAAGTGTAAGGTGCCGCCTTTGAGTGTCGAAAAGTCACCGTCTCATGCCGATGTTCTTCAAACAAAAGCAATAGGCTTAATCGTCAACCCAGTTGCTGGAATGGGCGGAGCAGTTGGACTCAAAGGAACAGATGGCCAAGCTATACTAAATAAAGCGCTATCGTTAGGAGCAAAGCCCATCGCACCCGAGAGGGCTGAATCCTTTCTTTCCGAGTTAACCCCCGGGCAGAGAGGCATAAGTCTTTTTGTTGGGGCTGGAAGCATGGGCGAAGACGAAGCCAACGATTGCCGACTCGCGTTTACTGTTCTCGGCGAGCGGAAGAGAGAAACCCGCGCCGAAGACACGCGAGAAATCGCCAAGAAAATGGTCGCTGCTGGTGTTAATCTTCTGGTTTTTTGCGGTGGAGACGGAACAGCCCGCGACATGCTAAGAGCGGTCGGCACCACAGTTCCGGTGCTGGGCGTTCCAACAGGCGTCAAGATGCACAGCCCCGTCTTTGCTGTAAACCCCCAAGCAGCCGCCAGAGTAGTCGTGCGTTTCCTGATGGGCGAGCTGCCGCTCAGAGAAGCTGAAGTGATGGATGTTGATGAAGAAGCCTTCAGAGAGGGGCGCCTGTCCGCTGAGCTTTACGGATACGTGCTGACGCCTTACGAGCCGCACCTGATTCAGGCGAACAAGCTGGCAAGTCCGATGACGGAGAGCGAACTGCGCAACCAAGCGGCCATCGCGGTATACGTGATTGAGAACATGAAACCCGACGTAATCTACATCATCGGCCCAGGAACCACTACCCGCACCATCGCAGACCTCCTCGACGCCAAGAAAACCTTGCTGGGCGTGGACCTCTTCTGCAACAAGAAACTAATCGCAAGCGACGTGAACGAAAAACAAATCCTTAACGCCATACGCGGCAGGGCGGCGCAGATAATCGTCACGCCAATCGGCGGACAAGGCTTCATCTTCGGCAGAGGAAACCAGCAGATAAGCGCAGAGGTCATCCGCCAAGTAGGCTTGGACAACATCGCGGTGGTCGCCACCGAATCCAAACTGAGAAGCCTGAAAGGCTCGTTGAGGGTTGACACGGGCGACGCAAGCTTGGATGAGGCATTCAGGCAACGTAAACTGAAGGTTGTGGCAGACTATAAAGTCGAGTATCTGGTGCCCGTCGAATAACTCGCAGCACGCCTGGTCGCGGAGGGTAAATTGAAATATAGCTCGGCTGAACAATACTCTGCTATCACGCTGAGGCTGAAAACTTGATTCCCATAAACCTCCCACAAATCGGCGAAGAAGAAATCGAAGCCGTCGTCAAAGTCCTAAGAAACGGTCCGTTAACGAACGCGCTGGGCGCAGGTCCAGCCGCCACACATTTCGAGAAGGAATACGCTCGATTCGCGGGCGTGAAGCACGCTGTGGCGGTTAACACAGGCACCGCAGCGCTACACTCTGCTCTGGTGGCGTCGGGCGTGAAACAAGGCGACGATGTTGTGCTGCCCAGCTTCACTTTCGTGGCTACTGCAGAAGCGGTGGTGATGGCTGGCGCCCGACCCGTGTTCGCCGACATAGACCCAGACACTTACAACATTTCCCCCGCGGAAGTTGAGAAGAACGTGACGAAAAAGACCCGCGCCATCGTGCCCGTGGACCTTTATGGATTCTCAGCTGACGCTAAGCCTATCCGCGAAATCGCCGATGCCCGTGGCTTGGCGGTTGTGGAGGACGCTGCTCAAGCGCACGGCGCAACCTACGATGGAAAGCCTGCAGGTGTCTTGGCTGATGCCGCGTGCTGGAGTCTCTACGCAAGTAAGAACATAACCACGGGTGAAGGTGGCGTGGTGACAACGGACAGTGATGAGGTAGCTGAGACGTTGCGGTTGCTTCGAACTCACGGGGAAAAAGCCAAGTACGCCTCGCTTATGCTTGGTTACAACTATCGCATGTCTGAGATTCAAGCCGCCATAGGCATCGTGCAACTCGGGAAACTGCCCACTTTCCTGAGCAAGCGTCGTGCGAACGCCCAGAGACTAACCAAAATCCTCAGCAAAACGGATAGACTGCAGTTGCCTAAGGAAACGCAGAGCCGGCAGCATAGCTGGTACTTGTACACCGTCAGGCTTAAAGACGGCGACGAGGCGGAACGCGACAAGATTCTGGAAGAGTTGAAGAAGAAGGGCATAGGCGCCGAAGCATACTACGTACATCCAGTGCACACGATGCCGTACTACCGCGAGAGCTTCGGAACCCGCAGACTCCCTGAGACGGAGAAAGCGGCGAAACAGGTGTTTTCTCTGCCTGTTCACCCAGGCGTCACGCTGGAGCAGGTGGACTACATAGGCGAAACACTTCTAAATCTCCTCTAACAGGCGCCAGCGTTAAGGTTTATAGGATAAGTTTCCCTGCTATCTGTTGCCAAATGGCTTTCTGGAGGAAAACTCATGCCAAAGAACGTTGTCATCATGGGTGCGGCTGGAAGAGACTTTCACAACTTCAACGTCTACTTCAGGAACAACAGCAGCTACAGGGTCGTAGCCTTCACCGCCGCGCAGATTCCGGGAATACAGTGCAGGATCTATCCGCCAGAGCTCGCTGGAGAAGCCTATCCAGATGGCGTGCCTGTTTACCCCGAGGACGAGTTACCGCGACTCATAAAGGAGTTTAAGGTTGATGAAGTGGTTTTTGCCTACAGCGACGTTTCATACGAGTACGTCATGCACAAAACCTCACTGGTTCTGGCTAACGGCGCCGACTTCCGACTGCTAGGTCCCAACGCAACCATGCTGAAAGCGAAGGTTCCAGTCATCTCCGTGTGCGCGGTCCGCACGGGCTCAGGGAAAAGCCAGACTTCACGGCAAATCGCGCGAATCCTGAAGGACAGAGGGTTAGGGGTCGTGGTGGTTAGGCATCCTATGCCTTACGGCGATTTGAACAAGCAGGTTCTGCAGCGCTTCGCCTCCTACCAAGACCTTGACCGCTACCAGTGCACCATCGAGGAGCGGGAGGAGTACGAGCCGCACATAGACAACGGAATCGTCGTCTACGCGGGAGTAGACTATGGGAAAATCCTTGAGCAAGCGCAGGAAGAGGCGGAAGTCATTGTTTGGGACGGCGGCAACAACGACCTGCCCTTCTTCAAACCCGACCTGCACATCGTGGTGGCTGACCCGCACAGAGCTGGGCACGAATTGGCGTACTATCCCAGCGAAGTAAACGTGAGATTGGCGGACGTAGTTATCGTGAACAAAACAGACACTGCGGACGCTGCCAACGTGGAACAAGTGAAAAAGAACGTGAAAGCGGTCAACCCGAACGCCATGATCTTGGATGCAGCGTCACCCATTACTGCGGACAAGCCAGAACTAATCAAGGACAAACGAGTGTTGGTGATCGAAGACGGACCCACAGTGACTCATGGCGATATGCCTTACGGAGCCGCAACCCTCGCCGCCAAAAAGTTCGGCGCAAAAGAGGTTGTGGACCCGAAGCCTTACGCTGTCGGCTCGATAAAGGAGACTTACGAGCAGTACCCGCATTTGGGCGCGGTTCTTCCCGCTGTCGGATACGGCGAAACGCAGATTGCTGAGCTTAAAGAAACTATCGATGCCACGCCGTGCGATGTTGTCCTTATAGGCACTCCTGTTGACCTGCGCAGAGTGCTTAAACTTGACAAGCAGACTGTAAGAGTTAAATATGATCTTCAAGTACTAGGTCCCGTCTGTCTCGAAGAAGTGTTGGATGATTTTCTCAAAGGTAGTGTGGAACGGTGAGCAATGAAGAAGACATTTCAAGGGTTAAAATCCGATTCCTGATTGAGGGCGTGGGCGAAGCAGAAGGGGAACTCGTGAGGTTTCTGGCGCCCCGAACAATCGACACCATAGTCCGAAAACTTCCCTTAGAGGGCCGGGCGGCGCTCTGGAAAGAAGAGGTGTACTTTGAAATTCCAGTCAAAATGGGCGAGGAAAAAGCAAAGCCCACGGTGGAAACGGGAACAATCGCGTTCTGGCCCATGGGCAGCGCCCTGTGCATTTTCTACGGGAAGTCGCAGCCTTATAGCCCAGTAAGCATCTTGGGCAAGGTCACGAAGAACTTGGAGCTGTTCAAGCAAGTTAAGAGCGGCGCAACCATCAAAATCGAGCTGCAAAGCTAGTAAGCGAGTGAACTATCTGCCCACATCTGCAAAAGCCGAGCACACTCAGCCTTAACACTTTCGTCTTTGGTTTTGTTCTTCAACGCTTCCAAAAACTCTAAACGCTTCTCAATGGCACGCTTCTCCGCCATGCCTCCATAGTAGAGCTCTCCGTCCAAGTACTCTTTCATGGAATAGGCTTTCTGCACAAAGAGGCTGGCGGCGTCAACGGGGTTTTCGACAGCGAACTTGTTTGCCCATATTGCCACTTCGGTCTCGCGGAGTTGGGTTAAGCCGTCGATTTCAATTATCTTCTTGATGTATGTGCGTAGGAAATCGTAGTAATCTGCGGTTTTTGTGAGTTCGAGAATTTTGTCTATTTTCTGTTTGAAGTCAGGGCTTCCTTCCACTGTTAAGTTGTGCTTGTAGCCCTTGCTCACGAGTTCTCGGGCTTTCTTGACTTCTTTTGCGGTGTAAACTCTTTCTGGAAAGCTCAAACGTTGCGCTCCTTTTCAAAACGAAACTGGAAAGGTTGGGAAACTGGTTTAGTCTGCTGTTGCTGTCGGCTTGTAAATTTTTAGCTCATGGTTTCCTGAGACCAGTTGCACTGCGCCTTCCTGCTCAAGCTGCTCCAGGAAGTCTTTGGCTGCGCTTATTCGGACGTTGAATCGTGTGGACACGGTGTAGGGTGTCAGAACGTTCATTTTCTTTATTTCGCTGACTATTTTCGGGTTTTTCGCGTCTGGTGGAATTACGCCTACAGTCCGCTTCTCTTTCGGCGGTGCCTTTTCTTTCTTCTTTTCTTTCGATTTTTCTTCTTCGTCCTTCTTCTCTTGCATGCGCTCCATCTGTTTCAAGCCGAGCTTCTTTTTTCCACCCATGAATACCACTTTCCCATGTTCTAGAAAGGCTGACTTATTTCAACCTTATGCTTGGCTTTCCATTCTTTGAGTGGGACACCAAGTTTCTTTTCGACATCTGGTCGATGGATGGAGTTCATGGTGCAGAACGGTATAATGCGCCCGTCTGGCACTGCATAATGGATTACGCAGCGCTGCACACGTTCCAAGTCAAAGTTGTACGGGTCCATGAAGTGCATCGACGAAAGCAGAATGGACTTCCGCTGCAGGTCGCCCAGAGACTGATAACTGCCCTCGGTCAGAACACGCAGCACGTATTTTCGCAAGAAACTGAATTTGACATGTCTGGCTGCGCCCAGCAATCGCAGTTTAGCGCGGTTCTTGTTTCCTTTCGAGGCAGTTTCGTAGACCTTGTTCATGCTTTTGATGAACTTGTCCACGTTAGCGAGCCGCGTAATGGGCGTTATCTTGCCGTTTTCCACGAAAAGGTAGGTCGCCATTCCGCAGTGCGGGTGCGCTGTGAACTCCACATACCGCTTATCCTGCAAGGCGCCAACCGCTTTGGAAACGGGCACGACTGTGGGGACTGGGTAGAAGTCTGAGACTTTGACTTTGCCGCCTGTCTGTTCTTCGACGAGTCGCATGAAGTCGGGGATGGTGATGCGCATCTTGGCGCGTTCTTCCGCTGGAAGCCTGCCACATAACGAGACGGGTTGGACGTTTATGCATCTGACCACATCGAAGTTGTTGACTGCGAAGTCGATGATGTCGCCGAGTTGACTGTCGTTCACACCCTTGATTAGCGTTACGACGAGGACGATGCTGTGAATGCCTGCCTCTCGGAGGTTCTGGATGGCCTTCAGCTTAGTTTCGAGGAGGTCGACGCCGCGGATGAACTTGTAAACGTCAGACGTTAACCCATCGAACTGGAGATAAACAGTGCTCACGCCCGCAGCTTTCAGTTGCTTGGCGTACTCCACGTCTTGGCTGATTCGAACCCCATTCGTATTGATCTCCACATGACGGAAGCCTACTTCCTTCGCCTTTCGAACCAAGTCGAACAGGTCGTTGCGGATGGTTGGTTCGCCACCAGAGAATTGGAGTGCCGTGGCGGGCACGGGGTCATTTGCTCGCAGGTTCTTCAACATTCCCGTGATGTCTTCACTGCTGGGCTCGTACACGTAGCCTGCGGCAGCAGCGTTTGCGAAGCAGACAGGGCATTTGAGGTTGCACCTGTTCGTCACGTCAATAATCGCCAGAGAAGTGTGGGACTTATGTTCGGGGCAAATGCCGCAGTCGTAGGGGCAACCGTTGACTGTTTTTGTGCGCGGATTGTTTAAACCGTCGCCGTCGTACCTCAGCTTTTCAGCCCTCACGTATTGGTCATAATCCGACCAGTAAAGTTCCTCGAACGCACCGTGCTGTTGGCATTCTTTCTTGATGTAGACTTTGCCGCCGTCTTCATAGATGGTGGCGTCTAAAACTTTCAAGCATTCGGGGCAGAGGCTTTTGGTGCTCTTGATGGTGTTCATGGTTCTCACTCAATTTCTGAGGCTATCTTGTCGAAGCGCTTAAGAGCCGATTTGACCATAATAAGGTTTCCAAACCTTTACTACGGTGATTTGGGGGAATCTCATGGCAGTCAGCGAGAACACCCGAGAAATTCTACGGGAAATGGGCTTGAACGCCTACGAAACCGACGCCTACATCACTCTGCTAGAAGGCGGACAAATGACGGCGATGGAGATAAGCAGAGAAGCCCATGTACCCTACTCGAAGATATACGAGGTTCTGAACTCGCTTAAGGAGAAAGGCTGGATTAAAAGCTCAGAGAGCCGCCCGTCAAAGTATTACCCAGTGCCCCCGCTTGAAGCCGTCACCGCTACACGGTTGAAGCTGGAGGACAAATACCAGAGCTGGGAGAACACGGTGGCTGAGGAGCTACAGCCCCTGTACGAAAAGCGGGAACTCGTGGAGCGCCCCGACATGCTCATACTACGCGGACAGCAAGCCGTCTTGACCAAGCTGGAAGAAGTCCTCAAGAAAGCCACCAAGGAAATCATGATTGCAGCACCAGAGTTTGCAAGAACCATAATCGCGTCAGCAGACCCTATGCTGACGGGGTTGAAGAAAACGGTGACCGTCAAGCTGATGACAGCGGGGAAACTCGAGGACTGGCTATTCCTGAAAAAATCCGCTGGCGTCAACGAATTGCGCGTCAGAGACCACATGTTCGGCGGCGGCATAATCGCTGACGGCAAAGAAGCCATGCTCTTCCTAGGCGAGGACAAGCCCAGCCTCGTAATCTGGAGCAACCACGTGGGCTTGGTTGGTTTCGCACGTGAGTATTTTCAGTTTCTGTGGGACTCTTCAGCAACCACTTAGGTGATGGCTAAAGTCTGCTTTTCCGCGCCTCAGAACAGCAACAGCCACCACGACTACAAGAATTATAGCTAAAACAGAAGAAGCGAACGGAAGCAGATCGCCATTGACCAGAGACCTAACACAAAACAAGCGAAGAGCAGCGTAGCACCATTGAGTTGTGCTTCTTGGATTTCAGATCCGTATAATCCAACATTTCGTTCGTTACTATTTTGAGCTTATTGGTGGTTTGTTGCGGATACCTATAGAGGGGAGGGGTCTGTTCTCAGAAGCTAGTTATGGTATATTTAAGGGGCTTTAGGTCCTTACGTGTCAACTTGATTGTAACCTTTTTAACTCTAAAAATGCAATCACTTATTAAGCCTGCGTGAGACAACATGCCCATAAAATATTACGACGCGCCTGAAATCAAACAGCAAATAGACCAAATAGCCGCTGACTTGGAGCTTTACCATGTTGTGCCCCAATTCGTTTTCTGCGTACGAAGCCGAGGTTCCAAAGCCAGACGTACAATCGCCCGCATTCACGGTTTAGGCAAAATTTGGCAAGGCGTACTTAACCTCCCGCCGTCTTACACGATTGAAGTCATCTCGGAAATCTATGACAAAATGTCCAAAGAAGAAAAAGAGAAAACCCTAATCCACGAGCTTCTGCACATTCCAGGCGGCTTCTCAGGCGGTTTCCGCCCACATAAAGGCTACGTTGAACGCAAAATCGTGGAGCAGCTTTACAGAAAACTGCAGCAGACAAGAGCCTCCAAAAGAACTCTCCTCGATTTATAAGTTTATGAGCCGAGTTTATGGTGAACGTTTTTAAGGCGGGAAAAGGACAGAGAACAGAAAGTTCCGCTTATAAACACAAAAACCAAAAAGCAGTGAAAAAGAAGGAGCGCAGTTAAGAGGTTTCAAACAGTGGAAGCAAGACATGAACCAAGCCGCTCAGGGAAGGTTGCTGAATGAAGCATGAAATGAAAAGTTTGAGACATAACGGCGTCTATGTCCCAACATACGATTACAAGGGCTTCGGCATCAAAATCAGGGGAACCGCGATAAAGCTGTCTCCGAAAAGCGAGCAGATGGCGACAGCGTGGATAAGGAAACGACAGTCTGCAGCATCGCCGCCGGACAAGGTTTTCATGAAGAACTTCATGCAAGAATTTTTGGAGCAGCTGAAGTTGGAAAACCCAACCCTGCAGTTCCTCGGCTCCTTCGCCGTGGAATACCTCAAGAAAATAGAAAACTATACCGCAAACGACATAGCTAACCCCAACGCTGCAATCCACGCAGAGATTGATTTTTCAGAAATCGCCAACTTTGTGGAGCAAGAAAAACAGAAGAAGCAGAACATGACTTCCGAAGAAAAGAAGCGGCTAGCCGCGGAACGCAAAGCCAAACGTGAAGAACTCAAAGCCAAGTACGCTGTTGCTGAAGTGGACGGGCAAAAACTGGAAATCGCCAACTGGACAGCAGAACCATCCTGCCTCTTCGCTGGTCGCGGCGACCATCCAAGAAGGGGGAAATGGAAGGAAGGACCACGAGAAGAAGACATCATTCTCAACCTATCGCCTGACAGCCCACGACCGCCAGGAAACTGGAAGGAAATCGTTTGGGAACCCGACAAGATGTACGTGGCAAAATGGGAAGACAAGCTCACTGGAAAAATCAAGTATGTCTGGTTCAGCGACACCGCGTTCCTCAAGCAAAACCGTGAAAAAGAGAAGTTCCAAAAAGCCGAAAAACTCGGTAAACAAATCGCCGCCATCGAAAACCACATCATCAAAAACCTCGATGCAAAAGATGAAGGCAGGAGGAAAGTTGCCACGGTCTGCTGGCTCATCCTGAACCCGAACATGAGGGTTGGCGACGAAAAAGACCCGGGTGAAGCCGACACGGTCGGCGCAATCACGCTGAGATCGGAGCACATCAAAATAGAAGGTGACACCTTGCATTTCGACTTTCTTGGCAAGGACTCTGTCAGATGGGAAAAGAGTGTTAAGGCGCCAGCATCAGTCATCAGGAACATCAAGGAATACATGAATGACACAAAGAAGGAATACCTGTTCGAAGGCATCGACTCTAAGAAGGTTTCGCGCTTCCTCTCTGAAAAAATGCCTGGACTAACCGCCAAAGTGTTCCGCACCTGGAGATGCACAAAAACCGTGAAAGAAGAACTCGCCAAAAACACCGTGACAAAAGAGGACCCAGTTTATGTTAAGACGTACACGGCGAAAATGGCGAACCTGAAAGTGGCTGAGGTGGCGAATCACAAACGAAAAATTCCGCCCAATTTTGACGAGCGCTTAGCCAAGAAGGAAGCTAAACTCAAGGAAATGGAAGCCCAACTGGAGCAGAAGAAGGCGGAAGGCAAGAAAACCGACGCACTGATCAAAAGAATCGAGAAGGCGCGGCTTGACCTCGAATTGGCGAAACTCACCAGGGAATACAATCTGGGCACGTCGCTTAAGTCGTATATTGACCCGATGGCTTACGTGAAATGGGCGAAGAAAGTCGATTTTGACCTAGCAAAGCTCTATCCGAAAACGTTGCGGAAGAAATTCAGCTGGGCCTTAGGCACAGAGGACGAGACTGAGTGCGCAACCGCATGAAAATCACCGAAACCAAAGACGGCGCAGTCATCGAGGTTTTCGTAAAACCTAAATCAGACAAGTTCGAAGTGCGCCTCGAAGGAGACGAGGTGGTTGTTCGATGCACCGAAGAACCCGTCAAGGGCAAAGTCAACAAGGAACTGTTGAAAACCCTCTCAAAACTCTTCCACACAGATGTCGAACTGATTTCAGGTGCCACCTCAAGGCAAAAGCTATTGTTAATAACTGGCGTTAAGAAAACCGAAATAGAACAACTTCTACAACTGAGTTATGGTAGTGGATAAAAATCAATTTTTCTTACAGTTTCGGCTAGCCCTGCATTTTAAACCGGAGTATCGCGGCGATTCCGCCAAACGCGTTCTTCAGCATCTGCCCTTCCTCAGTTTCAGTGGAAATAATCTCCACGTCCGTGTTCGTGTACTCCGCCTGCTCCGCCAAATAATCAATCAAATCCACCTTCTCCGCCACCGACAACGATGGCGCACCGCACTTCGGACACTGTTTCCCAACCAAGCCCTGCTCAAAACTCGCCAAGTTCTGCGCCTTAACCGTCTCCTGCTCCTGATAGCCACATGCACTACACTTCACCGTGACACGCCACGAATCCACGTTCTCCGAAATCAACAGCGTCCGCACCGCACCAGCCTCCAATGCCCTCCGCACCTCAGCTTCACCGTAAGTTATCATGCCAGTGTCGTGACCGACTTCGTAGAGGAACTGCTGCATCAACTGCTTCTCCTCAATGTATCGGACTTTACGCATGATTTCTGGCGCTTTCTCCACCACTTCTTTCACGCCTTGCTCCTCCACGTACGCTGTGTCAATCGTGTCGATTATCTTGTTCTTCAGCTGGTAGTTGAGGTAGTCGCCCTTCTCAAAATCGTACTTTGTCGGTCCAGGACCCGCCAGAATAATCCCCTTCAACGTTTCAATCGGCAGAAACACATCGTTGGCGTGCTGCCCCACTCTAGTGAAGTACTCGTTAAGCTGCATGTCCCTTAGACGTTCGTACCTTCTGGCTGACTGCCCACCAGCACGAGTTTTCCCAGCCACGCCAGAAGTCATCTGTCTAACAATGTCCAGTTTCTTACCCTGAAGCGTGGCAATCGTAGCGCCAGACGCATCGATGAGGAGTATGCCATACGTTTCCTTTTCCCTAAGCATCTCCTGCAGATGCTCGGTGTG
The DNA here is from genome assembly GCA_026014595.1 of Candidatus Bathyarchaeota archaeon. Lineage (GTDB taxonomy): Archaea > Thermoproteota > Bathyarchaeia > Bathyarchaeales > Bathycorpusculaceae > A05DMB-2. The sequence continues at coordinate 142,480 of JAOZHY010000016.1, forward strand.
AAAACGCGAATCACAGCGGTACAAGTAGATCCTGATGGGTTCAGGCGGCACAATAACATATGTCTCAATCCGCTCACTGCCTGGTCCACCGCCTTCCTGCGGAATGGCGCCGCAAAAAATCACTATGCCGTTCTCTCCAGGATCCTTGAAGAGCTTGAGCCGTTGCTGAACTTTAACTATGGCTTCCTGCACGTTCTTGCGGGTGGTTGTGGACTTGATGTTGCTTGCAGTGCCGTACTCGTCGCGGAGCATGTTTATGGCGTCGCTTATCTGTTTTCCTGGCGGAACGTACAAGCTGATAAGCTCGGTTGCGCGCCCCTCTTTGCTGGCTAACGCTTGAAGGGTCTTCCGCAGTCTGAACAGTTCAAGGGACGATTTTTTCGCTGTGCTCAACGGTTTTCACTATGATTTGTTTTAGCTAAGTTACGTTGTAGCGGTTTAGATAAAAGTTGCTACGTGAAAAAAGGCGTTTAGAGGGCGATTAAGGCGGTTATGGCGCTTCGATGACTTCTTTCAAGAACGCCTTGAAGGGACCAAGCTTTCCCCCGTAGTTGCCTGAACTGATTTTCACCACGCCCGGCGTGCTTGCAGCTGCGATTACGCCCTGCTTCATGGCGTTTTTCACAGCGTCCAAGGTTAAACCGTTCATGACGATTTCATAAACGCATTGCACGTTTTCTGGAACCACGGAGTCTGGCACGACTGTTCTCAGCGTTGGGCAGTAAGGATGGTTCGTTGACGCTTTCATCTTGTACTTCAGCGAACCGGCTTTGCTGCCTGCGCGGCAGATTCCGCCTGGGAACGGCATGATAACGTTTGGCGCGTTTGCGCGTATGGCGTCTGCTGCTGCTTCAGCGGCTTTTAACCCGACTGTTTGGTTCTCGGCGAATATCATGAAGTTGCCTCCTGCCACAGCTTCCTGCGCGCCGAATCCGTCTTCAACTATGAAGTTGCCTTCCATGACTGGAATTTTCCAGCATCTTCTACCACCGACCATGGCTTTCTTTTGGAAGCCATCGCCGAAGTAGCGTAGGCTGCTGCCGACTTTTAGCACTCGTTTACTCGTGGTTAAGCCGTTGAAGGCGGCGGTGGTGGGGCAAGTCATGATGCACTGCCCGATGCGTTCCATGAGCTGATGCTTAAGCTCGAAACGGTCGCGGTTGTAAATCTGCACCAGCACTCCGGGGCGGTTGTCAGGAGTTTCCGCTGCAGGCACAGGTCGTTCGACGGCGGCTTCGGCAGGTGCCATTATGACGCTGGTGGCGAAGCCTGTGGTTACGCTTGCGGCGATTTGTGCCCATTTCTCATTTTCCGCGGTGATTAGGATTCTTCCAGCCCAGAGAGGAAACATTTCGGCGAAGGTGTCTTGGATTTTGACTGTGTTTCCTGCTGGAGATTTGACGGCGAAAACTTGTTCTTTATCGTCGTAGCTTAGGATTTCGAGTTTGTTGTTCTCGGTTAATGTGGTCATTAGCTTCATCCCGATGGTCGCGTGCTTGATTGGTGATTCAGTATTTCTTGGTCTCATTTAAGAGTTTTCGTGACAGTAGGCACACTCTTATGAGAATAAGCGTTTATACAAATGTGCTGAAATCTAACGCGGAAAACTGTTTTTTCAACGACATTACTGTTCTGCTTTCAGCTGCTTTTCCATCAGTTCTTCGATTACCCCTATCTCAACAGGCTCTTGCTCGTCTGTGTCCGCATCTTTGGCGGTGTTCACTCTTGAGGGTTCGCGGTTGCTGTCTTGCTGTTTTCCGACCCAGTACAGTGCCCAGCCGACGATGAAGACGAAAACTATGATGGGAAGAAGTAGAATTGTTACGATACGTTTTCGGCTGCGCAATTAGTTGTCCTCCGGGGGAGGGTTTGCCTTTCCGTATTTAAGGCATTTATGAATCCACAATAAACATACAGTAAAAATCCATACGTGGCTCGCCGTTGCTGATTTTGCGCAGGGTAATTTTCGGTCTTTCTTTTGGTTATTTGTAATCTTTTTTTGCAATTTTTATTCCAGCGTAATAAGACTTACTTATAGGTTCAAATATTTCCATATGTCGAAGTCAGATGTCGATTCAAGATTATCTACATGAAAAAGCCGAGGAGTCACGTCATAACGAAGTAATCGCCTTCATGATGTTCATTGCGGGCTCGGTTTTCTTCGTGGGCGGCATACTGTCCTCGCTCAGTTTTGGCACTGGACTCAGCTGGTTCCTGTTTATTCCTTACCTTGCGAACTTCACTGAAGCGATGTTCTTGGAACTCGCGTTTCTGCTGGTTGGCTTTTTCCTTATCGTAGCTGGAATAGGCGTTGGCTTGTATTACTATCGCGGTCGGAGCTGGTACATGCGGGAGCTTGGTAAGGCTAATAATCCTGAGAACCTTATGAGGGCGCAGCATCAGCAGTACCAAACCGCATTTATGGTACAGGAAACCAGATTCGCGCCGAAGCGGAAGAAGCCGACATCGCTGAAAAAGAAGGAATAATTAAGACAGGTTTTCGGCAAGTTTCAGCGGCGACAGGCTTCGTTCAGCTACAGGGCGTTTGAGGCTACCAGTTGCTTGATTTTTTTGGCGAGCACTGTGCCTAAGAGTTTCGTTTCGTCTCCTATAGCTTCTTCAACCTTGGCGTCGTATGGTATTTCTGCGAGGAATTTCAAGCCAAGCTTCGCGGTTTCGTCTTGTACGTTCGCGGCGTTAGTCATTTTCATGTTCTCCACGATGCCGATGATGGGCACCTTCAAACTCTGCAGCAGGGCAACCTGTTTTCTGACGGTTTCAAACGCGAGCAGCGATGGCGTGGTGACTATAAGGAATTCTATGCGCTTCACCAGTCTGATCAGGTCAAGCACTGCGTCTCCGATGCCAGGTGGCATGTCGATGATGAGAAAGTCAAGTTCGCCCCATTGGGTAACTGCTAGCAGCTCAATCAGAGCGTTTGAGGTGTCTATTCCTCTTAGCGGAGCGGCTTGGTCGTGGGAGTAGTAGATGAGCGACATGTACGTTAAGCTGTTTACCACGGGTGGAATGATGCCCTTGTCCTCTTTGGGCTGTGCGTCTTTAACGCCTAAGATTAGGTGGGTTGAGGGGCTGGTGAAGTCAAGGTCGAAAAGGCCCACTTTGCAGCCGCTGCGCGAGAGCGTTAAGGCGAGTGCGGTGGCTACGAGGCTTTTGCCTACTCCGCCTTTGCCGCTTGAAACGGCTATAATTCGGCTTATTCTCTTCAGTCGCTCGTTTATTATGGTTGTTCGCGGGTCAACCATATTCAGCGCACTCCTTTTATGCTTTCAAGCCAGATTCCTCGTCCTTCGGTGATTTCAAAGTCGGGGCTGCCGCATTTCGGGCATTTTATGTAGGTGTGTGCGACTTCTGGGACGAAGTGGATGGCTTCGACTGTGTCCTTGCCGAGTTTCTTTTCGTTGAAGAGCCAAGTGTTTCCGCAGGCGCGGCATTTCAGTGTTGTTTTTGCGCGGGTTATGTGGAAGTTGGCGTTTTTGAAGTTGGCTGGTTTAAGCTGTGACAGAGCGAATTGGAGGATGTCTTTTTCGACTCCTTGAAGTTCGCCGACTTTTATGGTGACTTCTCTGACTTCTTTCAGTTTTTCTTCTTCGGCAATTTGCTGTGCAGCAGCGATTACTGCTTCGGCTAAAGCCCACTCATGCATAAAACAGCCTAAAGGGTTGGCAGTTTAAAAGAATATTGCAGGGTTTGGCTGGCGCCCCTGTTGCAATTTTTGACTTTTGTGAAGTGGTTACTCCTTCCCTTATTTAGTGGAAATTATCAGAAAAAGTGTTTGTTGCAATTCAGAATCGTAACGCCTTTTTCAGCTCCATCCAGAAGGTCGCAACGAAGGAAACGATGATGACGAGTGCCCAGTCGTGGAGGCTGAGGTAGGTAATTCGCAGGCTGTCATGGATGAACGGCAGGTTTGTTCCCACGAGCAAGGTGACTATGACAAGGATTGCCCATAGGACCATGACCTTGTTCGAGAAGAAACCCAGCTTTGCAAGCGGTTCTTTCTCAGACCTGAAGTTTAACGCCAAGAAGATGTGCCCAAGCATCCATGTGGCGAAGGCCATGGTCTGCGCCAGCGTGAGATTCTGGGTCAGGAACCATGTGGACAGGAAGCTGAAGCTGACAGCAGCGAAGAGGCTCAAGGCACCCAGAGATATGGTTTGCAGCATGCTTCGGTTCATGAACCTCTCCTTTGGATTAACGGGTGGCTTTGTCATGGTGCCGCTTTCCTCGGGTTCCGCTACGAAGGTGGCGGAGGCTGCGAGGTCCATGAAGAGTTCCAGCACTATAATTTGGATAGGCGCGAACGGCAGCGGCACGCCGAGGGCGATGGGGAGGAGGAAACTGGCTACGAGTGCGACCTTGCACGCGAGGTAGTAACGAACACCCTTTCGCAAGTTGCCATAGAGTTTTCGTCCCTCTCTGACCGCGGTTTCGATGGTGGCAAAGTTGTCGTCGGTGAGCACCATGTCCGCGGTTTCTTTGGCAACGTCGGTTCCGCGCAGTCCCATAGCGACCCCTATGTGCGCCTCCTTAAGCGCCGGCGCATCGTTTATGCCGTCGCCTGTGACCGCGACGACTTCACCGTTTTCTCTGAGGAGCCTTACCAGACGTAGCTTGTCTTCGGGCGTGACTCGGGCGAAGACAGAGGTCTCTTTTAGCGCCTTTTTCACTTCTCCGTCGCTCATGCGGGCGATTTCGTTTCCGATTAGCACGCGTCTGCTGTCGATGCCTACTTGGGCGGCTATGGTTCGGGCAGTTTCTGGGTGGTCGCCCGTGATCATTATAACTTTTATTCCGGCTTCTTGACAGGTGCGGATGGCTTCTTTAACTTCTTTCCTCGGTGGGTCTATGAAGCCGACTACGCCCACGAAAACGAATTCACGTTCCATTGTCTCGCGCTTCAACGCCGATGCATGCGGTACTCTGCGGTAGCCGAAAGCTAAGAGGCGTTCACCTGACTGCGCCATTTCAACCATGGCATTTGCCACTTCCACCCTAGTCGCGTCAGCGAGTTCCGTTTCTTCGCCTTTCAAGAGCACTCTTGTCGAGTTAGCCAACATGTTTTCAGGGGCGCCGCTGGATAAAACCACCATGGAGTTGCCGTGTTGATACACGTAAGAGGCGAGTTTTCTCTTGTTGTCAAAGCTTAACTCGTCTTTCAGCACCCAGTCTTCCGTAAGCTGCTGAACATCAACTGCGTCTTGTCTTAACTGTTCCAGAAGCGCCTGCGCCATCGGATTGCCCAACACTTCATTGCCCTTTACGTCTCTCAACGCTTCACTTGCCAGCAAAGCAATCTTCAAAGCTTCTTTCTCGTTCTTCTTGAACTCTTGAACTTGAATGATTCTGCCGTCAAAGTAGAGGTGCTCAACTTTCATCTTGCTCTCCGTTATCGTTCCTGTTTTGTCGGTGGCTATGACGGTGATGCTGCCGAGAGTCTCTGCTCCACGCAAACGCTTCACTAACGCACCCTTTTTGGAAAGGGCATATGCTCCGACGCCTAGGACCATGGTGATTATAATCGGCAACTCTTCAGGAATCACGGCGAAAGCCAACGCCAGACCCGTTAGCACCATTTGTTCCAAGGGCAAGCCGCGCACGAAACCCAAGACTGGAACGAGCACGCTGAAGAAAACCGCAATCCAGACCAGACTCTTCGAAAGCTGCTTCATGTAAAGCTGAAGCGGCGTCCTCGGCTCTCTCGCAGCCTTAGCTATGCCCGCAACTCTGCCCAGCTCGGTGCTTGCGCCGGTTGCCGTTATTAGCGCTTTCGCTTGTCCTCGGGCTACGATGGTTCCCGCAAAGAGCATATTCCTCTGTTCGGTGATTCTGGCCTCGCTGGGCAAGACTACGGCGGCTTCCTTAGCGACAGGAAGCGATTCACCAGTCAGCGACGCCTCATCAACCTCAAGCCCAAAGGTTTCCAGCAGTCTGGCGTCTGCGGGAACACGCTGCCCCGTCTTCAGCAAAATGATGTCGCCTGGAACCAGCATGGCGGTTTGCACTTCCTGCGCCTTGCCGTTTCTAAGCACCAGCGTGGTCGGCGGCGCCAGCTTCCTCAACGAGGCGATGGAGCGTTTGGCGCGGTACTCGTTCCACACTTCCACGAGAACCAAAATGATGATTATAATTACGATTGTTAAGGCGTCAGTTAAGGTGCCTAAAACACTGTAAAGCACGCCCACTACGAGTAGCAGAAGAACCATGGGCTCGGTGATTTCTTCTCGGAGTATGTCTAAGAAGCGAATTTCATGCTCCACAACAAGCCTGTTGGCGCCATATTTCTTCAGCCGTTCCGCTGCCTCACTATCCGTTAAACCAGTGGCCGGGTTGACACCTAAAGAATGTATAACTTCCTGCATTTCTTGGGAATGCCACTGACTCATTTTACTGACACCCAAAACCCTTTCAGCGAAGCGGAGTGTTTCTATGAGTTTTGATTTTGCCTAAAAAGGTTATGCAGAAGAAAAACTTGAATTTTCAGGTGCGTCCTTAACGGCTTTTGCCTGCGCACATGCAATGGATGCTGAAATACGAACGCAATATAAGAAAATTAATTTTTGCTACATACCAGGGGCTAATTACGCAAAACTTTATTACATCGCCCAGCGTTTTGCATGGTAAAAGGTAGAACAACATGAAATTCGGCACATACGTGTTTGAACCAAAAAAGGCTGAAGGCTTTGACTTTCATCTGTTTCGTGTGAAACCCGAGGTAGGCAGACGGTTACCGCCAGTTTCAGACATGTACAGCAACGTAGCAATTTTCGGAGACAACGTTACCGCCCGCAACCATCCAGACTGGATTTCACAATCACCTCTGGGTCCAGCATGGAGAACAAATGACAACTTTAACTTGCGTTGGGACGTTCTCTGCCACACACAACCAGAACACAGAGCAGAGCAACTTGACTACATAGAAGACGTCGCAAGGCATAGCCAAGGAGTCTGGCTTAACAGCATACACTTTGCCGACCACGGACACTGCACATGCCCACGCTGCAACGAACTCTGGAAGAAAAGTGGCTTAAGCTGGCTTGAATGGCGCAGAAAAGAAGTCACAGACTACATGGCGCAAGTAAGTGAACGAGTACGCGACCGTGCAAAGAAAAAATTCGTCATCGGTGTCCTCCCAGACCCAGTCAGCAGCTACGAGCGCTTCGGCATTGTCTTCGATGACTTAGCTCCGTTAACCGATGAGTTCCTTGTGGTTATGTTCAGCAAGAACTACGCCACTCCATGGTACTGGGAAATGCTTACGCGCGGATTCAAGAAAATCTTCAAAGAGGTACCGCTCAACATAGCGCTGTACGTTTTCGGCCCAGGAGACAATCCGATGGAGGTACCTTCCCCAAGCGAGCTTGTAACAGTTTCAGTGCGGTGCGGAAGAGCAGGCGCTGACGGCATTTTGTATCTTGCGGACAAAGCTAGCCAAATCTGGGACTTCCAGAAAGCAGTAGTTGACAGAGTCGAACTTAGGCAAAGACTGAAGACCTACGGATGCCAAGAAGTGCTAGATTTCTTCCAAAGCTGGGAAAAAGTCGTAGAGTAAGCCTTCCAGAACAACAAAACCTAAAACGCAGGCGAGAGTGGGTGGAACAACCACCACGCTGCCTTTTTATTTTTGCCTATTTGCCTTGTTACATTTCCGGCAGTCCGACTGCGATTCTGTCACCGGGTTTTGACCCGAACTTTTCAGCTGCGCTGCCTTGATTCACGGATACCTCCAAGTAATCGTGGCTCCCTATCAAAGCCAGTGGCTCATGAGGTTTGACTTCCCCATATGTCCTGCAGTACTTCAGTTTCAACTTGCACGTTGACAATTCAACTCTGACCCAGCCGCGCACAACCAGACGTGCCATCGTTTCTGCACTTATGTTCGTGATTATGTTTCCGAAATCATCAACATGCAAAACCTCGCCGACCAAAATACCAGCTTTTTCAGCAACCTTCGCGAACTCGGGTTTCTCCACGTCGCGAATTTCAGGTCCAAACTTTTCCGGTTCCACGCCATTCGCCAGATGCGCCGCGGCTGGAGCAAACACGTCCCTCCCGTGGAAGGTGCTGGAAACCCTTGGCAGCATAAAACGCGGGTTCGTTAATTCGTAAACGTGTTCTACACCTTGCTTCTCGGCGGCTAAGATTAGCAGTCCGTTGTCTGGTCCAACGAAAAAGCCCTGTTTGGTCTCTATCAGTATGGAGCGCCTCCGAGTGCCCACGCCAGGGTCGACAACCGCCACGTGAATCGTGCCCTCAGGGAAGTACGGCGCAGCAGAAGCCAGAACGAAAGCACCCATTCGAATGTTGAATTTGGCTACTTCATGCGTTATGTCGATTAGCGTCGCGGTTGGGCATATGCCGAGGATTGCGGCTTTCATCTCGGCGGCGTAGGGATCTTTCAGCCCAAAATCAGTTGTCAAGGTTATTATTTTGTGAGACATACCTTATGATATGTTTATTGTGCTTCTTGACACTTTTGCTCCGCAACAGATTCTTTAGCCGCCATGCACAACTGACACAAAAACCACTTCATCCCCGTCCTTCACCGCTGTGTTCAAGCCGCCCAAAACACTGATTTCCCTGCCGTTCACAAGTACTAACGCGTTCAGCTCAGCATCGCCCACATGCTGATTAATCAGGCTTCTCTTAAGCTCAGGTGCTCGTCGCGTAAGTTCGCCCAGCAACTTCCTCATGGAAAAGCCTTCTGCAATGTCTAAGCTGAGTTTTTCTGCGCCTGCAGCATGACGAAGAGCACCGACAAACTTTACGGTTATCGCCACCAAAATCACCATTTAAGGCTCAAAGAGACCGGCTCTAACTATCTGTTTTCTCCTCGGTGAAGGTCTCCACGATGTCCGTAGCTATCTGAACCAGCGTGTCAGCCTGCTGCATCATCGCTTCCTCGTTAACTTCCTCCAGCTGCGCGAGCTGCTGCACTATTCCTTCAATCTCCATAAGAAAGCGCAGAACCGAATCGTTCGTTTGCTGGGGTTTCATGCCTTCCTCGCGCAGAAGTATTTCTATGAAAGCTGGCTCGCCTAGGCTGTAGTAGATGGCGCTTCTGGCTTTCCTGATTGCTTCCACCACGAGGCTGGGTGCCATGTACGGCATCTTCCGTGCGGCTTCCAACTCCGCTTTTGCCTCGCGGAGGTACCTGAGCGCCCATCCTTTTCTTAACTGGTCCATCATGGATTTTCTTCCCCCCTCCTGCGACTTTAAATTATGTCTCTTCCTCGGTCTCGCTTGAAGGATTAGCTCCAGCCGACGCTAACGCTTGCGTGATGTATCCTGCAATCTGGTTCCGCACCCGTTTCGTCACGCCACGAGCAAGCAAATTAACCATGCGTTTGTTGTCGTCGAAGCTGCTGGAGAATCTAGTTGGATAAAGTTTCATGAGTTCTTTTCCTATTCGTTTAATCTGCTCAGTCTTGACTTTTCCCAAGTGACTGCTTTCCTCCGCTTATTGCCCAGCTTTGTCCTCCACACGTATAAACGTAAAATCATTTCCAATAGAGGATAAGAGGCTCAATTTAAGCTTACGCCTTATCCATCTGAACCTGCACTCTTGAACAGCGAGAGGGCAATCCGATTGCACTATTAAATATATAAGGAAGAAAACAGAAAAAAGGCAGTAACAAAACGGAAGGTAGCGCCGTGCCAGTTCCAACAGTTAAAAAAGGCAAATGGTGGAAAGAGAGGGAGCGAACAAAATCTGGCAGATGGCGAAAAAAACGGTCCGATGCAGATAAACCCAGAGAAAAGAAGCGCTCACGTCTCATATACGCTTTAGCCGCAGTAGTGGTGATTGTGGTGGCGATAGTGGTTTTGTACTTCTTGTTCCCCGAACTGTTCGGATGGCTTAACCCCTTCGCTTGATGATGCGCTAACGCAGTTTTATGTTGAAGAAGCCTTCAAAATTCTGGGCTATCTGGTCCGCCACATCAACCACAGCCATACCCTTCACTTCCGCTATGGACTCGACCACTGTAGGAATGAACGAGGGGCTCGTCATCCTGCCGCCATAAGGCGCTTTCCTGAAAATCACCGGTCCATCCGTCTCAGTTAACAAGTTTGTGAGGGGCACTTTTTTCACAACCTCACGAATACCGTTTGAGTAAGCAACGGGCGGACCTTCAGTGATAAAGTATCCGTGGTCAACCGCCTTGTATAGGGCGCTCATGGGGTGGCTGAACCAGTGCAGCAGAACCCTTTTGAGACGGTACGAAGGAAGCATGTCCACGATTTGCGTTGTGGTGCCTCGCGAGTGAATTATGACCGGAAGCTCAAGCTCTTCACCCAGGTGCAGCATTTTTTCAAAAACCATGAGTTGCTTCGCCCATATTGCCTCGTACTTGTAGTCGAGTCCGATTTCGCCGATGGCAGTAACCGCTTTTTTCCGGCTTTGCTCTGTGATTAGCTGAACGGTTTCTTCAAGTTCGTTTTCTTTCAGCACGTTCACGTTCCACGGGTGAATCCCCAACGCTGGATAAACCATGTTAGGGTGTTTTTCCGCCAGTCTAAGGCTGCCCTTGCTTGTTTCAAGGTCCATCGAGTTTGAAACCAACGCCACCACGCTGGCGTCTCTGGCTTCCTTCAAAATCTGATCCACGTGTGCTGCGTATTCTGGATCTGAAAGGTGGATATGTGCGTCAATTAGCTTCATTTGTGCACCTTTAGTCGCCTAATACGGGCATGGCGTTTTTATAGTTTGTTCATTTACTCGGATGATTTTCCGCTGCACTGGGTTGGGGCGGTTCTTGTTTTTCAGTAGGCTCATTTTCTTAAGGTTTTTCCCTCTTTAAACGTGGAGCATGGCTTTTTCTTATGTTTAAACGATTTTAGCCGATGCTGTTAACCGAAAAGGCTAAATACAGCTTTAAAAAGAAAAAGAAGCTACGGAGAAGTCTTTATGACTGATTTAGAATTAGCCGTAGCTCCCATGCACCGTTTATGCAAGAAGGCGGGAGCCGACAGAGTGAGTGAAGCCGCAGCTAAAGAATTGGCTAAGGCGCTAGAGGAAATCGGAGTTAAAATCGCGAAAGAAGCTCTAGATTTCGCCATGCACGCGGGAAGGAAAACCATCAAAGCTGAAGACATAGAGATAGCCGCCAAGAAAGTCATGGGCAAGTAAAAGCGCAAGTTTTCCCTTCTCTTCTTTTTTGTCACCGATAAAGTAGTGTAAACCCGCTTGCCTGACGCCAATTCTGCACCGTTTATCTTTGCTGTATAGTGACAGGACGTTTTAAATTGTATGTTGCAGAGTATTGTTTGAGGTGAACAAGTTATGGGTTGGGGCAGTGCTGGCACGCCGCCATGGGTCGATGAAGAGAACATCGACAAAGAAAAGATGCGCAGGAAAGCGGCAGAGGACGCGGTTAGGATTAAGGCTTTGGAAGAGGAGAATGAAGCGCTGAAAAAGCGAATAAAAAAGTTGGAGGACAAACTGAAAAAACGAGAGTAGGCGCTTTTCTGTTAGTCAGGTTTGATTTCTTCATTTTATATGTACGATTTTTCTGTCTTCGATTATGACGTTGAGGATTTCTGATTGCTTTATGGCTTCAATGAGTTTTTGCTCTAGAGTTTTTTCGTATTCAAAGATGTACCGTTCTGGCTCTCCTGTAAACTGGTCTATCTCGTAAATGGGGGTGTCCTCTTCGTCCCAGCGAAGTATTCTAAAGCAGTAGATATGGTTCCTGCATGTGTCTATTAATTCAGGTTCTATTTCGTGGCTACCTATACGCATTCTTTTCACCGTATTCGCATGGCTTAGCAAGTCTTACGAAAGATAAATCAATATTTAAATCTACCGTAAAAATTAAGGTCCAAGCATCAGGTAAAACAAAACAACATCAGAACAGCACAACAAAACAACATAACAACACTAAAAACGTGTATTTCTCAAAACTTTTTTTGTCATCAGCGAAGATGGTTAGCCGTGTCAAGTTCGTCATCGCGTACTTTTTCACATTGTTTTCAGTTCCGGATTACCTTTAACAAGTTTTGAAAAAAGCGGAAGAACAACTATCATCGAGCCAATGACCGAGATTGCCGTCAAAGTCAAGAAATCTGTGCCTACGATTCCCATTGCTACCCCCTCGTAAGCAATTATAAAGGACATCTCTGCCCTTACGGCAAGTCCAATTGTTAATGTCCACAAAGTTTTGCCTTTAAAGCCGGCTAAATGTCCCCCCAATAAACCTCCTGAGAATCTTGCCAACAGAGCCACCCCAAGAATAATCAAGCCAACTGGGAGAAAAGCAAGCATACCAGTTGGACTAATCACTAAGCCTATGCTTGTGAAGAAGACGGCGGCGAAAATCTCTTTCATCATAGAAATCTTTTCTGCAAGCTTTTCACCTACTTTTTGATAGGGAATAATTGCGCCCATTATGAAGGCTCCTGTTACCGCGGCTAATCCAAACTGGGTTGCAGCAAAAGCCAACATTAAACCCAAGCCGAGAAGGACAATAAAAAGAACCTCGTCAGAAACCACCCTTTCCAACCTTTTGATCACTATAGGCAAGATTTTGCTGCCAATGTAGATTGAGGCAAGAATAAACAAAGAAGCAATAAGACCAATACTGATTAAACGTGTTGCTAAAAATGTGCCTTCAGTGAGTACACCTAACGCTATTGTCAGTATTAAAATACCTTCGATGTCATCCAACACGATAGCTGTAAGCAAAGTAGAACCGACTTTTGTATCCACTGCACCTTCGTAGCTGAGCATGGCTGCGATTACACTCGTTCCGCTGGGAGCCAAAACAGCACCTAAAAGAAAAGCCGTTTGCCATGAAAAACCTAATGCAAGTCCAATTCCGTAGCCGAGCAGCACGGAAAGAATAACACCGACCGTGGTGAGGAGAAAGGCGGTTTTACCCACTTTCCAAAAAGCAGAAGCATCAAACTCCAAACCCGTTGTAAACAGAATCAAGATTGAGCCTAACGTTGCAAGCAAATTAATAACAGTTAAATCAGTGACGAGCCCAAGCCCACCGGGACCCCCTATGAAAAGACCAACTAAAATAGCGCCTATTACACCAGGAAGCTTGAGCTTCTTAAACAACTCGGAACCAAGCGAGGAAACAACAATTAACAACCCAACCTGAAAAAGTATAAAGACCGCTGGGTCAGCTGACATACACTTAAGGGCAACCCTAAACTATATTTCTCTTTCCATGCAATTCTTCCGAACGAGAAATTACCAAAAAGTTACCAATTTGTTTCTGCAACGCTAGAAAAAACAATAATTAAAGAACTACAGTTTTTTTGTCATTACGTAGGCGTCTTCGCCGTCCGAATAGTACCCATTGACTGTTCGACTCACTTCAAAGCCTAGTTTCTTGTAAAGCTGGACGCCTGCCACGTTCGTTACGCGAACCTCCAAGTAACATTGTTTCGCCTTATAGTAGCGCATGCCGTCCATGGCTTGGTTCAGAAGCGCGGTGGCTATGCCTTTGCGCCTTGCCTGCGGCATGATGGCGATCGAGACTACGTGCCCTTTCCTTATCAAGCCGCTGAAGCCGAAGTTGTTTAAGCCGACTTCGATGCGGCACATGATGTACCCGACGATTTTTCCGTTTTCCTCCGCAACGATGAAGGTTTCAGGGAACCGTTGGTGCAGGTCGATGAAGAAGTAGTCCGTGTAGTTTTCTGGCAAGGTTACGCGGTTGATTTGCATTACGCTCTGCAGGTCGTCTGGCGTGAACTTGCGCAGCTTGAAGGCTTGTTGCATCTTTTCGCCTTCATATCCAGATTTCCATATCAAACTTAAAGTTTACGTTTTAGTCAACGAAAAGCAGACTTCTTTTTCGTGTGGTCGTTACTAAAGCGCGCTTATTCCGCTGCCTGAACTTTCGGTAGAGTGAAGTTTCCGTTGGGCATGGTCCAAACTCTCGCCTGTGAACCCGCGATCTTGAACGCTTCATTAAGTGCGTCGTTGATCGCCCGCGCCGTCTTCAGCTTGAAGATGTTGGTGGCGTAGTAGTCTGGTAGTGATGAAACCAGTATAATCTGGTGGTTCTGCAGCGCCTTAAGCAGGTAGTACGCTTTGTGTCCGCCCAAGGCGAAGTTGCGTTTGATTTCGCGTTCAACCGCTTTAAGGTCGCCGAGCCGCGCCATCCAGTCGTAGAACACTTGGTTTCCATGTCCTTCGGGGCATTCGGCGACGAGGATTATGACGCCGTTGCGCTTCACCACCTCAAGCGCGTTGTCCAACGCCTTGTAAGCCTGGTAAAGGTTTAGGTCTGCAGGGTAGCCACCTGGGCTGACGATGACGATGTCTGCTCTGCGGTCCACGGTCACGCGGTACATGTCGTCCACAAGCTTGACAGCCTCGAGGAACGCCTGCTCCAGGTCGCCTGCGAAGGCTTTAACTATTTCGCCCTTGCCGTTGACTACGACGTTCAGGATAAAGTCCACCTTCGCCAACCGGGCAGCTTCAGTCATGTCCTGGTGCACGGGGTTTCCCTCCAAGACGCCTGTACGTGCGTTAGGGTTTAGGAGCATGGCGTGGTTGTGTTTTATGGTCTCTTCACATGAAATGGCTGGCATAACGCTTTTGCGTCCGCCGCCGTAACCCGCGTAGTAGTGGAAGCCCACGTCGCCCAAGAGCACTTTCACATCTGCCTCAGCGAAAACACGGTTCAAAAGCACCTTGTTGCCGTGCGTCTTCGTCGTGCCCACGTACACTAAATCCTGTGCCTTGCAGTCGTGGCTAACCGTTTTCACGCGCCTTAGTGTTTCTTCGCCGATGAGCTTTGCTGCTTCTTCGGGTTTGACGGCACGGTGGGTGCCGCTGCCGAAGATAACGGTGACGTTCTCGTCTTTCACGCCCGCCGCGTTCAGCTCCGCAAGCACAGGCGGAAGCATCAGCGGGGTGGGTGTGTGCCGTGTCATATCATCAACGACGATGGCAACTTTGCTTTCCGCGTGGGCGATTTCTCTTAGGCGCTTGGTGCCGATGGGTTCGCTTAGTGCACGTTCCACCTCAGCGCGCGGGTCGGGTGCGCCAGGGGTTTCTTTTGGTACGATTGAGCCGAGGAGGTTCCTAGCTGGGACGCGTGCGCATACGTCGCTTTTGCCGTAGGGAAGCCAAACGTCCACCATGGAGAATCACACGGTTAATAATGGAAGAGAAAGACAGCAAGAAACTATTAAGCCTTATCAAATAAATGCAGGAAAAAATTTGCGGTTAAGCTTCTGCAATTGCAGCTGCGTTGTGACGAGCTATTGATAATTATGGGAATCTGGTTTTAGGGCGGAGCAAATCCTTAATGGTCATCCTTTATAGTAAAGGCGCATTTTGTGATTTCTTTCCCACTAACAAAAACGTGCAAAACAGTAAAATAACACAACATAACACTCACACAGCAAGGCGACACCAATTGACTAGCAACCTCCAACCTTTCTATGAGCAACTTATGGCAAGAGCGAAAGACCTTATTGTGCTGCAGTCTGCTGAGGCGCTTGTGCACTGGGACATGGAAACCATGATGCCTCCCCGAGCCGTGAGCCTGCGCAGCGAGCAACTCGCGCTGTTAAGCCGCATCAGCCACAAGATGAGCACCGACCCTGAAATAGGGCACCTCCTGCAAGCCATAACCGGTAGCCCGGAGTTTGAGAGTCTCGGCGAAGTGGAGAAACGCAACATCCACCTTATCAAGAAAAACTATGAAGAACAAACCGCACTGCCAGAAAAACTCGTCTCGGAAACTGCAAAGCAGCAAGCCATAACCGTGAACACTTGGAAAAAGGCAAAAGCCGCAAAACGCTTCGACATTCTTAAGCCCGAACTTGAAAAACTCCTTGACCTGAGCCGCCAAGCCGCAGAAATTCTCATGAAAGTCAAACAAACCCGCACGCCTTACGACGCGCTAATAGACATTTATGAGCCGAAGATGACAGCCGACGCCATAGCTATGATTTTCAACCCGCTCCAGCAAGGACTCAAAAGGCTATTGGAGAAAATTCAAGCCAGCCCAAACCAGCCCGACACCGAAATCCTCAAACGCACAATTCTAATAGAAGCGCAGCGGAAAATCGCAAAAGCTCTCAGCCAAACACTCGGCTACGACACCACGACCCGAGAAGCTGGCGGCAGAATCGATGAGACTGAGCACCCCTTCACCGAAGGCTACTATGACGACGTGCGAATAACCACTCACTATTATCCTGAAGAGTTCGCGTCCTCCATTTTCTCAGTGCTCCATGAAACAGGCCATGCGTTGTACGAACAGTGCTTACCCCAGCAATGGAAATATCAGCCCATCGGCACATACTGCTCCATGGGGTTCCACGAATCCCAATCACGCCTCTACGAAAACATCATAGGCCGCTCCCGAGAATTCTGGACCAGTTGGCTGCCGAAACTGAAACAAATCGCTGCTCCAGCGCTTGACGACGTTGATTTGGACGATTTTGTGCGCGCCATAAACCATGTTAAGCCTTCAAAAATCCGCATAGAAGCCGACGAAGTCACCTATAACCTTCACATAATCATACGCTTCCAAATCGAAAAAGAACTCTTCAGTGGCAAAGTCAGCGTAAACGAACTGCCCGAACTCTGGAACCAGAAGTACACTGAATATTTGGGTGTAGAAATCCAAAACGACAGCGAAGGGGTCATGCAGGACACACATTGGCCAAGCGGGCTGTATGGGTATTTCCCAACGTACGCTTTAGGAAACATCTACAGTGGACAAATAACTGCCGCGCTCACAAGAGACCTGCCAGACTGGCGCAGTCAAGTCACTCAGGGTAACCTAAATGGAGTGCGCGAATGGCTTATCAAGAACGTGTACAGCTACGGCAACCTCTACGACCCCGCAGACCTCATAAGGAAAATTACTGGAAAAAACTTGGATGCTGAACCTTACCTTAGATATCTGCATGAGAAATACAGCGGACTCTACGGGTTTTGAGGCAGCGGCTTCTTAGCTAACATGTTATAAACGTAGAGGGCGATATAAGCAGCAATTCCACCTATAAAGAGGAAGACGCCAAACCAACCGACAACAGCGTCGTAATAATTAGCGCCGTAGAGAAAAAGCACGATACCAACCACGACTACGCCTAAGCACGCCCAATCAGTCCAACTCATTCAGCAGTCCTCATACACCAGATAATAGCATTCACTATGCAGCCAGAATATATAGAGTTACCGATGAGTCCTCGCCAAAAGAAAACTCAAGACCCGACATAGACGCCGAAAGTTCCCGATAACACTTGCCAGAAATTCATTATCATCCGACACTCTTATATACAAGATAATACAGAGAGAGCGCCAGAGGCGACAAAAATGTCGGACACGGACATTAAAAAACCTGAAACACGAGAAGAATTGATAAAAATCGTGACAGAAGCTATCAAAAAAGAAACAGAAGCCAAAGATTCGCGGCATAAAAAACCGACAATATCTGGAACAGCTAAGACGCTCAACATACACAGAGATACACTTTACACATGGCTAAAAGAATTTGACGTTGATTTCAAGCAGATTTCCGACGGCTTAACGACAGCGTTAAGCTCAAACGTCGGCGATTCAGAAAGCGTATACCTAATTGGCGAAGCTCTTGTCGGAGAAGGAAACGAAGTGGCGCACATAGACCTTTTACTAGGCGACAAAAACGGGCCAGTTGGGGAAGCATTTGCTTCGGGGATGTCGAATCTTTCAGCTGGACACACGCCTTTGCTAGCGGTGATAAGGCCTAACCTCCCGCCAAAACCGCATACGCTGCTGGTGCCGAAGGTAACCGTGAAGAACATGGAAGACACAGGCAAAATCTTTGGACCTGCACAGGCGGCGGTTGCGAAGGCAGTCGCGGATTCTGTTGAAGAAGGCATTATTCCCGCTGATAAGGTGGATGATTGGGTAATCATATGCAGCGTGTTCATACACCCCCAAGCAAGTGACTACCGAAGGATATACCAGTACAACTACGGCGCGACAAAGTTAGCCTTGCAAAGGGCTTTGAAGAAGTATCCATCACTCGAGAAAATTAACTACGACAAAGACAGGGCGAAACACCCGATAATGGGCTTCAAGGTTCCGCGCTTGTGGAGACCACCATACCTGCAAATCTCACTTGACAACCCATCGCTTGAGAACGCCAAGAAAGTAATTCAGCAGTTGCCGGGAAGCGACAGAATAATCATCGAAGCCGGCACGCCGCTCATCAAACGCTACGGTACCAGAGTGATAGGTGATTTGAGGCAGGTGGCCAAAGACACTTTTATGGTTGCAGACCTCAAGACGCTGGATGTTGGAAAGGTAGAAGTAGACATAGCCTACGAAGACACGGCAGACGCTGTAGTCGCGGCAGGACTAGCACCGCCTGAAACGCTTGATGCGTTCGTGCATGAAGCTAAACGGCTCGGGATATACGCTGTCGTAGACATGCTGAACGTCGATGACGTTCTTGGAAAATTGCAATCACTCAAGGAATTTCCGGACATCGTGATACTGCACAGGGGAATAGACCAGGAAAGCGGAAGAACCTGCGGGCTTGAACGCATACAGATGATACGCCAAGCCTTCCCAGACAAGAAGTTTCTCATAGCGGTTGCAGGTGGCATAGTTCCAGAAACAGCCAAGGAAGCCTTGGAGCAAGGCGCAGACATACTCGTCGTCGGAAGATACGTGACTCAGTCAAAAGACATAGAACGTGCTGTACGAGACTTCTTAGAGCTGACGCCAAGCATGCGCGAAGACATCGACCTGTTCAGAGTACACACCGAATAAACGTGCAGCAAAGCCTTTCCTTTTCTCTCTTTTTAAGTGAATATTTTAAGTACGAGGAACGCGAGGAAGAAAACAGAGCCTGCTATCAAAAACTGAGGCAGAAAACCCAGAGTTTCCGCAAGAAAGGGGCCGAGAAAAGAGCCGGAAGCCGCGCCTAAACCCACAAGCCCGTCAAACAAGCCTGACCTTCCTGGAGGAATCAACTCCATTGAAAGAGAAAGTGTAAGAATGTAATAGAAGGCGTATGCGAATCCCAACAAAACCAAGATAACTGACGCTAAAATAGTCGTGGAAACCACGAAATTGACGAAAACGGCCAGCGAAAAAATAAGAGCACTGCGTAGAAGCACGATCCGCTGCATGTACGCCTTCGCCCCGGGAGATGATGCACTTCTTCCAGCCAAGAAGTAGCCCACGACCGCGCCACCTGAACTCAGCATGTAGACCATGAAAACCATGCTTGTTGGAAACACTAGCTCTTTGGCGAAGAATATCGGCAGAGGCGTAAAGAATAAGCTTGAAGCCAGAGAAAACAGAACTAGCGCAGTCCCGAAGGCGGCGAAACTTTCGGTTTTGAGCTTTTCCCGAAGACGCACGCCATCCATCAGCTTAGAGAAGGTGCCCGCTCCTCGGTAGGCGTAGTCAATCTTTTTTTCTATGCTTACCAGTCGGCGTTCAAAAATCAAGACTGGGTCTGCCACAAGGAATATGGATAGGACGAAAGCAACTAAGTTCAAGCCGCTGCACAGTAGCAAGATGTGGTTGGCGCTTAGAGCGGTTGCCGACGCGAAAAATCCAAGGAGCAGGCCGATGAGCCAGCCTATCTCCGTGAAGCCCTCATACAATGCATACGCTTTTCCCCAGCCGTCGCGGGAGTAGTGTTCAGCCACTAGAACGTTTTTCGGAGCTTCATGCGCCACGTGAAGCATAGACATCACCACGTAGAGAACGATGAACGTTATGACGTTTGTGGCAAACGTGAAAAGGTACAGGAGCACCGCCGCAGAGATGAATGAGAGCAGAATGTACAGTTTGAAGCGTCGGGTTTTGTCGCAGATGTAACCCCAGAAGAACGAAGCCGGAATAGCCAAGAACAGGGCGACTGAGGTCATGATGCCTAGGTCAACCAGTGACCCGCCGATGGCTTGGGATACCACGTACAGTGGGATGAAAACAGAGAGCAGCCCGAACGCCATCTCATGAAAGAAGAAACCCAACCGCCACATAGCCAAAGCACAGCCTCAAAGAGGAATTAAAACCTTTAGCCACTGCGACACGGCTTTTTGTCTGTTTTTCACAAATTTTTGTATGACCTAGGTAACTTTTAATTGAAAAAGAATCTATGCTATAATTTCGCTCCACTTGCTATTGCAAAATTTTATATACGGCAATTTTGCATAAAGCTATCCGCACACTTGAATGTGTGTTAAAATTAAAGGAGAAATAGAGAATGCTTAGTAAGAACAAAGCAGTAGCTATTGTGATCGCGATGTTATTGGCGTTTTCGATTGCTTCAACAGCGTTCGCTCAAGTTCCAAAGTCAGCTGGAGACACGCAGACCATATACGCTTTTGTCAACGTAGGCCCTAACCCCATCGGGGTGGGGCAGCTGGCAACAGTCAACTTCTTCATGGCTTCGCCTCTGCTGACAAGCGAGGTTGCGAAGAACTGGACGGTTGTGATCACGGCTCCTAACGGAAACAAAGAGACGAAAGGTCCGTTCGTGTCCGACACTACGGGTGGATCGTACACTACGTTCACTCCCGACCAGGTTGGCAACTACACGATTGTGGCTTACTTTGCTGAGCAGGTTTTGACGAACGGCGTGAAAGCGTTGGCGGCTACTAGTAACACGGTGACGCTTGTTGTGCAGGAGGAGCCTGTGCAGCTTGGTTATTATGCTGTTACTCCGCTGCCTACGTCTTGGTGGCAGACTCCTGTTACTGCTGAGAACGTGCAGGAATGGTACAAGATTACGGGGCCTTGGCTTGGATACGGTTCAGTTACTTTTGCATCAACTGGCGGCTACAACTATACTGGGAACTATAATCCTTACACTGAGTCGGTGAAGTCTGGTCACATCTTGTGGACGAAGATTTGGGCTTCGGGCGGTGTGGCTGGCGGCGACGCGGGCGGGACTGAGAGCAGCAATTACTGGTCTACTTCGCAGTATCAGCCGAAGTATGCGCCAGTCATCATTAACGGCATCATGTACTCTCAGTGGTTCCCTACGACTATGGGCACGAACATGGGTCAGGGTATTGTGGCGGTTGACCTTTATACTGGGCAGACGCTGTGGACGATAAACACGACTAATCCGTTGCGGTGCGGTATGAACACGCAGTATCACCATGTTAACCAGTACGGTGTTATCGGCCCATTCATCTGGACCACAGGCACTTTGCCTGCAGCGGACACTGGGGGAACTTTAGTAAACAGCACAGGGACACAGTGGAACATGTATCAGGGCTTGACTGGGCAATACATACTTAGCATCGTCAACGGCACTACTCCATCGCTTACGGTGAGTGATCAGGGAGATGTACTCGGCTATTACGTCAACAGCACTGCTGGAGTAGAACGCACCTATCCTTACCGCAACAGTACGGTGGTTTGGGTTAACAGCACTGGGCCTCACTTGACTCTATGGAACATGACTATGGCTATCGGACAGACTGGTGGTTCATGGCAGCCAGCGCGGAACACAATTCGCGAATGGCAAACCGGAGTCGTTTGGACCGTGCCACTACCACTAAATACAACAGACACTGGTGCTCCAATAAACAGGGGAGCAGCAGGTAGCCCGACGTTGGCAATAAACGGTATAACTAATGGTGCAGTGGTGATGACCGCTGGGTTCACTTTCGGTCAGGGCTTCGGAGGACAAATGAACGGCTGGCTACTCTGCGGCGCCATGGACGCAAACGACGGCCATGTGCTGTGGGCTAGAAACATTACATCAGCGGAGACCGGTGCCTTGGCACCAGATTCAAGGACTAACGTATGGATCCAAGACGGAAAACTCATACTGGGTAACATGGCTTTCGCCGACGTCTATGCAATTGACGCACGCACAGGCACCAAGGCATGGAACACAAAACTAAGGAACCCTGACGGCTCGCTGCCACACGGCTACACCGTGTTCGGTCTAGCCCGCCTACCTGGACCTGAGGGCAGAATTGCACTTATCGGCTTTGGAGGAGACGTTTGGTGTCTTAACACTACTGACGGAAGCCTACTTTGGCAAACAAGTACAAACGAGATCTTGGGCAACCCTGGACTGGAGACCCCCTACGGCGTTT
>JAOZHY010000025.1 GCA_026014595.1 Candidatus Bathyarchaeota archaeon
GCCGAGAATTCTGCAAAGACGTAAAATGCCCAGTTCAGATGGAACTGAACAAGCTAGAGGAAAAATCTGAAGCATACCAGAACCTAAGGCAAACGTGCGTCACCGCATGCCGCTATACAACGTACCAGTTCCATCATTGGCTTATAGCGAAAGGTTATCTCATCCTTAAACCAAAATCCACCGCGGAGAAAAAGGGTTAATCTTTAGCTTAGACTGCTTCGGATTTTACTTAAGGTAAATTGTTTCAAGCAGCAATTCTAAATGATGTAGGCTTCAGTGATGTATCTGCGCATCACCCATTGAATTTGGAAGTAATGAGCAATTCTGGCAATCGAATTCTTCATCAAAGTTATCCACGCATCCCTCTGACCGTAAAAAGTTGGAACAATCAAATATTCCAGCTTGCTGTACAAGTCATGTAGCTCAACTTCTTTCCTCTCCGCTTCGGTAACAAAATCTTTGGGATGTGGACCGATTGACCAGCCAGTTACGCCTTCAACGCAGCCTTCCAGCCACCAACCGTCCAGAACGCTGAAGTTTACTACGCCATTATGAGCTGCTTTCATTCCGCTTGTCCCCGAAGCTTCCATGGGCGGAACAGGAGTGTTAAGCCAAACATCCGCTCCCGAAGTAAGCTTACCTGCCATATCCATATCATAGTTTTCCAGATAAACGACTTTAATCTCGTCTTTCAACTGGTGCGCGTAATCGTAAATTGCTCGTATCAGACGTTTGCCGTCTTCATCCCGAGGATGCGCTTTTCCAGCGAACACCATCTGAATCTTCCCTCGCCTATTCACATCCCGCAATCGGTGCAGGTCAGAAAAAATCAACGTCGCTCTCTTGTAACCTGTCGCTCTTCTGGCGAAACCAATCGTCAAAACCTCAGGGTCAAACTTCACCTCAGTGCTTTTTTCAACTAACTCTATGAGCTTCATCTTGGCTCTCATGTGAGCATTCCACACCTCATGGTTCGGAATGTCCATGGCTTTCACGAGCAGAACAGGTTCGGTTGCCCAGCCTGGAATATACTTGTCAAAAAGCATCCTGAAATCTAGGCAGGTCCAACTGAAAGAGTGAACCCCGTTTGTCACCGATCTGATGTAGTGTCCTGGAAACAATTTCCGTGAATACTCCATGTGTGACCTGGAAACTCCGTTCACGTACTTGCTTAAGTTCAAAGCCAGATAGGTCATGTTCAGATTATCTGGTCCAGCGTACTGCTTCAATGTTGAAAGCATGTAATCGTTGCCCAAAACTTCCTCAACCAGATCATATGAGAACTGGTCGAACGCAGCTTCAATGGGCGTGTGCGTTGTAAAAACGCAAAGGTTCCTAACTCTTTCAGAATCCAGGCTATTTTCCTTTAGCAGTTCAAAAGTTAACAGGGCAGAGTGGCCTTCGTTCATGTGGTACTTCCTAACTTTGAAGTTTAATGCTTTGAGCATCTTTACGCCGCCTATTCCCAGAACAATCTCCTGCTTGAGCCTGTATCGTTTATCGCCGCCGTAAAGATAATCTGTGATGCCTCTGTCCTCTGCTGCATTTTCCTTCAAATCGGTGTCCAAGAAAAGTATCGGAACCATGCCGCCAGTTGGGCTCTGATGCTCGTAAAGCCAAGCCTGAATTTTCACTTGACGTCCCTCAATCGGGACCGTGACTGTTTTTGGCATCAGGAACAGGGATTTAGATGGATCCCATTCGTCTGGGAATTCCTGCTGTTCGCCGTTTGGGGTAATTTTCTGCTTGAAATAGCCTTTTCTGCTTGCCAGCGTTAACGCTACCATCTGTAGCCTCAAGTCTGCGCTGGCTTTCACAATGTCGCCTGCTAAAACGCCTAGTCCACCGCTGTACGTTGGGATGTTATTGGCGATTCCTATTTCCATGGAAAAATATGCGATTTTTGGGTCTTCGATGAAGTGCTGCCTGCAGTTTTTGCTGCAGAAACAGTATTTTTTCCCTCCAAAAGTGTCGTATGTCATCTGCATTCTGGTTTCCACATTTTCCGGGTCTATTTCAATTCCGCAGACAGGACATCTTAACGCGCAGACTGACTCCAAAACCCATCAACCCCATAGTCGATGCTATTCGGATTAGAATCAGATTGATAAACTATTCGAAAGCAAGATAAAGAATGCTTGACCCGTCGATGTTCTGCGAAACCTGCAAATTTTCACAGTTAAAACAAAAGCTTATTTAATTCTGAACCCAAAGGTTTCGCGGTGAGACATAACATTGGATTGGGGAATGAAAAACCGCTTAGCCCAGCTAATTCAAGCTGACGGTAAAGCTCTCTTTCTACCGATTGACCATGGATACTTCCAAGGACCCACACATAAGCTGGAGAAGCCCGGCGAAACCATAAAGCCGTTGTGGCAGTACGCTGACGCGTTGATGATGACACGTGGCGTGCTCCGAAACTGCATCGACCCTGCAAAGACGAAGCCCATTATTCTGCGTGTTTCAGGTGCGGCAACCGTGGTCGGCGAGGATTTAGCCAACGAAAACTTGGTCACATCCATCCGTGAAATTATACGCCTTAACGCAAGCGCTGTTTCCATGTCCATTTTCGTGGGCAGCAAGTACGAGCACCAGAGTCTGTCAAACTTGGCGAGGCTGGTGGACGAGTGCGAGGATTATGGGATACCGGTGATGGCTGTTACGGCTGTCGGCAGGGAACTTGAGAAACGTGAAGCGCGCTATTTGGCGTTATGTTGCCGCGTGGCAGCTGAAATCGGAGCCAGAGTGGTGAAAACCTATTACTGCCGGGAAAAATTCGA
This sequence comes from Candidatus Bathyarchaeota archaeon, assembly GCA_026014595.1. Classification (GTDB taxonomy): domain Archaea; phylum Thermoproteota; class Bathyarchaeia; order Bathyarchaeales; family Bathycorpusculaceae; genus A05DMB-2. Next base: position 2,781 of record JAOZHY010000025.1, read on the forward strand.
GAAGGTCGTTGAGGGCTGTCCAGTGCCTGTTGTTATCGCTGGCGGACCAAAAGTGGATACGCAACGCGAAGTGTTTGACTTCGTCTATGATGGCATGCAGAAAGGCGCTATAGGCGTGAATTTAGGGAGGAACATCTGGCAAACCGACTATCCAGTTGCCGCTATCAGAGCGATTAGAGCCATAATTCACGATGGATACACGCCGGAAGAAGCCGAAAATCTGTTTGAGCAGGTGAAAGCTGGAACCGTCTAGTGCATAGGCGTTTCTGGTGAACCGATGATAGCAGCTGTTTACTATAACAACCGCGATGTTAGAATTCAAGAGATGCCGATTCCGGAAATCGGCGATGACGAGCTTCTTTTGAAAGTTATGGCGAGCGGCATCTGTGGCAGCGACGTGACAGAGTGGTACCGTGTTCCGAAGGCTCCACGTGTTCTGGGTCACGAGGCAACAGGCGTTATAGCAAAAGCGGGCGCTAAAGTCACAGCGTTCAAGACAGGTGACCGCGTGTTTGTTTCGCACCATGTGCCTTGCGGCATTTGTCGCTACTGCCTTCGTGGGCACCACACGGCTTGTGAGACGTTGCATACTTCGAACTATTTTCCAGGCGGCTTCGCAGAGTACATCCGAGTGCCGCGGTTGAATGTGGAGCATGGAGTTTACAGGTTGCCTTCGGACATGTCTTTTGAAGAGGGCACTTTCATTGAACCGTTAGCATGCGTGGTTCGTGGTCAGCGGCTTGCATCAGTTGGGAAAGATGATACGCTGTTGGTTATCGGTGGCGGCGTAGCTGGATTACTGCATACTCAGCTTGCTCGGTTTCGGGGTGTCTGGCGTGTTGTGGTTGCGGACTTGAATCCGTACAGGTTGAGGATGGCTGAACGGTTTGGCGCGGACTTTGTGATTGATGCGAAGGAGAATTTGCCCGAAAGGTTGAAGGAAGTTAACGATGGGCGGTTGGCTGACCAAGTGATTGTTTGCACTGGTGCAGCGCAAGCAGCTTTGACGGCGTTGGAGTGCGTGGACAAAGGCGGAACCATACTTTTCTTCGCTGTGCCAGACCCAACAGTGCGGATTCCGTTGCCGATAACGCAGTTCTGGAGAAACGAGGTGACGCTTAAAACCAGTTACGGTGCAGCACCGAACGATTTGACGGAGTCATTGGCGATTCTGGCACAGAAAAAACTGAACGTGAAAGACATGATAACGCATAGGCTCAGTTTGCAGCAGGCAGCGGAGGGATTCAGGCTGATGGCGGAAGCAGGTGAATCCTTGAAGGTAATTCTTGAACCGAGCAAAACTTAACTTTCAAAAAAGAGCCGTACATTTTCTTCTCAAAGCTGAGGGTTCGTTTGCTAGGCGCCTTATGAGCGACCGAGGCAGGTTGAGCTGATGCGCGATTTTTATCTATAGCCCCCTTATTTATAGGAGCCATACAGCGGTGCCGTCTCTGAGTGTGACCCCTCCCCTCTCTTGTTTTCAACATGGTTTGGCGGGTTTCTGCGCCAATAGCGATAGCCCCCCTCTATAGGTTTCTGCAACGAACCGCCAAAAAGCTCCAAATAGGCTCGTGGCGTTTCTTCAACATGCTTTGGACGTTTTCTGTGTCAATAGTGACCCCTCCCCCGTCTTTTCTGACCTACCCTCCTTATCGGTTTCTGCATGCTATTTCTATTAGGCTCCAAGTAGGCTGGTTCCTTCTTGCCTGCTTGAAACGCCTACTGCTGCCTCTTCCATCCACAACTGCTGTAATGACGCTCGGTTGACTTTTGCTTCATCGGTTGCGAGATAATCCGCTGACGGGGCACGTTATTGGAATCAGCCAGGCGCGATTCGCGAGAAAAACACGCCTTAGTATTGTGATTTTAGCTCGGCAAGACGTTTCTCCACAGCTTTCAGAATGTCTTTTCTCGAGGTTTCATCAGACGACCAAGAAGACCATTTCTTTAACTGTTCGATCTGCGCTGCTGCTTCATCATCGCCAAGCGTGTTCTTAATCCATTTTTGAAAGTCGCCGCGCTGAAAATGAAACACGACAGATTCAACAGGTACTATTTGAA
>JAOZHY010000029.1 GCA_026014595.1 Candidatus Bathyarchaeota archaeon
TGATCGCGGGCCGGTAGTTCAGTTGGTATGAACGCCTGACTTGCACTCAGGAGGTCTGGGGTTCAAATCCCCACCGGTCCACCAGAATATCTCCCCGGACATTTTTGCAGCATTCCAGCTTAACAGGAACGCTGATGAGAGAAGCATCCTATCTATTAAAAGGTGGCTTATGTGGCTCAAATTTCATATTTTATAATTGACTGCATGGCAGATGAGATTTCAGTGGGGCGAGGCAGTACATAGCCCAGCCCATATATTGACTGTGGAACTGTAAATAATCATCTTGGTCAGTACGGAAGTGTCTGAATACCTGTTCATAATCAGGGTGATTGGGATTTTCTTCAAGCCAACGTATCAGCCCATACCAACTATCCGAAACGTACCTGTCCCAGTCATCGCGGCTGGAACGAATGATATATTCGAGTTCAAAGCCTTCGTTTCGGGTAAACTGAGCCAGTTCTGGTTCCGTGTGAGTAGTTGTCTGTTTTTGGGCATATTGCGGATGTATTTGATTGCTAAGCCAGTGAGTTTCACCGATGCCGAGGCGTCCATTATGATGAATTGCCCGCTTCATCGCCTGGATTGTCTGCTGGAAGCCGCCAAAAGCAAAAGTTGCTCCAATGCATGTTGCGGCATCGAAAGCTCCTTCTTTGAACACGTAGTCAGCCGCGGGGGAGCATACGATTTCGATTTGGCCTGACAACCCTCTCTTGACCAGCTTATCTCTGGCTCGGTCGCAGAAATCTTTGGATATATCTATGCCAATACCGGTGATACCGAATTCCTCAGCCCAGAGAGTGAGAGATTCAGCGCAACCACAACCGAAGTCGATAACTCGACTACCTTCTTTTAACTTAAGCAGTTTGCCGAGTTTGATAATTTTTTCGGGCGAAGAGGGGTTGAGTATCTCCATATAGCGGTGTGAGATGCTCATAAGTTCAAAGAATTCCGTGATTTAAGCCTCCTTTAGTAAATGGCGACTTCATTATAATACCAGCCATTAATGGCATCTAATCCTACTCTAGCTGATTAACTTAACCATATGGACAATTGGCTATGGAGGATGATGCGGTAATAATAATGTATTTGGCGGCTGCTTGTTCCATTGTGTTTTGCCTTTTAGCCATCTTCACAAAGAAAAGAGGTGCTTGCGAGTGGGACCTCGAATTTGTCTGGGGTTCAAATCCCCGGTCCGCCACCATGCTGACTTCTACTCAACCAATAGGGTTTGCTGAGGCTCTGGACGGCTTAAATTAAAGGAGAAAAGAGAAAATGCAATTCGCTTGAAAGCAGTTGCGATTGCCTTTTTTCCCCGTCCAAGCCTTCTCAGCCCCGTTTTATCCTAAAAGAGCACATATTTAACGAGGCGTCAGCAAACGTCTGACGACACACTTAAATAATGAAAACAAGCTGCAATCGTATTATGGAAATGCGCAATAGTGACATGTTGCAAGAGGAAGCCCAAATTCTAATTGAGTTGGGACTCACGCCTCTGCAAGCGAAAGTGTACGTTGCCCTTATCAATTTAGAAAATCCAACTGCAAACGCAACAGCTAAGCTTTCGAAAGTAGCGCGACAAGAAGTCTACCGAATAACCAACGAACTCGTGGAAATGGGAATAGTCTCCAGGATATTAACAACTCCAACAAAGTTTCAACCTCTTCCATTAAGCGAAACCGTGTCTTTTTTACTGAAACGCAGAATGAAAAAAACGTCTGAATTGCAGGCAAAAGCAAGAGAAATTATGAAAAAGGCCACAGAAAGACGGCTAAATAAGCAGAAAATTTACTATATCAGAGAGATCCCTGAAAAAGGACCGTGGTTCGAAAATATTCACAGGCAATTTAAAGCAGTTAAAACGGTTGATCTGCTGACCACATCTCAAAGGTTCTTTTCAATGATGAATTACGACGAAAAAATGTACCAAAAAGCCCTGAAAAGAGGAATAAAAATTAGAATAATAATAGACAAGCCTCCTCAGAACGGTACTTCAATATTAGCCAGTATCAATTCTTTGAGAGAATCCCCAACTTCAGGATAAGGTACAATCGCACCCCAACTCAAGTTATGTTAGTAATTGTAAACCAGAAAGAAGCGGCTTTAGCCCTCTCATCATCAAACCACGCTGGTCCGCCCTATTTATGGTCAGACCACCCCAGTTTCGTAAATATGGCGCAACAATACTTTGAAACAATATGGAATAAGCCACAGAATAAACATTTACCTAAAGAGAGCCTGTTGAAGAAGACGAATTATACAATACTTGAGACCACGCAAAACTAAACCATGCGTTTTATGAGGTCGTTTATGGCTTCGCCTCGGTACCCAGCCTCGCCGCCTGCACGAAAGTTCTTCTTCGTCTCACCCTTAAAGCCTCTGCTGGGCGGGTGCAGCCTGAAAATCGGTTGCATACCCGGCAACTTTTGATGCTCCACCTTGCATGTTGCCACAGCTTCCGCAAGCTCGTTCAGTGACTTGTAGCCGATTTTCTGCGCGTACTCATCCGACAGTTTCTTGCCGCCTGCAAGCCTTCCACGTTTCTGCAGCATCAGCGCCACCGTTTCCTTCGACACCTCGCCCCAAGTGACGTAGCTTTGCACGCGCATGAGCATGCCCTTGAACGCGGGACGGTCGTCGATCAGCACTGCATGGTTAGTCCGGGTTAAGTGAAGCATCTCAAGGGTTTCTTTGACTTCACGCTGCGCGCTTATGGCGCCTCGAACCTTGACCGCAGCGATGCATCTGCGCGTTTCAGTCTTCTGAGCCATCTTTTTTACCTCACCCAATCCGCTTGAGTAACGAGTCTGTAAGTGTTCTTCAACGCGTCAAAAACCGCGCATGCATAAGAAGGAACAGTCCTCGTGGAGCCATAACTGCGCATCCACAGGTCCTTCACGCCCGCCAAGCCCAGAATGACTTTGGAAACTTCACTCGCCACCAAACCTAAGCCTCTCGGACCTGGAACAATGACCACACGCACGCCGCCGCATTTTCCTTCAACCATGAACGGCACCGAATGGGGCTGTCCACAACCGCACTCCCAGCTTCCGCATCCCCGTTTAACAGGAACAATGTTCAACCGTGCAGCCGCCGCGGCTTTCTCGATGGCGTTCCTGACCTGATTCGCCTTACCAGAGCCTAAGCCTATGTAGCCGTCTCTGTTGCCAACAGCCACAATTGCTTTGAAACGCGATTTTTCACCCGCGTCTGTCTGCTTCTGAACTAGGTTAACGTTAATCACTTCCTCTTGGAGGTCAGGAAGCAACGCGTCCACAATCTGAGATTCAGAAATCTTTAAACCGCTTAAGAAAACTTCGTCCATGGAAGTGATTTTGCCTTCCTGAATCATCTTGCCCAAGCGCGTTTTAGGAACCCATTCCTCCAGATTTGCCGTTTCTCTTTCTCTATATTCGCTACTCATGCTTTCTTAGCCCTCTTTTTCACAGCTTTTTTAACGGTCTCTTTCTCATCCTTCTTGACTCCCTGCTTGAAAGAATCAACGATGCCAGCTTTCACCTTCGCGAAATGCTCAGGAAGCTTTTCAGGAGCCAACTTCTGCTCCAAATACTTTGAGAACTTTGCGGCGTACACCTCCGAGCCAGAACCCAGACTTTTGGCGTACTTGGATATGTGCTCACCCTTCAGCCGCTCCTTAACAATTTTCTCCTCATCATGCGGTACCTCAACACCAGCATCCAGCACCCCGCTTAAGGCAGCAAAAATTCTCGAGCCACGCGAGGGAGCAGCCAAACCAACATCCAAGTTCGCAACTTCCACACCCTTCGCTTTAGCCTTCAGCCCGCAAAGAAGACCCGTCAGATACGCTGCTGGAACGTTGCCCAGAGGAGCCTGCCAGCCGAATTTTCTCAGTTCCCGGCTGTGTGCAGAGACTAAAACCTCGTCGCCCAACGGCTTCGCCTTGATAATCTGAGCTACAAAGTTTTTGATGGTGCTTCGGGTAACAAGTCTCGGCTTTCCGTAAAGAACCAAGGCTTTCCGTGCTCTATAGTCGGTTTTCCCCTCTCTTCTCCGCCTCGGCGCAACTCTATACCTGGAACCGCGTGCCATTAACGTTTCCTCCATAAATCGTGAGCCTTCAGGTAACGCTCTAAATCCGCAACCGACTCAAACCTTCCGCTGCTTGCCAACTTGTAAAGCTGCCTGTAATTCGCTTCCGTAATAACACGGTTCGCCTTCAACTCCCTGAGCCGCTTTCTTAGAGAGCGAATCTTCATCATCCATGCTTCTTTCTTGGAAATTTTTGCTTGCCCGCTTCCAGTCACGCTGCCCGGGCCCTTGCGGAGACCGCGGCGCTTCTTCTCCCGAACCGTCTTTGCGCGGGACCGGCTTACGCCTTTTTCAGGCAGGGATGTGATGACTTTTTCGTGAATAAGCTTCTTTATCTCTTCTCGTGTTATGGCTGATTCAACATCATCCATGCGTTCAGGGTCAATCCAAACCCTGTTCTGTCCCACTTTCAGTATCTGAGCGGCTAAACGCCTTTGACTGCTAAGGTTCGTCACTGTTTCTCTGCTCCTCCTTCAGTTTTGGTTTTTCTCCGAGGTTTCTTTGGCTTCTCCGCCTTTTTCACAGGTTTCTTCTCTTCAGTGGGCTTTTCCTCTGGCGCTTCCGGCTTTTCCTCAGGTTTCGTTGCCTTTTCTTTTTCAGAAGTTTTTTCCTCGGTTAGTTTAAAGTTTAAAATATAGACTTTGCGCTTCTTGGCTTCTGCGATTATCTGAGCCCTTTTTCTCATGCCAACCGTGTGCGCGATTCGAGCAGCCTGAGTCTTGGGATCAATCTGCGCTATTTCGCTTGCGTTATGCACTAAGACTTCCTTGTACCCAGATGGGTGAAGACCCCGCGCGGCTTTTGGTCCTTTATAGCCAGCGCTAACGGTTGGCGGCCAACCCTTGATTTTCTGCCGCATCTTGTTGTCCAGTCCACGAGGGCGGCGCCAGCTTTCACTGAACTTGGCATAACGCCAGCTTTCAGGTCTGACGAAGGCGGGTTTTTTCTTTTTAACGCGTTCTCGTGCCTTCAACGCCTTTTTTGGAAGAGATGCTTTTCTTTCAGCCATTACGTTATACCCTCGCTTCGTTCATAAACGAAAAGTCCGTCCAAGAAAACACGCGGATCCTTCTTCTTCACTTTGGTGGCTTGCTCAATGTTTGCGGCGGTTTGACTAACATCCTCCAAGTTTATACCTTCAACAATTATGTCTTCACTTTGGATTTTGACCTGAGCATCACCGATTATCTTGGCTTTACGTGCCCTTCGCTCACCCGTGAAGTTCTCGATTAGCAAAGTTTTGCCCTGAACTTTTAAGGAAATTGGAAAATGGGAAAACACTATTTTAAGCTTGTACGTGAAGCCCTTTCTGACACCGGTGATCATGTTTTGAATGTGAGAGTATATCGTGCCAACCAAGGCAGCTTCCTTCTTGCGGGGCCACTCAGCCCAAATGCGAACCGATTTGCCCTCTACCTTTATGGATATCGGCGCGTAGGAAAAGTCGTGAGTCAAAGTTCCTTTTTCGCCTTTAACAGTGATTTTTCGTCCTTCTAAGGACAGTTCTACGTCTTCGGGAACTTGAATTGTCTTGGAGATTTCTGGCAGCCGCATCAAAAACACCTGTGTCTAGTAGACGAAGGCTAACAGCCTACCTCCTATGTTTTTTTCCTCAGCCTCCCGGTGAGCCATAACTCCCTTCGAGGTGGAAACAACCAAAAGCCCCACATCTCTTGACGGAAGAAACTTTTTCTCCCAATCTTCGAACTCGCCAACCTTGACGGCGAAGCGTGGCTTGATGGCGCTGCACTTGTTTATTCTTCCCAAAAGTTGCACCTTAAACTTTCCAGTGCGGCCATCGTCGATGAACTCGAATTCTCCGATGTAACCGTTCAACTGCATTATCCTCAAAACGCGACCCAAAAGTTTGGAGGCAGGGCTAATTATGCATTCGCGTTTGTTCCGCATCTCGTTGTTTATGATGGTTATCAAACCATTCGTTAAAGTGTCCATCTTGCTGCCTCATTACTCATATTTTTTGAAACCAAGTTCCGGCGCCACTTCCCTAAAGCAGTGCCTACATAAATATAAATCGTAGCGCCGTATGATAGGACCATAAGAGCCGCATCTAACACATGGTCTTGCGCCTTTGCCGTATTTTCGTTCTTTCTTCATCTGTTGTTTTCCCATCCATAAACCTCCAGTATTATACGATTTCTACACCCAAACTTTGTCTGACGAAAGCAACGGACTCCTCAGGCGTCAACACATGCTTGTGACCGACATGAGATTTCTGTCTCCTTCTGATTTTCACACGGTTCCCAGGGCGGTTCACGGTAACACAGATGTCCATGCCGAAAATGCCTACGTCAGGGTCGTATTTTACACCTGCAATTTCGATGTGTTCTTTTAAGCCGAAAGCAAAGTTACCTTGCTTGTCGAAGGAAGAGCGCGGAATCTTGTTGTCCACAACTGGCAGGACCTTCTTCAAAAAGTCGATTGCCTTCTGTTTTCTAAGAGTAACTGTGCACGCGATGGGTTCGCCTTTTCTTATTCCAAAGTCCCTAATTGTACTCTTGGCGTTCCTCTTGATAGGCGTCTGGTCCGTCAACTCCTTCAACACACGTGTCGCCTTCTCCAGAGGCTCACCGGACTTGCCGACGTTAAGGTTGACGACAACCTTCTCGATTCGTGGTTTAAGCATGGGCTGCTCCTCCCACTTCTTAAACATTGCATCCTCAGACAACGCTGGCTACCTCCGGTAAAGATATGAGTGGTTCAGCATCGCCTACCGAAAAGACGAAGTCCAAAATCGTTTGGTACCGATTGCCTTTTTCATCCTCGATTACAACGAGCGCGTTTCGGCGCTTCTTGGCTTCAGTCTTCTCGATTTCAACTATCTTGCCCTGTTTTCCAATGTTCTTCCCGCCCGTAATGACGGCTAAATTGCCTTCCTTGATTTTTATGCTGCCGAGCACTTCCTTGTCTGGAAGACTGGCTTTTATCACATCAAAGGTCGCGTATGGAATTTCTTGCGGGTTTTCAGGGTTTTCGATTTTAACGCGCAGGTTTGAACCGTCATGAAGGGCTATTTGCACGGTGTCGTTGCTCACGGTTGTTTTGTCTTCTACCCTGAACAGTTTGAACTTTGCTTCTTCTTCACTAATCGGATTAAGCATCAACCCTTTATGTGAAGGCATAACTCTGTAGAACTTCTTCATGTCAGGCATTGAAATGACATCCATCAAACCGACTGGGAAATCATCTTTCCGCCTGACTTTTCCATCAACGTAAACTTTGCCTTGCGCGACTATCATTTTGGCTTCTTTTCTAGTTTTAGCTACTCCAACGATGTCGCGAAGCACAAGAGCCAAAGGTAAACACTTGTCCATAGAATGTGGTCCACATGAAGGTTTAACTATCCACTGGAACTCTTTTCGGTGAACTGGCCAAAATCTTGGTGCTGGCTTTCGTTTCAACCGGTTTGTTTTTCCCTTCTTACCCAAATCATGTTCCTCCTTCTTTCTTCTCAGAAGCCGCCACAGACTTCCGCTTCGCCAGTGTTTTCTTCGCTACTTTTGGTTTAGTTTCTTTTTCAGCGGGTTTCTCTTCTGCTACAAGTGCGGTTTCTTTCTTCTTTCTCGCCGCGGGTTTCTTTTCAGTTAACGGTGCTTCCTCTTTCTTTTTGGCAACGCGCTTTTTAGGCGCTGCTTTGGGTTTAGCTTTCGGCTTCTCTTCGGAAGGTTTCTCCTCTGCCGCAGCTGCAACTGTCGGCTCTTCGACTAATTCTTCCTTCTTTACTTCAGCGGCTTTCTTAGCAGGCTTCGGCGCCGCTTTCTTCACTTTTTCTTCTTTCTTGGACTGCTCAGCCAGCTCCTGCTTTCTTTCAACAATCGCTTTTCGCCATTTGTCATCAAGATTCAGGCTTTTTATCATAACCTTTGATGGGTGCACGGAAACGAATATGTTTGTCCCGTCAACTTTTTCGCGTGTTAAGCCTTCGACAAAGATGCGGTAGCGTTTCAGGTCCACACGTGAGACTTTTCCTTCAAAGCCCGCGTTGTCTCCACGGACTATGCGTATCGTGTCGCCCTTTCTGACTGGGAGCGTCTTGATGCCTCTCGACGCAGCAAGCTCATTTGAAAGCGGAGCCCCCATGAACTTGTGCCTCAGGTGAGCTGGCGCGTTGTAAAGCATTTTCCGCTGCTTGCGCGGGTTTTTCACGGGTTTGGTTGCTTGCATTCTTTTGCCACCTACACTATTATGCTTGAGGCACTTGCTATTCGAGGCCACCTTTCAGCAGCCTCTCTTGCCACGGGTCCACGGATTTCTGAACCCTTCATTTCGCCGTCAGGAGTGATAATAACGGCGGCGTTGTCTTCAAACTGAACCCAGATGCCGTCGATTCTTCTGTAAGCTTTTTTCTGCCGTACAATCACTGCTTGGAAAATCTTTTTTCTCATGTCCGGTGACCCTTGTCTCACGGAAACCGTGACCTTGTCGCCGACTGTGGCTGAGGGATAACGTCTCAGTCTGCCTTTGTAGCCCATGGCTTGAACTAAACGCAGTACACGAGCGCCAGTGTTATCCGCGCATCGCAGAGTTGAACCTGCAAGGAGGCCTCTGGAGATTTTCTGTCCATGGCTAAGCATCCCTTTTGCAACGAGTGCTCTCTGTTTTGCTTTAGCTGCCATGTTACTTCTCCTCCAGCTTCTCTACTACGACGAAGGCTACGGTTTTGCTGATGGGGCGGCATTCGGCTATTCGCACGCGGTCGCCTTCTTTTGCGTCTATGCATGGCGGGTTGTGGGATGGTATGTGGCCGCGTCTGCGCTCGTACCTGACGAATTTGGGTGAGAACTGCAGGTACTCGCGTTCCACCACAACGGTTTTTTCCATCTTTGCGGTGACGACGACGCCGTCCAGCACTCGTCCTCTTACGGAGAGGGTGCCGTGGAACGGGCAGTTCCTGTCGTCGCATGATTTTTTGGGTTTCTTAAACGTTAGGGACATTACCATAACCTCTTCACGTTTTTTTTAAGGCGGTCTTCAGGTCTGCCGACCAAGAGGTTGCCGTCGATTTCAACGATGGTGCCGTCGGAAAACTTGAAGTTGAAAACAGCTTGGTCTTTTATTATGCTTTTGGCTTTTCCTCCATGCATAATCGTGAAGGTGTTTTTTGTTTCGCCAATTATTTCGCCGTGTAATCCAACGTAGTCAGCGTGTGGACTTTTGACTATTTTTGCTTCGGTGCCGACGAATTCGCCGCGTATGATGTCTGTGGTCACTTTCATTGGGCTTTTTTCTCCTTCTTCGGTTTCGCCTTCTTCTCAGGCTCCTCTTTTGTCTCTCTGAGTCCCAGTTTGCTCTCGTTTTCGATGGTAAGTATCTTGGCGATTGTTTTGCGCAGTTCCCTGACTCTGGCGGGGTTTTCCACGGCGCCGCCTGCGCGGATCATGGTTTTCAGTCGGGCTAATTCGGTTCTGAGTTCGGAGAGTTTTTTGGCTCGGTCTTCAGGGGACATGCTGCGGATTTCTTTGACTCTGAGTAAGGGCATTTACTCTTTTGCCTCCTCGTTTTCGCTTTCGCTTGCTTCCAGAGTTTCCTGTTCAGCTGGTTCTTCGGCTTCTGGTTCCGAAGGTGCTTGCTCTGGTTCTGGCTGTTCCGTTGCTGTCTGCTTCTGTGGTGCTTCCGCTTTCATTTCTTCTGTTTTCTCTTCTGGCGGTAGTTCTGAGATTATTTGGATTTTGTCGGGGAACTGGGCGTCTGGAGGCATTATTTTGACTCTGACGCCGATTATGCCGGGTTTGAGTTGAACGTGAACCTCGGCTTTTTTCATGTACTTCAACGCGGGTTCACCGCATCTTGGGAAGTATCCTGCGCGGAACTTTTCGAATCTGGCGCGTTCGGTGCGCAGTTTGCCGCTTATGACTATTTCGGCGCCTAGTGCGCCTGCGTCCATGACTTGGTTTAATGCCCAGAATCCTGCGCGTCTGAAGTGTACGCCTCGTTGTAGGGCTGAGGCGATGCGGGATGCGACGACGTATGCGTTGAATTCTGGGACTTCGATTTCTGAAACTGAGATTTGGGGGTTTGTGATTTTGAAGTTTTCTTCTAGGGATGTGGCTAGGTCTTTTATGGTTTCTCCGCCGCGTCCGATTACTAAGCCGGGTCGCATGGCGTAGATGACCACGTGCGTGCCTAGCGGGGTTTTGGATATGGTTACTCCGCCGTATCCGGCGCGTTCCAATTTCCTCTGCAAAAATTCGTCGATTTCGGTTTTTTTGATGGATTCGGTTATGAAGCGTTTGACTATGGACATTTACGGGGTTTCTCCTGGGGCGGGTTTTTCGTTTAGTACGATTTCGATGTGGGTGGTGGTTTCGTATTTCGGTGAGGCTCTGCCGTGTGCTCGGGGCGTGTAGCGTTTGATTTTCATGCCTGGGTACGCTGCAGCATGCGTGATTTGTAGGCGGTCTAGGTCTAAGCCTTTGTTTTCAGCGTTGGATTCAGCTGACTGGAGGGTGTTGAGGATTTGTTTGGCGGCTTTTACGGGGTAGCGTCCTGCGGCGGTTTTTGGTGTGGCGTGGCGGTGTCCGAGTTTTTTCTTGTATCTGCGGTATGGGACTGCTTTTTTCTTGTCGATTACGTCTCTGAGATATTGCTTGGCTGTGTCAAGCATCATGCCTTTGATGGTTCTGCAGATTTCTCGGGCGTGTTTGTGGGATACTCTGACTTCTCTTGCGCTGGCTTTCGCTGTTTTTTCTGGGTCGAGTTCTTCTGCGATTATGGAGTATCCCCATTTTGGCATGTTCAATTTCTCCGACTGCGCTTTTCAACAGCGTAATGGCGATTTATATGGCTTTCCGTATCAAAACTAGTTTGGGCTAGTTCGAATTGTTGCAAAGTCCCGTTTTGAGGGACCGTTCGGAACGTGAGGTGCTGAGAATTCTGGAGCGCGAGAGTCTTTTATAGTTTTCCAAAAGCAGTTTGCTGCTTTTGCAAATTGGTGCTTTCTAGTAGTGGTTAGGTGCAGTTGGCTACGCGGAGACAGATGCGCGATCCTTCATCTATGCGATGCTTGCACGTAAAATTGTTCACAGAATGTTCAAAATGGCGTCAGTTTATGAATAATTGGATTATTCTGTGAGCATTTGAATGTCCTTGAATTCATTGAAGTCTCTGTCAAAAGAGTAGATTCTGTTTATCCCTGCGTCTTTCATCAGCACGTATGCAAGAGCGTCGTTGGCTCCGACTTGAAGGTCTTCAGATATGGCTAATGCTTTTAGATAATGTTCTTCAGAAACTTCCTTGACCGCTATGTTCTCTAAGAGAAGTAAGCCTTTTTCCAGCGTGCACGCCTCTTTGAGGGGAAGGTTGTCTTCGAGGATGTTACAGATTTCGCTAAAATGAACAACTGAGGTTACGGTTTCTTCGCCTTCGTTGATTCTTGTGACAATTTTCTTTGCACCCTCCTTGATTTTTTGTTCGTGCGGCTGAAGCTTCCTTTTCGGTTTCAAGAAGGCGTAGACAAATACATTGGCGTCTACAAAGGTTGCTGTCAAGTCTACATGCCTCGCAGTTCTTTCCGAACCTTGTGCCAGTCAGAAAGATCTGACTTCAAATCTACCTCGACCTTGTCAAAGTATTTTGTTAGGTCAGACTTTTTGAATGGTCTTATCTCAACAACATCGCCTTTGTACACTATTATCGCCTTTTTTCCCTTCAGATACCTGTCTCTCCATTCTTTTGGGAGCAATATTCGACCTTGGTCATCTACGGCTTTAATTTCCACTTCCAATTGATGCCACCAATTAGATGGATGTTCAACAGGTGATATAAAGAATTTGGTAAATCAGCGGAGCCGTTTCAAAGGATTAAACTGAATATTGATTGTAACGTTAATAGAAAGCCAGGAAAAGCAGATACGATGATTCTTGTAATTCTCTGCGATTTGTTTATGTTTCACCTTTTAAGTTACTTATCGAGAAGTGACTGAAGTGACCGATAAGAAAGACGCAATCACTATGCTGCATGGCGCTGGTGGCACCGTCATGCACGACCTCGTCAAGAACTACATCGTAAAATACTTCGCGGGTTTCAGCAACGCGGAGGTGCCGCTGGAAGCTATGGACGACGCCGCCGTAGTCGGCGACACCGTGCTCAAGAGCGACTCGCACGCGGTCAAGCCCATCTTCTTCCCGGGCGGCGACATCGGGCGCTTAGCCGTCTCCGGCACCGTCAACGACATCGCGTGTTTGGGCGCGGAGCCTTACGCTTTGGCGTGCGGGCTGATTCTGGAGGAGGGGCTGGCGCTTTCTGACCTTGAGCGGATTCTGGCGAGCATGCGGCAAGCGTGCGCGGAAGCGGGCGTGGGCATAGTCACGGGCGACACCAAAGTGGTCGAGAAGGGCAGCTTGGGCGGCTGCGTCATGAACGTGTCGGGAATCGGCAAACGAACACAAGCGCTGGAACACAACCTGAAAATCGTCAAGCAGCACCACAGCGGCTTCGCGGCGCGGTGGGTTCTTGACTCCAACCTCAGCGTCGGCGACAAAATAATCCTGTCAGGCACCATAGGCGACCACGGCTTGGCAGTGCTGTCCGCGCAGCAAGGCTTAACGTTCGGAAGCGAAATCAAAAGCGACGTTAAACCCCTGAACCGCTTAATCCAGCGCTTGCTGGGCGAAGTCGGCGGAGTCGTCGCCATGAAAGACCCCACAAGAGGCGGCTTAGCCGACGCCCTGAACGAGTTCAGCGAAAAATCCAAAGTCGGCATACTCATCCACGAAGACAAAATCCCCATCCGCCAAGACGTGCGCGTCGCCTCCGAAATGCTCGGGCTAGACCCGCTGGAAGTTGGCAACGAAGGAAAAATCATCATCGGCACCGTACCAGCCAAAGCCGAACAAGTGCTAAACCTGCTGAAGCAGACGCATGAAGGCAGGAACGCGGAACTCATCGGCGAAGCCACAGGCGACTTCAAGGGCGTAGCCATGCAGACAGCAGTAGGCGGCAAACGCATAATCACGCGTCCCGTGGGCGACCCCGTTCCAAGAATCTGCTGACCCTTGCAAACCCCTGATTTTTGAAATGTTTAAATAAACAGCAACCAAATTTCTCGGCTATGAACTCCCGCAAACCAAGCAAACACAAAGGCAAATCCCGCAGAAGCAGGAAGCTGCCGCTTGCGATAGGCTTATTGACCATAGTCGCAGTAGCGGTCGTGGTGATTTACGTGTTCGGCATGAGCAACGCGCCAGCGGGAAAGGTTCTCCTCCACACCAGCATGGGAGACATCACCATCCAACTCCGAGACGACAAGCCCATAACCACCAGCAACTTCAAAAACCTAGTCAAACAAGGCGTGTACGATGGCACAATTTTCCACCGAGTAATCGCCGATTTCATGATTCAGGGAGGAATGAACATAACCGCGTCGGTCGCCACCATACCAGACGAAATAGGCAACGACAACCACAACGTCATAGGCACCGTAGCCATGGCGAAAACCAGCCAGCCCAACTCGGCAACCAGCCAGTTCTTCATCAACGTGGCAGACAACAGCAAAATCGTGTACCAAGACGGCACCAAATTCGACGAGACTTACACGGTATTCGGCACCGTAATCTCAGGCATGGATGTTGTCAACGCAATATCCAAAGTGGCAACCGACGCGAACGACAAGCCTCTGACCGACGTGACCTTAATCAAAGCAGAAATAATAGGCTAAGTCGCCGCCGACCTCGCCCAGACACTGCACGTGCCTTCGCTGCTAACCATGCAAGCGCCCACAGGCTTCGTTGGAGTGCAAGCCTTCATGAACATAGGGCACTCGTTGGGCTTGATTTTGCCGATAATCACAAGGTGACATTCGCAGCCAAGCAGAATGTCCTTGCCCTGCGCCACGTGAACATCATATTTTTCGCGGGCGTCAAACGCCGCAAGTTCTTCGCGAAGCTTCAACGCTGAGCCAGGCAGCCTGCCGATGCCCCGCCAGTTCCCGCCCGTGACCGCAAACGCCTTGTTCATCACTTCCAGCGCCCGAGTGTTGCCTTCCCACTTCACGACACGAGAGTACTCGTTCTCCAGCCGCGCCGCCCCTTCGCTAAGCTGCTTCAGAATCATATAAACTGCCATCAACACGTCGATGGGCTCGAAGCCAGCCACCACCGTCGGCATCCGATAAACCCGCGGAAACAGCTCATAAGGCTTCATGCCAATTATGGCGCTGACGTGCCCCGGCGCGATGAAACCGCTGATGTTCAAGTCGCCCACACCCAGCAACAGCTCCATAGCAGGCGGAATCAAACGGTGCGACACCAAGAAACCAAAGTTTTCAGGCGGATTGCCGAGCGCTTCCACCGCCGTCGAAGGCGCCGTGGTCTCGAAACCCATCGCGAAAAACACAAACTCCTTATCCTGCTCGCGCCTTGCCATCCCAACCGCGTCCGACACGCCGTAAACCACGCGCACGTCCGCGCCAGCCGCCTTTGCCTCCAACAAGCTCATCTCGCTGCCCGGCACACGCAACGCATCACCGAAACATGTCACGACGGCGCCTTTCTGCGCCAGCTGCACCGCCTCGTCGATCTCCGCCGCGGGCACGATGCAAACTGGGCAGCCTGGACCTGCGATGACCTCCACATTCTTGGGCAGGAGGCTGCGCAAGCCGTAATGCGTAATAGTCCATTCATGTGTACCGCACACGTGACAAAGCTTAACGGTGCCATCTTTCGGCGCGAGTTTCTGGATTTGTTGGGCTATGCTTTTTGCGAGTTCAGGGTCTCTGAACCTAAGTTTTTCAGCCATCCCCTTCAGCCCAGCGTTACTGTTTTCCAGCCGCGAGAATCTCGTTCCAGAGGCTCAGGGTCTCAAGCGCTTCCTTCTCATCCACAGTCTGAATCGCGTAGCCCGCGTGCACCAAAACGTAGTCGCCCACTTTCGCCTCGACAAGCGTCACGTTGACCTCTCGCAGGACGCCTTCGCCGAAGTCCACTTGGGCTTTGCTGCCATCTACGCGCACGACCCGCGCTGGAATCGCCAAACACATGCGTAATCAACCATTAAACGGAAAGGAACCACGATAAAAAGAGTATGGTCTAAAACCGCCAAAACCCACCAACAACCGCCTGCCCGAACGAGACGCCGCCGTCGCCCGCCGGAACCGCCTCGTGAACCAGAAAACGCAAACCAGCTGCCTCCACCGCCCCACGCATCTCCTTTGCCAGTATCTGGTTGCAGGCAGCACCGCCCGAAAAACCCACCGCCCCAACGCCGAGTTCCCACGCTTTCTGGATGGCTATGGACGCTAAGCCTCTGGCGAGGTAAGCGTGGGCGGAGTAAGCCAAATCAGTCACAGACACCTTGCCAATGTTCTCGAAGACGGCGTGAACCAGCTCGGTCGTGCCCAGCACGTCTCCGCTTATCGCAGGCTGCAGGTTCAACACGTCTCTGCCCCTAACCGCGGCAGACTCCAACTTCATTGCTGGCTCGCCCTCGTAGCTGCGCTCGTAACAAACGCCCAAGACCGCTGCGACCGCGTCCAAGAGCCGTCCGCAACTCGTGGTCTCGGCGATGCCGACGCCTCTTCTTAACTGGTCAAGGACTAATCGGGCTTCGGTTTCGCCGTGAGGCAGGTGCTCGCTGTTGTGCAGAAGCCAATTCTCCAGGTTAATCGTCTTGCCGAGTATAGCCGCTGCCATGCGCACGGGATAACGCGTAGCCATGTCCCCGCCGACTAACGGTTGAGGTTCCAAGTGCCCCACACGCTGGAAATCGGCTGATTCGCGGGTGCAGAACAGGATTTCTCCGCCCCATGCCTGACCGTCGGCGCCGTAGCCATAGCCGTCGCATATCACGCCTACAACTTCGTCAACGGCGTGCTCCATCATCAGGGCTGCGGCGTGCGCGTGGTGGTGCTGCACCTGAATGAGGTCCCAGCCGTTCTGCTCCGCCATCTCCCTCGCAAGCGCCGTCGTGGTGAATTTGGGGTGCAGGTCGCATGCCACGGCTTCGACGCGGCTGTTAGTCAAGCGAATCAGATGTGCAGTGGCGTCCTTGAGGAATGTTCGGGTTTCGAGGTTTTCGACGTCGCCGATGTGTTGGCTGAGGAACGCCTTGTTATCAAGCAGGACGCAGGCGGTGTTGTTGAGTTCGCCGCCTAAACCCACCACGCAACGTGCTGCTTCTGCTTTGAGCATTATGGGTGCGGGCGCGTAGCCCCTGCTTCGTCTGAGGAACACGTTGCGGCTGCCGTGGACGCGGAGGACCGAGTCATCACAGCGGTGTGCAATGCGGCGGTTGTGAAACAGGAAGTAGTCAACGGTGCTGCCCAGCGTGCGCAAAGCCTCGTCGTTATCGTTTACGATTGGCTGGTTGGGCGGGTTCGCACTGGTCATCACAAACGCCGCGTCATCCACACGGTCGAAAAGCATGTAGTGCATGGCGGTGTAGGGCAGCATGACGCCCACATTGTGCAGGCCCGGCGCCACCAAAGGCGAAAGAGCGTAGCTTTCGCTCTTGTTGAGGAGCACGATGGGGCGGGCAGGCGAAGTGAGCAGGGCTGCCTCCTTAGAGTTTATTTCGGCGAAGGATTTTGCAGCTTCAAGGCTTCTTGCCATGATGGCAAAGGGTTTGGCGCTGCGGTGCTTCGTTCTTCGAAGCGCCTGCAACGGCTCGTCGCGGGTTGTGGATGCGGCTATGTGGAAGCCGCCGTAGCCTTTCACTGCTAAAATCGCGCCTTCAGAGAGCAAGCGCCCCGCTTCACGCACTGGGTCTTTATGCTGGATGAGCTCGCCGTTGCTTGTTGTCAAGTAGGCTTTGGGTCCGCATTCTGGGCACGCCACGGTCTGCGCGTGAAAGCGCCTGTTGAGCGGGTCGCTGTATTCTTTTTGGCATATGCCGCAGAGTGGGAACTCTCGCATGGTGGTGTTTTCGCGGTCGTACGGCAGGCGCTCGATAATGGTGAAGCGTGGCCCGCAGTTGGTGCACGTGATGAAGAAATACGCAAACCTGTGGTCTTTGGGGTCGCGGAGCTCTCGGAGGCAGTCGTCGCAGATGGCGATGTCAGGCGGCACCACGGAGCCTGAGTGCTCGGCTTCCTCAGAGCTTTTGACGATGATGAATTTTGCGTGTTCGTTCTTGCCCTTGAGCGTCGTCGTGGTGACGCTGTGGATTTGGGCTAAGGGCGGCTTCTTCTCTTTCAAGTCCCGCAGAAAACTCTGGATGCCTTGCGTCTTGCCTTCCAGCAGGATTTCTACTCCTGCATCGCCACGGTTCCGCACGTAACCCGCCAACCCGTTTTGCACTGCTATGCGGTAAACGAAGGGGCGGAAGCCAACGCCTTGAACGATGCCCGTAACATTGATTTTAACTCGCAAGGATAAGCGCCATCTCTGAAAAAGAAAGAACGGATTTCTCTTATACATTTCGACAATGCAATGCAGCTTTCTCTTCTTCTTGAAGTAGTCGCCTGAGCACTTTGCCAGCTGAGCTTATCGGCAACTCTTTTCTGAACGCCACCTCTCGAACTGCCTTGTACGGAGCGACCTTGTCTCTGACAAACTCCATAATTTCCTCTGCCGTGGCGTCCGCGCCTTCCTTCAACACTATAAACGCCTTCAGAATCTCGCCCACCATAGGGTCGGGTTTGCCAACGACAGCGCAGAGTTTCACGGCTGGATGCTCATAAATCACGTCTTCCAGTTCGCGCGGGTAAACGCTGTAGTCCTTGTATTTGATGAGGTCTTTCTTGCGGTCGGTGATGTAGAAGTAGCCATCCTCGTCCATGCGTGCGATGTCGCCCGTTAAGAGCCAGCCGTCGCGGAGGACAAGCGCAGTTTCTTCTGGGTTCCGCCAGTAACCCCGCATCACCTGTGGTCCCCTGACAGCGAGCTCACCCGTTTCGCCCGGCGGAAGCGTTTTTTCGCCCGTTTCCAAGTCCACTATTCGAGCGTCTGTGTCGGGCAACGGCAGCCCAATCGAGCCGACTTTCACGGTTTTCATACTCCTGTCCACTGGATTGCAGTGCGTAACAGGTGACGCTTCGGTTAAGCCGTAGCCTTCGGCGAGGAAGCCGCCCGTGATTTCCATAAACCGTTTCTGGACCTGTGGCGGCAGCGAGGAGGCGCCTGAAATGCAGACGCGGATGCTGGTTAAGTCATAATTGCAGAGCGCAGGGTTGGCGAGCAGTACCGAGTACATGGTGGGGACGCCGCAGAACACCGTGACCCTGTGCCGCTGAATCGCCTCCAGCGCCGCCTGCGGGTCGAAGCGGGGAAGCAGCACCATCTTCGCGGCAAGGCTGATGGGCACGTTCATGCTTGTGGTCATGCCGTAAATGTGGAACAGCGGCAGCGCCGCCAGAAACGTCTCCTCTGCCAAGGCGCCTCGCATCCAAGCTGCAAAGGCGACGGCGTTCGAAACCAGATTCTCGTGCGTTAGCATGGCACCTTTGGCTGTGCCTGTGGTTCCGCCCGTGTACTGGAGCGCCGCCAAATCCTCTCGCGGATCAATCGCCACTTGAGGCGGGTTTGCATCTCTGTTTTCCTCAAGCATGTCCTGGAAGGAGTAGACACTGCTTCTGTCCGATGATGGTTTAGTTTTGGGAGCGTAGTCTTCTAGGCTGGTGACCACCGCATGCTTGAGCTTGGTTTTCGCCCAGACCTTTTCCACGATTGGGTAGAGCGAGTCCAACGTGACTATGGCTTCGGCTTCTGAGTCGTTTAGCTGCTGCTCCACCTCGCGTTCCCGGTGCAACGGGCTTACGGTTGTCAAGACGGCGCCCACTTTGAGGATGCCGAAGTACGCTATGGGGAACTGGGGGATGTTGGGCAGAAAAACCGCAACTCTGTCACCTTTCTTAACTCTTAAAGCCGTAAGTGCCGCGGCGAAACTGGTGGCATAGTCGTTCAGTTCTCGGTAAGTGGTTTCCTTTTCAAAACAGGCTAAGGCAGCCTTGTGAGGGTGCAGTTGCGCGGTTTTCTCCAGAAGCCCATGCAACGGAATAGGCGGATACTCGATGTGATGGGGCACGTCTTTGGGATATGAGCGTAACCATGGCTTGTTTTGTGCTTGCAAAGATGACACGACTTTATCTGTAGGCGATGAACAGCTAATAACATTTCTTCAGCGTTGCGCGTTAGAAGAAAGTGATGCTTATCCAGTAAAGCAGTGCCAAGTGCAGCGGATAATAAGCATAGAAGGAGTATTTCCTCAGCGAGTACAAACGCGAGTCGTCGGAGATGGCGATTTCCATTTTCAGCACGTTCTTCACGTGGAGAAGAATCAGCGGCACCGCGAGCAGCGCAAGCACCTGAATGTCAGGCAAAAGTACAAGGTTCAGAGCTAAGAGTGCGATAACACCGAGTTCAGGCTTGCTCCTCAGCAGTTTCATGGCACCCACCGTGAGTACCACGTAGAAAGTGCCTTCCATGTTGAAAAGGATTGAAGACAGAACCGACAGGGATAAGACGGGAACGAAAACCTGCATGTTGCCCCTGTTAAAAAAGTAAAGCGACAGAACGCTTAGGAAAAGCGGAAACAGAATGTTGAGCCGCTCAAACGGCTGGATTCTGAAGGCAAGAAAATACGGAACCTGTGAGACAACGGCGAAAGTTAAAAGCGTCGCCAAGTACGTGCGCGGTTTCTTGGTGCTCTCAACCCCCAAGGTTATAAGGTAGGCGAACAGGGGAAACGCAAGCCTTCCGACAGCGTGAAGAAACAGCAGGTCAGGATAGAGAATCATGCCAATATGGTCTGCCGTCATCGTTACAAGAGCGACTATTTTAAGCAGCTCTCTGCCGAAATCAAACGTCCTCACGATCGAAGCACGGCTAAACATACCACGTTGCAGATATAGCTTTTACCGTATTCTGGCAGACAGCAAAGCGAACGCTTCAAAAAACAAAACCAGCATATTTGGAGCCTAATAGTGGTTCTATGCAGAAACCTATAGAGGGATAGGTCCGTATTCGCGTTTTCAGACGCCAAAACCATGCAGAAAACAGCAGAGAGGAGGGGCTATCCACCGAGAAGTAAATCACAAGCGCCAGCAGTCCTAACAATAGTCACTTGAAACAAACAGAACCAAATTACCAAAACACAAACCTTAACCCGGCGTTGTCGGCGTCGTTGTTCCAGTTGAAGCAGGCTGAACGGCGGGTTGCCCAGGAGTTGCAGGCGGCGGCACTGAAGATTGAGGTGGAGGCTGTCCCGTCACGGACTGCTCTTGAACCTCCGGCTCTTCTTGTTGAGGTTGCGTCTGGGGGGTGCTGGGTAAAATCTGGATTTTCTCAGCCATCGGATGCAGCAAGTCAGGCGGCGGATAAGGTGTGTTCAGTATTGAGGCGAGGATGTAGATTGAGTTAAAAACATGCTGGTAGACTGTGAAAAGAACTTGGGGAATGTTCGTTTTCGGGTTCGGTTCCAACCGTTTCTTAATGTCCGCTGGGTCACCCTCTAACGTCACCACGCCCAACGTCGAATACTTCACGACATTCGGCTTGGTCGTTATAGAAAGATTAAAGCTAAGCACAACTTTATCTGTGCCCTTTTTCTGCTCGTCAAGCTTGGCGTTCACTTCGAAAAAAAGCTCTTCACCTGGCGCGTGCTGCCCTGTTCTTTCAGCTTGGAGGCTGTCAATACGAACCGTGACTGTGACGCCTGAAACAGAATATTTCGGGCAGATGATTGATTCCCCTAATCTATTTTGGCTATTTCATATTTAACTTTTGTAGATGCTGAATTCATCGCCTCTGTATAATAGAAACTTGGCTAGCTGTTGCCGAAATCGGTGTAAACAGCGGGAACTGAAAGCAGCGTCTCAAACTTGAACGCTCCCGCACCTGCCACGTCGCCCTTCGTATGCAACACTACCTTCTTGGGGATGTCATCCTCGATGTAAACAATAAACTCAACGTTTTTCCCCAAACCCATACGCTCAAGCTGCTGGGCGCTATCTTTAAACTTCTCAAGCTCTTGAATCTTGCTTCCGATTTTCTCAATCGCCTCAAACAGTATTTCAGCCTGTCCCTGATCCGTGGAAGAAAGCAAAATGTTGCCTGATTCAACCCAAATCGAAGGCTCGCCTTTCTTCCCCTTGCTCTTTTTCCCAACGGTTTTATTCTCAGGAGCATTTTTCTTGGGCGGCCCCCGCACATTTTTCTGCATAGCAGCCGACTTCTGGTACCAATCCTCGTTTTTATGGGCTTCTTCGCAGCTTCGTAAGAGCGAGCCCAACCATTGGCTGTAATCTTCAAACAAGGCTCGATGCTGCTCCAGTTGGTCAGCTATGTACTCAGCCATTTCCTTTAATGTGGTGAAAGTTCGAATCTCAGTTCCCAAGCTATCACCTCATCCTGTATTAATTGGAAGTAATCGAATGCGCTGTTCCAATTTCAACATCATAGGAAAGATAAAATCAGTTTTTGAAATAATAGGATTTGTGTATTAACTCTGCTACATACTATTCAGTTATGCCTAAGCAGTCACATTGCAAATAATTATAAGGGTAACCTGACAATTTAGCGGTAGTCTGCAGCTTTGAAGAAGCGGAACAGACAACTTTCCCTTATTCAAACTGCGACAAACGACAAAGCAAGAATGACCAGCCTCAAAACGAAGGTTACAAATTTGAATAGTACAAGCGAATTTGACACGCTGCTATTACAGGCAATCGACGAAACAATACGATATTGCTTAGGCGACATAAACGCGCAGTTAATCTACAATTACCTAGAAAGAAAAGGCATTCTCAAACAAGAAATCCCGAAAAAGTTAGACGACTTCGCGATGGAGTTTGAAAATGTGGTGGGTTTTGGAAGAGGACAAGTTTTGGGAGCAGCCCAGATTATCGAAGAGGCTATCCTTAAAGCGTTTTGCAATAAACTGAAAATTAACTATGTTGAGACCGGCTCACGATATTTTCCTGAGCAAATCAAAATGATAAAAGAAACCTACCGTAAAGGTTCCTTAAAAAAGGTTAAATGATCTGTTGCAGCCACGTCTTTGCTCGCTCATAGAAATTCGACCAATAAAGGCGTTCCTAAGTGCCTTGCGAAATCACCGAAGCTATCCTTTGTATCTCCTTTGTTATTTGTGACAAGAACTGGATTCGGTTCTCAATTTTCCGTTTCTGGGATGCACTGAACTGTTTGAATTTAGGAACAATGTCTCCTATGACTGCTATCAGGAGGTCCCTATTTTTCGGGTCGCTCAGGTCGATGAGTTTGAAGCGACCATCCCGGAAAAGTAGTGCTAAGTGTCCTGTGGGATCGACGTTTGCTTGGGCGACGTTTGCCATTTCAGGCGGAAGCACGGATGGTGAGATGGAAATGGCTGGCACCCATGACTGCATTAGTTTGAGGAGCGAGGCGAAGAACTCGGAAACCAACAGTGCTTCTTCTGACGTCAACTCGCTTATCTGTCCAACATCATCCGCTACAGCGTTTAGTGCGTCGATGAGTTCTTGGAGGGTGATTTGTTCTTTGTTCGCGGGTGGAGATGGAGTTGCCGTGTAAGATTGTTCCACTGCCGCCTTCTCTACAATGTTGGTCTCTTGGCTCATTGTTGGTCAATCTTGTTTAGTATGGCTGGAAGAGAAAAATGCTTGTATGTTTCAGGATTTACGCACATGGAAATTTTAGATTCTGTTTTCGTTTGGCGCGTGTGCGTTTGTGGTTAAGCGTTTGCGGTTAAGGTATATAATATAACAAGTCGTAATACACAATATTTATATCAGTTTTAAACGAAACAATAAACGGACATACGAGGTGATGCACTCTGAGTTATGGACATCAAGGTCTAAGAGAAAAAACTGAAGTCACCAAAATTCAAGAGGTTTCTTCCCTTAGACGAGAAAAATTCAAAGTGATGGTGTCTCTGAACAAAGAGCGCCCCATGTCGAAATCACCTCTGTATGAAAAATATGATATACAGCGGTACGACCTCCACCCAAACTACAGCTTCGCACATTTGGAAGACATGATTCCCAAGAACACTCCAGAATACCTCGACCACGGGCAGCACTACGTAGAACGCATCGTAAGAGCACTGTACTACTTTAAACAATGCGCGCTCATCGGTCCTTCAGGGACAGGCAAAACCCATATTGTCTATCTTGTAGCCGAACTAACGGGCTTGCCTCTCTGGGAAGTAAACTGCGGATTATCAACCTCTTCCTTCGACCTCATCGGGCGGTTCATCGGTCTCGGCAAGGAAAACTGGGTAGACGGTCTGCTCACTCAGTGGCTCAGGAAAGGCGGCATAATGTACCTCGACGAAGCCAACATGATGAAACAAGACGTCGCCACCAGACTCAACCCCGTGCTGGACACGCGAGGCCACCTCGTGCTAAACGAGAAAGACAGCGAAGTAATCGAACGCCACAAATACGGCTACATGATCATCAGCATGAACCCCGCCACAGCCGAATTCTCAGGAACAAAACCTCTGAACGCCGCCATGCGCAGACGAATGGCTGTTTGGATAAACTTTGACTTCCTCAGCATCGGAGAAAACATTTCACCTCACGAAGTAGAGATGCTTCAAAAACGAACCCGAATAGATGAAGACACGGCATACAAAATCATACAGGCTGGTGCAGAGCTGAGGAGACAGTACAAGGTGGGCGATTTGCCTTACGGTCCGTCTTTAGGTGACTTGATAAACTGGGCTACTTTGGTGCATGACGGAAACACGCCGCTTGCCGCCGCGGAGGAAACGATAATCGGGTTAACCAGCGACAACGTCGAAGTTCAAGCTGACGTGAGGCGAGTCATCGAAGCAGTTTTCAACAAACAATAGCCATTAACTGCAAGGGAAGCGGCATGGGATTTCTTGACTATGCATGGAACATCTCAGTTCAAAAAGACAACACTAAAGTGAAGATACTGCAGGATTCAGCCTTAGACCAGCCTACTTTAGAGCAAGACAGTTACGGGTTTACCGTAAAACTCCCTGCTATTCGCTTCCGCGAAGACGGAAAAATTTCGTATCTTCGGGAAACTTTTCCTCTGAATACGACAGGCAGAATTAAAGTAGGGCGCTTGTTCAGGGCGGCGGTCTTGCACCTAACGACACATACGCTGGTTCCACTGCCTGAGGAAAAAATTGCTCCAAAAGCATCAGACTCGTTCACCGAGGCATTCGCAAAATCGCTGGTTCGAGATGTTTACGTAAACGCTTGTCTTCAATCGTTATGTCCAGAACGGTTCGTTGATATAGCGTACGCAAACGCGCTGGCTTTTCATAAACTTAAGCGTGCCGAGAGAATTTTTGCGCCTTCCACACGGGTCATGTCGGCTATACTTTCAAAAGTTAACGTTGGCATGGTTAAAGGTTCCTTAACAAGGAAGGAGGAGCAAACCGTCAATGCACTGTTTAACGATCTGCTTCAGCTTAAGCAACCGTTCTCCGCGTCTTTGGCAGGCGAACAAATTAATGTTGAAGAAGTGTTCGATGAAAAAGTCAAAAACATACTGCGCTTGCTTGAGCCATTTGGTCCTTTCTTAGAAGCGCCATCGCTAAGTTACACTGAGCAGTTGGGGCGTTGCAGTATTTTCACAGAAACTGAAAAGCTCAATGACGCGGAAGTTGAACATGCATTCAAAACATCCATTGAAGCTCTGGGCGGTTCTGTCCCTCCAGAAGCAGGTATGGAATCTTGTTGGAGGAAAGAGCAAGATGCCGAAGCCCTGCAAGCGTTCGATTCAGAACAGCATGATAAAGAGCGCCGAGAAAAAATCCTAGCCAAAATTACGCCATACGTCTCCGCAACGAGGTTTAAGTCTGTAAGTTTTCCGGAAGAAGATTATTCTCAATATCTAAGGGCAAGACGTTTGGTGCAGGGCGCAAGTCGCAGGCTTCTAGATATTCTACGAAGCGCTTTTAATTATTTAGATGAAAATCCACGGCAAGAAATGGGTCAGCTGGACCTGCCAGCTGTTATTCAATCGATTGCGAGTAACAAACCAGCCACGGACGTTTTTACTTTGGAAGAGTATCTTAAACCCAGTTTCGCTTGGTCTATAATCTTTGATGTGAGTCGAAGCATGGGAGTGAAGGGTGAATATGGCCGTGCCCTCGCCATAGCAGTAGCTGAGGCTGCGAAGGAGTTGATGACGGATTCTTCTTCATGGACTTTCTTCGCCTTCAGCAATCACTTCTACATCCTTAAGGACAGCAATGAGTCTTACTCCAAAAGAGTAAGAGCTAGAATAGGCGGACTCAGGTTTGACGGGCTCACTTACATTCCAGACGCGATTCAGGTGGCTGGAAAGATGCTGGCAAAAAGATTCGAAGAGCAACGATGCTTGATTGTTATTTCTGACGGCTGGCCACATGGCTATCCGAAAATACCTGCAGTGCTAAAAGAAAGCGTGGACGCCTTGTTAAGGAAAGGCGTTATAGTAATAGGTATAGGTGTGGAAACCGAGAGGATGGGAGATTTCTTCAGGCTGCATTCCTCGATCTACACGCAAAAGGACCTGATTAACCGGTTCGGCGGCTTGTATGTGGATGCGTCAGCAAAGGCGCTTGAGACTTGAGCCGCTTAACGACCATTTTTCTTTCGTGTAAAACATCTTTATGACGGGAGCCTTCGAGAAGTTAACATGGATTCTGGATTCAGATTGACAGGTCGTAATTATAAAATATATATTCAGTCAGAATCAGTGGCACTGCGGTTCGGATTTGGAATCAAAAGGTGAAAACTGACATGGAGCTTGCTATGGAAAAACCCACGGACCTGATAAGGGTTTACGATGGAAAGGCTGATGCATGCAAATTCGTCAAACGAGACAAGGGCTTCAACAAACAACTATCGGTTGTCGAGGAAACGCTGGCAAGGTTTGGGCTGCTTAAGAACGAGATTAAAGTGTACCTCTATCTAGCCAGAGCATCAGAAAAGAAAGCTGGCGAAATAGCTGAAGCAATCTCGCTTCACAGGACCGAAACATACCGCATACTGCGCGATTTGGAAAAGAAGGGCATAGTTTTCTCAATTTTTGCAAAACCTTTGAAATTCACAGCTGTTCCACTGGATAAAGCCATAGATATACTCTTAGATGCCCAAAAAATGAAAATCAAGCTTTTAGAGAAAGAAAAAGCAAGCCTAGTGGAGCTCTGGCTCTCAATACCTCAGCAGAAAGCGGTGCAGACGAAAAAGGAGCTCTTCCAAATGCTGCAAGGTGAACAACAGGTAGCTCTCAAAGCTGACGAACTGCTCGAGGGTACAAAAGAGGAGTTTCAAATTTTCGCTCCAGACGACTACTTAGCGCAGTTGTACTACAGCGATTTCACTGACAAGCTGAAAGAGAAACTGGACAAAATTAACATAACGCTGCTGACCGAAGATTCGCAGAAAAGCGCATATTTCCTTGAGCAAATGCAATGGCCTCGGAACAAGCGTTACATAGTGAAAACACAGAACTTGCCGTGTTTCATGATTTCAGACCGAAAAGAGTTGCTAATCGCCTTCCACGAGAACGAGGCTTCGAACGAAGACGGCGACAAAAAGAAAGACCGAACCGCAGCAATCTGGACAAACTACACCGCTTTTATCTGGACTTTGCAGATGCTCTTCTCAAAACTTTTAGAAACAGGAGAAGACGCTCATGAAGCAGGCTCCAAAAAGCAAGCCCGTTAAACGCTGCACATCGAAGTTGTGTCCGCATTTAGTTTTGAAATTCTTCGATTGACGTGTCTCCTGATAAGGAAGAACGAGACCGCAAGCACGCTCACAGCCACGACCAGCACTAGCGCAAAAAACAAGAACGTTGAAAGAACGTTGTCTCTGTTCGTGACGTTTATTTTCACAACGTAGTAGTCGTAGTGCCCCATGCTCAGCGAGTTGGTCCAGCCCGCCATGACGAACTCGTTATCCGCCGTTTCCAACACTGCATATGCCTCTTCGTACTCACTTCTGCCCACCGTGCAGCTCCACTGAATGCTGCTTGAATCGTCGATTTTGAAAAGCCAGAAATCTCTCTGCCCGCTGCCGAAAGAGAACGTGAAACCGCCGACGACGTACCCGCCGCTGCCGGAACCAGTAATGCAAGAGGGCATATCAAAGCCGCTACCGCCCGCTGTCCTATCCCACACCAAATTGCCGTTCAAATCAACTTTTATCACCCATGCATCGTTGTCACCTGCGCCTTTTGAACGCGTGTCGCCAGCAACCACGCATCCGCCTGAAGCTGCAACGACGGCGTAGGCTTTGTCGCTTTGTGTTCCCCCGTACGTTTTGTTCCAAACCATGTTCCCGTCCGCGTCAATTTTCAGCAGTAGGAATTCGTAGTCTCCGTTTCCCATTGAATCCGTGTAGCCTGCCACGACAAAGTTGTTATCCTCCGTCTGCGCGATGGCTCTGCCCACGTCATCCAGCGGCCACCCGTAGTTTTTACTCCAAGCAACGTTGCCGTTCAAGTCGATTTTGATGACCCAAACGTCAGACTCGCTGCTGCTGAACGAGTATGTCAAGCCGGCAAGCATGAAGCCGTCTTGGGTCTTCGTTGCTGAAAAGAGCTTGTCCACTTCTGCGCCACCCACCGTAACATTCCATTTCATGGTGCCGTTATCATCAATTTTCACCACGTACCCGTCCGTGTCACCTGAAGGCAGGAACATGTTTCCGACAAGCAGGAAGCCATCCGTTAAGCCGAGGGCGTATCTGAATTCACTGTCTGCATCCTCGGAGTAGGTGCGGTTCCAGAGGACATTTCCATCGCGGTCAAGCCGCAGAACCCAGCCCAGCGTTTTTCCCTGTTCAAGTGAGGCTGAGGAGCCGACCACCAAGTAGCCATCTCCGGCGGTCGTTGCATAAAAGGCTCTGTCGTCGCCTGTTCCGCCGTAGGTTTTTTCCCAGAGCACGTTCGCCTTCTGCGGATTCGAAGTGCCAGAACTTGACGCTGCCAAGGCAACGGAATCAGCATTGACCGTTGAAACTAAAATGATGGTCGCTATGAGCAGAAAGAGCAGAGCGTGTTTTCTTTCATCTTCCATCTTCCATGAACTCCTTTTCAGGTTTATTCAGAGCCTTTCGGATTGAATGAGAAATAGAGTCTAAGTCAGGGCTATTTATTCTTATATAAGGTCTGAGCGCTTTGCTCTAAACATAATGAGACTTATCTGAGGCGGATCTGGAATCAGACCACGTATTGGATGTTTTCGCTTCTCGTGTCCACATTGGTGTCTTTGGCATGCTTCAATAGCCAGCGCGAAAGCCTTTCGCACTTGTTGGGGTCGCAGGAGAAACGCTTGTTTTCTTGGTTCCACAACAGGCATGTTGAGCATGGAATTTCCGCGTCAGGTTCCATTTTTCAGTCGCGCTAATGTCGGCATAAAGTTAATTTATCACTTGTGAATTGCAATTAATGCACAAACGTAATGATTACAGATACATCCCAGTGGGCAAAGAACTAACCTCGAACGCAGGTTGCGTTCGCGCGGATTAATATGCCCCGCAAGTCCTGGCAATAAACTGAAACTAACATCGGGTCATCTGGGTTCGCGGTTTCAGCGGTGAAAGACATGGCGTACGTTCCGTTTCCGTAGTCAGTGACGCTTGGCGACATAACTTGAATCCATTCTTCGGTCAAAAGGGAGCCGTCCTGTTCATAGAACACCGTGAAGTTTTGCGCTAGAGCAGGTTTGCCTTCGTTAAAGAGGCTGCAGGTCAAGTTGACTTGCTTAAGCGACCCAGTCAACACCGTATAAAACCCGCTCACTTTGAGCTCCGAGGTCAAGTTTACTGCATATGCGGCGCGGCAGGTTGCTGAGGTTCCAGTAGAATTTAAGTAAACGTTGACGTATGCGCTTGAGACTCCCCTCCCCTCGGTGCTCCAGTCAATCCAGATTCCGTTCTGATAAGGCGCCGCGTTCAAAGGCGCGAACTGCATTTTAATGATCGCTGTGTACGAGTGGCCTTCCACCACAGATTGGAACTGGTTCAAATCTGCGACGAGGGTGCCTGTTTCTCCGCCGTTGGAGATGTTAGCCAACGCACTTAACACGGTGTGCATTATACCCAGTTTAACGGCTGAGAAATCAGCGTCCGTTCCTGAATCGTAAGCGGGCGCTTCTTTCTCGGTCTCGGCAACGTACAGCGCCGTGGAAAGCAACAGCATGGTTATTATCAAAGCCGCGATGATTAGCACTTGACCAGAGTTGCGGCGCCGAGTCGTCTGGAAGGTTTGCATGTCAATCCACCATCGCGAGCTGCAGCCTGACTATGTAAATCGCGTAGTTGCTACTTGTGGCTGCGCACACGTAGTCTGTGGACACTATGTTGTCGCTGACCGCGCTTCCGCTGCAAATCGGCGTGTTGTTGATGCTGGTCATGTTTTCGTTGAATACGGTTAGGTTAAACCACATGGCAGGGCTGACTGCGGATTGAATGGAGCTTTTGAGTTCGGTCCAGTTGCCGCTGCTTATCAGTTCCGCTAAATGCCCGTTGCTATCTAGGCTAAGGAGAATGTTCTGGGCTGTAGAAGAGAGCATGTCAAAGGAGCCACCTGGTCTGTTCTGTGCCGCCGGAATCAGGGTAAGCGATGCAAGCAGAAGCATGGACGCGAAGAAAGCTTCGATGGTGCGGATTTGCCCTTTTTTGTCTTTCAGCAGCCTCATTGAGCCACATCTCCAAAGGTCAACGTCAGCTTGTAAAAGGCGCCGTTGATGGTTACCACGTAGACGAACACGTTTTCCTCAGAGTTCTCGAAATCTGCCCCAAACTGCAGCGGAACATCTGGATAAGCAACCCACTCCACGAAAGACGCAGCGCTGGTTTGACCTGAAATGACGGTGACTGTGGGACTTTTGTCCACAAACGCGGGAATGGCATAGATGCTGTTTGAGGTTGCTGTGAGGTTTGCTTGGTAAGAGTAAGAGAAAACGTAGCCATCGTTCACGGTTATGTCGAGAACGTTCTGGCTTACGTTAAGCGTGTGGTTCAGGGAACTTAACCGCAGAAAGGTTTGGTTGGGAGCCGGCGTCTCCGACAAATGAGCAAACGAGTATACCTCATAAGCAGTCAGTCTTTCATCAGATGTGGCGCGTGCGAACACAATCAGCAGCGCAGGTCCATTAGCCGAGTTTGGAATTTCAAAAGTTGCGTATCCAACGCCTGAGCTTGACGTGGTGCTGTAAACGTCAGCCAGAAAATCCGTGGCGACCATGTAGCAGTGCAGTCCTGCGCTGACTGACCCTTGCGCTTGACTGACTTGAATCATAAAAGTGTACGTTGTGGCGGCTCCTGTGGTGGTGTTGGCGGAGAGCATGACGGCTATTGCCAGCATCTTTGATAGTTTTATGCCCAGCGCCAAGTTGTTGAGTCGTGCAGCATTGGAAACTTCACCGTAAGAGAGCGCATAACTGCTTTGGCTGTTCAATCGCGTGACTTTATCCACATCAAGGTCGTATGGGTATGAAGCTTCTCCGCTGTGTAAACCGAAGCTGCTTGGGACAGCGGCACCTGAACCCCAATCTGTTGGACTGCCAAGACTGAACACTATTTGGTCAGCTATCGCTCTGAGATAGTTTTGCTTGTTCAGGTCCTGCATGCTGTCAATGCGGGTTTGCATGGTTCCAACTAGCGAAGCCGTTGCCAACAGGGCGACTGAGACCAGCAATGCACACGCGAAGTAGGTGTCTATGGAAACGGTGGGCATGTTTTCCTCCCTCGGGCTATCCTGCCATAGACGCCATAGATATGCCGAACATGCCTGAGAGCAGCTGCTGAGATGCTATCAGAGACAGGTACGCGGTTGCGGTCAGCAATGCAGCGTACTGGAATCCGGCGCCGAAGTTGCCTTCGCTTATCTTTCCGATGAAGAAGCCTGAGATCCAGCACTGGAGAATTATGCCCACGGAAAACATTCTTATCTGGTCCTGCATGGCCATGAAAGCGACTTCGGACAGGCTTGTTGTCACCACCGTGGTCATCATGTACGTGGTTAAAGACACAATCGTCGTTGTCACGGCTATGAGAATGCTCCATATGAACGCTAAAACGATGTAGGGTCTGAGCAGCCCGCGCCTGTTGATTTGCAGTTCGCGTTCTTTCTCGCTGTACTCAGAGAGTATCTCAAGCGACTCTGTCGAATTTCCGCCAACCTCGACGGTTTCAACCATCATAGCGAAGTTTAAGGTGACGAACCAGCTTCGTATCTCCCGACGTATGTTGCTGAAAGTTTTTCTAAGCGGAACACCCCACTCGATTTGGCTGCGCATGAGTTCTAGGAATTTTGAGAATGGGCCGTAATCTTTGCGTTTTGTGGCTTGGATGATGCTTTTTTCAGGAGAAAGCCCTATTTTTTGCGATTCGGTGACGTCTCGGATGAAGCTTGGAATCGAGTCTTCAGCGTTATAGTTGATTTTTGCGATTCTTCTGTACTGGATGGCGGGCAGCAAAGAAGCAGCTACCAGTCCTATCGTGACGATTTCTGGCAGACCCACAGGCTTCATAGCCTCGGATAAGGATGGTACCAGAACGAAGACTAATAACACTACGCCGACTGCTGCTATGATGACTGCTGCTTTTTTGTACAGGTCCTGCAGGTTTTCGAAAGCGCTTCTCTGCATGTTGTGTGCAACCATTATGAAGATGAGCGACAGCACGGGCATGAAAAGGAACGCTATTAGATACGAGATGATGGGCGATACCGATAGGGAGCTCTGGGACATGACATCCATCACGTTGGTTGAGGAGAAGACCACAAAGAGAATGTACGTGCACAGCACCACGATAAGCATGACCGTGTAAGCTTCAACCAGCGTGGCTATTTTCTCGACGGAGCGGGTTAACGCGTTGTGCCTAAGCTCAAAAATGGCTTTCAGCTCGCTTCTCATGTAGTCCACTATCTTTCCCCCGCTTCGCACGGATGAGATGAACCCGCCAAGGAAGTTTCTGTACAGCTTCGAGTTTGTTTTCTCCGCCCGCTGGTACATGACGGTCAAGGGGTCTTTGCCCAAGACTTCCACTTGCCTTACGACTTCGTCAGCTTCCTTTCTAAAAGTGGGTAGGAACGAGAGTTTCCGCATTTTCTTCCAACTCTCATATGGTGAGACTCCGCTTGCCGCCATCAGCGTGAAAATCATAACCACGAAGGGCAGTTCATGCTCGATTTTCTCCTTCTCCTCACTGGTGGCTCTCGACAGAAAACCTAAAGCTTTGCCGAAGAAGCCGCCTTGCGTCTTCATTTGTTTACGGCTCCTGAACGGTTTCTTTGTCTTCTAAGTCTTGCACGTTAAGCGAGCTGTTCAATGCTTTATGCACGCTTCTGAAGTCGCGGAGGTTCTTTTCAACCATTTTCAGCAGGATATGCTTCCGTCTCTCCAGTTCTTGAATGACTACGCTTAATGGTACGTCGAGGTTTTTGGCTATTTTATTCAGCAGATAGCTCTGGTCCACTTTCTGCTGGAAAGTTTCCGCTGACGGGTTCCACAAGAACACATCGTTAATCGCGCCGTTTGGGTCTATTTCTGAGACTCTGACGAATTTGCGGCTTGAAACCTTCTTATCCAGTGCTGCGAAGCCTGGGGTTTTCACCTGTTTGACAACTATGACGCAGTTCATTAGTGGCAAGATTCCTTGGGGGATGTTCATGGGAGGCTGGGTTAAACGTTTCATAACTGATTCAACGTCTTCAGCGTGCATGGTGCAGAGCCCGCCGTGTCCCGTGGCTAAGGCTTGGAAGAGCACGTAGGCTTCTTCACCTCTGATTTCTCCGACTAGGATAAGTGCAGGGCGGTGTCGCACTGCTGATTTGATGAGGTCATACAGGGTTACTTCGCCTTCGCTGTCGCCGCCGAATCCTGGTCTGGCGATTGTTGATACCCAGTTTTCCTGCGGGAGGTTTACCTCAGCAACTTCTTCAACCGAGATAATTTTGAAGTCGGGTCTTACGAGGCATGCGATGGCGTTTAGCGCGGTAGTTTTTCCTGCGCCTGTTGGACCGACTATCATCACTGACATTTTGCTTTCCATCAGCATCCACAGGTAAGCGCCGATTGCCTCGTCTATGGTTTCGTTCATTATCAGGTCCACGATGGTCATGGGGTCTTCTTTGAATTTCCTGATGGTGAAGCTGGTTCCGGCGGGTGTTGTTTCTTTTCCGAAAGATACGGCGAGTCTGTGTTTTCCCGGGAGCGTCACGTCTACGATTGGGTGGGCGATGCTGACGTGTTTGCCTTGCCTGTGCACTATCCTCGTTATGAAGTCGTCTAGTTCCTCCTCGTCAGTGAAGATTATGTTGGTTCTTGCGTTCTCGTATTTTCTGTGCCACAGGTAGACGGGCTTGTTTACGCCTAGGCAACTGATGTCTTCGATGAAGGGGTCGCAGATTAAGGCGTCGATTTTTCCGTAGCCAATCAAGTCTCGTTCGAGATAATGGCGGATTTTTCTCAGTCCAATCTGGTCGATTCCCTCAAGCGCTGTTTGGTGCTCTTCGATTATGCCGGGCAACTGTCTGTGGAATGACTCGGCGAGGGTTTCGTCTGACCGTGGCGCCTTCAACTCGTATTCCAGAATGTTCTTCAACCGCTTGTAGGCATCTCTTTCCTCTCTAGACATCGTGAGTTCGTCGACGACGTAGAAGTAGCTGCCGTCGGATTCGTCTTGGAATATCCACGCGTATGAATAGGGCGGTTTAAGAGGGTAACTTTCGACTTGAACGTATCCTTCGGGAACTCGGCAGCCTTGGATGCCCAGGTACCCGATTATTTCTTCTTCCGAAATTTTTTCTTCTTCTTCAATTTCTTCTTTTTTCTTTTTTCCAAACGGCATTTCAACTGCCTCCAGAAAGCGTAAGGTAAACGCCTGAACCGTCAGAGTAGCATTCCAATTTGGCTGCGCCTAAGCCACTCGTGTAGGTGCCAGATGCGAAGACTTCAGTAGGTATGTAGGCTCGTTGTTGGTTGACCGTGGGCGTGGTGCCGAAGCCTGCTTCAACCCATGCTCTTGATGAGTCGTTCTTGATTTGAATCCAGTATCTTTGGTCTCCGATTGAGGGTGGCAGCGTTAAGCTCAGGGTTGCGGTCAAGTTGTCTGCTTTCGCGCGTGAGGTGAGTTCTAAGCTTTCTGTTGCAATGTACTCCGCTATGTTTGCAAGCTGCTGTTGCTTAGCCTCATTCTTCACGCTGAGCGTTGAAAGCCCGCACGCGCAGATGACGATGGAGCCCACGATGAGTGAGGCGAAGAGCGTGTACATGTAGCTTGGGATTATTGACGGCAACTTTACCTCAGCCACCTTTGGATTCTGACGTTGCAGAGCACTGTTTCCACGTTTACTATTGCGCCGTTGCTGGTGCTTGAAACTGGGATGGTGACTTGCCCGCTGGCGCCATCCAAGTTCGCGGTTAACGTTAAGCTTTCAGGTTCGTATGAGAGGTCGTAGGTTGTGGTTGATATTTGCGTGGCGACGCATGAGATTTTCAGCGGCACCTT
The DNA here is from genome assembly GCA_026014595.1 of Candidatus Bathyarchaeota archaeon. GTDB lineage: Archaea > Thermoproteota > Bathyarchaeia > Bathyarchaeales > Bathycorpusculaceae > A05DMB-2. The sequence continues at coordinate 34,451 of JAOZHY010000029.1, forward strand.
TCCGTACAGCGCGATTGCGTCTGAAGCGTTCAGGTTGATGATGTAAACGCGGATGTTGTTGACGGTCTTGCCGTTTTCAGTGCCCGCGGTTGCGTAAGACACGGTTGGGCGGTAGCGCAGCAGGATTTCGGGATGTTCAGCGCCGTGAACGATGTAGAGCTGTGTCATTACAGAGCCGCTTTGGCTGACTATGGTTCGGCTGTCGCCTTTTAGGAAAAGTCCTGTGTCAGGCGACTCGGAATATGGAAGGACGTAGCTGACTTGACCTATGGTTTCGTTGCAGACGGTCGCGGCGATGTCTCCGCCGTCACCGATGCTAATTGCCAGGGTGTTGGCGGATGGCTGAATGTTTACTTGTCCGCCTGAATCGCTGAACTCGAACGTGCGGGCTGCGCCAGGCTGCCCTATGACCTGCATCAAGGCATCGTCTAAAGACAGCATGTCCTGTTTCGCCGTGGCTATCTTGAGCGTGGTGCTTCGGGTGTTAACTTTTTCCACCGCGAAGTAGTAGGTGATGGAAATTACGCCTAGCATGGATACGAATAGTAGTAGGAAAGTTATTGGAATGGCAATTGCTCTCATGGATCGACGAAGTTTTGCTAAGCGATAGTCGTTTGGGGCAGTCATCAATTTGTGGTCTCTTCCGTGAGCCATTCGCTGAGAAAATGTTGGGAGAAATGAATTAAGTTGTTTGTGTGTAACATCAAAATACATATTGTACGGGGAAATCCAGCTTGTGAACAAGTTTCTCGAGATTGTAACCATTTATTAATTCAACTTCATCTTGCTGAGAGGTCATCTATCCTCATGTCTTGTTTTTGCAAAAGAAAAAGAGAAAAAAATATTCAGAGCTGCTTTTGCTTCTAAGCTTACACTACTGCTTCGACGTTGGTCTCTTTGTAGTGGATTGCCTGCGAAGTGAACACCGTGATAGCAACAGTCAAGCCTATGTCGTTGACGTTAATGCTGTCAGGGTTGTTGAGGTATATGGCCATTGTTGAGCCTGAAGTCAGCACCAGGGTATTTGTTCCTAATGCCGTAAGGCCATCGCTGGTAATACCTCCAACAATGTCATCACCAGCTATTTTCGCAGCGCCTGTCCAGTTGAGGTCTGTCGTTAGGACATCGCCAGTTCCAGCAACAACGTAGAATATGTCAGCTGCGGCGGCAGCCTGTCCACGCACCGCAATTTTGCTGATGACGACGTCTCTACCACCAGTGTTTGTGACCATTATTGCAGCTACTGCTGTCCCGGCTTGATTTACCCAGATATGTTGTTTCGACAGCGACAAATTTTCTTCCTGAACTCTGGTGCTAGTGACGTTGATGGCGAAGTATGTTACGACTCCGGCTAAGAGCACTGAAACCACTAGAATTATCAGCGTTGTTACGACGGTGCTAAGAGCCAAACGATTCTTCAGTATGTTTTTCATTTTTTTGTCTCCTGAAAAAACAAGAAAGACGGCTTTGGATAAGTGAATTTGTGTGTAGAACAGAGCTACACATAAATTATGGAAAAAACTAATTGCGCAAATAGAAGGAAAATAAGCGGTGGCTTTATGGCATTACGGTTGCTTCGACATTAGCTTCTTGGTAGTGAACGGCGTTAGACGTGTAGATGGCTATGCTTACAGTCAAGCCCACATCATTAATCGATATGCTGTCCGGGTCATCAATGTAGATTATTACGGTGTAGCCTGACTTCAATATGAGGTCGGTGGATGCTGCGCTGAAGGCGTATGATGTTCCACCAATGGATATGTCCCCTGCTCCCAAAGTTGACGATGAATTATACGTGAGGTCAGCGGATATTGCACCTGTTGTAATATTGTAGCACACCTTGGCCCATGGTGATTCCTGTCCTCTGACGCTAATTTTGTCTAAGACTACGTCTCGTCCGCCCGTGTTTATTATCATTATAGCCGCTTGTCCTCCGTTTACGGGATCATACCATACATGTTGTTTTGTCAAGTGCAGACTTTCTTCCTGCACTCTAGTGCTGACGACGTTTGTGGCGTAGTATACGACCACGGTTGCTAACAGTACTGAAACGACTAGAATGATTAGTGTGGTTACGACTGTGCTTAGAGCTAGGCGATTCCTTAGCAGTTTGTTCATTGTTTTTATTTCACCTTTGATGTAGCAAACGGTAACTTCTTATAAATGTCTTCTGTCATACGATTCAATATTGTTTTTACAGTTTAAACCTTAAAAACATCACTTCATCTCAACCATCTGAATCCACACTAAACTCCAAATCAGAACCTAAAACACACAAAAACAAAAATGCCATTCCAAGACCATAAAATAACCCTTTAAATAAGGGATGTGCCGTCACCTCATACAGGCACCAAGCAACGCAAATCTACCCCCCAATTAAGCTCTATTTATAAAGGGAGATAATCCAAAAATCGCACAACAGTGCACAAGAGGAAAAAAGAAAAAAGGTTAGATTTTTTTGGTTTTGACCGCGTTTTCCAAGGCAACGACGCCTGGAAGCTTCTTGCCCATCAAGAACTCAATTAGTGCTCCGCCAGCAGTGCTAATGTAGCCAATCTTTTTGGACAAGCCGTACTCCTGCAGCGCCGCGATGGTGTTTCCGCCACCTGCAAGCGAAAAGCCCTTCGACTCCGCGATAGCTTCGAATACTTTTCGTGTGCCGTAGTTGAATTCCTTGTTTTCGTAAACTCCCATTGGACCGCTAACCACGATGGATTTTGCCTTGGCAATCAGTTTCGCGTAGTTCTCCGCTGTTTTGGCGCCGATGTCGAAAATCGAATGTTCCGTAGGCAGTTTGCTCACTGGAATTTCCTTCCGCTTTCCGTCCACGTCTATGGCAACGTCAACTGGCACCACGATACTCTGAGGATACTGCTTCATCAACGCTTGAATTCCCGGAATCAGCCCTGTCAACTCCTTCTTCTCTAGGAAAGCCATGTTTCCCTTGCCCAAATCAACGCCTTTCGCCGCAAGAAACAGCTGCGCCGTCACACCGCCCACAACCACGTAATCGGCTATGCCGTTGCCCAGCACGTACTTGCTGATTTCAAGGCTGTCATCTGCTTTCGCACCACCCATCACGTAAACGCACGGTTTCTCAGGCTGCTCCAACGCCTTGCTTAGCGACTTCAGTTCGCGCTCCATTATGCGACCCGCAACGCTGGGCAAGGCAGCCGTGAAACCCACCATAGATACATGCCCACGATGCGCTGCGGCGAAAGCGTCATTAACGAACAAGTCTGCTAACGGCGCAAGGTTCTGCACCAGCTCAGTTTTCGCTTGCTGTTCAGGTGTTCCGCTCTTGGTTTCTCCATCCCAGCTGCGCACATTCTCCAAAACTAGGATTTCGCCAGCCTGCAGATTGCGAATCGCTTTTTTTGCTTTTTCGCCGAAAACGTCGTCAACGTATTTGACTGGGCACCTGAGGATTTTGCCAAGAATCTCAGCGTGCTGCTTCAGCGGTGTAAAGTCTGGGTCACCTTTGCGTCCCTGATGTGCTAGGACGACGACTTTGGCGCCTTTTTCCGCAAGCTCCTTGATGGTTGTTTCTGCATGCGCTCGTATGCGTACGTCGCTGGTGACTTTTTTCGTTTCTGGGTCAATTTCCGAGTTGAAGTCTACTCTTACGAGTACGACTTTGTTTTTAACTTGGACATCGTCTAAGGTTAGGTACTTTGCCATGTTTATCTCACTCTCGTGTTTGATTGACAAAGAAAAAGTATGGAAGGGTTTTTAAAGTTTTAATGTTGCAGTTTTAGAACCCTGCTTTTTTGCCGATCAGTTCGATGAGTTCGACCATGCGGCAGCTGAAGCCCCATTCGTTGTCGTACCATGCTAGGATTTTCACGAAGTTGCTCTTGCCACCCAACACCATGGTTGACTGCGCATCGAAGACTGATGAAGCTGTTGAGTGTAGCACGTCAGAAGAGACGATTGGGTCTTCCGTGTACTCAAGTATGCCTTTCATCGGACCTTCAGCGGCTTTCTTCATGGCTGCGTTTATTTCTTCTGCGGTAACTTCTCTGCTGAGCACAGCTGTTAAATCAACGATTGAAACGTCTGCGGTTGGTACACGCAGTGCAATGCCGTTCATTTTTCCGCTGCAGGATGGCAGAACTTCGCCGATTGCTTTTGCTGCGCCTGTACTTGTCGGGATAATGTTCAACGCGGCTGCACGTGCTCTGCGAAGGTCTTTGTGCACAAGATCCTGTACTTTCTGGTCGTTGGTATAGCTGTGACAGGTTGTCATGAAGGCTTTTTCGAGTCCAAAGTTGTCGGCGAGAACCTTGCTGACCGGTGCAAGGCTGTTTGTGGTGCATGAAGCATTTGAGATGATGTTGTGTTTTGCATGGTCATAGACTTTTTCGTTTACGCCTAAAACTATGGTTACGTCAGGGTTTTTAGCTGGTGCGCTGATGAGAACTTTTTTGGCTCCTGCTTGCAGATGTTTGGATGCACCTTCGCGGTCAGTGAACAGTCCCGTTGACTCTACAGCGAGGTATACGCCAAGGTCTTTCCATGGAAGCGCTGCCGGGTCTTTTTGGCTAAGAACCTTCAAGGGTTTTCCGTTGACGATGAGCTTGTCAGATTCGACTTCTACGGTTCCTGGGAACCTTCCGTGTATAGAGTCGTATTTCAGCAGGTGCGCGTTTGTTTTGGCGTCTGCAAGGTCGTTGATAGCTACGAAGTCGATTTTTGCTTTGCGTTCGATGGCTGCGCGGTAAAGGAGTCTGCCGATTCTTCCAAAACCGTTTATTCCTACTTTTATCGCCATTACAATCACCTATGTTTCAGAGTCTATCAACAATTCTTTCCTAATTAATTTTCCGACCAAAAAAGAAGAAACATTTACATGCGCTCTGACACGTGAAAAAAGACTAATAGTCCTTTTTATATAGATTGAACTCTTGTTAGCTTGTTGCGTGTAAAAAATTGATGTCTACCTTTGCACACAGTGTTTTGATGCATCCGTTAACTTATTGTTTAAAGACGCTAGAAAAAAGGAAGTTACGAGGCTATTTTGCATATGCCTCGACGAGGTCGCGTGCTGTGATGATGCCTACCAGCTTATTTCTTACGGCTATGGGCAGTCTTCTAATTTTCTTCAACGCCATTGTGGCAGCAGCTCTGTGAACGCTTATTCCAGCCGGAGCAGTGATAAGCGGCGACGAAGCTTCTTTACCCACTTCTACGATTAACTGCTTGCCCTTAGCCAGAAAAGCGGTGAGCAAGTCTCGCTCCGTAAAAATCCCAAAAGGCTTTTCTTTGCGGGTGACTATGACGCTTCCGATGCGTCTCTCGCCCATAATCTTGGCAATTTCGGCTACGGATGTTTTCTCGTCGGCAGTTACAACTTCCTTAGTCATAAAATCATCGACTTTAACCTCGGTTTCAGGAACTTCGGGCAAGCTCCTAATAAGGTCAGAAGCGGTTATGACTCCCACAAGCTTTCCGCTGTCAAAAACTGCAAGTCTGCCCTTCTTCTGAATCATCATCTGAGCGGCTTCCTTTATCTTGGCAGTTGGGCTTATCGTAATAAGCGGATACGACATTACCGCCTCAACTTTTTCCTCCATAGGGTCTTTCCCCAGAGCCAAAACTTTGCTGAGCAAGTCCCTCTCGGTGACTATACCCACAGGCGTCGCATACTTCGTAACGATCAGGCTTCCGATGTGCTTCTCGCCCATGACTCCCGCTGCCTCAGCCATCGACGCTTCAGGAGCGATGGTAGCAACGTCTTGGCTCATGATGTGCTTGACTTCTTTGTAACGTGAAAGGTCGCGGAGGTACTGTTTATACGCGCTGTCGAGGACGCTTGGAAACTCTTTTTTCAAGTCTTTAGGTGTCCTCATAAAATCCAATCCTCTCAGCATAAATATTAGTCGCGATGCCTAATTAAGGCTTATTTTTCCCTCAGTTAACTTGTGTGCAATGTATTTGCTGCCTATTAGTGGTTGGTTGCAGAAACTATAGAGGGGTAGGGTCGCTATTGGCGCCGAAAACAGCCAAAACCATGCAGAAAACTGGAAGGGAAACTATCTGCAGGTCACAAAATAGTTTTGTTAAAACTTTCACGTATCGTATATCGTAGAAAGGTTTAAATAAACTCTTACGGTGACGTTGGTTGTTTTTCGAGAGGGGAATGTGTTGCAAAGATTGGGCAGGGTGCAGAGTTACACGCCGTCCCAGAACATCATTGTCAAAGTCGCCGATAATTCCCCTAAGATAGGCACCTCGGTGGTTGACGAAAACCTGAAAGTTGTTGGAAAAGTCTTCGATTTGATAGGTCCAGTGTCTTCGCCGTACGTGGTGATAAAACCCGCAGTCAAGGAACCTGAAAAACTGGCAGGCAAACGGTTGTATCTGCTCCTCTCGAAAAAGCAACGGAGCATAAGAGAATGAGTGGAGATAGCGAGCTGCGTGAAGACCCAACCTCTTCATCGGCAGCACAACGCGCTGAATCCTTTCGAGTTCAATCATGCCCTGAATGCGGCAGCACCAGGCTGATGCGCGACTACGAATGCGCCGAAATAGTCTGCATGGACTGCGGCTTCGTGGTCGCCGCTAAAATAGCTGATAGAGGACCTGAATGGAGAGCCTTCGACGACGAGCAAAGATCAAAACGCACCCGAGTCGGCGCGCCTTTAACATACACCATCCATGACAAAGGCTTGTCCACAACTATTGACTGGCATGACCGAGACATCTACGGAAAGAGCCTCTCTCCGGGGCAGAAGGCGCAGGTGTATCGCCTCAGGAAATGGCAGCGGCGCATAAGGGTTTCAGACGCCACGGAACGCAACTTGGCTTTTGCTTTGTCAGAAATCACAAAAATCTCGAATAACCTGAATCTTCCCAAGAACATTCTGGAAACTGCGTCGGTGATTTATAGGAAAGCCGTGAAGGAACGCTTGATACGTGGACGCTCGATTCAGGGAGTAACCTCAGCAGCGATATACTTGGCATGCAGACAATGCGCACTTCCACGCACGTTAGACGAAATATCTCAAGCTTCAACAGTGAACAAGAAAGAAATAGGTCGCAGTTACCGTTTCCTCATCAAAGAACTAAACTATTCCATTCCCCCGCTAAGACCCAGCCAGTACATAACCAAATTCTCCAATCAACTGACAATGCAGGGTAAAGTCGAAGAAATCGCACACAAGATTCTGGCAGCGGCGAAAGAGCTCAAACTTACGTCTGGCCGCGGTCCCACAGGCATTGCTGCGGCTGCAAGCTACGTGGCTTCGGTTTTGACTGGTGAAAGAAAAACACAGCGGGAAATCGCGGAGATTGCGCAGGTTACTGAGGTTACTATCCGTAATCGGTACAAAGAACTTGTTGAAAGGCTAATGTTCCAAATAAGCATTTAATCACGCCATCCTCTCCCCCTTTCTTTTTACGTCTTAAAGTCCTGCAGTTTACTAGTTTGCCCCTTTTTTTAACTGAAAGCCATAGACACGAAAAGGATGATTCAGGCGAGCAATGCAAAATGTTATAGCTTGATCGCGAGAAAATAATTACAGAAGCAGATGACTCAACCGTGAAGGGAGAATAAAATAGTTGGTTAAATGCCCGAAATGCGGAACAGAAGCAGCCACTCCGATTAAATGCTGGACAGTGTCCCCTGAGAAACGGACTGCAAGCGGGGTCATGCCTGAGTTTCACGTTGGATTTTTCATGTGCCCCAAATGCGGGTCAAAATTCAGAAAAAAGGTGGCCCCCGCAGCGAAAACTGTGCAGGCCGCAAATATCAAGGAATTGGCTGAAAGGGTCAAGGGCATACATGAAGGGTTAACGCAGACCTTGAGGACTCTGCGGGAAAGAATAGGCATCTTGGAAACTGAACGTTCAAGCGTGCTGATGGAGATTGAGAGTCTCAAAAAAGCCGCGGAGTCTCGTGCCAAAGCCCTTGAAAACGAAGTTAACACACTACGGCAGGAGATTCAGTCTCTCAAGGAACTCTTGGGGTCTACTGAAAAAGCAATGTAGCCCGCGGCAAGCGTGTTTTTGGCTTAAGACGCAGTTATTCTTTTAAGCGTGTCTATCGCTATTTAGGACATGCCCTACAAGTTCACTTTCGACCTTTCGAAAGTTCCACGTTTCTTCTTCACTGAGATAGCCGTGGTTGGTTACCACAGGGGCATGCATAAGACGCTTCTTAACACGCTGCAGGAGATTATAAGAAAATTCAAAATCCAAGAAGCCACGGGGCTTAATCTTTCTGACGCCGTCGTTCTTCTTCAAGACCTCATAGAAATGCAGGCGGTAAACCTTATGGAAAGAGGTCGATTCCTGCAGACCAAGAAGAGAGCGCTTTTCCTGCCGCATTGCGCCCGAAAATTTATGGACAGCCGCTGCAAGGCAAACTTTGATCCTTCGATTCCCTCGTACACCTGTGCTCACTGCTCCGCTGATTGCTTAGTTAACAAGGCGGACACTTTAGCCAAGAAGAAAGGCTATGACGTGTACATACTGCCCGGCGGCTCATGCGTCCCCAAGATTCTGAAGACAAATCAGTACGAGGGCATTGTCGGCGTGGCTTGCGGGGAAGAAGTGAAGATATCTAAGGAACTCTTAACCAGCATGGACGTTGCTGCTCAGGCTATACCGTTGATAAAGAACGGGTGTGCCAACACAATCTTCAACATGGATACGCTAGTTAACACTCTTTGAAAAGCTTACTTTACGAGTTCCCGTTTCTTCCATCTGAGGTTCTTGCTCTTGCATTTTCGGCATTTGGTGGCGGTTGCGGCGTTTCTGGCTCCGCAGTCCCTGCAGATTTTCATGTAGAGCCTGTGCTTCTGCGCTATGGCTTTCTTAACTGGGTCTAATATTGGCATGTGGTGCTCCTCTTTAAGTGCTTAGAGCAAGATGGTTCCCTGTCAAATATACCTTTTGCCAAAAAACTTTCAGACGCCAATCTCGAAGCCTTCCTGTCTCAATAAGCGCTTGCGCCTCATTTGAGAACTTCAATCGTGACGTAAGACCTTGTGTCTTCAATGCCGTCTATGGCGTATAGTTTTTTGAGGAATGCGTCCAAGTTTTCTCTTTCAACCATTATGAGGGCGTCAACTTCGCCGGCGATTCTGAAGGCTCTTATCACCGGCAGTTCCCTTATTTTCTCGTACACCTGTAGGCGTTTGACTGGGGAGACTTTGAGGAGGATGAACGCTGGCGTTGATGATATGCCGAGTGCGCTTAATCCTTTTTCCGTGACGTCTATGAAGCCTCGGCCAGTGCGGATGTAGTTTCTGTCCTTAAGCTTCTTGAGGTGCACGTTCAATGCTTGTCTGCTTATGCCTAACTGTTCGCTTAATTCGTCTTGTTTAACGTCTAAGGTGTAGGTGGTTGCGGATTTGCTTTTCTCGTAGAGTTTCCTTAAGAGCTGGACAGAGCGTTTTGTGAGGGGTTCCATGTTTTCACTTTCACTTTTATGCGGTTTTGTTAAGGTAATCCTTTACAATTATCGCGTTATTTAAGACTTTAGCTAGAAGAAAACTTGTTTATTGACCTATCGCCTAAAATTCTTTATTTTCCGCATGTTTAAGTCAAATTTGCTCGGTCAAACCACAATCTATTTATTTGCCGACAAAAAAACTAATGAACCATCACCAAGAAAGGGACACTAGGAGTGAAGCGGCAATGTCTGAAAACAACAACGCAGTGTTAATCGGAACTAAACCAGTTATGAACTACGTGCTTGCTTGCATAACCTTCTTTCATGGCGGGGCAAAAGAAGTACGCATCAAGGCACGTGGGCGCTCGATAAGCCGGGCAATTGACGTCGCCGAAGTCGTGAGGCGCCGATTCCTACCTGACGTGAAAGTCAAGAGCATTGGCATCGGAACAGACCAAATCACATCCACGGAAGAGGGCAACCAGCTGACTAACGTCAGCACCATAGAAATAACGCTGGAACGCTAAGCGGGCACTTCCAACCTTAAGCACCGCGCAGTTGCTCCCCTTGTGTTTGCGGGAGGGCGTCTTCCCTAAAAATGAAGACTGAACTATGTAGCTTCTGTCTAAAGAGTGGCATACTGTGCCAAAAATGCTCAGCAAAAGTCAAAGCTGGCGAGATAAGCGAGTTAGACCTGAGAATCGCCCGCCTGCTGCTGTCTCTTGAAGAGAAGTATCCTTCCCTCCAAAACGTCTGCTTCTACAAGGCGGTCAGCGTCGAGAAGACTTTAGCCATAATCGTGGGACACGGAGATGTGCCGCGTCTTTTAGGTTACGGCGGCAAAATCATCAAAGCGATAGGTGACGAAACAAACAAGTCTGTCCGCATCTTGGAATACGGGGTTGACGATCGCAAGTTCCTCGAAGACTTGTTCATCCCTCTCAGTATATTAACCATAAACACTATATGGTTGCCTGACGGCTCCACTGAAACCCGGGTAATTTTGAAGAAAAAGCGCGGTACGCCGTTGCCCTTCGACCTGAAGGCTTTAAAGGAAATCGCCCGTAAAGTACGTAAAATGTCGTTACGCGTCGAGTTTGCTGAGTGAAGGAGCGCACTGGACTCATGAAGTTGGATGCTTTAGGCGATTGGGTTAGAACAGCTTATTCTGCGAACGTTACGCCTGAAATGGATGGACAAGAGGTCACACTTTTGGGTTGGGTTCAGGAAGTACGTGACCTAGGTGGAATCCGCTTCGTTATACTTCAGGACAGGGAAGGCACCATCCAAATTACCATTCCAAAGAAAAAAGTCAGCCCCGAAGTACTGTCGAAGTCCGATAAGCTGCAGAAGCGCTTCAGCATCGGCGTAAAAGGCACCGTGAAAAAGACCAACATGACGCCGAGAGGCGTCGAAGTGATGCCGAAGGAGATAAAAGTTTTCAGCACAGCCACTGAGCAGCTGCCCATAGACATCACGGGCAAAACACCAGCACTCATCGAAGCCCGCTTGGACGCGAGGGCATTAGACCTCTGCCAAGAACAAAACCTTGCGGCATTCAAGATTCAACACCACGCCCTTGCGGCGATACGCGATTTCCTGTTCGAAAAAGGTTTCTTGGAAGTTCACACGCCCCGCATCATCGCCTCAGCAACTGAAGGCGGCGCAGCACTGTTCACCGTGGACTACTTCGGCGAAAAAGCGTTTCTCGCCCAGAGCCCACAACTGTACAAGGAACAGCTTGTAATGAGCCTCGAAAAAGTTTTTGAAGTTGGCCCTTTCTTCAGGGCAGAAGCGTCACACACGCGCAGACACCTGAGCGAGTTCGTTTCAGTAGACATCGAACAAGCATTCGCGGATGCCAAAAGCGTTATGGAGCTTCTTGAGCAGACAATACACCACGCATGCAAAGCGGTGAACGAAAAATGCTCCAACGAGTTAACATTACTCAAGCACAAAGTCGAGGTTCCCACACTACCTTTCAAGCGGTTGACTTACGACGAAGTGCTCCACGACTTGAAAAAGAAAGGCGTGGAGGTGCCGTGGGGCGAAGACATACCAACCGAGGCTTTCAGGGTTCTGGGCAAGCTGTACCCGCATTTCTATTTCATAACGGATTGGCCCACGCACTCTAAAGCGTTCTACATAAAACCGCGAGAGGACAAGCCTGAACTTTGCGAGGGGTTTGATTTGATGTGGCGCTGGATTGAGCTGGTTTCGGGTGGAACCAGAATCGCTGACAAAGCCCTCCTGGTGAGCCGATTGAAGGAGCAGGGCTTAAACCCAGAAGCGTTCAAGTATCATCTTCAAGCATTTGATTATGGGATGCCGCCTCACGCGGGCTGGGCAATCGGGTTGGAGCGGCTTACCATGATTTTGACCGGCAAAAAGAACATTCGCGAAGTGACGCTGTACCCGAGAGATAGGTCCAGATTGACACCGTAGATTGTTTCTTCTTTAACTGTTTTATAGAAGTTATTTTCAGAATGAATATAACTGGGTGCACGCGTAAGTGTTTGAGAAAGGAGTTGTAAAAGGGAGTGGCGAGAAAAAAATACGCTCTACTATTGTTGGCGGTTATGCTGGCGGTTCTAGTCATTAACTTTTCGGCAACAAACGCAAGCAGCACGTTGACCTGCTCAAGCGACAATGACGGAGTGGTGAACAAAGCTCCGGGCGACGCGTTCACGGTTAAAATCACGTTTAAGAACACGGGAAAAACTGAAGGCAACTGGAGCATAAATATCGCTTTCGAAGGCGACTCATGGTCTCAAACTGGAACGGCAATAAACCTTACACTGAAACCTGGAAACTCCAAGACCTTGACGTGGAATGGCAACGTTCCAGCCAACGCAACCGTCAATTCGATAGCGCGGCTTGTAGTGTACTATAACGACTCGTTCAAAGCGCTTGACTGGTGGATTCTGGTGGTTCCTGGCGCAGAACTGAGCATAACATCAAGCACCGTAGAATAATCCAACAACCATCAAACGGCAAAGATTAACCCATTTTCCACACGAGAGTTTAGTCGCCCCATAAAACAAAGACGCGCCAGAAGCAAGTCTTCAGGTTAAGCCAAACTATTTATAGAGGGGTATCAGTCAAAAATTACACGCCAGAAAGTTTGGACCCAAAAAAAGAACTGAAAAAGGTGCACGATATGGTTATTCTCTGCTTGAGAGCACAAGAATGTAGTCTGCAGTGTCCGCGCACATGTCCGCAGCATGTTCAATGAACTCGATTAAGTCATCGAATATTACCATGGTTCCGCAGTTGACTTGTTCTCCATACTTTACGAACAACGTCTTCGCTTTAAGGTACTCCGCATCAATATCGTGCTCAATTTCTCCCACCTTCCTTGCCTGCTCAATCGCTTCAGAAGGGTTGAAAGAAATCTTTTCGATGCTGCTGCGCAAAGTTTGAGCAGTATCCACCAGCTTTGAAGTCATGTAAACGGTTTTAGTGCACAGTTCCTCAGGGATTTTCGCTTCTCCCAACATCTCTAGGCAGCGTGCAGCGTCTTTAGTGTGGTCCGCAAGCGTGTCCAGTCTTTTCACGAGATGCAGTAAGTCTTCCCGGTAATCCGCCACTAACGCTGCACCTTTGGAGAGTTCCATGAAAACGTCCGTACGCAAACGGTCCACTTCTTCTTCCGCCTTGTACAGGTTCTCGATGTACTTCTTGGCTTCCTTAATGTTACCTTCTGAAAAGCTTTTCATGGCTTTGTTGAGCCACGTCACTGTGTCAAAGGCTTTCGTTATCTGTTCATGGGCTAGTTCCAGCCCCTTTGTTCTACGACGTTTCTCAAACCAACCGTAGCTTCTCTTTTCCATCCAAGCGCATCTCCGTCTTTACTACTTATTTAGAATGGTTCACATATAACCCTTCTCTTACAGCACGAACAGGTGCTGAATGAACTTTGCCTCCGTGCTGCTGATTGTTACGCCAGGCATGCGTCAATCGCCAAAAACCAATCCACAAGGTCCATCCCATCCACGTGAACCTGTTTCTTTCCTTTCCTCTTATCGCCCATAGCCCTTGCCGCCACATAAATCTCCTCGACAAACTATTTCACACGTGAATGAAGTACCACGGCTCCGTGTTTGTGTTAGCCGCTTTTTTCCTCGCTTTTAGTCGCTGCATTTCAATCTCCACTACCACTAATCTGTTCCACTTTATTTAGAATCTCCACATATTATATAGAAGCCAATTTAGCCTATATAGTCAGTTGCCCAGAACCACCCTTGCCAACGCAACCTTGTCCTCCAAGCTCCTCATTAAAGTGTTAGCAACTTTAACCTCAATCCCCAATCTCTCAATCCTGCTCCTCTCTGCAGCATCCGCAGCATCCAAAACGAAAGTGTCCAAGAAGTCAGCGTACAGCTTCGCCACCGCGAACGCGGAAACCTCAAGCCCCAAACCCCGCATAATCTTATCTGCTGGACCCTTAATCGGTGCGCCAGCAACAATCGGAGTTATCGCTATTTTTCTCGCCTCTGTGTGCCGCAATGCGTCTCTTACGCCGTCGACAGTCAAAATCGTGCCGATGCTGACCACAGGGTTGCTGGGGCAAACAATCACCAACTCAGCATCCATAATCGCTTCCAGCACACCAGCAGCAGGCTTCGCAGTGTCCGCTCCGAGAAATTCGACACCTAACACATCGTCTCTTGAACCGTTTTTGACATAATATTCTTCAAAATGAACCGACCCTTCCGCCGTGATGATTCGTGTCTCAAACTTGTCATCTGTCATGGGCAGAATCCTCACGCCAAGCCCGAAAGCCTCAGTTATTTTCGCGGTAATCTCGGAAAGCTTCCAGCCCCTTTTCAGCAGACTTGTCCGAAACAGGTGCGTCGCCAAATCCCTGTCGCCCAGAGCAAACCAAGATTCGCCACCCATTTTCCTAAGCGCTTCGAGACAATGGAAAGTGTCGCCTTTGAATCCCCAACCCTTCTCCTCATCAACCACCCCTGCCAACGTGTACGTGACGATGTCCAAGTCTGGGCTTATGTGCAAGCCGAAAAGTTCTATGTCGTCGCCTGTGTTCACGATTACGGATAAGCTCTTTTCGTCAACAAGTTTCACGAGTCCTGTTAGAAATCTGGCTGCTCCAACTCCACCTGCCAACGCCGTAATCACGGTTTTCCACTCTCAAGAGTCCATGTGCTCAAAGCATTTAAGGAATTTTCGACTCGAAAGCCACGCGATTTCCTTGCTACGTTGTGTGGCTTTCTCTTTCCGAAACCCAGTATTCGCTGCTTGCACCTTTCGCGCTAATTATGCGTTCTTTCTTGAACACAGGCGCTTCGCTCTTGTACCGCTCCACGGCTTCCTTCAGAACTGGAAAAACATCCGTTCTATGCGAACCCGCAACAGAAACGTAAACCAAGTCTTCGCCAACTTTAAATTCGCCGAGCAAATGGTGAATCTGAACGTCAACTATGCCAGGTTTCTTGGAGAGATCCGTGCAGATTTTCTCAAGAACCTCGTTGGCTTTCTCCTCATACGCTTCCAGCGTGAGTTTCTCCACTTTTTCCCCTTGTAGGGTTTCGCCCCGAGCTACACCGATAAAAAGCGCTATGGCCCCTGCTTTGTCGAAGTTCTGACTTTTTTTGGTTTTGTTTATCACATCTAAAATGGAAAAGGTTCCTTTTTTATGGACTCCTGCGTGCTGGGTCAAATTTTTCACCTTCATGCTACTGCCGAAGAACTGGTTTACATGTAAGCAGTCACGGCTCTAAAGACGTTTCGCATAAAACGATGAGAAATAATGAAACGCTGGCGCCAGCGTGTTTAAGCCGCTTTCGCTTCTTGCACAGGCACCTGTGCTGGCTGCGCTATCAGCTTCGATTTTCTTATGCCCACATGTCTAAGCGGCGCAACTTTCTTGGCTTGGTTGTAAACGTCAGAAGCTATTTTTCCAAGCACCATTTCTTGCACAAAACTGTCCAAGTTCAGCGTAGAAGCCTTTTCGGTGGTGATTTTCTCCATGATGTCGCGGATAAGCTTCTCCTGAGATGTCTTTATCCGTGAAAGCGTGAGGGCCGAAACCGCAATTCTCAATTTGTAGCCGTCTTTGGTGGTCAAGTTGAAAAGCCCATCAACCTTCGTGGTTCGTCTTCGCACAAGACTGCGAAGGTAGTCACGGCTGTACTCGTGTCCTTTGAACATCGTGTGAGCGGTTTTGCCTTCGATTTCGCTGATTTGGAAGAACATCTTCAAGTACTGGTGGGAAAAGTCCCCAGTTATGTCATAAAGCGTTGCTTCGACAACTCTTCCAATGAGCTGTTCAGGTTCTTCCGCTGGCACTGCGCCTAACTCAACGTTTCCGAAGAATGGTGGCGCTATCACCATGTACCAGGCTTTTCCTCGCCATTTATCGCGTAAATGCTTTGTTTTTGAAGACACGTTGATCCTCCGAATGCGCCTTCATCATTCTCGGGGATATAAATAAATGTTTACCGCTAAGGGCTTATCTTCTCGATGCTGCCCATGTACTTTCGCAGCGCTTCAGGAACCGTGATTGTGCCGTCTTCTTGCTGATAGTTCTCCAATAATGCTACGATGGTTCTGCCAGTTGCTATGGCCGTTGAGTTCAAGGTGTGCACGAAGCCCTTTGTGGGTGCACCTTCTTTTTCTCTGTACCTTATGTTTAATCGCCTCGCTTGGTAATCTGTGCAGTTGCTGCAGGAGATGATTTCTCGGTATGAGTTTTGCGCGGGCATCCAGGCTTCGATGTCGTATTTTTTAGCTGCCACTGTGCCGATGTCGCCTGTGCACACGTTGACAACGCGGTAAGGCAAGCCAAGTTTCTGGACAAGATCTTCCGCGTTTTGAAGAAGCTCTTCATGAAGTTGCCAAGACTGCTCGGGCGTGCAGAAGATGAACTGTTCTATCTTATTAAACTGGTGAGTTCGGAATATACCGCGTGTGTCTTTGCCGTGTGCACCTGCTTCTTTCCTGAAGCACGCGCTTACGCCTGCAAGTTTAAGAGGAAGGTCCTCTTCTTTGAAGACTTCGTTCATGTACATGGCTGCCATGGGATGTTCCGATGTGGCGATAAGGTACAGGTCTTCGTTCTCAATTTTGTAAAGCACATCCCCGAAGTCGCTGAGCGCTGTGACTCCTTCGTAGGGTTCTCGTTTCATCAGGTATGGCGGTTCCACAGGTTGATAGCCTTTCTTCACGAGCTCTTCCATGGCGAAGCTCATCAGCGCCATATCCAAGAGAACGCCTTGTCCTTTTAGGAAGAAGAATCTTGCGCCAGCGACTTTGCTTGCCCTTTCAACGTCAACTATGCCCAAGTTTACGGCTAGATCAATGTGGTTTTTTGCTGTGAAGCCGAATTTTGCCGGTTTGCCCCATGTTTTGATTTGAACGTTGTCGTTTTCATCTTTCCCGAACGGCACGGTTTCATGAAGCAGGTTCGGAAGCCTCATCAGGTAATAACGTGTTTTCTCTTCCTGCTCGATGACCTGTTTTTCGATTGTTGAGATTTCAGCGTCGATTGCCTTTGCTTTTTCAACTTCTTCAACTGCGTTTTTCCCTGCCTTCTTTAACTTGGCGATTTCAATGGTTACGAGTTTTCTTTCGTGACGAAGGTCATTGAGCTTTGTCAAGTTCTGCCGCCATTCCCTGTCAACCCTGATGAGTTCATCAAGCATCATGTCGTTTTCAGGGTTTCCTCTCTTGGCCAAGTTTTCCTTCACGAACTGAGGGTTTTCCCGGATAAGTTTGATGTCCAACATTTTATTCACGGAAGCGCTCTGTAATTTTAGATTGCCTGATTATTTAAACTTGCGATAACGGTTCAGTCTATTTTCTGCCCCTTTCATATACTATAAGTAGCGTTGAAGATCTGTTGCTCTACGGCTAATCTCTTTTCTCGTTTTCTGCATGGTTTTGGCTGTTTTCGGCGCCAATAGCGACCCCCCTCTATAGGTTTCAGCAACCAACCACTAATAGGCTCCAAATAGGTTGGTCAAAAAATGCATGCGTTAAGCGGGTCGGGTTTTCTGCTTATTGTTGTTTCCTTTTATTTGTTTAGGGTTTTAGGTGTCTTGACTGGAACAATGCAGCCTATGCTCCATGTGTTGAGGGTATGGCAAGATTAAAAGGGAACCCAGTACAATAGCGTATTAGCTCGGTGAAACGGTTTATGAGCAAACGCGAAAGCGAAGTCACAGTTAGGTATGAGCCTTTCAAAGAAATCGTCATAATGGAACGTACCCTCTTCTCCACGCCTGAAGAAATCGCTCGCTTCACTTCCGTCATCGCAGGTGGCAAACTTGCTGGACTCTACTGGGTTGACGGCGTCGTCTTCCTCTACTTCCCGCTTCCCGCGTCCACAGCGGCAGTTGCCAAGATGCTTATCGAATCAGGCAAAGTTTACTGGACGTTTGTTGGCTATGCACTGATGCCGAAGTACGCGCCAACCATAGAAACCAAGGAGAAAATGATTGTCCCAGTCATAGACATATCCGCTGATACGGTCCTCGCAAAAGTCGCAAAATGGCTCAAAGAACAAACGTAAATAATCTCTAACGCGTCAAAGACTGGCGGTTCCAGAGGGGTTCCTGCCTTAATTGAAAAGAATAAAACTTACGGGCAAAGTTTTCTCTGGTACAGGAGAGGGTAGAAAGTACCTCACGTTGCCATGGGTTAAACAGCAAATCGAGAAGAAACTCGGCTTCACACCATACCCCGGGACCCTGAACATACTGCTTTCTGAAGAAAGCGCAAGGCGCAAAAAACTGCTTGAGATAGCAGACGCCATGAAGATTCACCCTGCCGATGGCTATTGCAGCGGATTGCTCCACAAAGCAAGCATAGAGGATGTGGAATGTGCTATTGTGATTCCAGAGGTTGCAGGCTACCCGCGAGATTATCTGGAAGTCATCGCCGCCGACTATCTTCGGGCGAGGCTTCAGCTCAAAGACGGCGACACCGTCACGGTCACAGCAAACCTATAGCGACTGTTGAGTTTTGCTTCTTCGCTTCAGAAAATCGCACAGGTACTCATCTGCACAGCCGTTTTTCTTCAAGTATGCACCGTAACTTGCGAGCGCCCGCATGGCTCTGGCTGCGTCTTCCGGCGAGGGAAACGACGGAATCCCTAACTTGTCAAACCTGAAGCGAGTGTACAGTGCCATTTCGGTTTCGCCGATGTCGCACATGACGATGGGCTTGGTGTATTTAGCGGCAACCTTCGCGACACCTTCTATGTATTTTTCACGCAAGCCCGGCAGATGATGTAGACCGAGCAGTAGTATGCCGTGAACTTCGGGCGCCCTGAACATCAAGTCCGCTGCCACTTCGAACATGTCGTCGGTAACTGAGCCCGTGAGGTCAACAGGGTTCCCGGTGGCTGCAAACTTGGGAAGCACGCCTTGGTCTTTGAGCTTCTGGAACTCCTGCAGCGTGGCATCCGAGAACCGCTCCACGGTCAAGCCGTTGCTTGCCAACTCGTCCACCGCCATTATGCCCGGTCCACCTGCGTCCGTGAGGACTCCGATGTTCTTGCCCATTGCCGGCGGTTGCATGGATAACGCTTTTCCAGTGTCGAAGAATTCTTCCATGTCTCTGGCGCGGATGACTCCGGTCTGCTCGAACGCTGCATCATAGATTTTGTCGGAGCCTGCGATGGCGCCCGTGTGCGAAGCTGCGGCACGGGCTCCCGCCTCACTTCTCCCTGCTTTAAGTGCCACTATGGGCTTTTTCAACGTGACTTTTTTGGCAATGCGGAGAAATTCTCGCCCGTGCTTTATGTCTTCCACGTACAAGAGTATGACTTTCGTCTCCTTGTCGTAGAGCAGGTAATGCATCATTTCTGATTCGGTTACGTCGCACTTGTTGCCGAAGCTCACGAATTTGCTGATTCCAATCTGACGTCCCGCCAAAAAGTCGAGTGCAGCGACCCCGAAGGCTCCGCTCTGCGTGACTATAGCTATGTCTCCTGACAGCGGTCTCGGGGTGGCGACCACTTCGTCGCCTGTAGTCAGCACCTTGGTTTCCGGGAGGAAAAGCGTGTCCACGCCTGTTTTGGAGTAGTACACGCCAAGGCAGTTGGGTCCTAGGACGCGGATTCCGGCTTTTTTGGCTGTGGCTGCGATTTGATCTTCGGGCGCGGCGTTTCCGATTTCCCTAAAGCCTGAAGTGATAATTATGGCAGTCTTAACCTTCTTCGCCGCGGCTTCTTCCATGATGGTTGGCACGACGTTGGCTGGAACCACAACCACTATAAGTTCCAGCTCTCCTGGGATCTCGGTGATTGATGGGTAGCATTTGAAGCCCAGGATCGAGTCTTCGTGGGGATTCACGGGGTAAACCTCTCCTTTGAAGACTCCGCGGTTCTTGTTGGTGGCGAAGTTTCTGAAAATTACGTGTCCAGCCTTGTCTATTTTTTT
Source organism: Candidatus Bathyarchaeota archaeon (assembly GCA_026014595.1). GTDB lineage: Archaea > Thermoproteota > Bathyarchaeia > Bathyarchaeales > Bathycorpusculaceae > A05DMB-2. The sequence continues at coordinate 54,260 of JAOZHY010000029.1, forward strand.
GGTGGCTCCGATGATGGCGGCTGAGCAGGGCTTGAAGAAGGCGCCTAGCTTCTCAGTTTCTTCCATAAGCGTCACAGCGTTCCTTAAAGGCGATGACAGGTTTATTCTTTACTCTTGCTTGAGCCTCACGAGGACGATGGGCCTATGCTCTAACCGCGCGAGCATTTCCCAGCTTACATCGGTCACAGGCACGTTGAACCTTGCAGCCATGTCCCAAACCGTGGCGCCTGAACCTGGGCCTCTAACCCTGTCGGCTATGTTCGCGATTTTCAACGCTTCAGTTGCCTGCAGCCTGCACCCAGCGACAGCTAGCGGTGTCGAGCTTCTCTTAAGTCTGAATGTGCGGCCAATGATGTACGTGGTAAAGCCCGGGGCGAAGTGAATGCCTTTCATCGGTCTTGGTCGGGGCGTGAAATGGAAGTTACTGAACGTATAAGTCTTGTCCGTGTCCACGATTACCACACACACACGCTTTCCAAGCGTTCGCAGCACGTGTCGCTGGATTTTCTCCGCCACTTCCGAAGCGTCGCTTAAAGGCAAACTCACGTAAGAATATGGTAGATTGGAGCCGTCGATTCCGCCCTCCGACCCGAACATCAACGACTGCAAGACCCCCGCGTGCTCTAGAGCAACTTGTTTGTGGCGGCTTCCCGTCTCCAGCGGGTATTCGCGGAGCCGATGCTGCAGCCGTTGCCCGAAGCGGCAGAGCACGCCGAGGAAGTATCCCCATGCAACCCGCATCCACAGGCGAGAGAGGAGCTTCGCGTTTAGGCTGGGCTGGACGGTGCTTTCGTCGAGAATTCTGCCGAGTGCGGTTGAAATCGCCTTCTCAGAAATAACTAGGAAATCGCCGTCGTCCACTTTTGTTTTTATGGCGGCGGTGATTCTGTTTAAGTAGTTCTCGCCGGGCTTCCAGAACCCTGTTTTTACAGCCAACGCACGATACTTGGTCATGGCATAGCCTTTCGAAGAGGTTTGTTTAGCTCATAATTTGTCAACTTTAGCCTTAAGAACTATCGTGCTCTGTGGAGCCACCTTTATTTAAGGCATAGGGATTTTTGGCAGTCTTTGCTTCAGTTTTCATTTTGTGTCGCTAATTCAATTCATAATATGAATGAGTGCGTAACAGGTTTTCTTGAAATTGTTCCAGTGTCATTTAAAGGTGGGCTCCACAGGAATGTCTCGAGAAAACTGTGGTCCCCTGAAAAACATTCTAAGATAACAAAAAAGGAAAAAGAGTTGGTGTTTTATTCTAGAATTTTTTCTATGGCGTCTTTCTCGACTTCGTCTGCCAGCGGTATACCAGTGACCTTCGTTGCCAGCTCCGACAGGCTCATGAGGTCGCCTCTGCCGAGGAGGTTCAGCTTCCACTTCCTGTTGCCCGCCATAAGCTGCTTCAGTCCCACGCCGACTCTGTCAGTTAGGTAGGTGTAGACGCCTATGCTTTCTGCGGGTATGTCGCTGAAACGTCTGCCGTATTTCGCCTTCAACTCTGGCGTGGCGATGAAGAATTTGTCGGGTGTGGTGCCGAATCGCTCTGCGAAGGCTCTGGGCAGCTTCCCTTCCTGCGCCAGTTGTTTGAAGTAGCTTGCTTTCATGGCTGCTGTTATGGGTGAGCGACCCATCAGAACCGCCTTTACCAGCGGGCCCTGTCCGAAGTTGCTCATGGCTATGGTTTTGAAGATGGAGGTTTCCTCGATGAAGCCGCCTGCCATCACGAGGTCTGGCACGTATCGTCCTTTTTTCTTGAGTATCTGCGCACAGCGTAACACTATGGCTTCTAAGTATACGGTTGGGATGCTCATCTCGTCCATCATGGGCACGGGGCTCATGCCTGTGCCGCCTCCTGCCCCGTCGAAGCTTAACGCGTCGATTTTGGCTTCTGAAGCGAACTTCATGGTGTAGGCGACTGCTGACGGTCGGTAGGCGCCTGTTTTGAGGAATACGCGTTTTGCGCCTTGTTTGCGTAGCCACTCGATGTCTTCGATGAACGGTTTCTCTTTGGGTACGCCGACTCTGCTGTGACGTTCGAAGGTTTGGAAAACGCCCTCTTTGAATGCTTGCTGCACCACCGGGTCTTCTGGGTCTGGAATGACTATGTAACCTCTTTTCTTGAGCAGGATGGCTTTCTGCAGATCTTTCAGGCGGACTTCGCCGCCGATAGCTTTGGCGCCTTGCCCCCACTTCCGTTCGATAACATTCACTTCCAACTTGGACAGCGCGTAAACGTCTATGCCTAGTTTCTGGTCTTCCACGTTAGTCTGGACTATGACATCGCCGTGTTTTCCGTCCCAGAACTTTCTGAACGAGTCGACTCTGCGTTTCAGTTCTGGAGAATGTGTGACTTTGCCGTTTTCCAGCTTGGCGTCAACGTCCATGCCGCAAACGTTTTCTCCGATTGTTATACTTACTCCTGAAAGTGCCGCTCCGATTGCTAGTCCGTCCCAGTTTACGCGTGCGACGTCTGTTGAGCCGAAGGCACCTGTGAGTATGGGCAGTTTCAGCGGCATTCCGCCGACTGTGGTTTCCACGTTCACGTTTGGAAATATGGCTTCTTCTGAGCTTTCTTTGATGCCTTGAACTTCGAAGAGTCCTGCTTGGATGCTGAAGTGTGACCAGTCTAAGCCAAAGTTTTTGAGTGCTCCAGCAGTGCTTGTTCCGAATTGGGCTGGTTCCGGGTACAATGCTTCTCGTCCTCTGAACGCTGAAAGGCTGATTTCGCACAGCACTGGGCAGTCGCGAATGCATATTGGGCACATTCCACTTATGGTGCTTGTGTCTTTAACGCGTGTTGACGTCCCAGAAGTTGATTTTCCATTCAAGTATGAACCGTTCTTATGTACACGTTCACTCATTTTCCACGTTCCCCTCTTTACATTTGAGCATTTTATGTTGTTCTAAGAGTTGGGAAATTGTACAGTTATTCGATATATATTGCTATTCACAATTATTTGTATGTAAGAAAATGATTTTCTGGTTTGGTAAATGAAACATTTGTTAAGCTTGGGCGTAACATGAATAAAAACATCATTATCCGTTGAATACTTAACCGAACAAGTCTAAAGTCCCCTGCCCCACTATCTTATGACCTGATTTCTGCGTTTTGTTTCCTTCTTTCAGGCACCTCGGACACACGCAGCGAAAAGGCAGGTCTTTTGTGGCGCACATCTCGTAATACTTGCAGTCTTGGCAGGGGAAATCTCCGCCGCAGATGATGCAATTCTGCAGAAACTTCACTTCCTCGTTTAGAACGCCAGAGATCGCGTCAACGAGCTTTTCAACATTGTTGTAACTGCTTATGGAGAAGACGCCTTGCTCTCGGTTGTACTCCAAACCAAGTCTTAGCAGAAGGACGAACTTTTCTTTTTCAACACGGGGAAGTTTGAAAGCTTTCTTGTTAAGAACCGCCAACATCTCACCTTAGAACTTACTCATTTTAACTAAGTAATCGACCTCTTCAGGCTCCAGCTTAAGCCAAGAGATTATCTGGCTTGCCTTGCGCTTCTCCAACATGACCTTGAGGAAAGGAACAAAATCGTTTTTAGCAACTGCCCGCGAAACGTGACATCGCATTGCTATTTTGGCGCAAATCGTATCCAGCATTGTCCTTTTTCCCTTTGTCCAGAACAAAGTCATTATCCTAATCGGCGGCGAAATAAACTCAAAAGGCTTGTACGATTCAGGCGAGACCGCTGCGGCTTCCGCCATGGAATTGTAGAAGTATCTGAGAAGATGCCAGTTTTCCGTGCCGATCCTTCCCCTAAACATGTCTGCGCGCGAAACAAAGTCGTAAGCCTCAGCAAGTTCCACTGGGTCGGGGTATCGTCGCGGAAGATTATCGCTTACAGACATCAGCAACTCGTCATGATCCACGCTCGAATGCCTCAGCAAATTCTCAGCTTCTGCGAGGGATTTCACTGAGAAGAAGCTTCTAAGCGTCTCTTCCATGCCGATGTCCTTGTTTCGGGAGCTCAGCACCATAGTGTCTTGGAGCGTGAGAACCTTGCCCGCCTCCGCTAAGCTTTGCAGGTCGTTTATGGCTGAACGCACGTCACCTCTGCTGTTTTGGGCAATCCTCTCCAGCGCTTCAAACTCAGCTTCAACGTGTTCCATTCGACAAATTCTCCGCAGCGTTTCAATTATCAAGGGGATGCGCACTTGATGAAACCTTATCAGCAAGCTGACCTTTTTCAAGGGTCTAATTTTCTCCAAGTCAGGATCGTTCGCAGCCATAATGACTGGCACACGTGACTCTTCAACTATCTTCACTATCGCTCCTATTCCACCCCTGTCCTCTTTGCCAGCCACGCCGTCAACCTCGTCCAGAAACACGAGGTTTCCTTTGCCACCAGTTGAAAACGTGTCCAATCCCACAAAAGAAGTTGCTGGTCCAGCCACCTTGTTTATCGCCTTCTCCGTCCGCGTATCACTCGCGTTCATCTCAATAATTCTGAAGCCAAACTCGTTGGCGGCTGCGTTGACCAGCGCCGTTTTCCCCACGCCTGGCGGTCCATAAAGCAAAACTGCATTTTTCTTGCGGCGCTTGCTCTTTAACCATTCGACAAAAGTGGCTTTGGCTTCTTCATTTCCGATGACGTCATCTATTTTTTTGGGGCGGTACTTTTCAACCCACAGCACGTCATGTTTCAACTATTTTCCCCTTTTGACTTCCCAACCTTGCCGAACTGTGCCAGCAACGCGCTTAGCTGTATGTCGCTGTTTGCGCCTTGGGTCAGGCGAAAATCATACTCGCCGATTATGTCGCTCAGTTCAGCCTTTTGCTCGGGGGAGATGTAGGAGAGTTTGAGCAGTTCTCTCTGCATCTGGCGGACTATTTCTGAACCGGAAAAACCGTAAGAGCCAATCAAGTCGTACATTATCTTTCGCGCTTCAATGAAGTCGCCATTCAACGCTTTGTTTAGCATCATTTGAACCTGCTTCGGGCTGGCTTCGCCAACAACCTGAAGAACCGTTTTCTCATCCACCACGCCGTCGCGGTACACGGCAGCCGTCTGCAGCGTATTTATGGCGTGTCTCAAGTCGCCTTCTGAGTATTCAACAATCATTTCGGCTGCTTCAGGTGAAAGCTTCACGTTCTCCTTTTCCGCGATATCTTCCAGATGTTTTACCATCGCTTTTGTGTCCAGTTTTGAGAAGCGGAATATGGCGCATCGGCTCTGAATCGGCTCGATGATCTTGGATGAATAGTTGCATATGAGGATGAATCGGCTCGTTCGAGAACTAGTTTCCATTATCCTCCTCAGTGCCGTCTGTGCCGGCCCAGTCATCTGGTCGCTCTCATCAAGAATAATGAGCGCAAAAGGCACATTGCCGAAAGCTGCCCTGCTGTAACGTGAGAAATCTTTAATCCTTTCCCGCACCGTGTCGATTCCCCTCTCGTCAGACGCGTTCAACTCTAGCGTGAAGGCTCGCCAGTTTTCACCGAACAGTTCGCGGGCAATGCAAAGCGCGACCGTTGTCTTTCCAGTTCCAGGTATGCCCGCCAGAAGCAGGTGCGGCATCGTCTTGGGGTTTTTCAAGAAAGCCTTCAGGCTGTCCACGATGTCTTTCAAATCCACTATCTCGTTCAGGTTTTTCGGGCGGTACTTTTCAACCCACATCAACGCTTCTTCGTTAGCTGCCATAAATCCCCTTCACCCTCACTGTCAAGGTCACAGTCTAACTTGTTTTGTATTCTTAATTTACTTTTCCATGATGGCTCTCATAGTCGTCCACCAATCGTAGTTGCTGTCTTAAACCAGAAATATTTGAAAACGTTCGAAGTTCTACAGCGTTAGTGGATTCTGCTTCCTTCCGCAATGTCCTTGTCCGGCTGCAACACTACAACATTGCCCTTGCCGTCCTCAGCCGCCAATATCATGCACTGCGACTCAACGCCCATCACTGTGCGCCTTTTGAGGTTGAGGATGAAAGCGCATTTCTTGCCGACAAGGTCTTCCGGCTTGTACCATTGGAGCAGTCCCGCCACTGCTTGCCTTTTCTCCGCGCCAAAATCCACCATTACCCTGATGAGGTTTCTGGAGCCCGGAATCTGGTTTGCCTCAGTTATTTTCCCTATGCGTAGGTCGAGTTTTTGGAATCCTTCGAATGGAATTTCCATTTTTAAGCGCCTCACTGAGTTTCTCATGTTGTGAAAGTATAAAGGTTTTGAGGCTCCCGCGTCTGGTTCTTATGCGATTCAGCATAGCAGTCTTTGCTTTTCTTTCGTCGCAATTTCATGTGCAAGACTAAGTGGCTCTGGAATTCGGCTATTGCGTACGGAGTGTTTCACGATTTTCACGGCTGTTCCGAGCGAAACCATGTGCCCTACGCTAACGAATACGGGTTTCGCGCCCTTTTTCGTCGTCACAACCGAACCAACCGTTTCGCCATCGTGAACCAGAAATATTTCTCCCGCCGCTTCCAAGGGTGTGCCGACAAGCTTGCTCTTGGCCACTCCAACCGTCGGCTTTCCAACTGCTAGCCCCAGATGGCTGGCGAACCCGCAGCGATAAGGATGAGCGATTCCCTGTCCGTCAGCGAGGAAAACGTCTGGTTGCGACTTCAGCTTCCTGATGCATGACATGGAAGGCGGGATTTCCCTGAATGAAAGCAGGGTTGGAATGTAGGAAAATTTGACTGTGCACACGGCGGTCTGGGATTCCATTAGTTCGAGAGAATCGTAGTTTAAAACTGCCACGACGCCTATCGCCAAGTTGTCAAGGTACGCGACGTCAACCCCGGCGATGCAGACAATTTTTTGGGGCAGTCTGTCTTCCGTAATGATTTTTCGCGATAGGCGCGTTTGCGCTTCATGAGCTTTGGCGACTGAAAAGTTATGCAACTTGGCGAGAGGGGGCTTCATCGATTAACCTTTTTGCGGACGCACTCAAACTGCTTCAAATAGTCCTCTAACGCTTTTCTCCGCACTTCTTGGGTGACGTCTCCCCGCGTCGTTTCGATGATTTTGCGTGCGACGTCGCATTTTCTCCTGAGCCCCGGCACTAGCATGTACGCCTCGTCCAACGCCATCAACTCGACGTAGACCTCGTCCATGACCTTCAGGTATTCTTCGCCTTTTTCTGCGTCTCCCTCGCGAAGTGCATCTAAAACCGCGCGTCTGTATTCGCCTATCACGTCAGCCAGACCCAACGCATAATCCACTGATGGCACGTTGATTTCTCGCGGCGTAACGAAACGCGATTCTTTAATCAGGGTTAGAAAAATATTAGCTTCTGCGTACTCCTGAAGCGCTGCGCTGAACATACCGCCGTAGATTATGTCTGGGTGCTCTTTCGCCAAGCCTTGAAGTTCCAAGATTATGTTTCTTGCGTTTTCTATCAGTTTTTCGGCTTCTTCCTGTTTTTTCTGGTGAACTAGGAGTATTGCTCGTTTGGAAAGACTCGTTGCCTTCCGCATGTTTTCATGCGTGGTTTCTCGGATTTTGTCTTTTTCCGTAAGCTCCCTCTTCACTTCTTCCAGAATAGGCTTCAAAGTTGACAACTTGCATCACACTCTATCAGAATAGAAGGCACCTAGTTATTTATTGATTCGTAAAAAAAAGGAAAAACTGGGCTTGAACTTGTTAGCCCAATTTATGTTTATGCTTGTTCAGGCTCAGGTGCTACCCATCTTTCAACCAAAAGCTTGTCATCTTTCAGCTTGAAGCTTACTTTAACGAATATGCTGTCGGCTCCCTTGAACGGGAACATACTGTCCTCAGCCAAGTCCTTGGGTAAGTAAATCAGGTATTTGCCGTCCTTTCTCCTGAACAAACGTCCCCTTCCCTCGCTTACCATTTATTCACCACCGCTTAAATTAAATTCTCAGTTCCATATATTCGGTCATGGGAATGTCTATTTAAGCTTATCATTCACATTGCCCATTAGCCTCTTATTAATTATCTTTAATATAATTAAAAATTGAATTAAATAATGTACATATTTTGTTGTTTTAAAAAGATTCAAAACGTATAGGCTTCTTATGTTTGCTCAATAATACAACTCGACTTTCGATCGACTCATCAATAATACCGTAGCCTGTCAGCTCCGCCAACCGCTCCGCAAAAGCACAAACCTCATCATGCTCAGGCATATCCTCGAAACGCAAGCGAAGGGTTGAGAATCCAACATGCATGTATGCCTTAGCCTCAATATACGTGGGATTTGCCTTCTCAACAAGTTCAGCATATCCATCAACAGGCTCCATGTTATGCCCCTTCACCAAGGTCATGCGAATCACAGTGGGACATCGGAAACTCGGCAGAAAACCAAGCGTCTCACGCAACTTCGCCCAGGCGCTTGGCAACTGAGGGCGGCAAACACGTTTGAACGCCTTCTCATCTGGAGCGCAGACGGAAATGTATAGTTGTGTCGGCTCTTCGCTTAGTTCAGCAAGTTTCGAGGGCATTGTGCCGTTTGACACCAAAAACGTGGTGAACCCTTTTTGATGGAATGCACGAATTAGCTCTCCGAGATTTTCGTAAAGTGTAGGTTCACCGGTCAAGCTTATGGCAACATGCCTTGGTCTAAGAGCCTCCGTGAGTTTCTGCCAATCCACTTCAGGGTTTCCCATGTAACCGCTGAGGATTCTATCCTGTGCCCGCAGGCTTCCGCTTACGATTTCCTCAACGGAGTCCCAGTCTGGCAGTTGCATCTCGTTCCACATGACTTGCAGGTCTCCGCTCTGTGCTCTCCAGCAAAACAGGCACTGCTGCGTGCAGTAAAAAAGCGCAGGCGTCATCTGAATGCATTGGTGGGATTTTATGCCATAAAACTTCTGCTTGTAACATGGCCTTCCATGAACTAGGGCTTCGTGAAGCCACTTGCACTTTTTGACCGCTGAATGTTTGCCCACAAGATGATATTTTTGTTTCTTGAGCGCTTGCAGCAGTGAGGGCGAAATCGGATTTTCCATCGTTTCAGGCAGACCCATAAACTTTGTTTTTGAACATCACTATTAAACATCGCGCTCAGATGAGACCTTACAGCCAATCCTTCGCTGATTTTGTTTCCCATTTATGTTTAAATGTCTCAGCCATTGCAGCGCTGCTTTCTCGATGGAAAGGCAAAGTTTAAAATGGTCTCTTTATAGTAAATGTCATTCACGATTAGAGTATCTTCCAAAATCAGGGGAAATGTGGTTGAACAAAAAAGCCGCCACCTTCATACTCATAGTTATGATGAGCGCTGCAATTCTTTTCATGCCGCTCACGATGGTTGCTGGTCAACTTGGCGTGTCTATAATTCAAGTCACTCCTTCAAGCCTCTCTGGAACGGTTGGCCAAACGGTTCATGTTGAAGGCACTATAAACACTTCGAATGGTACATATCAACTGTTTTTCGGCAGCAATCTCGTCGCTGACAAGACAGCGGAAGGGTTCTACGTGAACGCTACTTTCGCGGTACCTGAACTCCCTGGCGGAAGCTACACGTTAACGCTGAGAGATGTGAAACAAAACGTCAACGACACTAAAGAGTTTAATGTGCAAACCACATATTCTGTGAAAGCGCTTGTCCCTTCAGCACCCACGCTGTTGCAAGAGGGAAGCACCGTAACCTTGAATGTCAGCGTCACAGGAGGACCGGCGAGTACAGCCGTGAACCCTGAGATAACCGTTATGCTTCCAGATCCTTTGAACACTAACTATTCGAAGGTAATCCCGCTTACAACTAGCGCGAAGGGAACAGCCCAAACAGAGTTAACTTTTCCAGACCCCAGTTTTCAACCTGAAGGCTCACTTACCAATTACGCAGGCACATACCGAGTCTATTTCAACCAGACTCAGCAGCTGGCATCAGACCAATTTTTCATAGGTTTCACAGCCTTAAACTCTTATCACAGAGGACAGTCCGTGGCAATGCGCGCAATCGGTTATGTGCCGAACCAGGAAGCAACCATAACAATCACATCCGTTGAGACTAGTTCTGTTGTTCATTCAGCAGCAGCGACTGCTTCAAGCGACGGCATAATCACCTCCTCTTGGACCGTCCCATCAAACGCTGTGATAGGCGACTACAACATAACCATAACTCCCCAGAACACGCCTAAGCTTGTACCCGACAGCCAGCTTATCACTGTTCCAGGCTACACAGTCACTATCAAGGCTCTAAACCTAGCCAGCGAGCCAGTACCCGAAATAGCGCTTGAAGCACTTGATGAAGCCACAAACAAGATATACGACGCAACAACTGGGTTTGATGGAAAAGCCTCGGTAAACCTTGAAAGCGGCAACCACACAGTAACCGCGTTCTGGAACGATGTTCAAGTCGGCGAAATAAAGGTGTCAGTAACAGGCGAGAACTCATTCACCTTGACTTGTGAATTAACCAACCTCAAAATAACCGTTCAAAACGAAGATGGCTTTACGCTTCCATTTGTCCAAATAGACGTAACGTATCAATACGTGACAACGAAGAACGGTCAGACAAAAACTGGAAGCGCCTCGGGGCAAACGGGTCTTTCAGGAACCTATGTCTTAAACTCAACCCTTCCAGGGATAAGCTACACCGTCAACGCTTCTCTCTACGGCATAGTTTTCAACGCTGGCAACAAAACCATCCCCAATCTTCCAACGCAACCAGTTTCCGAAGCAGTGGTGATATGTCCAAGCTATGCCTTTGCGTTAAAGGTGACAGGTTACACGCGAGCAGCCATTCCAAATGCACGATTGGAGCTTGTAGAAGTCACTAACGGGTTATTCCATGGCGGTGCAACCGACAATTCAGGAAACGCAAACGTTAACGTTACTTTCGGCAAGTACAGGGTACGGGTTTACGCAGAAAACGTCTTATTGAACGAGACAGTCATCGAAGTTTTCGGCAACACCCAAAGCGAAATACGCTGCACTCTGTACGATATTCAGGTATCGGTTAAAGTGGTTGACTACTTCGGGCAACCCATCTCTAACGTACATGTCATAATTAATGGTCCTGGAACGGAGAAACTGTCAGCCAACACTCAAGCTGGCGGAATAGCAACCTTTAACAACATCATAGGAGGCAGCATGCAGGTGATCGCTTATCCAGCAGGGATGGAGAATTCCTACGAAGCCGTGAACGTTAAAGTTGAAGCGCCAACGACTATACAGATCAAAATGGCAAAGTACATCCTTTTGGGGCCATTCCTGATGGAAGCAAGCGTCCTCGTAACTATACTTCTGATTGCCGCAGCAATAGTCCTGTTTCTCCTCATTGAAGTTTACCGTCGAAGAAAAGCCAAATCTCGTAAAACGAGCTAAATGGACAATCCTGAGTTTGGAATAAAAAAGTTTATATGGATTCCTCGAGAAATAGGTTTTCTGGGAATGCAACGCAAATCAATTGAATTTTGACAAGTAAAATAGAGGTGTATCTGTTGGCTCAAGCAAAAGCTTGTTCTCCCACATGTCCATCGTTCAAATGCGCAAAAAACTCTGCTTTCTTCCGCCGCGATACAGTGTGGTGCAGGTGGACTGAAGAAATGTGCAACGTAGCAAACTGCAGCTACGCCTTATGTGTCAAGAGGCGATTGCTGCCGAGAGGAATATGCGGAGAAACCGTAAGACGCCAAACTATCGAAAGAGCCCCAGAAGAGGTTATCGGACAACCAGTGAGGCTTCGGGGAAAAGCGCTGCGCAAAATTGGAGACCGAGAAATATTCTAAAATAGCACACGCAAAATTGAGAAACACTCGTGAATTGTGGGGTTTTCTTTAACCCCTCTTTATCTAGCTTGCACCCGTTTAACCACTGGCGGCTTTACCTTTTTCAGAATCCTGTAGCCGCAGATTATGCATTTCGTTTCTCCACCGCGCATTTCCAGCTCTTCAGCCGGAACCCTCGCGCCGCACCTCATACATTCATAAACAATTCCAGACTTTTCCATGGAAACTACCTGCCCTACAAAGAAAAAGGTATTTTGCTTTTAAACGTTTCCAATAATCTTCAGTCAGCGAAGGATGAAATTTGAGGAAACGGTTACGCAAAACGCTTTCCAGTATTCTTTCTTCTGGAGACCTGAGCAATGTTTACAATTCCTTTGACGTCGTAGGCGACATTGCAATAATCAAATTGCCTTGCGCTTCGTCCGTAGAGGCTCAAACCGCCGCAAAAGCAATAATGAGCGTCCACAGGAACGTGAAGACGGTTTTGCTTCAAGCAAGCCCTGTGGCTGGAGAACTCAGACTCCGCGGCTTAACTCATGTGGCTGGTGAGAACAAAACACGCACGGTTCACAGGGAATTCGGCTGCCTCTTCTCTGTTGATGTGGCAGAATGCTATTTTTCGCCCAGGCTTTCCCATGAAAGAATGCGCATCGCAAGATTGGTCAAGCCCGATGAGACCGTCGTTAACATGTTCGCGGGCGTCGGTTGCTTCTCCATAATAATCGCCAAACACTCGAAGGTAGCGAAGGTGTTTTCCATAGACCTCAACCCCGCGGCTGTCAGGTTCATGCAGGAGAACATCAGGCTGAACCGAGTTTACGACAAGGTGACGCCGCTGCTGGGTGACTCAAAAGACATCATCAACCGCCAACTGCGGCACGTGGCTGACCGCGTTCTGATGCCTCTGCCCGAGAAAGCCCTCGCGTATTTGCCCTGCGCTGTTTCCGCGCTGAAGTCGTCGGGAGGATGGATACACTACCACGGTTTCGAGCATGCTGCCAAAACCGAAAGCCCCACCGAGAAGGTTAAGCTGAAGGTGGCGGCGACTCTTGACTCTTTGGGTGTGGCGTTTGAGGTGCCCTTCGTCTGCATCGTGAGAAGTACAGGTCCAAACTGGTACCAGCTCGCCGCTGACATACATGTTATGTTTTCCCAAGTTAAATAGGAATGCTGATAAGGAAAAGCGCATACTTAGACAGAAGGCGAAAAATCATGTCCAAAACTTACAACATCGCGGTGCTCAAAGGCGACGGCATAGGACCCGAAGTCACGGACGCAGCCGTGAAGGTTCTCCAAGCCGCACAGGACGCCACAGGAATCAAACTTAACTTTCTCTACGGCGAAGCAGGCTACCACTGTATAGCCGAGTCCGGCACCAACTTGCCCAAAGAAACGATTGAGATGCTGAAGAAAACCGACGCTTGCCTCAAGGGACCCATGACTACTCCCGAGGAACCGGGCGCACCAGTCAGCGTAGCCGTGCAGATACGGAAAACCTTCAACCTGTATGCCAACGTTAGGCCCTGCAGAACTTACCCGAACGTGGAAGCCCTGAAGCCCGACATCGACTTAGTGGTGGTGCGGGAAAACACGGAAGGCATGTACTCTGGAGTTGAGTACGAGGTCTCTCCGGGCGTCGGCGTGGCGATGCGCATAATCACGCGAGAAGCCTCGTTGCGGGTTGCGGAGTATGCGTTTAAGCTAGCGGAGAAACGGAGAAGACACCTTACCTACGTGCATAAGGGCAACATCCTGCGGTTGACAGACGGCATATTCAAAGATGCTGTGAAAGCCACTGCACAGCGGCATCCAAACGTCACGGTCGACGACATCCACATCGACGCGGCAGCTATGCATCTCATCAAAAAACCCGAAACCTTCGACGTCATAGTCACCACCAACCTCTTCGGCGACGTGCTCTCCGACGAGGCAGCGCAGGTCACGGGAAGCTTGGGCTTGGCGGCAGGCGCAAACATAGGCGACAATTACGGCATGTTCGAGCCCGTCCACGGTTCGGCGCCGAAGTACACGGGCATGAACCGCGTGAACCCAACCGCCACCATACTGGCATCGCAGATGATGCTTGATTATCTTGGCGAGAAGGAAGCGGCAGGGAAAATTGAGGAAGCAGTGCTTGCTGTGCTGCGGAAAGGGAAAGTGCGGACTGCTGATTTGGGCGGTTCATCCACCACCCGCGAGATGAGCGACGCCATAGCAGCCAAAATCCGCTAAGCGATTTTGACGAATGTGGACGAATCTACGTGAACTTCGAAGCCGCCGTTCTGGGCTGCCTTAACCCTCGCATTCACCAACTGCACAACAGCGTTCACCTTCAAGGTTTTTTCCAGTTCTTCCGCCTTCTCGTTCCAAGCAACCACGGCAACTTCGCCCGTGTCATCCGCAAGCGTGAACCGCAGCACCATTCCCGTGCTATCGTCGCTTCTCGTGAAGGTTGACAAGGAAAAAACCGCCTTCACCCTGCCCACAAGATGGATGCCGTTCTGGGTTTCGGATACATCACGGATTTTCGTGGCGAACCTGCCGAGGCAGGGGTAATCTTCAGCGTTTACGCCTTCGGGGTCGATCTGGATGGAGCTTTTGCTGCCCATGTGCAACTCCACTTTGCCAGCGCGGTCTTCACGCGTGTAACCATGCGCGAACCGTGCGACCTGTCCAGCCTTCAGCGCGCCTGACTCGACAGGGCTGACCTTGTCGTTCCACAACATAACGCGCAGCACGCCACTTGCGTCGGCGATCATCAGGCTGGCGTATTTTCCCGATGTTTTTCCCTCAAAAGTTCTTGGCGGAAAAACCGCGATTATGCGCCCTGCAACGGTGACGTCGTTCAAGCCCGCAATCAGGCGGTTGATGGGCAGTTCGCGGCTGTGTGCTTTAGCATTGGAGGTTTCGACACCGTATTTGGCGGCGACCAGCCGCAGCAGCGTGGCGTCGGCTATCAGTCCGCCTGTCCTGTCTCGCTCAGTTGCCAGCGCTTCAAGTATCTGTTCTCGGCTGATTTCTGGACGTTTCTGCAGGATTTGCTGGATTATCTGGTCGGTGCTCATCCTTTCGGCGCCGTCTCGATTTAGGATGAGGCGTGTTTTAAGTTTTTGCGTTGGGCACGCTTAGGCTGCAGGTTTATTAAAAACAGCGTTCACCATTCATAAGTGAGCGTGGACTGAGAAAGTGACTGGCGCGGAGGCTCTTTACGCTGTCGGCTTCGCGTTGATTTTCATCGGAGTACTCGTAATCATCGTCGCGATTATTGCCGCGTCGGTTTTGGGCGCTAAGAAAGGGAAAAGCAAGGTGAAGGCTGGTGGCGCAGTGATAATCGGTCCTGTTCCCATAATTTTCGGCACCGACAAAAAGTCGCTTAAGACTGTTCTGCTGCTTTCCATGGCGCTTACCGTGCTGCTTATAGTTGCCATGGTTGTTTACTACTTTCTGTTCAGGTGACGCGCGATGGCGTATGCATTTGAGAAATCGGATGAAACTGCCGCGGAAAAAGGAGTCACGATTTATAGCAGGCTTTTCCTGTTCCTGATTCTGGGCTTTGCAATGATTTTCATCGGCGTACTGCTCATAGTTGTTGCTTCGGTGCTTTCCGGCGGCGCTGAGGCGGCGAGCGTTGGCGCGGTTATTTTTATCGGTCCGTTTCCGATAGTAATTGGTGCTGGTCCCGACATGACCTTTTTGATTGTTGTCGGCGTGGTCCTCGCGGTTCTGAGCGTCGTGATTCTTCTGATTTTGTGCAGAAAGGTTGGGCGGTACGTCTTTTAGGTTTTCGGAGCTGTTGCTTGCTCTTCTTCTTTGCCGTAGAAAGAGTACAGGAATATAAGAATCAGAGCTACGAAGGTTGATGCCATGAGGACGTATTCCAGTGTTATGAAGTATGCAGTTAAGTCCATTGCGGTTCTCCTCTGTGTTTGCTTATTGTATGGTTTTAATATTTAAGCAGTAGGTTTTTTCCACTCATCCATCAACGTGTTGTAGAGTTCGTCGTTTTCTTCGAGGGTTTCGTACCAGCCGAGGTTGCGGGCGATTTTCTGCGCGATGAGGTGGTAGCAGAGGTGGATTTTCTTATCTAGGACGCGGAAGTAGAAGTCGTCACAGGAGCAGAATTCGGCTTCGGGCATGATGAGGTAGTCTCGTTCTCTGCCGATGACTATCCAGACTGTTCTGCCGCTGGGCTTGAAAACATACTTCTTAACCCTGTTTTCTTTTAGTGCAGCAAGGGCTTTTGTGAATCGTTGACCGAAAAGCTCGTAGAGTTCCGTCAGGTTCTTGCCGGAAAGCTTGCCCTCTGCTTTTGCTTCGCGGCAGATTGCGTTTAGCGTGTCGATTTCGTTGATGTCAGCCATTTTGAGGGCACGAGCTTTCCAAAAAAACGCGTGGTTTAGCCTATGTCGATTCGTTCGCCTTTAGGCTGTTTGGGGGCTTCGGCTTTGGGGAAGACGACTTCCAAGACGCCGTTCTTGTATGTTGATTTTGCTTCTTTCACCTTGACTTTGACAGGCAACGCGACATCCTTATAGTACTTGTACTGGGGTGTGTCCACAGAAATCGTGAGCGAGTCTTCTGTGCCGTGAAGTTTGATGTCTGTTTTCTCCACGCCCGGCAGCTCCGCGACCACGCGTACTTCGCTGTCTGTTTCAACAATGTCCACGAGCGGTTCACGCTCCTCTTTAACCTCAGGACCTTTAAGCGATTTTTTGATGTTGCCAAACTCTTGGATTTCAGGTTTGCCGTCAGGTCCAATTCTCATGCTATAGCCGTACACGAAAGGCCCAAATTCCTTGACGGTGCTACCGTCTGGAAGCTTGCGTTCTTTCACGTAGTCTTTGGGGACATTTTCTGAGAACTTCTTGAACTCTTCCTCCATCATTCTCTCCATTTCGCTGAACATGCGGTCGATGTCGCCGAAAAACGGGTCGCTACTGAAAGGTCTGCGTCTTCGCTTGTACCATTCTGGATAATCTTCATCGTCTGATGACATAATTCTTCACCTTGTAATGTTGACTTGACGGCTTTCTATAAATTTTGTGCTCACCTCTGACTCCTACAAACTATGAACTTAAACGCTTAATCGATAGAAGCACCTTTTTGAGAACTACTATACATATCGCAGTCTATTTGCCGCCTATTAGTGGTTGGTTGCAGAAAACTATAGAGGGGTAGGGTCGTATTCGCTTTTTCAGGCACCAAAAGCATGCAGAAAACAGTAGAGACCTACCGCCAACAGCGCTTTTCGCATTAATAACCTGAAAGCAGAAGGGCAAGCGTCAAGAACTGACACCAATCAGCCTCGCTTTAGTGTACGGCACAAACTCTCTCACCTGCTCAATCGAGGCTTTCAAGACCTTTTCACGCTGTTCCTTCGGCAGCTTCGAAGCCAAAGCCCGCAAAACCCGCTTCAACAGCTCTTTCCCCGCCAAGTCACCAGGCACCAAGGTCGCGTAAACCTTTGCTTTAGCTTTCACCGCCTCAACTGGACCCCCAACAAAGCCCACTTCATCATCGGTAGTCACGCCGACGGCAAGTATAAGCGGCACGTTTCGTATCCAATTACGCTTCCCAACCACTGCAAACGCGCCACGCGTCACATACTCGCCTGAAGGACCGCTCTTACTTAACTGATCAGGCTTAACCCAATAAACATCCGCCGTCCCAGCGCCTTCCCGCCACGCACGAGAAAACGCAGCTGCAAACTCGCCAGCCTCACGCAATGCTTGCTCGCTGGGGACTTTTCCCTGAGTTTTGACGACGACGAAAGGCGCGCCCGCCACATCCGCATGAAAAACCACGTCATCCTTCTCCGCGTGTTTCTTCACGAGCACCTCGTTGCTGACCGCGTCCTTGCCCGCCACCACCAAGAAGCCGTCGGAAGAAGTGAACCACCTGAACTTCTCGAACCATTCCTTACTTTTCACCTTGCGCTCCGATAACTTTTCAAGGGCTTCCGCAGGCTTGGCCAACCTTAAAGCCTCAACCGCAGCTATCTCCCGCTCAATCTCTGCCAACTTCTGCCTGGACGCGTCTAAGGCGGACGTTGCGCCCTCGAATTTCTGCTTGGCTTTCTTGCCGCGCTCGTAGTACTCCGCCGCGTTCTCAAACAATGTCTTGCGCAGGCTCAAGCTAAACCGCAAGTTGCCCACGCAAACGTTGAGCGCCAAGTTCCGCGCGTCAAACGACTCAACAAGCATCTCAGGCTTCCCACCAGACGCCTGCGCAGCCAAAACGGCGTTGAAAACAGCGGTCAGGTCTTCACCTTCATGCCTTGCCTCGGCGAACCTGTCCAGAAGCGCTTGAATTTGGCTGGAATTCGCGTAGATAACGTCGCCTATTTGCCTGTCGCGTTCCGCCCTGACCTCTTCCTCCCGCAGTGCCTGTTCCTGCTCAGCGATGACGCGCTGGAGCCTTGCAGCCTCACGCTGGAGCTTATCAACCTCAACGCCGGCAACCGCCTTAGCAGCCGCTGTGGCTCTCACGTAGAACTCGTCCAAGGCTTCGTTGAAACTCGCGTAACGCTGGAGCTGGTAGCCCTCGTAACGCTTAAGCTTGAAAGGCACAACATCCAGAAAGCTACCGTCCTCAGCCAAAACTATGCCGGGCTCCAGCTTGGAAGCAGAGACAGTTGAGAGCAAGACTTGAAGGGCTGCGAAGATGGCGCTGACCTCGCTGTCGCTTAAGGTACCAGCACGTTTGGTTTTTTCCACTTCTGCCCTGAGCAGGATTTCCTCCGCGTAGAACCCGCCGACTCCGAGAAAACGCGCCATAAACCTCACAACTTCAACATCTCCCGAGGACTTTGATGCCTCCGCTAACTCTTCCCTCGTCACTTTGAAGGGGTTCTTGCCGCTTGAAGGCGGAAACTGGAACACTTCACCACGTAGAATGTTGCGGTCACGCATACGCTTGAAAATCAAAGCCTGCAGAATCTCGCCTTTCTCGCCTGTTAAGATGATGTTGCCGTCGCCGAAAAGCTCGAGGATAAGCTGGAACGCTGTTGCTTTGGTTTTGAATTGAACGGTAACCACACGTTCAAACTCGTGCTGCTGGATGTCAGTTATCCAAGCGCCACGCAGGTATTTCCTCAACGCCATGCAGAACGCAGGCGGAACCTGAGGCTTCTCCGCGGCGTAGCTTGTTAGGTGCAGTCGCCTGCCTGCTTCCAAGAGGAGCTGCAGCGGAGGCTGGTCTGTCTTGTGCAGTTTCAAGATTAGCGTCTTCGGGTCAAGCTGGTAGACGTTGTTAACTCTGGCGTCCACTACTGCCTGTTTCAATTCCTGTACCGCGGCAGCCACGTCGAAGCTTGTGAACTCTCTTTTGGACACGACGACTCACTGAACCTAAAGTGTGCATGATTGTAAAAAACCTTTTATGGCAAAGACTGTGCCAGCGCTCGGCTAAGGTTTTTAACCTTGAACCTGCTTAACTCTAATAGCCAGCTTTCTCTAAACAATTCTCAACAGCAAAAACTCAGGGCGCTAATCATGGAAAAAGAGCAGGTCGTAATTCCGCTTCACAAGCCGAACGCGGATGAAAAAATATTCTTCTACATATGCGGCGTAATCATGAGCGTGCCCTTAACCCTCTTCATCTACCAGTACACCGACGCCCTGCTCGTCGGGCTCGACCCATCCACTGTGGCTCTGATATCAGCCGCGTTCTTCGCGCCCTTCATCGAAGAATTCGCCAAAGCCTACCCCCTTTTCTACAGGCACGGCGAAACACAGCGGTCAATCTTCACCCTCGCACTGTACGTCGGCTTCGGCTTTGGACTTGTCGAAATGCTAACGTACGTTTTCGTGTTGGGCGCATCTCCAATCAACAGGCTGCTCGGGCTCCTCTTCCACCCGGCGAGCACGTCAATCACGGCTTACGGCATCGCCACAAGAAGACCCACCCCATTCTACCTGATAGCCGTTGGATTGCACTTCTCCAACAACTTCCTCGCGCTGACAAACCCCCTGCCATTCTCTGCCTCAATATTTATTCTGGGTATGACTCTTCTTCTGTCGTGGCAGCTGCACGATAAAACAAAAGAGAAAATCGTCGCCTGAACAAGTTCATTTCATGCACAAACCCTTGGTTAAGTAAGTTTAGATAAACTACAGCATCCGTTCAAAGAGACACAGCAAATTCACGGGAAAAACCGTTAAAAGCTAGGCAACTTTTTAATGTAGGTTCAAAATATACTGTGCGAGGATTGAAGCCGTTTGAGACCTCTGGTCGTAATATACCTGCTAAGGATAGTGTTAGCCGTTGTGGCAGCTCTGATAAGCACGATGGTTGCTACGATGCTTGAGGCACTTTCGCTCACCACTTTTATAGACGGATTGACAATAGCGCTGCTTGTTTACTTATTATCTTATTACGTAATCAAAGCCAAGTACCTGAAAAAGGTGGAGAAGCCATCAAAAATTATGACCACAGGAATTTTCATGTACTTCCTTCTGTGGGCAGTATTCTTCATTCTATTCTACACTATCGTTAAGGGACCCGCTGTCTGACAACACGGGTTTTCTCTCGGTCAAGAAATTAGCCATAGTAGCCTGGCTTTTGTCGCTCTTAAGCCGTTCGATTGCTTCTTTCCCCAGTTCATTCGTGCTTTTCTGAGAAGCGCTTGGAATGTCCATCCTCGAGAGGATGCGCATGCAGTCTGCCCAAGCTGAAAAGTAGCCCCGGTCAAAGTCTCCATGGAGCCCGTTCTGCATGTGTTCCAGAAACTCTTTGCGGTATGCGTGCAAGGCTACCTTGTCGCTTAAGTCCAGCTTCGAAAAGAAGGCGTATGAGTCATTGTTGTTTTTGCGTGATAGGTACATTCCTCGGAGAGCTCTGAAGTAGCCTCGATTCCATTCTGTCTTCTGGATTTTCTCTTTGAGCCGTTCCAACTCACGCTGGGCTTCTGTAAACTGCCTGTTAACCAGGAGTTGGAAGTACCGCGTGACTAAAGCTTGAGATATAGGCATGTTTAGTGGCCACGCCCTTTGTTTGCTTTCTCCTCTTCAGTGACATCTTCTATTCCGTTCTCAGTTACTTTAAGTATTTCCTCTCCCTCAGGCAAATACGGACTTGAAACAAGCCTAGCAATACGCACTGGACCACGCGCTGCTCGGCGAAGATAAACGCGCGTGTGGCTTGTGTGCCCGACGATGTGCCCGCCGATGGGTTGAACAGCGTCGCCGAAGAAAATGTCAGGCTTAGCCATAACCTGATTGGTGACTACCGCCACCGCGTTGAACGCTCTGGCTAAACCGATGAGCTTGTGCATATGCTTATTCAGCTTCTGCTGCCTAGTCGCTAACATTTCTCTGCCAACGTATTCGCTTCGGAAGTGGGCTGTTAACGAGTCAACTATGATGAGTTTTATGTTGTTCGCTTTTATCACCTCATCTGCGTTCTCCAGAAGGAACATCTGGTGGTCGGAGGTGTATGCCTCGGCGTAAATGATATTTTTGACAACCTGTTCAGGGTCGAGACCCAAATGCTTAGCCATCTGCACGATACGTTCAAGCCTGAAAGTGTTTTCGGTGTCCACGTACAACGCGCCGCCGTTAAGTCCCCCGCGTTCTGGTGGCAGCTGAACGTTCACACATATTTGGTGGCAGATTTGGCTTTTTCCGCTGCCGTATTCGCCGTAGAACTCGGTTATGGTCTGCGTTTCTAAACCGCCGTCTAAAATCTTGTCTAAGGCTTTGCTGCCTGTGGTCAACCGCAGCACGTTCTGGCGCATTTTAAGCAATTCATCAGCGCGGATAAAGTTTACGCCGATAGCTGAACGCGCTGCTTCAATAATCGCGAAGCCTTTTTTTTCGCCTACACCGATGGGTTCCAGTTCACGTGCAGTAGCCATCGCTAAAGATTCAACGGTGTGGAAGCCGAGGTCTCGAAGTTTTTGGGCTGTGGCTGGACCGACGCCTGGGAGGTCTTCGATGAACTCGTATTTCTTTTTTGGGGCAGGCGCGCTTTCTTTCTCTTGTTCTTGGCTTTCGATGTCTGTGTCTTCTGACATTTGTCTCACGTTCGGAGAATTTGTTGCTGAAAGGCATATTTAAAACACGCGAAAGATAAGAGCCGATAGTACCTAGAGAGGTGAGTTAAAGTGAATACAGGTTTTGCACAGGAAAAAACGCTGGCTGTGGGCAGGTTGATTTGTAGTATTTAGTTCAGATTCAGAACATTTAATATCAAACCGCAGAACTCAATACAAGAGGCTTGGGCTTATGTTCAAAAACATGTTTAAAAATATGAATTTCAGAGACAAAATCGCCTTCTCGGGAATCACAGTTTTAGGAATAGGCATAACACTCTTAATCTTCACATTCATCAGCGCCTTCGGGTTCTTAGGCGAAGGCTGGCAGATACTTTCAACCCAAGACCTTGTGCAAACATTCGGAGAAGCACTAGGACCGTTAATCGCCACTTCCATACGCGTAATGTACCTCGGAGTCATGGGCTGGATAGGCTCGCTAATCACCATCCGAGGCGTAACCATAATGAACAACGCACCAAAAGCTGAACTTGGAAGCCCGCAGCCTCAAACACCCCAGCAAAAATTGGAGCCCCAGCCTCAACGTGCAACCGCCAAGCCTGAAAAGGAAGCGAAACCTGGTGAGCTGGAAATGATGGTTATTCCGCTGGAGGAAATGGAACAGAAACAATCAACCTGATGAAAGCTGTTGCTTAATCTTTCGTTAGAGAAGGAACTGCGATGAACGTGCCGATTCGGATGCTCGGCATAGCTACCGTGATTTTATGGGTGTTTCTAGCAGCCTACATTGCTGTAGCCGCCTATTCCTTCAAAGATTTGAATATTGGCGCTGGCGAACCAGTGTTTGCAGCATCCACGAATGGCGAGTTGCTCTTCGCAATGCCCTTTTACATAGACAACAGGGGAGTTTGCAGCCTCAAAGACTTGAACATTACAACAGTGTTTTCAGACACGGAAGGCGCAAAAATCTCAACAGCATCCACATCAGTGCCCTTGATTCTGCACGGGCAAAACACAACAGTCTTTCACAACGTCTCCTTGAACATGAAAGACCTGTTAAACAAGGAAGAGTACCTGTTCGGCGATGCAGATCTGACGGCGTCTATTACGGCTGGATTGACCTTCGCAGAGTTGCTTCCAGTCGAAATCTCCACAAACTTCACATATCCATGGGGCGCCCCATTCTACGGTTTCACTTTTGGGCAGCCTTCGTTTAGACTCATAAACGCTACTCACGGCAGCATAATTGTGCCTGTGAGTTTCGAAAATCACGCCGCTTTTAACGTAACAGGCAGTATGAATACAGAGCTTCGTGGCAGCGATGACTCTGTTCTGGGCGTCGCACAAGCCGTTTTTGATGTTCCGCAGCAGTCGGTTTATGCTGATGATTTGGAATTCATCGTTCCCCTTGATTCAGCGACACCGACCGAGTTGCGAGGCGGATACTTTAACGTTTACTTTTCCACCAGTCTTTTTGAGTATGGGCCTTTGGTGATTCCGTATGGTTGAGGAGAAGAAAAAGCAGTCGAACAAGGTGAAGGATCTTTCGTTTAAAGTTGTGAGGGCGTCCGTGACAGCCATACTCATGTACGTGCTGTATCTGCTCGTCGCCGCTTTGTTGGCGCCTGTTTTCGAGTTGGTTCCTTGGCTTGCGGAAACGATTGAAGCGTTTATTGTAGTGTACATCGTGCTTATGATTCTGGGCGATCTGACGAGGGGCACGATTTTCCAGCACTTCTTCAACGTGGCAAGAGCGCTGTTCCTGATTGCTTATCTGCTTGTCTCGATGGGAGAGGGGGCTGTCAGCATGAGTTACGAAAACTTCAACTTGACCATAAACCTCACCATGTTTTACGCGTTTGCGGTGGTGCTTAGCCTGCTGGGTTTGGCGACAACTGTTATGAAAGCGATAAGCTACCTGAATGAGAGGGCAGAGGTCGCCAGCGGATTCCACCAACCTTAGGATAGTCTATGCAGCGAGGACTCTGTACAAAACTGCACCGATCACCACGACCACCGCGGCTACAACCCAAGACCCCAGAGGCAAAGAAAACATCAGAATGCCGCAGCTTAAAAGTCCAAGCACGGGAATTAGCGGATAAAACGGTGCTCGGAATTTAGTGGCGCCCGGCATTTTCTTTCTGAGTCTTATCGCGCAGATATTCACAAAGACATGTGTCAATAGAATGGCAAAGCTCGTTATCGCTATGGTCTGCTTCAAGTCCAACGTGAAAGCCAAAACCGCCAGCAACGCGCCCATGGCAAGAACCGAAACATAAGGCGTGCCGAACCTCTCGGACACGCGGGCAATCGACTTTGGAAGCTGCCCGTTCCTCGCCATGGCGAAAGAAACTCTTGAGACGCCGATGAGGTTCGTCAGGATTACGCTTGCGGTGGCAATCAAGGCGCCGAAAGAAACAGCTGTCACTAACGCGAAATTGCCTGTGACTTTGGCTGCTTCAGCGATAGGTGAGCCAGACTGGGCGAGAGTTTGATAGCTTGCAAGGCCTGTGGCGGTGAACGCTGTCAAAGCATAAATCACGACGGCAACCGCCAACGCAATCAATATGGCCAATGGCACTGTTTTTTCTGGCTTCTTCACCTCTTCACCTAGCGTGGCTATTCGTCCGTAGCCGAGATAAGCAAAAAAGATGAAGCTTGTCCCTTGAAGAATGCCGGCCACGCCGTTTGGGCTGAACTGGGCATAATTCTGCGGCTGAACCTGAAAGATGCCGACCGCCACGAACAGGCACAATATCGCAATCTTCACCGCGACTAAGACGTTATTGACGTTGGTGGACTGTTTTATGCCGACGATGTTCAACCCAGTCAACGCCAACGCAATCGCCACCGCCACCGCTTTGTACGGCGCTGCTGGAAAAATCGCCACGACGTAGCTTGCAAAGCCCAAGCTGACGGCGGCTCCCGCAACTGTTTGAGCGAAAAGCCACAAGCAACCCACCAGAAACGCGGCGCGGGGTGAAATCAGCTCGAAGGTGTATTGGTAGGTGCCGCCTTCTTTGGGGATAGCGGAGCCCAGTTCTGCGAAGCTGAACGCAGTGAAAGAGGCAACGATGCCTGCTATTATGATGGAGATTATGATGGCTGGTCCGGCGTAGCCGATGGCGATGCCTAACGCGACGAAGATGCCTGCGCCGATTATGGCGCCGACGCCGACAGCCGTTGCATCCAGCAAGTTTAAGGTTCTTTTAAGACTCACAGCGCATCATTGCCTTTTTAGTTGCCAAAGGAAGCTAAAAAGACCTTCTGCTCAGCCAAGTTCGACCTTTTCAGGTGGCGGCTCTAAAAGTCAGAGATTGTTTGGTGCGGGAGGTGGGATTCGAACCCACGAACCTCTACAGGATAGGAGCCTCAGTCCTACGCCTTTGACCTGGCTTGGCAACCCCCGCGCTTTCCGCGAATAGCTGCGGAGCCTTTTTTTCTGGTGGCAAATAATAGAAACAGGCAACGTATTAAAAGGCTTTACTTCCTGCAGGGTGGGACCGGGGGCAGTTTTGTTTATAAACATGGATGGTAGCAGTAGGTTTAGGTGAGCAGCAGGTTTTTACTGCTGTTCTCAGTAAATATAACCGCGTTATAACTGGTGAACGCCATGAAAGAAATCTACAACAACGTCCTAGAAACCATAGGAAAAACCCCCCTAATACGATTAAACCGACTAACCAAGGGACTGAAATGCACGGTCCTCGCCAAACTGGAGTCTCGGAACCCAGGCGGCAGCATCAAAGACCGCATCTGCCTCAGCATGATCGCAGAAGCCGAGAAGCAGGGCTTACTCAAGCCCAGCACCGTCATCATCGAGCCCACGAGCGGCAACACGGGCATCGGCTTAGCCATGGTCGCCGCCGTAAAAGGTTATCGCCTCATCCTCACCATGCCGGAAACCATGAGCATCGAACGCCGCAACCTGCTGAAGGCTTACGGCGCAGAGCTCGTCCTGACGCCGGGCGCGGAAGGCATGAGAGGCGCCGTTCAAAGGGCTGAGGAACTCGCCGCAGCCACGCCAAACAGCTTCGTGCCGCAGCAGTTTAAGAATTCCGCGAACCCGAAGGTTCACAGGGAAACCACGGGGCCAGAGATTTGGAACGCTACCGGCGGCGAAGTTGACATCGTGGTTGCAGGCGTCGGCACGGGCGGCACCATCACGGGCGTCGCAGAGCACATTAAGCCGCTGAAGCCGCAGTTCAAAGCCATAGCGGTGGAGCCCGCTAACTCGCCTGTCCTGAGCGGCGGCAAGCCGGGCCCGCATAAGATTCAGGGTATCGGCGCAGGCTTCATTCCAGACGTGCTGCGGCTTGACTTGGTGGATGAGGTGGTTAAGGTCAGGGATGAGGATGCGATGCAGACTGCGCGGCAACTCGCAAAGCAAGAGGGTTTACTCGTGGGAATCAGCTCAGGCGCAGCTGCCTTTGCTGCGTTGGAGGTTGCGAAGAGACGTGAGAACGCTGGCAAACTTTTAGTCGTCGTTCTTCCAGACACTGGGGAACGGTACTTGAGCACGCCGCTGTTCCAAGAGCAGCCGCCGAACGTCAGTTCTCCTCTTTAAGGGCACTTCTCTTATATCCGCGTTTGCCAATTATCAAAGAAGGAACCTAGAATGCAGCCCAAGTCTAAACAGCCCCGCCCTAAGGAATGCAGAGAATGCGAAAATCACGACCTTGAAACTTACTGCTGGAGCACAGAGAAGCTAGTGGACGCACTAATGAAAAACAACGAGGTTGTGGAGAAAAACTGGGTTGAAACACGCTTGCCAAACCTCGTAGACGCGATGATGGAGAATTATCGAACAATCGGCGGAATGGACCACCTCGAAGGAAGAGACCTGCCATCCAAAAAAGTCGTCATCGAAGTCCTTGAAGACCTGTTCACGGTGCTATTTCCAGGCTACTTGGGGAAAGCGGACATCACTAAAGCCAACATCAAATATTTCCTCGGCACCACGTTGACGTCGATTTATGACCGGTTAACTGAGGAGGTGAAGAAGAGCCTCAAGTACATCTGCCGAAAAGTCCGAGTATGCCCTGAGGACGTTTGCCAACAGAGGGCGCAGGTTGTGGTTAAAGAGTTGTTGGAGAAGCTGCCGGAGATAAGGTCGCTTCTCAGCGGTGACATCCAAGCAGCTTATGATGGAGACCCGGCAGCTGTAAGCAACGAAGAAGTTATTCTCAGTTACCCGTGCGTGTTGGCGATTACGACTTACAGGATAGCGCATGAGCTTTATCTGCGCGGGGTGCCGCTGATCCCGCGAATAATGAGTGAGCATGTGCACTCGTTGACGGGCATCGATATTCATCCGGGCGCGAAAATCGGCAAGAACTTTTTCATAGACCACGGCACAGGCGTAGTTATCGGTGAGACCACGGAAATCGGCGACAACGTAAAACTGTATCAGGGCGTAACTTTGGGGGCACTGAGTTTTCCGAAAGACGAGAAAGGGCGAGTAATCAAGGGCAGGAAGAGGCACCCGACAGTTGGGAACAACGTGGTGATTTATTCGGGAGCCACTCTGCTCGGACCGGATGCGGTCATAGGTGACAACGTGGTCATCGGCGGAAACGTCTGGATAACTGGTCCTGTGGCTTCGGGAACAAGAATCACCATAGCCAAGCCTGAACTGAAATACAAAAAAGAAAACCACACCACCTAAAACATGCACTTGAGAAAGGAAAATTTGTCGCTCTCACGCCAACTCCCATCAATTATGTAAAGTCAGAAAGAAAAAAATAAAACAGGTAGAAAGGCGCTAAAAAGAGAAAAGAGATTTGAAAGGCGACTACAACAAGCGGAAGTTTTCTTTTACTGTAGTAAGCACGACATGTGTGTTGGTTCTTTCTACGAAGGGCATTGCCAGCAGGCTTTTGGTGAATTTACCGAGGTCTTCGCGGCTTTTGAACTTGGCTATGATGACGGCATCGTTTAAGCCTGTCACGTCGTACACAGCGCAGACGTTGGGGATTTTGGCTATTTCACTCTCCATCTCTACGAGTCGCCCCTTTGACACGGTGATTTCCGTCACCACGGTCAGTTCGTAGCCCTGTTTTTCGTGGTCTAGGATAGCTGCGTAGCCTTTTATGAGCCCTTCATCTTCCATCTTCTTGATTCTGGACAGTACGGTGCCGACTGAGACACCTACGTTTTTCGCTATTTGCCTGCTTGAAAATCGGGCATCTTCCAGTAGGCACTTCAAAATTTTTACGTCGGTTTCGCTTAATTCCATGACTTTAGCCCCTGTACGTTTTTCCAGTCAACTTGACCTTTTTGGAACATGCTTCTGATAATCAGCCGATTATGTTTATATAAGTTTAGTTTTTTGCGTGTTGAATGGAATGCCGAGGGCGCAGAAAAAGCAGGCTGCAAATGGCGAAAAGCTGGGAGAGTACATGCTGGATTACACAGTTATGTGACAGCAATCTTAAATTACGGGACAAGTTCCCAAATAAGCGTGAGCCACGGCAAAATGCAAACGCGATACGACACCATACTCGTGCTGGACTTCGGAGGGCAGTACTGCCACCTCATCGGCAGAAGAATCCGAGAGCAGGGCGTCTACTCAGAAATCGTGCCGCAGGACATAACCCCCGACGAGATTAGAAAGCTAAACGAGAAACTCAACGTCAAAGGCTTAATCCTGTCAGGCGGTCCCTCAAGCGTCTATGAGCCAAACGCGCCGCGACTTGACCCAAGAATCTTAGAGATGAATCTGCCAGTTTTAGGATTATGTTATGGTCATCAACTTGTCGCCCAACTCGTTCACGGCAAAGTAGAGCCCGCCATCTGCAAGGAGTACGGAGTAGCCCGCGTTGACATCGACAACCCAGTCGGCGTGTTGGAAGGTTTAAGCGGAAAAGAAAAGGTTTGGATGAGCCACGGCGACACCGTCTTCTCGCTGCCACCAGAATTTGAGGTGTTGGCGCACACAGATAGCTGCCCAGTCGCCGCTTTCAAGCATAAGACGAAGCCCATCTACGGATTGCAATGGCATCCCGAAGTGGTTCACACAGAGAACGGCGCACGCATGCTCCGCAACTTCATCTTTGAAGTCTGCAGGTGCGAGGCTAACTGGCAGATGGGCGACATAATCGAGAAGATGGTGAACGAATTGAAGGCGGAAGTGGGCGAGGACAGAGCCATCATAGGCTTAAGCGGAGGCATAGACTCCAGCGTCGCCACAGCACTTGCCGCCCGAGCACTGAACGGCAGACTTACCGCGGTTTTTGTGGACCACGGTTTCATGCGGGAAGGCGAACCTGAAGCGATTAGAGACGCGTTTCAGAAATTCAAAATCAACTTCGTAATCGCAAACGCGCAAGACAGGTTTATGGCTAAGCTGAAGGGCGTAACCGACCCTGAGAAGAAGCGGAAAATCATCGGGGAAGAGTTCATACGGGTTTTCGAGGAAAAAGCCGAGACGGCAGGTGCGGACTACTTGGTTCAGGGAACGATTTACCCTGACCGAATCGAATCAGGCTTCAGGAAGCACTCGGACAAGATAAAAACCCACCACAACGTCGCGGGACTCCCAGCAAAAATCAAGTTCAAAAAAATCTTGGAACCCCTGCGCGACCTATACAAGGACGAGGTGAGGAAAGTCGCTAAAATGCTGGGCCTGCCCAAAGAAATCGTTAACAGGCAGCCGTTTCCTGGACCAGGATTGGCAGTCAGGATTATCGGCGAATTAACCGAGGAAAAAGTCAGAATCGCCAAGAAAGCAGACCGCATTGTAAGGGAGGAAATCGAGAGAAACAGCTTGCAGGAGCGGCTCTGGCAGTACTTCGCCGTGTTAACCGACACCAAAGCCACAGGCGTGAAAGGCGACGCCAGAGCTTACGGCTACGTGGTCGCCGTCCGCGCTGCGGAAAGCCGAGAAGCCATGACCGCCAGCTTCGCCCCAATCCCCTACAACGTGCTCGAGGCCATCTCAACAAGGATAACAAACGAGATACCAGAAGTCACACGCGTGGTCTACGATATCACGCACAAGCCACCCGCAACCATAGAATGGGAATAAAAACCAAGCCTTTTCTTAATCAAGAAATCTTCGTTAAGAAAACTTACAAAAACATTTTTTTAGCCATCGACCCCTATTACATTTAACGCGGTGTTGACGTGAGGAAAACAACCGCAGCTATAGCCATTATTCTCCTATTGCTTGTGACGATAGTTAGCTTTGCTTTTATGGCTGTTAAAGCCGAACCAAGAACAATCACTGTTCCAGACGATTACCCAACTATTCAAGCGGCTATAACCAATGCTAATGCGGGAGATACTGTGTTTGTGAGAGCGGGAACTTATTTTCAGAATGACCTCGATTCGATAATCATTAATAAACCCTTATCTTTGATTGGAGAAAACCCAACCAACACAATAATTGACCAACAATCGGCTCCTCATCACCCTACGATTCAGGTTAATGCGGCAAACGTCACAATTTCAGGTTTCACGATTAAAAACTACGAAGTTGCTATCGTTATACCATATGGTGGAGGTTCAGTTGAGAATTGCAGTATAATCAACAACAAAATTTTGAATGGTGACAACGGGATTTGGGTTGCGGACGCCACCAACTTTACAATCAAAAATAACGTTATCTCAGGTAATCGCCAGTGGGGCATTTTTCTTTATCCGCGGGCGGTCAATGGGACAATAACGGAAAATACTCTAAGCGGCAATGGTTGGCGACAAGTCCCTGAGGGAGATGGAGGTATAGGTCTCTATGGGGCTAACAACACTGTTATAACAAAAAACACTTTATCGTTCGGGTATGAAGGATTGGACATTCAGTTTTCTGATGCAACCTATGTTTACGGAAACAACATAACTGACAATCAGGAAGCAGGGCTCATTTTTGGTCA
This sequence comes from Candidatus Bathyarchaeota archaeon, assembly GCA_026014595.1. Lineage (GTDB taxonomy): Archaea > Thermoproteota > Bathyarchaeia > Bathyarchaeales > Bathycorpusculaceae > A05DMB-2. Next base: position 84,770 of record JAOZHY010000029.1, read on the forward strand.
ATACTGCAATAATGCAATCGTCTTTGGAAACAATATTGAGCGAAATGTAATCGGAATACGACTAATCAGATTCACCCCTTGCGGAACGAATTCTATATACCATGTTGAAAAAGGCAATATGGTGTATGCAAACAATTTGGTTGGTAACTCTATTCAAGTTCAAGTGCATTCATACGAACATACTGGAGAAAATAACAGTATAGATATTATTTCTTGGGACAACGGATACGTAGGCAACTACTGGAGTGACTATCGATCAAAATATCCTAATGCATCTGAAGCTGATTCATGGGGAATAGGCGACACGCCGTACGTGATCGACACGGATAACATGGATCGTTATCCACTTTTGGAATCTATCAGTACTGGACCGCCGAAAATCTCGATCCTGTCGCCGCTTGCTCAGACTTATAATGAAACAAGTGTTCCTTTGGTTTTCACGTTGGGTAAGCTTGTTAACTGGACTGGTTATAGTCTTGACGGGAAAGAAAAAATGACCGTAATTGGCAACGTGACACTATCAGGATTGGCGAGTGGTTTGCATAACGTTACTGTTTACGCGGAGGATTTGCTTGGGAGAACTGGAGTTTCTGACACTGTCTGGTTTAATGTGGCAGAGCCTTTTCCTGTCGTGCCTGTTGTAGTCGTTTCTGTTATGGTTGCTGTAGTTATCGTAGGTCTGTTTTTCTACTTTAAGAAACGCAAACATTAACATTTTTGTGTCCCAAAGTGAAGAAAACTATATTTTTCAGGTTAAAAAGTTGAACCTCAACCAGCCTATTTGGCGCCTAAGAGATTCACTGCAGAAACCTATAGAGGGTCTATCGCTATTGACGCCGAACCAGCGCAAACCATGTTAAAAATCAGCAGAGGAGAGGCGACGTGGTCAGCCTCAGAGGCGTCAGCGCTATACAGTCTTCCTTTAAATAAAGGGGCTATAGAAAAAAATTGCACATCAGAGAACCAGCGTAAAAGCTTTGCACTATTCGCTAGTATAGCTTATAAACTGACTCTGCAAGATTACTATGTTAGGAGAATTTTGTTATGACCAAAACCGATGAGAACCTGAAAGCAGCGTTCGCAGGCGAATCACAGGCAAACAGGCTCTACTTGGCGTTCGCGCGGAAAGCTGAAGAAGAAGGCTTCACCCAAGTCGCCAAACTATTCAAAGCCGCCGCAGAAGCCGAAACCATACACGCCCTCAACCACCTCAGAATAACCGGACAAATAAAAGCAACCGCAGACAACCTTAGCACAGCAGTCTCCGGAGAAACATTCGAATTCAAAAAAATGTACCCCGAATACATAGACGAAGCCAAACAAGAAGGCAACAAGCAAGCCGCATGGAGCTTCGACGTCGCCAGCAAAGTGGAACAAGGACACGCCAAACTCTACCAAAAAGCCATTGACGCCTTGAAAAGCAAGAAGCAGCTGGAAAAAGTAGACTACTACGTGTGCAGCGTATGCGGAAACACCGTCGAAGGCACACCACCAGACAAATGCCCAATCTGCGGCGCTCCCAAAGAAAAATTCTTCAAACCCACCTAAACCAGCTTCCCTCCATTTTTATTTTCACCTCTACACTTATATGCTCAAACGCCAAATTTTACAATGGTGATTTTCTTGGGTTGTTGGAAATGGTTCAACGGAGTTTTGGAAGAAGCCAACCTCAAAGTCACAGACGCCAACAAAGAACAAATCGACAACGTCATCCACAAGTACATAGGCGAACAATCCAGCTACGGCAGATGCAGCGCAGACTGGAAAAAAGCCCGCAAAGAAATCAACGAAAGCCCAGAAATGAAGCAGGAACTTATCGCCCAGCTCAAAGCGCTCGCCTAAACCGAAATCTCGAAGCACTCCTTTCGTCTTTTTCTTTTTCCAGCAGTAGCTCTACCACAGTAAAACCACGTGCCACTTCCTGCTTTGAAAACTTTATATGCCAATCCGCACAAGAATCTACTTGAACAACTATGCTTTTAACCAAAATCAAAAAAAGAGACGGCAGAATCGTTGATTTCGACCCAAACCGAATCAAAAACGCCGTACACAAAGCTTTTCTTGCAGTGGAACTCGGCGACGGCGAAAAAGCCGAAGCCATAACCCAAGAAGTCGTCAAGATTCTGGAGGAAAAATTCAAAGACCAAACCCCAACCGTTGAAAACGCCCAAGACACCGTTATCGCGGTCTTGAAGAAGAACGGCTACGAAAAAGTCGCTCAGGAATATCAGGACTACCGCAAAAAGAAGGAAGAACTCCGCAGTCTCAGACAAATCCTCGGCATAGAACCCAAACTAACCGTCAACGCCATGGAAGTCCTCAAAGCACGCTACCTGCTGCGCGATGAGCAGGAGAACATCACAGAAAACCCAACTCAACTCTTCCAACGCGTAGCCAAAGCCATAGCCAAAATAGACGCTATTTTCGGCGAAGATACTGCAAAAACCGAAAAAGTTTTTTACGAAATGATGGCTCGACTCGAATTCCTCCCCAACACGCCAACTCTCTTCAACGCTGGAACCGACATCGGGCAACTTTCTGCATGCTTCGTTTTACCTGTTGGCGACTCGCTCAACGACATCTTCAACACCGTCAAAAACATGGCACTCATCGAACAAACCGGCGGTGGCGTCGGCTTCGACTTCTCCAAGCTGAGGCCAAAAGGCGACATCGTACGCTCAACCAAAGGCGTAGCATCAGGACCAGTAAGCTTCATGCGCATCTTCGACACTGCCACAGAAGTGATTAAGGCTGGCGGCAAACGCAGAGGCGCCATGATGGGCATCCTGCGCGTGGATCACCCTGACATTTTGGAATTCATCACTGTCAAGCAGAATCCGACGTTCCTGTCGAACTTTAACGTTTCAGTCGCAGCCACAGATGAGTTCATGGCCGCCGTCGCAGAGGATGGCGAGTACTGGCTGGTTAACCCACGTAACAAGGAAAAGGTGAAAAAGCTCAAAGCCAGAGACGTGTGGAACTTGATGGCGAGGTCTGCTTGGGCAAGCGGCGACCCAGGCGTGGTGTTCATCGACGAGATTAACAGGCACAACCCGACACCGCAGGTTGGGAGGATTGAATCTACGAACCCATGCGGCGAGCAACCTTTGCTTCCTTATGAAAGTTGCAACTTGGGTTCGATTAATCTTTCGCGGATGGTTGAAGACGGCAAAATCAACTGGGGGAAGCTGCGGGAGACGGTGCGGAACGCGGTGCATTTCCTCGACAACGTGGTGGACGCGAACGTTTATCCACTTAAGGAAATAGCCGAGATAACGAGGGCGAACAGGAAAATCGGTTTGGGAGTCATGGGCTTCGCGGACATGCTTATCATGCTTGGTGTGCCGTACGATTCTGAGGAAGCGCTGAGGATTGGCGAGGAAGTTATGCGGTTTATCGAGGAAGAGGCGCATCAGAAATCCAGGGAGATTGGCGAAGCACGGGGTTCTTTCCCGAACTTTGAAGGCAGCATCTGGAAAGACAAGTACAGTGCTTTCCGGAACGCGACTGTGACGACGGTTGCGCCGACGGGAACCATCAGCATCATCGCTGGCTGCTCGTCTGGGATTGAACCGTTGTTCGCGGTGTCGTTTATGCGGAACGTGCTGGGCGGCGCAAGACTCTTTGAGACGAATGCGCTGTTTGAGGAAACAGCCAAAGCGCGTGGATTCTACAGCGCCAAGCTTCTTGAGGACATAGCCAGAACAGGTTCGGTGCAGAAGATTGATGGCGTTCCAGACGACGTGAAGCGTTTGTTTGTCACAGCGCTGGACATTGCGCCTGTTTGGCATGTTAGGATGCAGGCTGCTTTTCAGAAGAGCACGGATAACGCTGTTTCGAAGACGGTTAACTTGCCGAACGAGGCGAAGGTGGAGGATGTACGGGAGATTTACGATTTGGCGTGGCAGCTTAAGTGTAAGGGCGTGACCGTGTTCCGCTATGGCAGCAAGCCTGAGCAAGTGCTGTACATTGGACAGGTGAAGGGTAAGGAAGGCTCGTTTGTTTCGGCGCAGTCCGAGTATGCAGGCGGTTGCCCAACACAGAACTGTCCTTTTCCAGCTTGAACGGAGGTGAAGATGACAGATGGGTTACGTGTACTTGTACTATGGAACGGGCGGCGGCAAAACCACCAACGCGCTTGGGTTGGCTTTGCGGTCGGTGGGGCACGGCAAAAAAGTGGTGATAATCCAGTTCCTCAAGTGGAAAAAAGACATCGGCGAATACCAAGTCAAGGACAAGCTTGCGCCATACTACGAGATTTACCAGTTTGGGCGGGAAGCGTGGCTGGGCGAAAAGGACAAAACCGCAGAGTTCGGCGGAGAAAAATTCGCGGTTGAGTGCGTAAAAGGCAGCGACAAGGAACTGGCGAAGAAGGCGCTTGATTTTGCAGCGCAGGTCTTGCGGGAGAAGAAACCGCATTTGCTCGTCCTAGACGAAGTTGGGTTGGCGGCGCAGTGGAAACTGCTGGAAGTCAAAGACGTGCTGAAGCTGCTTGACAACGTACCAGCCGAAACCACAGTGGTCATGACTGGACGGCTGGCGCCAAAAGAACTCGTGGACAGAGCAGACTTCGTGAACGAGGTCAAGCTAGTCAAGATGCCTGAAGACTTCAAGCTGACCGAAGGAATCCAATACTAAAAAAGCGGGCTTATAGACAGGTTCTTGCTCTTTTTCGCCCTTTCCTTTTAGCTGTACGCGATTACTTTGAGGTCTGCCGCCACGTAGAGCCTGTTGCTTGTGCAGGCTGGTGGAAGCATCCAATAGGTGAAGACTTTTTGCCATTGGATGCTGCCGCTATCCATGTTGATTTTATACAGGTTTGTCCCTACGTTGTTTACTCCTATAAATGCCCCTGAAGTGACAAACAGTTCAGAATCACATGTCTCCAGGCTGCCAACATTAGCCAAAACAGGAGCACTCCAAACTAGTTTTCCATCCTCTAGGGCGAGACAACTAACGTATCCTGCTTCAAACCCTACAAACACTTTGTTATCAGAGACCATGGGTGCTGCAGTAGCGGTGGAGCTGGCACTGGTATGTTTGCTATTGTAGGTCCATTCGATTGTGCCGTCTTCAGCATTTAACGCGTAAAAGTTTCCGTTGCCAGACCCAAATAGCACTAACCCTCCAGAAATTGTTGGATGAAAAACTGTGCTTCCAACGTCGAAGTGCCAGAGCAAAGTTCCTGTTGTTTCATCGATGCAGAAAACTGTTTGATTCTGGTAGAAACCCCATAGGACTATTCTATCCTCAGCAACGACTAATGAGCCAACGTCATGACCGATTTGAGTTGACCATTGTCGTTGCCCTGTGTTTGCGTCAAAACTGACAAGAAACCAAACATAGTCTGGAGCACCTACCATGCTTGCTGCCAACACTCTGTTGTCTGCAAGAGCTAATGCTTGGTAAAAACCAGAATAACTGCTGGAATCCCACAATAAACTTCCCGTCACCGCATCCAAGACGTAAAAGCCGTCCGCGTTGACCAACACACTGCCGTTTGACACTTCAAATTCAGGTGGACTTTTTGAGGCAGCGCTTGAGGTTACGTTTGGCTTGAACCGCCACAATACCGTTCCGTCATCCTCATCAAAGCAAGTAAGGACGGAACCTCGTGAACCTGCATAAACCTTGTTTTCTGTGACAGTGATTGCATGAGTCCACGTAACATATCCGCCTAAATTGTAACTCCATAGCGTTCGACCATCTTGTTGGTCTAAACAGTAAAGATCACCGCCAAACGTCATAATGAAGGCTTTGCCATCATCAACCGCAAAATCGGCCATGTTAATGTCGAAATCACGTTTCCAAAGCACGCTTGTTCCAGTGGTTAGTTTTTCCTTCAACTCATTCATCTGCGCTTGTAACTGGGATACCTGATTGTATTCGAATACGGCAATTGAAGAACTGATAACCAAGAGAATAGCAAGCAGCACAACAACAGTTTTAAAAGTCTTATTGGAAACAGCGCCAGTGGCATGCTTTCCTTCTTTTTCTTTTGATTCTGACACCGCTGCTTTTTCCACGGTTTGTACTGTGAGTAATGCATCTTTTCCTTGGTCTGACAGACAGTATTTTCCGTGTTCATCCGTTTTTATCAACCCATTCAGCTTGTTCAAGTGATGTTGGAGGTGCCCACTGCTGTCGATGCCTACTGCCTTTTTCAAGTCAGCGAAACCCATCGAGTTTCCGCTTAGAGCTTTCAGAATCGCTATGCGTGTCGGATGACCAAGCGCGTCAAAGACTTCCGCACGTTGTCTGTCTTCCACCTCATTCATCACGCTATCCCTCAAAAACATAATTCGTGAATTGATATTTAATGCCTCGTTTGTAGACAACAAAAGTTGCAAATGAAAGTTTAGTCTATTTTTCTGGACAAGTAAAGGCACGACAGCGTCGGTTTTGAGCGTTTGAAAAACGAAAGTTTAGGCTTTGATTTTCTGGGCTATTTGTTGCCCGAATTCAAAGCACTTCTTCAAATCCTCTGCGTCTGGAACATACTTCACTTCCACGCCTAGCTCGAAGACCTGGAAGCCTGCTTTCTTTACGGTTTCGGTCATGCCTCGCACGGCGCCGCCTCCCCAGCCGTAGGAGCCGAAGAAACTCCACAGCTTGTCTTTGGGTCGCAGGCCTGTGGCGTAGGTTAGGAATTGTCCGAGTGTAGGGAACATTTGGCTGTTCAACGTCGGTGAACCCACAACTATGGCTTTCGCGTCAAGGATTTCAGTCATCACCTCCGTCAGGTCCGCAGCCCGAAGCTTCAGCACCTTAACGTCCACGCCTTCGCTTGCTGCGCCCTCAGCTATTGCGCGCGCCATCTTATCGGTGCTGCCCCACATCGTATCATAAACGACGACCACCTTGCTCAGGGATTTGCCCGCGCTCCAATCCAGATAAGCCTGAATAATCTTGGATGGGTTGCGGCGCCAGATGATGCCGTGACTCGGCGCAATCATGGCGATGGGTATGCCCATCTGCACCACTTCCTGAATCTTCCGCGTGATAAGCCCACCTAGCAACATGAGGATGTTGGCGTAGTACGTTTTGGCTTCCTCCATCAGCACGTGCTCGTCAACCTCGTCGTCGAACCGCTCCGACGTGGCGAGGTGCTGCCCGAAAGCGTCGTTGGGCATGAGGATTTTGTCTTCAACCACGTACGTGAACATGCTGTCAGGCCAATGCAGCATAGGCGCCTCGATGAAGCGCAACGTTCGCTTCCCAAGCTTCAGCTCGTCGCCTGTCTTCACGGTTTTGATGCGGAAATCGTCTAAGCCGTAGTGCTCGATTATGGCGTCTTTTCCTCTCTGCGACGCGATTATGGTCGCGTTCTTCGCCAGTTTCGCCACTACGGGCAAGCTGCTGGAGTGGTCCATCTCCACGTGGTTGATTATGATGTAGTCTATTTTTTCTGGGTCGATGAGTTCGCGGATGTTCTGGACGAGTTCGTCGGAGAACGCGTGCTTCACGGTGTCAACGAGCGCGGTTTTCTCGTCTTTTATTAGGTAGGCGTTGTAAGTGGTGCCGCGTTTGGTGACGTAGCCGTGGAAGTCGCGGATGTTCCAGTCTACAACTCCGACCCAGTTGATTCCCTCCGCCAAAATTACCTTGTCCATGTTTCTTCGCTCCATCCTTATTCTTTCTGGGCTCGCCATTTATAGGTTGCTTTGACGCCTGCTTTCTCAAACATTAATCCAACTGGGCAGTTTTTCAGTGTCACCTCATGCAAGCGCTGCACCCTGTCCATGGGCGCGTCCACCTTCAGCGTTATATCAAACGCTTCCTCGATAATTGCGCCTGTCTCCTCGTCTTTCACGGCTTCCACCTTCACGTCGCAGCCCTTCAACTGAAGCCGCATTCTCTTAGCTGCCCACCCAGCGATGGTGACGTAGCAACCCGCGTGGCTCATAAGGCACAGCTCAACAGGGGTTGGTCCAAGACCCTGAAAGGTTTCAGTCGGCTGATCCACCACAACACAGTGAGACCTGCTGTCGTCGAGGGCTATCTCGGAGCCTTGGATTATTCTCGCTCTGGCATGAATTTTGGTCAACACATCATCTCCATCGCAGATTTTATCCAAAACTAGCTGGAAAATTTCAAGGGCGTAACTGTTTATATGGGTTTCGCCCAGCAACGTGGGCGCATGGAGAAAACAGCGGGACTCATAAAGATAATATGCAAGGAAACGTGATTAATACCTAAACATGCTGCGAAACCAGCGCCTACTTGTTGGAGAAACAAAAAATGAGTCTGATACCTGACGACAAAAAAGACCTGCTCAGAAGCGAGCTTCAAGAGAAAATGGTTGACCCAGTTAAAATCATAAACTTCACTCAGGAAATCGAGTGCCGCTTCTGCGCGGAAACCCGCCAGCTAGCCCAAGAATTCGCAACGCTAAGCGACAAGATAACGGTGGAAGTGTACGATTTCATGGCGGACGGTGACAAAGCCCGAGCGCTCGGAATCGACAAAATTCCCGCCTTGGCGATCATTGGCAAGAAGGATTATGGCGTGCGCATCTACGGGATTCCATACGGCTACGAACTCCAAACCCTGATAGAAGCCATAATTAACGTGTCACGGGGCACAACAGACCTCTCCAACAAAACAAAGGCTATCCTCGCCGACGTCAAAGCACCCGTACACATCCAGGTCTTCGTCAGCCTGACGTGCCCGCACTGCCCAGTGGCGGCGGCGGTCGCGCACAAGCTCGCGATTGAAAGCGACCTGATACGAGCCGACGTCATCGACGCTGGCGAGTTCCCCGACCTTGCGCAGAAGTACGCCGTGATTGGTGTCCCGAAGATAGTCATCAACGATAAGGTGGAGTTTGTGGGCGCGTTCAGCGAAGACCTGTTCGCGGAGCACGTGCTCCTCGGCGCGTTTTAGGAGAAGTGGCGGAAATCAGCAAGGAAGAAGAGCTGTCTCTAGTTTTTGTGTACAGCAAGGACTTCATGGAACGCGTCATACGCAACCTCATCAACGACCCATGTTTCTGCCAGAGCTGCGGACTTTACTGCGAAAGCTGCAAGTACAACGTTTACAGCTTCGTGCGCAACGTCCGCGCCGCCATCCAGCTGCCCAACCCCGCCGAGCTGCCAGCGTTCATCGACAACCCTGAAGAGTACATGCCGCGGAAACTGCCGAAAGCCGACATCTGTCTGGCATCTGGACTGCACAAGGACCTGCTGCTTGAGCTGCCAAACCACATAAAAAAAGCTGGAATCAAAGCGTTAATCGCGCCGATAGAGGATTGGCAGGAGATTCCTGTGGGCATAAGGAAGCAGGCAGAAGCGAAGTGTATGGAGCTCGGCTTGGAATGCGCGTTCCCGAAGCCCTTCTGCACGCTGACGCCGGAAAAGGACAAGCCCACTATTGCCCGTTTTATTGAGGAAACTAAGGTTGGGCGCCCGCTGCTGGAGATTTCGCTCACCTCAATCGGCAAAGACGAAGTCATCGAATACGCCGCCGTCCTACGCAGCGCGCCCTGCGGCTCCACATGGTACATAGCGCGGAAACTCGCTGGCGTTTCCACCAAAAAAGACATTTTATACGATGCTATCGCGAAAGCGCATCACAGCTACCCCTGCACGGCGACCATGGTCACCGACCCGGAGACGAAGGAGCCTATACTGCACATCGGCGGCTTTACCATACGCGAAGAAGTTGACAAAGCCTTAGAAAAGGCACGGAATCAAAAATAAAGAAACTGAGTGCTGCGGAAAAAAGCGGCAGCTTTCCGCGGCTTAGCAGCAGCCGCAGCAGCTGTGACCTGCGTGTCCGCCGGACGAGCCGCCTGCGTATTTTTCTGGGTTCTTGTCGAACGTCGCCTTGCAAGACGGCGCACAGAAGTAGTAGGTTTTGCCCTTGTATTCCGATTTTAGTTTCGCTGTTTTCTCGTCCACGTTCATTCCGCAAACTGGGTCTTTAGCCATACAATTTTCACCTCCCTATACGACGCGCTTTAGCCGTTAAACTTTTCGAACTTGAACTTCGCCAGCTTCAGCAACGCTGAGTTGCTTACAACTGTGAGGCTGCTTATCGCCATGGCACCTGCCGCGTAAATCGGGTTCAGCAGCCCTGCGGCTGCGACTGGAATCATGACGGTGTTGTACGCGAACGCCCAGAACAGGTTCGTGTTGATTTTTGTCATGGTTTTCTTGCTGAGCTCCACGCCAAGCGCCACATCCCGCAGGTCATCTTTGATGAGTATGATGCCGCCTGTTTCTTTGGCGATGTCCGTACCGCTTCCGATGGCGATGCCGATGTCTGCCTGCGCCAGTGCCGGGGCGTCGTTGATGCCGTCGCCGACCATGGCTACGACTTTGCCTTCGCTTTGCAGTTTCTTGATGGCGTCCACTTTCTGCCACGGCAACACGTTCGCTATGACGGTGTCTATGCCCAGTTGCTCTGCGATTGCTTTGGCGGTTTTCTCGTTGTCACCTGTCAGCATGGCCACTTCCAGCTTCATGCTTTTCAGCGCTTTCACTGCTTCAGCAGCAGTTTCTTTCGGCGTGTCCATGGCAGCGATTACGCCTGCGAGCTTGCCGTCAACCGCTAAAATCATGGCGGTTTTTCCTTCGCTTTCCAGCTTTTCCATGTCTGCTTCTACCTGTGCGGTTTGGATGTTTTCTTCTTGCATGAGCTTGCGGTTTCCAAGCAGCACTTTTCTGCCTTTCACGGTGCATTTCACGCCACGTCCTGGCAAGGCTTCGAACGCTTCCGCTTCGGCGAGAGCAACTTTGATTTCTTGTGCGCGATTCACGATTGCTTCTGCAAGTGGATGCTCTGAGGCTTTTTCAGCTGAACCCGCGAATGCCAGCACCTCTTTTTCCGTGAAGCCGTTGTAGGCTTTCACGTCGGTTACGGAAGGCTCGCCCTTGGTGAGGGTTCCAGTTTTGTCGAAGACCACAGTGCTGAGTTTCCTAGCTTTTTCGACGTACTCGCCGCTTCGGAGGAGCACACCATATTCGGCGCCTTTGCCGACGCCTGCGAGTATGGCGGTGGGCGTGGCTATGCCCAACGCGCATGGGCAAGCTATCAACAGCACGGCGAGCAAGGCTAAGAACGCTGTTGAGAAGCCAGCGGTCAGGTACCAGAAGGTGAAAGACACTGCGGCTGCGGTGAAGACGATGGGGACGAATTTTGCGACGACGCGGTCTGCAAACCTTTGGACAGGTGCGCTTGAAGCTTGTGCCTCCTCGACGAGGTGTACGATTTGTGCGAGGGCGGTGTCTTCGCCGACTCGTGTGGCTCTGAACTGTAGGGTGCCTGTTTTGTTTATGGTGGCGCCGATTACTTCGCTTCCGACGTTTTTCTCGACGGGTATGCTTTCGCCTGTGATGAGTTTCTCGTCGACTGAGGAGTAGCCGGCGGTTACGATGCCGTCTGTGGGGATTTTTTCGCCTGGCTTCACGATGACGATGTCGCCTACTTGCAGTTCATCAACTGAAACTTCAACTTCTTTTCCGTCTCGGAGGACGGTGGCAATGGTGGGTTTGAGCTCCAGAAGTTTCCTGATTGACGCAGCGGACCTGCGGCGTATGGTTTCTTCGATGTACTTGCCCAGAAGGACAAAGGCTAAGATGCCGACTGAGATTTCTAGGTAGCTTATCCCGTCTGCCGCCATGGCTGGTATGAACGAGGTTATTGCGCCGTAAATCCATCCTGCAAGGACGCCTGTGGCTACTAGGACGTCCATGTTTATTTTGCGGTTTCTGAGGGAGAAGTAGGCGCCTTTGATTATGCTGAAACCTGCGATCCACACCACTGGAGTTGAGACTATGAAGATTGCTAAGCCATAAACCGATAATCCGCCGACAAGCTCAAAATACATTATTGCTGCGACAATCCCGAAAAGAGTTAGCAGGCGCAATCCACCTACAGCCACTACGGCTATCAGGGTTATGGCTACTCGTCGTTTCATGGCTTTGAGCTCGCGTTCAGGTGCCTCGTAAACGTCTGCGCATTGTTGGCTGCAGAAGTAGTATGTTCGGTCGCCTATTTTGCGTTTGATGGCGGTTTCTGTGTCAACATCCATGCCGCATACGGGGTCTCTTGCTGTTGGCATAATTTTTCTTGAACTCCTGATTTTTATGTATGTATTCGTGCGCTGTAGTGCTTATGAATGTATCTGTAGAAGATATATCTTTTTCTGATGCTACAATAAAGGCAGTAACTCAGGAGAACCGAAAGACAGCAGACGAAAAAGTTCACTCCAGCCGCTTAATCACGTGGTAACCAAACTTCGTCTTCACAACACCCGAAACCTCGCCCTTCTTAAGCGCAAAAGCAGCAGTCTCAAACTCCTTAACCATCTTTCCACGCGTAAACGTTCCCAAATAACCGCCGCGCTTCCCAGAAGGACAAAGCGAAACCTGCTGAGCAATAGCGCCGAACTTCTCTCCCTTCTTCAACCGCTCCAAAACCGCTTTGGCTTCGCTTTCAGACTTAACGAGGATATGTGCGCAATGTACTTTATCTGGCATAGTTATGCAATGCGAGTCTTGAGTTAATAACTCTTATCCACCACTACCTTCAGTTCGCCAGAAAGACAGCTTTTGCGGGCATCCTACGTGAAAAATGGCAGAAAAATGCGCAAATAGAGTTTTGATGGTGCGAAAAAATTTACATTAAAGTGTTAATTTGCTTCCGAGATTTTTTCGACCACTTCGAACTTCGAAGTGAGTGCCACAAGAATTGTTATAACAACAGCCGCCAAATGTTTCATCATGGCAAACAATAAGCGCGTGGCGAACTTGGAGGAAAATCACAAACTAGACGACGCCACAGCTCAGCGACTTGCAAAAATCATGGAAGTTCTCCAGAACATAGAAGACTAACACTATCGTGCGGTTATTTTTGAGACTTGAAGCCACGTATGTCTAAAATCGTTTTAAGCGAATTAGCCAGCCTATTTGGAGCCTAATAGCCAATCAATGCAGAAACTATAGAGGGGTAGGGGTCGCTATTGACGCAGAAAACAGCCAAACCATGTTAAAAGCTTAGGGGTGTGCATAATTTTAAATCTAGTTAACGCTCATTTGTTATTATGGAAGCCTGTGAAGTCGTCAGGCTTTTCGTCAACAAAGCTGTTGTTCCAGCTGAACCTAAAAGACGTGGGAATCCAGGTTACGGGCGCCTTAGAGCCTT
>JAOZHY010000042.1 GCA_026014595.1 Candidatus Bathyarchaeota archaeon
GTGTCTTGTCCTGAAATAGGTTTACAGCAAAAGTAAACTTTAAACAGGATTATGAAAAGGAAAGTAAACCAATTGCCGGACGAAATAAAGCTCAAGGTTGTTCAAGAGTATCTGAACACTGATGTTACGCAAAAAGAGCTTAAGGCAAAGTATGGATTTGGCGGGAACAATTGTATTTTGAATTGGATGCGTAAATTTGGATTAAATTCGCCCGACAAGCATCAAGTTCAACTACAACAAACCATGACCAAAGAATCGCAGAAGACTCCCAGGGAACGCGAGCTGGAACAAAAGGTAAAGCAACTGGAGAAGGAGCTGGAACATGAGAAACTCCGCACCCTTGCCCTGGATACCATGATAAACATTGCCGAGAGAGAGCTAAACATCCCGATCAGAAAAAAGTCTGGGGCCAAGCGGTAAATGAGCTGCGCACCAAATGTCCCCAGCAAGATGTGGGTACTATGTGCGACTTGTTTGGCAAGAGTAGGCAAGCCTACTATCAGCGATTAAAGTACAGTTACAAAGAGGAGGTAAAGTCAGAAATCTTACTTCAACTCATTGCAAAGGAACGTAAACTGATGCCTCGTATAGGAGGTCGCAAATTACTGTTTCGCATACAACCCCGGCTGCCAGGGGAGCTTTATTTAGGCCGCGACTCGTTCTTTGATTTTTTAAGAGAAAGGGGATTGTTGGTTCGCAAGCGCCGCAACCGGGCCCGTACTACTTTCAGTAATCACTGGTTGCGCAAATACCCCAACCTGGTTAAGGAATTTGTGCCACAAAAGGCTCACCAGCTATGGGTTAGCGACATTACCTACGTTGAAACGATGGAAGGTTTTGGTTATTTGAGCCTTGTAACAGATGCATATTCAAGAAAGATCGTTGGATGGGCCCTGGGTTCCACCCTGGAAGCCAAACATACAGTCACTGCCCTGCAAATGGCTGTCAGGCAACTTCCCAAGGGTGCCCAGGATGTTTTCCATCATTCAGACAGGGGTGTTCAATACTGTTGCGATGATTATGTGAAAATACTCAAGAATAACCACTTCAAGATCAGCATGACTGAGAATGGAGATCCCCTGGAAAACTCAATTGCTGAACGTGTGAACGGGATTTTGAAAGATGAATGGCTAAACCACATGAAGCTTGAAACCCTGGCTGAAACTCACAGGCAGTTAGCCCAGATCATAAAGACTTATAACCAACAAAGACCTCATACGAGCCTGGACATGAACACTCCTGAGTGCGCTCATAATCAGGTTGGTGTAATAAAACGTCAGTGGAAGAACTATTACAAACAGAAAGAAAAACAAATCGGGTTGGAAAAACCAATAGCTTTGTGAAGCCCAACAAAGCGATGGTGACACGTTAAACCATTGCAAAAAAACGGGTGGGGTATCGAACCCCACTCCGTTTTTGCCCAACAAAGCTCAGGTTCTTCGTTACC
>JAOZHY010000013.1 GCA_026014595.1 Candidatus Bathyarchaeota archaeon
TCCGAAAGGCGCAGACGCCGTAGTCATGCTGGAAAAAACCACCCAAAAAAACGGCGAACTCAAAGTTACCACACAACTTGCGCCACAAGAAAACATTTCCAAACACGGCGAAGACATCAAAAAAGGCGAAACCGCCATCAAAGCAGGCACACGACTAAACCCATACCACATCGGCTTAGCCGCAGCTTTAGGCTACACCCAACTCACAGTAGCTGAGAAACCAAAAATCGCCATACTCGCAACAGGAAACGAAATCGCCGAAACGGGAACCAAACGCGCACCAAACCAGATTTACGACTCAAACAAACCCATGCTCGCCGCCATGTGCCAAGAACTCGGAGCACAAACAACCGACCTAGGCATCGCCAAAGACAACACTGACGAAATCGCCCAAAAAATCCAACAAGCACTAAAAACCAGCGACGCCATCATCACAACAGGCGGAACCAGCGTCGGCGGCTTAGACCTAGTGCCAGACGCAGTCAACAAACTGGGCAAACCAGGCGTAATCGCCCACGGCATGGCGCTTCGACCAGCAATGCCCACGGCACTGGCTGTTTTGGAAGGAAAACCAGTGTTGATACTGTCAGGCAATCCAGTGGCGTCAGTTATCGGGTTTGAAGTATTCGGCAGACCACTAATTTGCAGGATGCTTGGGATGCCCAAAGAAGAACCACGACCAATCGTTAAGGCGAAAATGGCAAGAAGAATCACAAGCGCCTTGGGAAGAAAAACTTACGTCCGCGTCCATGTTGCGCTGAAGGATGGCGCGTTGGTCGCTGAACCTGTAAGCGCGAAAGGTTCAGGAGCCATATCCACCATGACAACAAGCAACGGCTACCTCATCGTCCCAGAAAACCGCGAAGGCGTAAGCGCAGGCGAAACCGTAATCATCCACATGTTCGGCAACTTGGAGGTTGCGTAATGTTTAGAAAACTCATGACATACGAAGAAGCAAAACAAACCATTGAAAAACACTTTAAACCAGCGTTTTTAGGCGAAGAAGAAACCGTCCTCATAGAAGCGTACAACCGTGTCCTAAACGAGGATATTGTTTCTACTTTGGATATTCCGCCGTTTAACCGTTCAACCGTTGACGGCTACGCAGTAAGAGCCCAAGACACTTTTGGAGCAGACGAAAACGAACCCGCAACACTCAAAGTCACTGGAGTAGTGAACATCGGCGAAGAACCAAACGTCAAAGTTGGCAAAGGCGAAACAGTGGAAATCGTCA
>JAOZHY010000028.1 GCA_026014595.1 Candidatus Bathyarchaeota archaeon
TGCTGGGGCAGCTGCAACCGCCGCAGCAGCCGCCGTAGCCGTGGTGGCTGCAAAGAAAAGACGCAGATAGCTCTTCCATCCTTTTTTCAGAACTTGCCATGAAACAGTGTAAAAAGAAATTGTTAAGGGAAACTCTCACAGATAGCGCTTACCATCGTCAAGTGCCGAAAATTTCAGGGGAGAAGCCTATCTAAATCATTAATAAACTGTGCCCGTGCAGCACCCCGGCGGTTCCATGATGTGCGTAAGGAATATTAGAGCCCAACGAAATCGAATTAACCAGAGTTTTGAAAGCAAGTTTGAAGTGAGGCAGCTTGAACATGACCGAGGACAGGAAAACCCAGATAAAAGAAGCCATCCGGCAACTCCACGCGGGAGTGCCGCCTGAACAGGTTAAAGAAAAATTCAGACACGTTTTTGAAGGAACAGACTCGCTGGAAATCGCCAAGATTGAAGAAGAACTTGCCAAGGAAGGCGTGAAACGAGAAGAAATGCGCAGGCTCTGCGACGTGCACATGGCCATCTTCAAGGAGCAGCTGGAAAAGCAGATGCCGAACCTGCAGCCCAGCCAACCCATCAGCATCCTCATGGAGGAGCATAAAATCATGGTGAAGATGGCGGAGCAACTTGTCACCCTCGCAAACAAGGTGCTGAAAGTAATCGACATCCGCTACGCCACCGAAGAAATCCATCAGGTTGAGCACTTGGCGGAAGACTTCACCGATTCCGAGAAGCATTATTTGCGCGAGGAAAACGTGCTCTTCCCCATCATCGAGAAACACGGAATCACCGAGCCACCCGCAGTCATGTGGATGGAACACAACGAGATACGCGAGTTGGAGAAGAAACTCCACGCTCTCGTCAAAGACTTGGACGCTGCTGGCTTTCAGGGCTTCAAGGAGCAACTCTGGGAAACCGCCAAATCACTGGGCAACCTGCTGCCGAACCACTTCTACAAGGAAAACAACGTGCTCTTCCCCGCAGCCATGAGCGTCGTCACAGCGGAGGAGTGGGTGGAAATCCGCAGAGAATTCGACGAAATCGGCTACTGCTGCTTCACGCCGCCCGAACTAATCACCATCGTGCCACCAGCAACGGCGGCCGCGCCCGTCCAAGCGGCAGCGGAAGGCGTTCTCCAGTTCGAGACGGGAAACCTCACGAAGGAGCAGCTTGACGGAGTATTGAACGCGATTCCAGTGGACATAACCTTCGTTGACGCCGATGATACGGTGCGGTACTTCAACAAGCCTGAACAACGTATCTTCGTACGCACCAAAGCCGTAATTGGCAGAAAAGTGCAGAAGTGCCACCCCGAAAAAAGCCTGCATATCGTGAGCAAAATCGTGGATTCCTTCAAAACAGGCAAGCAAAACGTCGCTGAGTTCTGGATTAACTTGAACAACCGCCTCGTCCACATAAGGTTCTTCGCCGTGCGAGACGCCAACGGGAAGTATCTGGGAACGATGGAAGTTGTACAGAACGTCACGGACATCCAGAAGCTGGAAGGCGAGAGGCGCCTCCTCGACTGGCAAGAATAGCGCCGTGAAGAGTAGCGTCTACAGGCAAGCGGCTTTTTTAACGGCTCTGATGAATTGGCTTAAAATTTTGTAGGTTATGCCCCACACAACCGCGTCTGGAAGTATGTACGCGGAATATTTGCCGAAGCTGAATTCCGCGACGCCTCGGCTTTGGACGATGGTCTTGTAGGGAACCCATAGGTAGCGTTCCAGCTCTTTCTGGTTCAGTTTCAGTTTGGGCTCGTGGTTGAGAAGGACGACGAAGGGCAGAATCTTCATGCCAGGCTTGGGTTCCGACGTAATCGCGGTCAGGGAGCCGAGAAAGCTGGAAGTGTCAAGTGCTATCCCTGTCTCTTCCATCGTCTCACGCGTGACTGTGTCTTGCAGACTTTTATCGTTGGGCTCGCGTTTTCCTCCCGGCAGCGCCATCTGCCCAGACCACGGGTCTGACGGGTTTTCAACTCTCTTCACTAGGAGAACCTTGTGGTCGTCGCGCTGATGCTTCAGGAGCAGTGCCACGGCGGCGTTTGCACCTTGCTCGTCTGAAACTGGCTTAAGTATGGCTGGCAGTTTCTTGATAGTTTCGGCGGCGACCAAGCAGATTTCCCCTTTTTTTGTTGATGCATATCGGTGGCGCGGCGCAATTAATATTTTTGTTCGTTTTTGAAGAGATGTTATATAACAAAATTTAAATATTTATATAAACACATCTCGCGCTAACGTCGGTGAACATTTATGGGTCTTGATTGGAAGCAGTGGAGCCGAAGCGACATACTTTACGGCATCGTCGCCCCAGTTCTCGTAATTTTGCTCATCGTGGCAATTTCCCAGTTGGGCAGGCTCTTTGGCGGCGGATTTGAGGGGCTTAGCGGCGTAGTGATTGGAATCATGATGGAGCTTCAAGAGCTGGTCGTAATCGTCGCAGTTCCCTTGATGCTTGGCTTGGTTTGGAACAGGTGGGCAGGCGGTGCTTCAGGTTTTCTGCTGGGCAGCATATACGCGTTGTACTGGGCTGACAGCTACCACTCGCCAATGGCTGGGAGCATTCATGGGGCGGGTGCGGTTCTGCTTGGCTACATCCTCAGCGCCATGCTGATCGGGTACATGGCTGGGGCGTTGAATAAGCGTTCAGAGAGCTTCCGAAGAATGCTAATCGCGGCAGTAACCGCCGCAACAATCGGCGGCATCGTGCTTTTCCTGATTTTTCAGCTTTCACCCGCGAACGTGGTGACTGGAATCACGGGGTTCTTGCTGACGGTGTTCGCTCGCATGGCAACTGGATTGATAGTGCCGGTGGTTGCTAAGGTTTTCATGTGGTACGGCGCCGCAATGAACAAGAAGACAAATTCATAACTTTGGTGTGTTGAGAGGGAGGTCTCGTTGGATTTTCCTCTTTGTGAACGAAAAAACTGCATAAATTGGAAGGAAGGGCGCTGTTCCTTGAAAAACCCAGAGAAAAACAGTGTTTCCTGTCTGGAGTTTGAGGATGCAATGGATTCTCTTAGACTGAAGGCAGATGCGGTAAAAGGAACACTTCGATGATTACGTTATCGGTTTAGGGTGATTATTTTTCGCAGTCGAAGCAAACATCAGTCTTTTTGTTCGTCCAAAAGATTTTGCCACATTTCATACACTTGGTTTTTCGAAGTAAATCGTTGTCTTTTGCTTCTTGCGGGTATACTGCATTTTTTGAGGGAAAACTTATGGCTCTGTTGTGGCAGAGAGGTGCACATGCTGAGCAGTTAGGTATTCCACAGTCTTTCCCGCAGTTAGCTGGATTGGCAACCACTGCTTTTCCGTTCTGAAAGCTGAAAACGCCGTTGGGACAGAATTCAACGCAGCGCGGTTTTCCAGTTTTGGCACAACCATCACATTTGTCTGAAAAGACAACTGGAAACCATGGAAGTTTTGCATTAATCAAGTTATTCCCCAGTTTGTTGGGCTTTTCTCAGTTTTCGTATTATTTCTCTTGTCTCTGTCTTAGAGGGATGTGTTATAGCTCCAACAGGGCATTGTTCTTCGCAGCCTGTGCAGAACACGACACAGTTGTTGGGGTTTTTCACGACCGATATTTTTTTGCCTTCCCTTTCTTCGATTTCGTACACGCCCAGTTTGCAGTAATCAACGCATTTTCCGCAGCTTATGCACTTGTCGTAGTCTATTGTTGGACCCCAAGGTATCTTGTTTCTGGGGATGCCATGGTAAGTTTCTTCGGTTATGCTTGTCGCCTCCATAGATTAAGCAGCATGTTAATAACAATATTTAAATATTGTTATAGCATAATTGGAAAACCATGTCATTAATCGTGGAAAACCACAGCCGATTCAAATCCATAATCTTCCATGCCCTCGCCGACCCACTCAGACTCGAAATTCTCGAATTTCTACGCGACGGAGAAAAATGCGTCTGCGAAATCATCCCGCACCTGAACACGCTCCAGCCAGTTGTCTCTCGCCACCTAAAAATCCTGAAAGACGCAGGATTAGTGAAGGACAGGAAAGAAGGCAACAAACGGTTCTACTCAACCGTAGATAACAAGATATACAATGTTATTGACGGCATAACGCCTGAACTTGTCGAAACCCTTTCTAAGGAAGCATTTAAGCAGAAGGTGTGCCGCTAACGGAGATGAGCACGCTGGAAACCAAAGAAGAACACTTAAAGAAAGAATTGTCGCTGGGACTATGGGAGAAGTACCTCACGCTCTGGATTGCTTTGTGCATCGTGGCGGGATTATTAGTTGGACGGTTCTTCCCTCAATTCGGACAGTTCATGGATTCCCTTAAGTTTGCTCAGTTGTCAATTCCTATAGGCGTACTGCTTTTCTTCATGATGTACCCAACCGTCGTAGGAATACGTTTCAGCGACGTAAAGAACGCAGCGCGAAACCCCAAACCATTGCTTGTGACTATAATCGCCAATTGGGTAATAGCTCCTCCTCTGATGACACTTTTAGCGAACACGTTTCTCGCTGGAAATCCACAATACATCGCAGGAGTCATCCTGCTGGGCTTGTCGCCATGCACTGCCATGGTCATGTGGTGGATGTTCCTCGCAAAAGGCGACATGGCGCAGGGCTTGATTAACACGGCGATCAACGCCTTGCTAATGCTTGGATTGTACGCGCCTCTAGCCGCATTCTATCTGGGCGTAAGCAGCATTCCCGTGCCTTGGGACCTAATAGCCATCAGCGTCCTCGTTTTCATAGCTCTGCCAGTAGCGTCCGGCGCTTTATCTCGAAGGCTTATAATCCAAAAGAAAGGTGAAGAGTGGTTCAAAGATGTGTATAATCCTGCTGTGGGCAAAATCTCCATAGTGGCGCTCCTGTTAACATTGATTGTTCTGTTCTCGTTTCAAGGACAAACAATTCTTGAGAACCCTGCGCTGGTGGGGTATCTTGCACTTCCAAACCTGCTGCACTACGCCATAATGATAGCTTGGACGTACTCTCTTGGGTACTTTTTGGGATGGAAATACGAAAGCGCAATTGACACGACGCTTATTGGCAGCAGCAGCCACTTCGAAGTCGCCATTGCAGTGGCCACAACACTTTACGGCATCAACTCAGGCGCAGCATTAGCAACTGTTATCGGTCCGCTGATGGAAGTGCCTTTGATGCTGTCACTTGTCAAGCTGGGGCTGCGAACCAGAAAGTACTTCCCAAGAAAAAAGCTACCTGCTTAGGTTGTCCAGAACGAGAACACCTTGAGGTTCTCGCCAAACTCCCGCTTGATGAACTGAATTACGTCGTCGTCTTCTAAATATCGGTTTCCATTCTTGTCTTCATGTATAGGGATGCCAGTTTCCCTAAGCACGTTTTCTTTTCCTCGAGGAAAATCAAGGTAAACATGGTAACCTCCTCGCGCCAGAAGAATCAATCTTAAAGCCGTGAGCTCTTTTGCTTGGGACATGCCGTTTTGGTCGATGCTGTAGACGATTGAGTCAGGCTTCAGTTCGGTGACTAGTTGCTTGAACTCCGTCCACTTTTTGACTCTAATAAGCTCACTCAATTTTGCACCGCCTGTTTAGCCGCGCTACTGTCAATTGAAAAAAAGCACGCTTATTATTCGTTGCGCTCATTCCTCTGTGTAGCGCCTTTAATCGTCGTCGCCATCCGCGGCACACCGCCCCCGCTGCTCTTTGGCTTAAGAAGCTCCTCAACCAGCTTGTTCTGCCTCTGGTATATGTGGCAGTTTTTTGAATGGAAAATCAGCTTGCCAGTCTCCAACGAGAGACCTCCACGACTGTTAATCTCTTTCACGAAGGCTTCGTTGAAAAGCTGCAGCCCCGCGATGTTGGCGGGCAAACCCGCATACGCGTCCCACGACCTGAAATAGCAGGTTAGGTGCATTTTTCCTTCAAGAATCTCGGTGTCAATCAAGCTCAAGCAAGGCGGCTCATGCCTCTTAGCGCCGATGCTTTTCTTTATGTCTTGAGGCAGCCTAATGACCATCGTAACTTGCCTATCCCGCTGTTCCTCCACATACCTTTTCACCGCTTCCTCTATCTGGTTGACAGGATGGTTGAGCCTGCTGCCGTACGTGTACGTTTCATCCTGCTGTTTCTCGCCACACCACAAGTACTCCAAAGCATAACCCTGAACGTACCGTATGTCACAAGGAGCCTTATCACTGACCAACGGCCTAGTCTCCGGATGCGTAATTTCCAGAGTCAAATTAAGCTTCTTGGTTTCCGTAACCTCCGAGCCATACCCAACCTGGAAAACGTCACCCTCATTCCAGATGCGGCTTAACGTTTGAAACCAAGCGTCTGGGCAGTCGAAAGCCGTGATTTTGACGTGTTTCATGACTTTTTCTCCAAAACCTTGTGAGCTAATCTTTGTTCGCTTCCTGAATATAAATTTGGGGCAAAAACAAGCAAAAGAGGCTAACGCGCGTTTTCGGGCTGTCGAGGATGCTGAATCTGAGAATACTACGTACATGAAGATGGCTGGTATGTATGTGGCAAGTTTCCGTTACTACGTACATCTGTAATGTAGTTGTGGTGAATCCAAACAAACCAGTAAGATAAAAGGGCGCCAGCAGGAAAAGGTGGAAGAACACCTGTGAAGAAAAATGCAGCGCTGCTGTACGCGTCAAACATTTGTCCAATAATTTATAGGAAAGATTTTTATATGGTTAGAATATTTTGGATTGGTAGAACATATAATCAGAATATTAGGTGAATTATGTAAAAATGAAGATTTGCTGTAGACCTGAATCAATTAGCGGTGATGCCTCATGAGAGTTGCATCTTTGTGGACTGGCGGCAAAGATTCCTCTCTTGCTTGTCTAAAAACCATGAAAGACCATGATGTAGCCTACATAGTTACTTTCATCTGGGAAAAACCCTCCCTCTCCCATCCGCTTCCCATCATCAAGCTGCAATCTGAGGCTGTCAAAATTCCCTTTCTTTGGGAACGTCTCGACCCTCCCTACAAAGAATCGTACCGCGACGCAATCATCGAGCTCAAAGAAGAGTACGGCATCGAAGCAGTCGTCACAGGGGACATCAGCTACGTCGACAGTTTCCACGGCAACTGGATAGATGACGTATGCGAGGACACAGGCGTCGAAGTAATCAAGCCACTCTGGGAAAAAGACCGCAAAAGCATCATGAAGGAACTGATAGCCAGCGGCTTCAAAACCATATTCACCTGCGTCAAGAAGCCTTGGTTAACTGAAGACTGGCTGGGCAAAACCATCGACGGGCAACGTTTAAAGATGATGGAAGAGCTTCATGAGAAAAACGGTTTGGACCTGTGCGGCGAATTCGGGGAGTACCACACTATGACGGTGGACGCGCCGTTCTTCACGAAAGCCATCCAAGTTCCCTGTTTCAAGAAGTTAAAAACCGAAAACAGCTACATCATGGAGCCCATCGAGCCTTCGCTTACCTCAAAATAAAACGGAGGTGAAGACAGACGCATATAGAAAGTTGCAGAGACTGCGCAAACCTTGAAGACCGAAGAGACGTCGAAGGCGTCGCGTTGTGCGCCGTGCACCATGGGCCATCGGTGTGTTGCCAAGAATTCACACCTAAAAATGCAAGCGTGAACCCAGACAACGCGCATGAAAGGTTCTGCTTGAACTGCGCCAACTACGACGAAATCGATGGCGTTCCAGTCTGCGCCAGAGACCACCGACCAGGACGCGCTTGCGGCGCGTTCAAGAAAAAGAATGAACCGCTGATTATCATGTGAATCAGCTGCTATCTCTTGATGTGTTGTCCAGTTACCTGAACCTTTCCATTCGTGCGCCACCCAGCCAAGTCAGCTTTTTCAGCTTTGCCTGTCTGCGTTTTTCATCGTGTCGTACGAGAAGAGGTAGACTGCTGATGCATAAGCTTTTAATTGCCCCCTTTGCACGCCCTAAACTAGGAAGGTCATCCAGCAAAATGGTTACCTTAAACCTCGACAAGATTTTCAACCCGAAAAGCGTAGCCATCATAGGCGCCAGCGACGTTGAAGGCTCAGTCGGCTACGCAATAGTAAAAAACTTCACTCAGCAGGGGTACGCAGGCAAAGTTTACTTCGTTAACATACGAAAACCCGAGATTCTCGGAGTAAAAACGTATCAGACCGTGGGGCAAATCCCAGAACCCGTGGATTTAGCAATGATCGCCACGCCGGCGAAAACCGTCCCTGATGTGGTGGAAGAATGCGGAAAAGCAGGCGTTAAAGGCGTAATCATAGTCTCAGCAGGTTTCAAGGAAACTGGACCTGAAGGCAAAGCCTTGGAAGCCAAGATTCTGGAAGTTAAGAAAAAGTACAGCTTACGTGTCATCGGACCAAACTGCATTGGAGTAATCCGCCCTCGGATAAACTTGAACGCCACTTTCGTGGATAAGATGCCGAAAGCAGGCAACATCGCGTTTCTCTCGCAAAGCGGCGCGCTGGGTTCAGCCATCCTTGACTGGGCAATTCATGAAAATATTGGCTTCAGCAACTTCGTCTCCGTAGGCTCCATGATTGACGTGGACTTCGGCGACCTCATCGACTACTTCGGCACCGACCCCCAAACCAAAAGCATACTCATGTACGTGGAAGGCATCACTGAAGCGCGGAAGTTCATGAGCGCCGCCCGCCACTTCGCTCGAACCAAACCCATAATAGTGGTTAAAGCGGGTAAGTTCAGCGAAAGTGCAAAAGCCGTTGCGTCTCACACGGGTTCGCTTTCAGGCGAAGACGATGTTTACGACGCCGCGTTCAAACGGGCGGGCATAGTGCGCGTGGATGAGATTGAGGATTTATTCAATGCCGCGGAGGTCTTGGGAACTCAACCACTGCCGAAAGGACCCAACTTGGCGATAATTACAAACGCGGGTGGCCCAGGTGTCATGGCAACCGATGCCTTGATGGCGAAAGGAGGCAAACTTGCCAAACTAAGTCCCAAAACTATGGACGCATTAAACGCTGTTTTGCCGCCTTTCTGGAGCCGAGGCAACCCAATTGATGTGCTGGGGGATGCTAGAGCTGACCGCTACAAAACTGCGATGGAAGCTTGCCTCAACGACGAAAATATCGACGGCATACTCGTCATTTTCACTCAGCAAGCCGTGTCAGAAGCGGTGGAAATAGCTAAAACCATCGTGGAGTTGGTGAAGAGCAAGGCTTACCAGAACAAGACCATAATCACGAGTTTCATGGGGTACGGTGCAGTTGAAGAAGCAAACCGCATCCTCAACGCCAACAACATTCCAACATACTCCACGCCAGAGCATGCCATTAAAACGTACATGCACATGGTTCAGTACAAGCGAAACCTTGACCTGATTTACGAGACGCCTGAAGAGCTTCCGCTGGACGCCGCGCCTCCGAAACGACCAATAATGGTTATTCTCAGAAACGCCGCGATGGAGAATCGTGAGCTGCTCACCGAGGACGAAGCGAAAAAAATCTTGGAATACTACAAGTTCCCTGTCGTAACAACCAAAGTCGCCATAAACGCCGAGGAAGCCGTGGCGTTCGCGCACCAGATAGGCTATCCGGTAGTTCTCAAGATTCTTTCGCCTCAGATAACCCATAAGACTGATGCGGGAGGCGTCATCCTCAACATACACACCGACTCCGAAGTCAGGCGAGCATTTGACATCATCACGCAGCGAGTGAAGCAGCACAACCCAACCGCGGAAATACTCGGCGTCACCGTCCAGCCCATGATCAGCAGAAAAGGCTACGAAGTCATATTGGGAGGAAAAACTGACCCACTCTTCGGTCCTGTAATCCTCTTCGGCATGGGAGGCGTCGGCGTCGAACTTTTCAAAGACTACTCCATCGGGCTGCCGCCATTGAACACCACGCTCATCCGCAGAATGATGGAGGAAACTAAAGTTTACCAGCTTCTGAAGGGCTACAGGAACGAGCCGCCAGCAAATCTCAAGCTTTTGGAAGAGATTATGTTGCTGTTCTCGCAACTGCTAATTGACTTTCCGCAGATAAAGGAAATCGACATCAACCCGCTGCTGATAAACGATAAAGAAGCCTGCATCCTCGACGCGCGAATCGCCGTTGACAAGGACCGTGTTTTCAAGAAGTTCGAGCCACACGAGCACTTGGTGATTAGTCCTTACCCGAAGAAGTACGAGACTTTGTGGACGCTTGAGAACGGGCAAGAGGTGCTGCTGAGGCCTATAAAACCCGAAGACGAGCCCATGTGGCTGGAAATGTTCCAGAGCTTCTCCGAAGAGTCTATCCGCTACCGGTTCTTCCAGATGCTGAAAGACACGCCGCACGAAGTCCGAGTGCGCTACTGCAACATCGACTACGACCGCGAGATCGCCATCGTGGCAGAGCTAACCGAAGAGGGACGCAGAAAAATCTTGGGCGTAGCCAGAATCAGCATCGAGCCTGACGGAAAAAGCGGCGAACTAGCCTTTATCATCGGCGATAAGTGGCAAGGCTTGGGCTTGGGCACCAAAATGGTGGATTACGTTCTTGAAATCGCTAGGGAGATGCGTGTCGAAACAGTTTACGCTATAATGCTGCCTGACAACGCCAGAGCCTTAAGCTTGACCAAGAAGATGGGGTTCCAGCTTGAGTACTTGGAAGACGGCACGGTCAAAGGCGTCCTAGACCTCAGGGAAGAAATAATACCAGCAGAATGCCCCAAATCGCCGACGCCAGAAATAAAAAAGGAAGAAACACCCGCTCCAGAAAAAAGCGAGGAAACGGCTAAGCCAGAGGCGGAGATAGCCCCGCAATAGCCTATTCTAAACGAAGTTCACTTTAACGCAGTGTGTCGAGCAAGAAATGCACGGGTCATAAGCCCTAACCAGCATTTCCAAGCTCAGCTCAATCTCTTTTTCCTTCTTGTCCAAGATTTTAGGCAGCAACGCTTTCATGTCCAGTTCGATGTTGCCGTGGTTCTGGTTTGTCGGAATTATGCAGTTGGCTTTGGTGCAAACGCCCTTCTCGTTGTACGTGTAATCGTGGAACAGTATGCCTCTCGGCACCTCGACGGCGCCGATGCCGCGCCCAGCTTTAACCTTAATCGGCGGGTTGTTGTAGTCAGGCTGAGGCTGTAGTCCGGCGGCTTCAAGCTCGTTAATCAGCCGAATCGAATCCTCCACGCTGTGGACTGTTTCCACAAGCTGTGCGATGTTGTTCATGAACGGGTTATGACATACGGGTTTCAAACCGAACAGTTCCGCGGTTTTCTTCGCTAAGGGCGAAAGCTTATCGTAGTTCAGGTTAAACCTTGCGAGCGCGCCGACCATGTACGAGTCTCGCGTGTGTTTAGCCCGCTTTGCTGTGGACCAAGGCACGATGTACTCGTTGGTGAAGGAAAGGTACTCGGTGACTGGTGCCGTTCCAGTGTCCGTTGAGCCAAGGTTGCCGTCGTAGAGCGCGTACTCGTCTGGTTTGGTTAACCCTATGAACTCGGTTTCCCTTGTGAAATCAGGCAGCTTTGACGCTAAGCTCTTGAACAGCTCCGCCACCTTCAGGAGGTCAGGCACCGACGCTTGCAGCCGCTCTCTGAGTTCTGCTAGCTCCTTCATTGAGGGAATTTTTGAGAAGCCGCCCGGTATCAGTCTTTGGGGATGCGTTGTCCTGCCGCAGAGTAGGTTAGACATTTCATTCGCCAGCCTGTGCACTCTCAGAACTGTTTTGACTTCCTCAGGGTTCGAAGACGCGACAGGGATAACTGAGCCCACGCCCAAAAGGTCGGGTAGAACCAGAAAGCCCAAGTGCAAAACGTGGCTCTGCATGTTCTCCGCGTGCAACGCAAGCTTCCTAAGCTTCAGGTCCTGCTCGCTTATCGTGATGCCCATCGCCGCTTCGGTGGCACGCAGCGACGCCAACGTGTGCCCAATTGAGCAGATGCCGCAGATCCGCGAAGTGATGTGATGCAGTTCACGCCAATTGCGGCCAACAACCATGGCTTCAAAAAACCGTGGCGCTTCCGATATGTTCCACTCGCATTTTTCAATGATTCCTTTTCGCACGTTGACGTAGATGGTTCCGTGACCCTCAACTCTTGTCACGTGGTGCACGTTAATGTCAAGGTTTCTTTCTTTCATCTTTTCCTCTCCTGCCAACCGAAGTACAACTTGAACTTGTTAATCGCGTCGTCCACCGTGAGTCCATACTTGATCAGCACTTCTTTCTCCGAGTTCTCGTTTGGATTGTCCACTAAACCGCGGCACCCCCAGCATATGGTTCCTTCGTTGACGCAGCAGGAGTTGCAGCCTGCCCTGGTGACAGGCCCCACGCAGTACTGTCCCCTTTCGAACGCGCAGACGTTCTCGTTCTTCTTGCATTCGACACAAACGGGGTAGGTTGGTATGTCAGGCTTCTTTCCCAGCAGAAGCGATTTGACAACGCTGAGAAACTCGTCTTTGGTAATTGGGCAGCCATGTACGTAGGCGTCTACGGGTATCACGGCGTCAATTGGTCGCGCCGCATACGAATCAAACAGCCTCGCGTCCTCGCCATACACCGTCTTCCTAACATCATCCAAGTCCTTATCGTTTCTCAGCGAGTTGATGCCGCCGATTGTGGCGCATGAGCCAATGGCGACCACGAGTTTGGCTTTTTTCCTGATCTGCTTCAGTCGTTCTTCATCCTGTAGGCGAGTGCAAGAGCCTTCGATGAACGCGATGTCGTAGTTGTCGCTTTGCTCCTTCATTACTTCCCTGAAGGCCACGACTTCAACTTGTCCCAGAAGGGTGAGAAGTTCTTCTTCCAGGTTAGCGACTTGCAGCTGGTCTCCTTCGCAGCCTGCAAAATCGAAGAATGCAACTTTTGGCTTCGCCATTACAGTGCCTCCGGTACGCCTTTAATTTTTGAGTAATTGAAAACTGGGCCATCTTTGCACACGTATATTTGGTTGATTTGGCAGTGTCCGCATTTTCCAACTCCGCACTTCATTCTCCGCTCGAGAGAAAGAATTATGTGGTCGTCTGGAAGGTTCCTGCCTTTCAAATCATGGATGACGAATTTGTACATGATGGGCGGCCCGCAGATTACAGCGTAAGTGCTTTCAGGGTCAAAGCTGACTTGCGGAATCAGGGTCGTTATGACGCCGATGTTGCCGGTCCACACCTCGTTTTCGGGGCACCAGTTGACGGTTGGTTTGAATTCAACATCGTCTCTCTTAGCCAGTGCCAGCATCTCCTCGCTGAAAAGCAGTTCTCGCGGTTCTTTGCAGCCATACAGCAGAATAACGCGACCGTACTTCTCTCTGTTGTCCAGAACGTAATTGAACAGAGACCGGAGCGGCGCGATTCCGAGACCACCTGCAACGAACAGCAAGTCTTTACCCTTCAAGAATTCGTAGTCGAAACCGTTTCCAAATGGGCCTCTGATGCCCACTTTGTCGCCTTCTTTGAGCGTGTGCAGCTTAGTGGTTACGTTTCCCAGCTTGCGAACACAGAGTTCAAACGTTCCCTTCTTCGTGGGCGAGGAAGAAACAGAAATGGGTGCTTCACCAATGCCAAAGACCGAGACCTCCACGAACTGCCCAGGTTTATGACCCAGCTCGGAGCCGTCGTCCAACTTTATCTCGAATAGTGTTTCGTTGGCGGTCATGGGCACTTTCTTAACGATTGTCGCCAACTTCGGCACGTAATCTATGTTGCCTTCGGTTTGAATCTCCACGGCTGGTTCAGGGGCTGGAGCGATTATTACGCCCAAGCTTTGGGTTTCATGGTACATGTCATTGAAGAGTTTGACGGGGTTTGCGATGTCTGGAAGGCAGTTTGAGGAGCATCTGCCGCAGCCCACGCATGAAATGAAGCCGAAGCGGTCATAAAGATACTTGCCCTTTTTGAAGTAGCGGTGCCTGTACCGTGTGGGTCTGGTGGGGCGAAAGTTCTCGCCTGACGCGATTTTGGCAAAATCTTCTAACAGACAACCATCCCATGTTCGTATCCTCTCGCCGCGTTCCAGCGACAGGTCCGTGCTATCTTTGACGTCAAAACAGTAGCATGTTGGGCAGACGAGGACGCATGAGCCGCAAGCCAAGCATTTTTCGGAGTGTTTCTCCCAAAACCCGCTTTCCTCGTAGGTCTTGCTGAGGAGCTCGGGAATTAGCTCTGGTGAGAAATCAAATTTCTGCTTGGACATGCTGAGGATTTCTCGTTTCTTCTGACCGACCAGCTGGATGTCTCTCGCGAGCGCGGCTGTGACGTTCTTTGCGTATTTATTCAGGAGTTCCTCGCCTTTTGCGTGCCCAATGTTGATTGCGTACCTGTTTCCAAGGTCTGTTAACATCAAGTCGTAGCCGTAGTCAATTACTGCACAGCCCATTTGCGGTGCAAAGCAGTACTTTGACATGTTTTGAATGTTAATGCCTATTATGATTGAAGCATTTCTTTTTTCGAAGTAGTATGGGTCAGATTTGGTTTCTTTGAAAATTTCGTCCATGTGGAGCAGAGCCACAATGTCGTAGGGATGAACACCTATGATAACTAAAGGCTTAACCCCTTCGGTTTTGGGGGCAGCAAAACCCGTCGCCACATCATAAGTGACGAGCGTTTCCCGCTGGGGGAAGAAGTACTTCTTCGGAGGCAGCAGCGTCACATCATAATCCAAGCGCAGTTCGCTTGCTGATTCCAGGGGTCCGAAAGCAAACTTGCCGCCTTTTGCTTTTACTCCAACAACATCCAACGATTTATCTTTTATAAGGGCGTTAACAAATTCTGCAAAGTCTTCTTTTGAAATTACACGCATCTTTTTATCCTCGCCGATGCCTCCACGCAAGGCAAGTTTGTTGGTAGTATTGCAGCTTTGCAGAATTTAATGCTTTCTTATAGATCGCTATTCTTAACGGTTAAGGTGATCGCATCTGAGTTTTTCGCGGCGAACCCACGTGCTTTAGAATCTTCATCTAACTCGCGTGCACTAATGCCTATTTCTAACATGAATAGTTTAAATTTCAGGTCTCTAATTTTATATACAACAACTTTTCAGTAGGCATGTACACTTGCGGGTGGGAGCTTGGCAGCTTTAAAAATTACCAAATTGGAGGATTGGACGTTTGTCAAAGGATGACAGCCGCCGCGTAATGTTAGAAAAAGTCATGAAAGACCACGGCTACCAAGAGAGCGCTCTTCTGGAAATCCTTCACAAAGCCCAAGAAATCTACGGATACCTCGACAAAGAATTGTTGATGGACATTTCTGGTTCTCTTAATCTTCCGCCGAGCCACGTGTTCGGAGTAGCGACGTTTTACAGCTTCTTCAAACTCAAGCGCCCAGGCCAGCATATCGTTACTGGATGCATGGGCACAGCTTGCTACGTGAAGGGAGCAGATGAAATCATGCAGGCAGTTGAGCGTGAATATAACATAAAACGTGGCGAATCAACACCTGACGGAAAACTTTCTCTGCTTGTTACCCGCTGCATCGGCGCTTGCGCTATGGCACCAACCATCATAGTTGACGACGAAGTCATAGCGAAAGCCACGAAAGAAATTGTTTTGCAGAAAATTAAACAGGTGCTTGGAGGTACTTAATCTTGAATCTTGCTGATATTCAAAAAATAGCTGAACAAGAAGTAGATTTTGAAAGAGCTTACAAGTACCGCATTAACGTTTGCTGCTCAAGCGGCTGTGTCCCGCTTGGCGCCTTCAAAGTTCTCAAGGCATTCGAAGAAGCGGTGAAGGAATTTGGCGTTGAGAAAGAATGCAAAGTCGCAAAGACAGGATGCGTCGGCACTTGCTCAGTGGGTCCCGCGGTGATTATAGAACCTGGCGACTACCTGTACCAGAACGTCACTCCCGAAAAGGTCCGAGAGATAGTGCGGGATCACATAGTTCTAGGCTTACCTGTTAAGAGTATGCTTTATGGGAATCCGGCGTTCTTTAAAAAACAGCATCGACTCGTTCTCAGGAACGCGGGCAAAATTGACCCGTCACGAATTCAGGATTACATCGCTATGGGCGGCTACTCAGCCATCGTGAAATGTCTGGCAACCATGACCCCTCAAGGCATCATCTATGAGGTCGCAACGAGCAAGCTCAGGGGCAGAGGCGGCGCAGGGTTCCCAACTGGACAGAAATGGAGCCTCGTGGCTCGGGCGCATGGTAAACCAAAATACATTGTTGCCAACTTGGATGAGGGCGACCCTGGAGTGTTTGCCAACCGCACTTTGGCTGAAGCAGACCCGCACGCCATTCTGGAAGGCATGTTAATCGCTGCTTACGCTATAGGCGCAGAGAAAGGCTACTTGTACATTAGGTCGGAGTATCCGCTGGCTATCCAGACTTTGCAGAAGGCGATTGCCCAAGCTAAATCACTATCGTTGCTTGGTGATAATGTTCTTGAAACGGGATTCAAATTCGATGTGGAGCTCCGCTTTGGAGCGGGCGCATTCGTGGCTGGAGAAGAAACAGCCATACTTGCCTCTGTTGAGGGACGCCGTGCCATGCCGCGTCCGCGTCCGCCGTATCCTGCCAACTCTGGTTTATGGGGAAAGCCCACGCTGATACAAAACGTGGAAACACTCGCCAATATACCAATCATTATTCAGAACGGCGGCGCGTGGTTCAGCAAAATCGGCACGCCCAGATGCACGGGAACCAAATGCTTCTCACTGACGGGTAAAACAAACAACCCTGGACTCATCGAAGTGCCAATGGGCATCACCCTGAGAGAAGTCGTTTTCGACATAGGCGGAGGAGTCCCAGAAGGAAGAAAATTCAAAGCCGTGTTAGTTGGGGGGCCATCAGGCGGATGCCTTCCAGACGCGCTACTGGATTTGCCCATCGATTATGACTCGCTCACACGCGTGGGTGCCATAATGGGTTCGGGCGGAATCGTGGTTCTCGACGACCACTCATGCATGGTGGACACAGCCAAGTTTTTCACGGAATTCTGCGTTGACGAGTCCTGCGGCAGATGCACGCCATGCAGGGCAGGGCTCATCCGCGTCAAAGAAGTGTTTGACAACCTCACTCAGGGCAACGCAAGAATGGAAGACATCACTACACTGGAGAAAGCAAGCAGTTACATCAGGGACGCCAGCCTCTGTGGTCTGGGGCAAACAGCACCAAACCCGGTTCTGACGACGTTGAGGTATTTCAGGGACGAGTATGTGGAGCATATCCGCGACAAAACCTGCAGGGCGGGCAAGTGTTTCAAGAAGGAGGAAAGAGGTGCAACGCCATGACCGCCACGACAGTCACTTTGAAAATAGACGGCTTGGAAGTCACCGTGCCAGAAGGAACCACGATATTGAAAGCTGCCAAAGACAACGGCATCATCATTCCCACGTTGTGCAACTTGGAAGGCTTAAGCCCTTACGGTGGATGCCGCCTGTGCCTTGTTGAAATCAGCGGTTCGCCGAAACTGTTCCCAGCCTGCATAACACCCGTCAGCAGCGGCATGGAAGTCACAACCCAATCTGAGAGGCTGACGGAATACCGCAAGATGGCTGTGCAGATGCTTCTAGCCGAGAGAACACACATCTGCTCCGTCTGCGTGGCTAACGACCACTGCGAACTGCAGAGCCTTGCGAACCAGTTGGGAGTTGACCACGTCCTGTTCGAGCGGAACTGGACCCGCCTCGAGATAGATTCCAGTCACGATTTCTTGGTCATCGACCGAAACAGGTGCATACTCTGCACGCGCTGCCTAAGAGTCTGCGACGAAATAGAAGGCGTCCACACGTTGGACCTGAAACTGCGCGGCAAAGACGCTCAGGTAATAATGGACCTTGATGAGCACTGGGGAAATTCGTGCTCCTGCACGTCGTGCCGAAAATGCGCCAAGGTCTGCCCTGTCGGTGCCATTTACATCGAAGGAGAACCCGTTTCTCACACCAAGCATAAGGACATTGCCGAGTTTATCACGGAACGGAGGCAACGAAAATGGAAACAGTAGAAAAGACACGGGTGGCGACTATATGGCTCAGCGGCTGCTCAGGCTGCCACATGTCCTTCCTCGACCAAGACGAACTGCTCATCGATTTGGCGAAGAAAATCAAACTGGTTTACAGTCCAATCGCTGACGTGAAGGTTTTCCCTGAGAACGTTGACGTGACCCTCATCGAGGGCGCTGTTGCGAACGAGGAGCAGCTGAGCTTGCTGAAGCGGGCGAGGGAGCGAACGAAGATTTTGATTTCGCTGGGCGACTGCGCCGTCACGGGAAACGTCACCGCCTTAAGAAACACTTGGGAAAACAGCGACCAAGCCGTTCTCCAAAGAGCCTACATAGAAAACGCCCAAGTGAAACAGCAGATACCAACAGATGTGCCGAAAGTGCTCAAGAAGGTGCATCCGCTGCATGAAGTGGTTAAGGTGGACTATTTCATTCCCGGGTGCCCACCATCTGCCGCTCTCATAAACTACGTGGTAACAGAGTTATTGGCTGGAAGGACGCCTAACATGGAAGGCAGATCCAAGTATGGTTGAGGGATGAAGAATGCGCAAAGAAATTGTTATAAACCCAATAACGCGGATTGAGGGACACGCCAAAGTAACCATATTCCTGAAAGACGACCAGACCGTCAAAGAGGCACGGTTTCAAGTCATTGACTTCAGAGGCTTCGAGAAATTCTGCGAAGGACGCCCATTCTACGAGATGCCCAGCATAACCTCCAGATCCTGCGGCATCTGCCCCGTAAGCCACCTGATGGCTTCAGCGAAAGCCTGCGACCAAATAGTCGGCGTAACCCCGCCGACGACAGCGGTTTTACTGCGGCGCCTGATGCATATGGGGCAGATGATTCAGTCGCACGCGCTGAACTTATTCTACCTGTCTTTCCCAGATTTGCTGTTGGGAATGGACTCGGACCCGGCGGAGAGGAACATCTTTGGCTTGATAGAGAAGCAGCCTGACTTGGCAAGACAGGGCATTAAGCTGCGGAAGTACGGGCAGGAGATCATAGAAAAAGTGGCTGGCAAACGCATACACTCCAGCGAGTGGATTATGCCCGGCGGCGGCAAATGGCCACTGACGAAGCAAAACGCCGACTATCTCCATTCTAACCTGCACGAAGCATTAGACATCACGGTTAAGACGATTGCTTTCTTCAAAAACTGCTTAGAGGGACTGGAGGATGAGGCGGAGAACTTCGGCAACTTCCCAACCTACTACTTGGGCTTGGTAACAGCGAAGGGCGGGCTAGAACACTACGGCGGCAAGATACGAATAGTCGACGCGGAAGGCAAAATTGTTGCAGACCAGCTTGACCCAGCAACCTATTACGACTACATCGGCGAAGCGGTTGAGCCATGGTCTTACATGAAGTTCCCATACTACAAACCGCTGGGCTATCCAGACGGCACCTACCGAGTCGGTCCCTTAGCCCGGCTAAACATAGCATCGCACTGCGGCACACCACTCGCGGACGAGGAGCTTAAGGAGTTCAAGAAACTCGGCAAAAACGGCATCGTCCAAAGCACGTTCCACTACCACTACGCGCGACTGATTGAGATTCTCTTCTGCCTTGAAGGCGTGAAGGAAATCCTTGAAGACCCCGAGGTGCTTTCTGAACGCGTCAGCGCCAAAGCTTTCGTTAACAACGATGAAGGGATCGGTGTGGCTGAGGCTCCGCGGGGCACGTTGATTCACCACTACGCGGTTGACCCACAGGGCATGATTGTGTGGGCGAACATGATTATCGCCACGGAACACAACAACCTCGCCTACAACAAAGCCGTGACGCAAGTGGCTAAGAAATACGTGAACGGGAAACGCCTGCAGGAAGGCATGCTTAACAGGGTTGAAGCCGTCATTCGCGCGTTCGACCCATGCTTAAGCTGCGCAACACACGCCGTGGGACAGATGCCATTAGACGTGACACTAATCGATTCAAACGGAAAAATAGTTGACCGCAGAGTAAGATAACCGAGCCTATCCATATTTTCTTTTAAGGTCAATATTCAGTCTATGCAAAATTTAAGGCATACAGCTAATTTATCGTATGTGACGTGAAAAAACATATCGTTGAACCGTCAACGTGCATATTTGGCGCCTAATAGCGGTTCTATGCAGAAACCTATAGAGGGATAGATCGCTATTGACGTCGAAACCCGTCAAACCATGTTGGAAACGACAGAATACGCTCGCCCGCTTTAAATAAGCGGGGATGTATTCGCCAAGAGCGTTTCCAACGCGCTTACTTTGTGGCTTTTGCTTCTTGGAATAGCTTCTTCACAGCGCCGATTCGTGCTTTCTGCGCCAGCACGTCGCTTGTGACGAGCGTCAAGGCTTCCTCGGGGCACCATTTCACGCATTGCGGTTCGCCCTGTTCCTTGCACAGGTCGCACACGTAAACGGTTTTGTTTTCCGGATGCAGCATTATCGCGCCGTAATCGCAGGCTTCGATGCACCATCCGCAGCCGTTGCATTTGTCTGCGTCAATCATTATGGCTCCTGTCTCTTCCGACTGCGTCAAGGCGTCACGTGGACACGCAGCCACGCAGGCTGGTTCTTCGCAGAGCCTGCACGTAACCGCCATGTTGGCTAACTGGTTCACGCGCACCACTCGTATCCGTGACTTTATGGGGTTGAACGCTTTTTCCTTCGTCCAAGAGCAAGCGTACTCGCAGATTTGGCAGCCTACGCATTTGTCTGGGTCAGCGGAAACGAACTTTCTCTCGTGAATCTTCACCATCGCTGTTTACGCCTCCTTCTTTGCTTCAACTATGCCAATCAAGTCTTCCATGCCGAGTGCGTTAAGCTTCTCCACGGTTGGGACACCCTCAACGTTCCATCCTCGAGACTCGTAATAGTCGTCCAGCAGTAAGTCCAGTTCTTCTTGGCTTACGAAGGCACCTTTTACAGGTCCTTCATCTGGAATCGGCATGTTCATGACTTTCCACGGCAGAGTGTCGTCTTTTCGGCTGAAGCCTTCTCTGATGTTGATGAGTCTGCCAATCGTGTTTATCCGTTCACCAGACCGTTTCAGCTCTTCAGCCGACATCTCGATGCCAGTTACCAAATTGTAGAGCTTGGCCATGTCCTCAAGTTCCTTGTAGTAGGTGCCCCTTGAAAACTTGCATACGATAAACGAATCAATCAAGGCGTAAACGTCCTCCAAATCCCGAACCATTTTGCCTCTGCCCTTTTCAGCCTTCAACCGGTCAACCTTACCCTTAACGTCGAAAGCGTAAGCACCATGCCTGTTGTGGTCTGCGCCGCGGAAGGAAACCGCGAAACCCAAAGCCGCCGTTTTGAGGCAACGTAAATCGTAGCCGGTGACTTCCAAGCCCTTGATGTGCTGCGCCAGTTTCTCAGCGCCCTTACCTATTTTTTGACCTGCAATTCGCACGCCTTCCGTGAGAATGTCGCCTATTCCTTCACGTTTGCCCATCTTCTCAAGAATTAGGAGAAGTGCTTCGGAACTGCCGAACTGAGCTTCCAAACCGTCAAAATCCTGTCTTGACAAAAGTCCGTTCTCGTAGCAGTCCATGGCGAAGCCAGCGACGACACCTGCGCTGATGGCGTCCATTCCATAATAGTTGCATAGTTCCATTCCCTTAATTACCGTGTCAAGCCTGCCGATCCCGCAGTAGGGTCCCAGCGCCCACAGAGTCTCGTACTCCATCCTCGTCATCGTTCCCTTGTAAGGTCCTTCAGGAACCACGACTTCGTGTTCGCAGCGCATAGCGCAGGAACTGCAACCTATGATTTTCGCCACAAACTTCTCGTTCAAAACTTCCCCGCTGACTTTATCTGCTTCTTCAAAATGAGCGTTGTTGTAGTTGCGTGTTGGCATACAATGTAATGCGTTGTGAACCAACACGTTTTCTGGGGTGCCAAGCGTCCTGTACTTCTGCGTTGCTGGACCTTTCATGCGCTCATGGAACTCTTTAACCATGTCCATGAACTCGTCTGGCTTCGCTGGAACTATGTCGCGTGTTCCGCGGACAGCGATTGCTTTAAGGTTCTT
Organism: Candidatus Bathyarchaeota archaeon; assembly: GCA_026014595.1. GTDB lineage: Archaea > Thermoproteota > Bathyarchaeia > Bathyarchaeales > Bathycorpusculaceae > A05DMB-2. Next base: position 21,859 of record JAOZHY010000028.1, read on the forward strand.
GGAGCCCATGACAGCGCCTAACCCGGTTCTTCCCGCAGCGCGGGTTTTCTCGTTTATTATGCAGGCTATGCGCGAAAGTTTTTCTCCAGCCAAACCTATAGAGGCAACGCGGATGTAGTAGTCGCCAAGCTCCTCTTTTATCGCCTCTTCAGTTTCAGAAGGGGATTTGCCCATGAGATGCGCTGCGTCCAGCAGCTGCACTGAATCGTCATCTATCCATAAGTAAACAGGCTTTTCTGATTTGCCGTGGAGAATAACCGCGTCGTAACCTGCTCTTTTCATCTCTGCCCCAAAAGTGCCATGTGCCACGGCTTCGCCAATTCCGAAGGTTTCAGGAGACTTCGCGACGAAGGCGTGTCCGTTTCCGGCTGTTGGAAACATTGTTCCAGATATTGGACCAGTCGTTAACACAAGCGTGTTCTCAGGGCTTAACGGGTCAACGCCTGCTTGCGTGTTGTCCAGCCACAAGCGCATGCCCAAGCCTATTCCGCCGATGTATTTTTTGGCGTAATCCTCGCTTAGACGTTCAATGCGGGTTTTTCCCGTGTCCAAGTTGACATGAAGAACTCTTCCAGCGTAACCTAACAAACCCTTTTTCCTCCATGCTTTTGAATATTAGTCAGTTAAAAACTATATTAACTTAATGGGTTCAGACGACAAAAGTTGATGATTCAATATTCAACGTTTGCCTATGCAGGCAATGCTTCGTTTAGACATCAGAGCGCTGTTTTCCGCCAGAAGAATCAAGTGTACAAACCAAATCGAAAAAGCTCTTACGAATCACCGCAAGAAGCGCTTAGCTCATCGAATTCATATAGTTTCGTCTCCATCTACTGAACTAAGGGAGTTGCGGCAACTTGACTGAACAGCCTGAATTAACCATTCTAACAATCGGACATTCGACAAGAACGCTGGACGAGTTCATCAACTTGCTAAAGGCTTACCGCGTGACTTTGGTGGTTGACGTACGCAGCGTCCCTCGCTCACGCCATAACCCACAATTTAACAAGGAAACCCTTCCAAACAACCTCAAAAACGCAGGCGTAAAGTACATCCACATGCCCGAAATAGGCGGATTACGCAGACCAAAACCCGACTCAGTCAACATCGCATGGCGAAACAAGAGCTTCAGGGGATACGCTGACTACATGCAAACAAAAGAGTTCACGGAGAACCTGCTGCACCTCATCGCGCTTGCCAGAGAAAACCGTGTCGCCTTAATGTGCGCTGAAGCCTTGCCGTGGCGGTGCCATCGTTCACTCATCGCCGACGCCCTCTTGGTCAGGCATATCCAAGTGGAACATATCTTGACCGCGGATAACAGTATTCGGCATAAGTTGAGTGAATGGGCGCACGTTGAAGGAACCAAAATAACTTACCCGTTATACACGAAGGAGACGCCGCAAAGACGCCTAGGCGATTTTGGAGCCGCCACGTAAATGGGAGCTCTTTCATACCCTACAAACGGAGAAAAATCTATCATCCACGCCTTTCTTAGGCAGCCAACAAATCTAACAGCATCGCCACGATTTTTTCGGCAGCCGCCTGCACCGTGGCGGTTAAGCCTTCCCCGAACTCCGTGTTCTCAGGTTCAATCAACAACAAAGCGATTTTGGCGCCCGTCATCTTCGTAAGGTACTCACAGAAAATCCGCAGGGGCAACATGTGCGTGGTGACGGCTGGAACATCAGCAACACACGCCGGGTCGATAAGTCGGACGGCGCCAGGTTTCGACCCCATAACTGCTGCATCTATCAATAGCACATGCGTCGGGTTAAACTCTATCATCGGTTCAAGGAAGCTTTCAGGAACGGTTTCACACTCAATCAACTGAACCCTGTCTGAGACCTTGCCCGACAAGTCTTGAACTATCTTTACGCCGACAAAATCGTCTCTGCGTATCGGGTTCCCGATGCCCGCCACCACCACTTTTTCTGCACCCGTAAACCATTTCTCGAGTTCTTTTTGAAGGCTGTGTTTTTTGTTGATCATTCAAGGCACCAATGAAAAGAGAATAAGAGAACCAGACTAGAAAATCTTTACTGCCATTCTTCTAACCTGCATCCTGAAAGTGCACCGTGCAAATTCACAGATCACAATTTAAGATTGGGATGACCGCCAGCACGCTTAATCTATCACCAGGACTCATGAGGAAAGACCAACTTCACCGCTTAAAAAAACAATTTCCTTTTAGGTCTCTCAAAAAATTTGCGTTTGATGACAACTTGGGCTTTTTGAGAATGCTTTAAATTTGATTTTAAAAGAACCAGTATCTACAAGCACCAAAAGAACAGTGAATATCAATGAAAACAATAATACTCGGCGGCGGATTAACTGGGCTTACTCTAGCATATTTAATGGGACAAAATGTTGAAATTTTGGAGAAAGAGCCTGAATGCGGCGGCTTGATGAGAACCATTGAGTATGAAGGGTTCACCTTTGACTGGGAAGGTTCTCATGTCATTTTCTCCAAAAACCCAGAACCTCTGAATTTTATGCTCAGTCTCCTAGGCAAAAACAAGGTTAGAAACAGGAGAAACACAAAGATATTATACAACAGCCGCCTGGTAAAGTATCCTTTCGAAAACGGGTTATCAGACCTCCCCAAAAGAGAGAACTTTCAGTGCCTCTACGATTTCATCCAAAGCACCATTAAAAAAGAAAAAGGAGAGATAAGCAAGCCTGTCAACCTGAAAGAATGGTTCATTTACACGTTCGGGGAAGCAATAGCCCTGAAATACCTGGTGCCGTACAACGAGAAAATCTGGAAATACCCAATCGACCAGATGAGCCTCGAATGGGTTGAAAGAGTGCCTAGCCCACCAATAGCGGATGTGATAAAATCATCTTTAGGAATCACCACGGAAGGGTATACGCATCAGTTATATTTCTACTATCCAAGACACGGCGGTATACAATCATTAATAAAGTCTCTTGAAACTCGGATTGCAGGTTCCGTCACCACAAATTTCGAAGTAATAGAAGTCAGCGGGGAAGATGGTAATTGGATAATTTCCAATGGTAGACAGAAGAAACGGTGCGAAAAACTCGTTTCAACCATTCCAATTCAACGTCTAGTGAAAGCAATTGACGCGCCTTCAAAAATTAGAGAGGCAGCAAACAGACTGAAGTATAACTCGCTCATTACGGTGATGATAGGGCTGAAGAAAAAGTTAAGCGGAAACCTTTCTTGGCTTTACATACCTAACTGCAACATTCTGCCACATAGAGTTAGTTTTCCCTCAAACTACAGCCCTGACGTTACCCCTGTAGGAATGTCCTCCGTAGTGGCTGAAATCACCTGCAAAGTCGAGGATGAAGTGTGGCAGAAAAAGGACTCAATAATAGCAAATCAAGTTGTAAACGACTTGCACAGCTTGAATATCATAGATAAACTGGATGTAAGTTTTGCCCTAACACGGAGAGCAGAATACGCCTATGTGATAAGCGACCTCAACTACAAGGAAAACATGAAAATCATAAGAGACTATTTTACCCAGAAAAAGATTGGTCTTGTGGGCAGATTCTCAGAGTTCAGATACTTGAACATGGACGATTGCGTAAAAAGCGCAATGAATTATGTTGAAAAAAATTAAAAAGGGAAACTATAGCGTTTTTACCGATTTAACGTCTTAACCAGTCGTCTCTTGTGATCGTAGACTTCCACAGTCAGCGGCATCTGTCCGACCGCAAAGTGCGTGGCGCATCCGAAGCAGGGGTCGTAAGCCCTGAAAGCCATCTCCACCATGTTCAGCAAGCCTTGGTCAACCTTGCCACTGTGTATCACGCCTTTCGCCGCGTCGCGGATCGACATGCAAATGGCGGGGTAGTTGTTGGTTGTTGCCACAATCATGTTCACGCTCTTAACCAGTGCATCCTTATCCAACACGTAATGGTGGTACAGCGTGCCTCTTGCAGCTTCTACCACGCCCACGCCTTCACCGGGTTCTCCTGGCTTGTTGCGTATGTTTGTGCTCGTTATCTCGGGGTCTCTAACCAGCTCAACAGCATGTTCCGCCGCGTAAAGCAGCTCAATCAACCGTGCCCAGTGGAATGCAAGAGTGCCATGTACGGGTTTGCCGCCTAAAGTCTTGTACATCTCCTCGTACTCTGCTTGTGCCAGCGGTGTTGCCATGCCGTCAGAAGCATTCAACCTTCCGAGTGGCCCGACGCGGTAGACTCCGCTGTCGGCGCCGTAGACCTGTCCTTTCCAGCCGATTTTCTTCAGGAATGGAAACTTGGCATAAGTCCACGGTTCCACGTGTTCGCCGATATGCTTGAGGTAGTCTTTGGATTCAAACTTTAAGAACTCGTTGCCTGATGGGTTGACAACGCGGATTTTTCCGTCGTAAAAGTTGACTTTGTTATGCTTGTCGACCATGCCCATGTAGTAGGTCTTCATTGTATAAGCGTCGCTCTTTATCATGTCCACGTATTTGCTGTTGCCTAACACGATGTCGTGGAACAGTTTCAAGCTGAGCTTAGCGAATTCCACGCTGGAAGTAGCCATCTTCTCGATTTCTTGGCGTTTCTCCTCGCTGAGCGCCTTGGATATGCCACCGGGCAACCCGCACACGGGATGCGTGGCTTTGCCGCCCAGAATCTCAGTTATCTTCTGCCCATAAGCTCTATGCTTGATGACTTCCTTGGCTACGTCCATACCTGCCTTTTCGATGACGCCGAGAATGTTGCGTTTTTCAGGCGGCGCGTCTGGACCTACGATAAAGTCTGGTCCACCCAAGTAATAGAAGTGGAGAGTGTGGTCGTAGATTATGTACCCTGCGTACATGAGCTCGCGCAGTTTCTTAGCAGTAGACGGCGGGTCAACCTTGAACGCCGCGTCTAAGGCTTTAACGGAAGCGAAGTGGTGAGCGACGGGACAGACCCCGCAAATTCGTGTGGTAAGAAGAGGCATGAGTTCTGCGCGTCTTCCTTCACAGAATTTCTCGAACCCTCTGAGCTCTGGGATTTTCAGGTAAGCATTCTCCACTTCGCCTGCATCGTTGAGAAATATGGAGACGTTGCCGTGGCCTTCAAGCCTTGTTATGGGGTCGATTATTACTTCTTTCATTTCTTCATCACCTTTCTCCGTAAAATCGAAGCTGGTAACGAGTACATGTAAAACGTGCCCACGGGGTCTTTTATCTGGCCCATCAACTTTTCAACATCCTCCGCAGACAAGTTCTTCTCATCATACCCAAATATGGCGGCTAAAGCAGTTATCATGCCAGCGCCGATTTCAGGCATGTTTGGACCTGGACCTTGGCAACCAGTGCATGGCATATCAACCTGCAAGCATTGGGCCCCGCATCCGCTGCGAGTGGCAAGCCCCATGCAAATTATGCCTTGCTCAAGTAGACACTTTTCTGGCTCAGGTACCTTCTCGTGTACTCGGTAAATCTTGTCGATTTTCTTGTTTTCGCGTTTCCGCGGGCACTCATCACAGACAGCCTTCAGCGGTGCGAGCACCGACCCTTTTGGCGGTAGCTCGTTCTTGGCGATTGCGTCCACAGCATTAGCTATGAGTTTAACGGGTGGCGGGCAGCCGGGCAAGTAGTAGTCTACGTCCACTGTTTGCGCCAGCGTCCTGACTGTGTCGTAGAATTCTGGAATCTTGAGCGTGCCCTCTTTGACTTTGGTTTCTGTTTGAGGCATGATAGCTTGTGGATTCACATCTGATGGGTCTTTCAAGTAGACTTGTTCAAAGATTTCTTGGCGGTTATGCAGATTGGCTAAGCCTGGCACGCATCCTTCATGGGCGCACGAACCGAAAGCCACAAGCGTCTTGGATTTGGCGCGTAGCAGTTTTGCCATGTGTTCTTGCTCGCTGTTGCGAATTGAGCCGTTGAAGAAGCAGATGTCGATGTACTTGTCAGGCATCGCCTCGACGTCTTTGTACTTGATGTCCAAAGCCACTGGCCAGAACACGATGTCCGCTATTTTTACTACATCCAGGATTTTCTCGTTTATATCTAACACGGCGATTTCGCAGCCGCCGCAGCTTGCAGCCCAGTAAAAGGCTATTTTCAGTTTTTCACTCATTTTTATTTTGCACCTTCGGTGACTTGTGTTAACAATTTTGAGGCGTTAACTCTAAGTTCGTTGAAGGCGAGTTCGTCAGGCGACATGCCCATGGCTAAACCCAGCAATTGCGGATAATGCAGAATTGGGATGCCGTAAGCCTCGTTGAACATTTTTTCGATGCGCAGTTCGTTCGTGTCGTACATTATGTGGCAGAACGGGCAGATTGTTATTAAAGCTTGCGCGTCCACCATCTTGACATGGTTTAGTTTGTCTCGGGCGAGTTGCAACGCCACTTTGTCGCTGACGCCGACGCTTGGCGCGCCGCAGCATTCGGTTTCATCCATGTAATCGAGGCATGTGGCGCCTGTGGCTTCGATTAGCGTCTTAAGTGTCTGCGGGTCTTCAGGGTCGTCGAAGCCTATGTACTCTTTTGGCCGGAGTATGTGGCATCCGTTGTGTTCCGCCACTTTCAGCGTGGTCAACGGTTTAACGACAGCGCTTTTGATTTTCTCTAAACCCACGTCTTCGATTAGCACCTGCATCAAGTGTTTCGTCGTCACTGTTCCCTTGAACTCCAAACCAGCCTCTTTCAAGTGACCGTTAATTTGCTCTCTTAATGCCTTGTCTTCCTTTAAAATCTTGTTAACCTTCTTCAGAGTGCCGGCGCAGCCTGGGCACAGCGCCATAATGTTCAAGCCTCGCTGTTCGGCTAACGCCAAATTCCTTGCCGCGAGGATAAGCATCATTTCGTGGCTTACCGGGTCTAACGGCAAGCCGCAGCAGTTGAACTCGGGCATCTCAACCAATTCCACGCCGAGTTTGGCGAGGACCTTGCGCGCGGAAATCTCATAAGACGAGACGCGGTATGGGATGGCGCATCCGAGGAAAATCAGGTATTTGCTGCTCACTGCTGTTCACCTTTCTTCTCCACGTTTTCCAGGAACTTGACGCCTTTGAGAGTTTTGCGGATGCTCTCGGGGTTGCCTTTGGGCAGCGGCGGCAGTCCCTGTGTCTCGCGCTTTTTGATTCGTAAATCGGGTATCTTGTAGGCGTAACCTGACTCGAGCACGCTGGCAGCTTGCTCTTTGAAAACTATGGGCACGCAGCCCTTCTCGGCGGCTAGGTTTCGCAGGACACGGATGACGCTGGCGACTTCGATATCTTGTGGGCAGCGGTCGGTGCATGTGAAGCATGCAGCGCAAAGCCACAGGGTGTCGCTGTTGAGCACGCGGTCTCGGAGTCCGAGCTGTGCCATGCGGATTATGGTGCGTGGTCTATAGGTTTCGCTGTATCTTGCGACTGGGCAGTCGCTGGTGCATGTGCCGCATTGGAAGCATCGGAGGATTTTTTCGCTGCCGTGCATCCGTGAGAGTTCATACTTGAATTTTGGGTCGATTTCCGATGCTTTTATGGGCTCTCTGTTGGGCTCTTTGGTTGTTGCGGTTTCGGTCACGGTGCTTCATCCTTTGGCAGATTTCTGCGTTAGCATGATGCATGCATGCTTAGATACTCACAATTCCCATATCAACTACATAAAGTTTCAGTAAAGACTTTGAAGGTTTTTCCATATTCACATCGTAGTTTTCGCCGGGTCGATTGAAGGAGGATTGCTGCAATTTGGCTCTTTTTGGTTGCAGTTTGAATCAGCAGAGCTATCGCTCTGGGCGACTACCCCCGCGTATGAAAAGCGGGCAAGCGCTCTCCGCCGTTTTCAACATGCTTTTGGTTGCTTTCTGCGCCAATAGCGATAGACCCCTCTATAGGTTTCTGCAATAAATCTCGATTATGCTCCAAATATGCCGTTGCTTTGGTATAGAAATGGCATTCTCAGCAAGCTGATGATTTTCAGAAAACGAAAGTGTAAGTGGCAATCCGTCGCTTAGCAATTGTGCTTTCTGAAGTATAATAGTAGAGCTACGCCCGATTTTTAATATTCGCCAAGTACTATGCGTGTTCACGCTCTTATTTTTTGAGGCAGAATCAGCAATGCCGCAAAACTATTTAAGCGTTCAATCGGTCAAAGTTTATTATGTTACGCATTGGGCACAGAGGCGCCAGAGCCTACGAGCCTGAAAACACCATCCGCAGCTTCAAAAAAGCCATAGAAATCGGCGCGAACGCGGTTGAGCTTGACGTGAGAAAAACCAAAGACGGGCACCTCGTCGTCATCCACGACGCCGACGTGAAGAGAACCACGGACGGCAAGGGCTTGGTAGGCGAGTTGACGCTTAAGGAGATTAAAGGGTTTTCCACGGAGAAAGGCGAGAAAATACCCACTTTGAAGGAAGCCCTCGACTTCCTCGACAAGAAAGTGAAAGTCCTCATCGAGTTGAAGGAGGCGGATTTTGAAGAGGAAGTGCTTGCGCTTGTGCACGAAAACGGACTACAGAAAAACGTGTTAATAGTTTCTTTTCTTGAGGATGCTCTGCGAAAGGTGCGGGAACTGGACAAGGACGTGGAGACGGGGCTGATTTACGTGAAGCACAAGAACCCGCTGAAAGCCGCGCTGGAGCTGAAAGCGCAATACCTTGTCGCCTTCTACAAATTCATGCACACCGCCAACGTCCAGAAAGCACATGAAAACGGCTTAAAAGTCATAGTGTGGACAGTGAACACGCCCGAAGAAGTGGCTGAGATGGTGAAGAAAGGCGTGGACGGCGTAGCCAGCGACAAACCCGACATCCTCATGCAGCAGAAGGCACCGTAACCTCTATATTTCGCAATGGAACCTTCTCAAAAAGAAGTTGTGCGGGGCCCGTAGCTCAGTAAGGTTAGAGCGGCGGACTCTTAGGTCCCATTTGGGACGAGGAAATCCGTAGGTCGCGGGTTCAATTCCCGTCGGGCCCGCCTTCCCAGTCACGATTTTATCCCGTTTCTACCCCACTTTTTTCCTTTCTAACCAGTCTATTTCAAACAGATTAAGTTCTAACTGCACATATTCTAAGCCGAGTAAAGTTTTCTACTGTATGGACTGCCTTTTTTGGTTTGGCCGCTGCCCGGAACCGTCCTCGCATGGGTGGAAAACAATCAACCGCATAGCGTCGTCGCCAGTCTGTGAAAACTTTAGAAGGAGCTGAGCATTTTTTAAATGGGCCTCTTTCTACGAATCTTTTTTTGCAATTCTTGCAATAATATGTTTGTTTAATCCCAGATTTGTTATACCTGTATCCTTTTTAACAGCGTTTTTCGCGAACCACAATGAGGACAAATGCTGCCCGCAGCTTTGTTCCTTAACGCTAAACGTAATCGTGCAAGTGCAAGTGAGTATAGTAAACACCAAATGTGCTTGCACTTTTGCCCCTTTCTCAACAAAATCTTTGCATTCACAAACCCATTTATTATAAGCCAAGAAACTTTGTACCACAAATTCATGTTATTTTCAGAGCGGACGTAATATACGGCATCATCCTCTGTTGGTCTTATACAGTACTCAAGTGCCAACAAATCTATTCCTTTGAGCTCTCGTTTATTCACAAGTAAACTCACCCATTGAAACTCCGAAAAATGGAAACAACTAAGATTTGACTTGAGGCAAGGAACTAGTTTTCAAATCAATCTTGGTTACTGAATTAGATTGTATTACTTCATAAACTGCTTGGATAACTTTTGGAAGAGATTTGGATAATGCTATTAGATATTGGTCGACAAGGGCTTGTGCATTAGCAACTTTAATTTCAAAATTATTTATTGGATTATGTTCACATTCTTTTATTTGACCAGCCAATTTACTAGTAAACTAGTGCGGGGGGTGGGACTTGAACCCACGAAGGCCTTCGCCAGAGGATCTTAAGTCCTCCCCCTTGTCTTAGGCTTGGAGAACTGGCCGCCTATTTAGACCTGGCTCGGGTACCCCCGCACCAGCCACTAAACTTCATGGGTCAACACGTTTAAGTTTTTTGCATCCATAAGCGGCAAGTTAAAATCTGTAGCCGCCAAGTATTTCTCGCCGCCAACGCCGCGCATGGGCGGGTAGCTCAGGACGGATAGAGCATCACCCTCCTAAGGTGGGGGTCGTGGGTTCAAATCCCACCCCGCCCGTCTACAACAAACCCCGAACCCTAACAAGTTTTTTGTAAGGGTTACTTTCGTTTCCTGAAGATTTTGTTGCCGTTGTAGTCGCAGACGTATTCGAAGCCTGCTTCGATTAGCTGGCAGACTTCCTGTTCGCTGTGTGCGACTTTTGCGGTGTATTCGTCGTCTTTGAAGTTTACGAGTTGGGTGTAGACGAGGGTGTTCTGGATGCTTCTGTGTCCGAGGATTTGCATGACGTGGAGGATGTCCTTGGTTTTGTGGTATTCCATTGTGGCTTTCCAGTGGCGGAATGTGTGGAAGCTGATTTGTAGTAGGCGTGGGTTTTGGAGTTTAAGGGCTATTTTTCTGCGTTGCATCTGGAAGCTTTTTCTCATGGCGTCCTGTGTAGCGTTGAAAGCTTTGATTGATGTTTTCGGTAGCTCGTTTAGCATGCTGACGAGTTTGTTTGAGATTTTGAGTTGCCTTGGGTTGCTGCCTTTTTCGGGTTTTACGCGTATTGTGCCGTTTACGGTGTCGATGTCTGTCCATTTTAGCTGGCAGGCTTCGCCGCAGCGTATGCCTGTCTCCTTTAGCAGTTGTAGAAAGGTTGCCATTCTTTTGTTGCAGCCTGCGATTAGCTGGTCGATTTCTGTTTCTGTTGGTATAAAGGGTAATTCTCTGATTCTCTTGTAGATGGGTGGCGTCCATTTTATTTCTTGCATTTGGAGGAAGCTGTTGTAGGCGTCTACAGCGTTTGCTTTGCGGCCTATGCTCCAGCTTTGCTTTGCAATGGCTTCCTTAACATTCTCTGGGTCGTAGAGGTTAGCTCCGAGTTTTACGAGGCGCTTTAGGATTTTTGTTCGACCTTGTATTGTGTATTTGCTGTAGCCTTGTTTTAGTAGCCAGAAGCTGTATTCAACGATTTTTCCTTTGATGTCGGCTGTTTGCTGTGTGCCCTCCCGCTGGGCTTGCTCCGTTCGGGTTATTTCAGTCAAGTTTTTCGACGCTTCCGTCAAGCAGTCGCATACTTGACGATTATAAAATATGCCAGCAGCGCTATTTATTGACTTGCACGAAATGTTTTGTAATGGTTTGCGCTGGCTGAAGCGATAGTAGCAGTTGCGGCAAAGCCATCTTTGAACGCTGGTGTTGTTGCTGAGGTAGCGTAAGCCAGCCTTGTAAAGCCTAGTGGAGCCGCATTGTGGGCATGAAACCGTAGTACTACGTACATTGGAGTGGCTTGTGATGTACGTGGTATTGTTTTGAGACTGAGACTCCCATGATGGTGCGGTGTGCGTTTCTTCTTGATTCGGTTCAGACCCGTTGGTTTCATGCATAGTTGATTGATCGCGCGTTTCGACTGCGTCTTTGTTGGGAGTCTCAGCTTCAACCATTATTTTGAGAAACCTCTCTTGCATCGAATACCTGAAAAGTCCTTAACTACTCGTTTTTGCCGAAGTGAAATTGCCGTTTGGCTCTTGCTTAGCTGAGAGTTACCGCGCAGACTGAAACGGCATGAGCTTATCTGGAAAATCCCGGTTTCATTCCTGTTTATGCTGGCTGAAGTAACTTGGCGGCTGCAGCGATTGTCTATTCTCCGCATTGAACCTCCACCTCTTCAACGGCTTTCTCCTCATGCACGTAGTCGCTTAGATGCTCATCCAGCGCTTGCCAAGCTTCTTCCCTAGCAATTTTACGTATAAGCTGAATTAGCCAAGCGTGTTTTTCAGATCTAAGCTCTTCAGTCATGCTTTAGGCGCACCTTCCTGCTTCTTTTCTGAAAGTTCCTCAATCTTCTGTTGAAGCTTCTTCAGTTCAGCGTCAACGCTGGCTTCGTCGTAAGTTTTGCTTATGCTGTTGATGACCTGGCCTATGTAGGCTGCCGTGCGCATCCAATCACGCTTCATTTCAGGTGAAATGGTGTCAATGGCTTTTTGCTGAGCCATCTCCTCCAGCGCCTTAAGCTCGAAAATCAGCTCGAACCGTACTCTCTGCGTGTTAAGCTCGTGTCTGCTGGCTATCCTGGCGATTCGCCTCTGGACAAGCATTGGCGATAGCTGGTGATGCCTACCCCCTCCCCTTTTCGATGTACTCTGGATATTAGGCTCCAAATATGCTCACCTCCGCTTTTCAGTCTCGCAACTGGACGTTTGCCTTTCCCATGCTGCTTGGCAGTCTTCGCAAAGCCACACTGTCTCGTTTTTGAAAGTGTTGCCTTGGCAGCAGGTTAACTTGGTGTATCCGCAGACGCCGCACTGGTGCCAGCCGAAGCCTTCTCTGCTCCAGTGGACGCTGACAAAATCGTTAAGGCTTCTAAGCGGCGATTTTTGGTTATTTTCGTTTTCTGCGCTGTTGCTGCTGGACCTTTCGCTTTTGTCCAGATTCAAAGTCTCATTTTGAGTTTTTAAGCCAGAATTATCCGAGTATGGCATTTGGACAGCGGAGCTTGTTGAGGTATCCTGTTGAGGAAGAGCGCTGTAGTATTGTAGGGCTTGTTCTGGCGAGCTTAACTCGTGGAGCTCGTTGTTTGTGTAGTGTTTGAAGCTGACGTGTGCACCTTTGGCGTGTCCAGTTGTCCAGATGGTGCTTACCCAGTTTCTGAGGCTTTCCATGTGAAATAGGCTTAGGGATCGGATATTTTTGAGAAGGTCCAGATGTTCTGGCTCTTTTTGCAGCAGCTGATACTGGTGCGTTTTGCCCTGTGTTTCCTCTTTCAAGTAGCCTGTTTGCGCAAGCGTTTTCAGTATGCGAGTCGCCGTTTTTGTGGACACTTTAAGCTTCGCTGCCACGTCATTCTTGTTTAAAACCACTTCTGGCGATGTGAATAGCTGTAGGGCTTCTTCTTGGCGTTTTTCTATGCGTGAAACTGTTTCAATTATGGATGTACGTAGTATCTCCATTGCCCTGAGAAAGTCTGCTGGCTCAGCGATGAGGTATTCGTTTTCGCCTACTGTGGCGTGTAGGCGTTTTCGCTGGTTGATTAGCGCGATGACTTTGGTGAAGTTGAGGATCTTCTCCACATGCGTTCTAAGGGCTACTTCTTGTTCGCGTTTTGTTGCCAGCTTCAAAATATCCATTAGTTCAGGAGGCGCATAGACTATTACTTCCAGCCGCCAGTTCATTAGTCTAAGCGCGTTTTGAAAATCCTCTTCTTTGAACGGCAGCTCCCTTTGTAGGCCTAAGGCGTTCTTGAGCGATTCGGGGTAGGCTGCGTCTCTGAGCTTCTTTGCCATAACTCGCTTGGTAAGCTGGGTGGAGTGGTTCATTGTGTGTTTGAGTACGCGGCGGTAGAGGTCGGGGTTGATGTCTATGTCGCTGCTTGTAGTGATGAAGTTCTTGGCGTTTGTTTTGGCGCGTCCCATCTCCATCTTGCCCGTGAGTTCGTTGCGCATGGGGTAGATGGTTTCGATGCTTTCGCCTTCGCCTATGGCGCGTAGGCTTAGGCTTCCGCTGTCGCCTTTTACGCCTACGGCCTCGTAGATTAGCAGTGTGCCGTCGAAGTCTTCAGGAAGATACTTTATGGCTTCTGGCGTGCTGGTGGTGAATTCGAAGTACCATTCCTTTGGGATTAGGGGCTTTACGGCGCGGATGCTTTCGTTTTTTCCGCTGCCGCTGAATCCGCTGATGACGCCTGAGATGGGATATCGTGCGCGTCCACTGCAGAACATAACAAAGTTTGACTGAAGGGCGTCGTCTTCGCCTATTAGCCGTCTTTTGCCATATTCTAAAGCGTAGTCAAGGAGTTTTCCTTCATTCAGCAGTTTTTCAGCGCGTTCAATTTCTTCTTGGCTGAGCATTTTTGCGATGTTTGCTGGGGCTATTGGGCAGTCGTCGCGGTTGCAGTTTTTCCTTAGTAGCGGGTCTGTGCAGCCATAGACGTAGCCGCCGTTAACTGCGCTTTTCACGATGGCTTGCAGTTCCTGATCATCTAATGGCGGCTCGTTGAGTTTGTTGATTTTGCGCATCTGCTCTAAGACTTTGTCGGCTCTTAGTTTGCGGAAGTTAGCCAGGAACGAGGCTAAGCGTATGGCGTGTTCGTTTCTTTCGCCTTCTTTGGCGCCTTTGTAGAGGGCGTTTATGCATGGCGGCGTTTTTCCAGTGAACCGCTTTTCAGTAAGGTCTGTTCTGTCGAACCATGCTTGCGCCGGTGGCACTTCGGCTTGCGGGGTGAATCCTGCTTTACGGATGGCCTTGTAGAATTCTGTTTCCAAGTCGAGTAGGGTGGCTGGTGTGTTGTCGTTTAGGCGTTTGTATCCTTGGCTGGGCGCCATTATGCAGAGTTTTCCTTCGCCCAGCAGTTCAAGACCAAATTCATTGTGGTATGCGCTGATTGTTCTGGGCTTAGTTTGCGTGTGGTAGATCCAGTGTTGTCCGCCGCTTGGTGTCTGCTCAATTTGCGTTGTGAGAAGACATTTTAGGATTTGCTTTCCTTTGGTTATGGCTTCTTCGCTTAGGTTTCTCAGGTCAAAGTCTACTGCGCCGATGTAGAGGCCGTTTTTCTGTTTTGTTCCGCAGATTATTGCGAAGCCGTCTGCAGCGTTCCAAGGCTGATTCTCAAGCTCTTGTGGCGTTTGCGTTTCGGTTTGCCACTTTGCCCAGTCCACCAGCGGCTTTTTCTGCTTAACTGCGACGACTGGGATGTGCTCTTGGAAATACGCTTTTGCTGCAGCGTAAAGGTTTTCTGACATAATTCTTCCTCCTTACAGTTCATGCATTCGTTGAGGCAGCATGGTTTTCTGGAGCCTATGCATCCGGGCAGGGTTGAGCTACTCACCTTTTGCTTCTCCGTTTTGGCGTTTTTTGCGGCCTACTGTGTAGCCGTTGCGGAATGTCCAATAGAAATAGCCATTCTTGGAGAGTTTGCATTGATGCGCTGCTAAGTCTTTTAGAAGGGCTTTAAAGTCTAAGCTGTTAACGTCTTCGCTGCGTTCGTAAGGTCCTGATGCGCCTTCTGTTGGTTCCCACTTTATTTTTTCAGGGTTCCATGCTGGTTTTTCGTCGTTGATGCCCTTTGCTTCTTTGTATAGTTGTTTTGCAGAGGCTATGCCTGCTTCTATTGCGTTTAGAAATTCGAGGAGCATGTTTTCGGCGAGTTCGGTGCTCATTTTTCGGAGGTCTCCTTGAAAAGTTGGGCGAAAAGTTCCGGTGCTTCTCGTTGGATCTTCTCGCGGACAGCATCGCGAATAAGGTCGCTTTCGTTTAGGTGGGCGTCTTGAGCTGTGTAGGTTTCCATTATTTTTTTGAGGGTTTTCGGTATGCGTGCGCTTATTGTTACGTTATTTGGTTCTTTTTTCACGTTTGTTTTGCTCCTTTTTGTTGGACAAGCGTAATACATATTAGCAAGTTCAGATATTATACTTTTTTGAACGATACTAAACATAAAATATCGTATATAAACGGTGAATGTGAAATGGTAACGATAGTGGAGATGAAAAATCCAAGGATAATCTTTGAGGCTTTAGCGGTTAGACCCATGACTAAATGGGAACTGAAACAGGAGACGAAGCTTGAATACCCACGAGTTCACGAGGCCATCTCGTTGCTGGAAAGCGAGCATTATGTGAAAGTCTTAGATACAGTGCCATCAAAGAAAGGGCGTGAAATGAAAATTTATGGCTTAACGTTTAAGGGCGTTATAGCCTATTTGGAGCGTTTTTCGCTGAGACACCCTGATTTGCTTGTGCCTTTATCTGCTGAAGAAACACTTGAGGAGTACCAAGCTAAACGCGAGAAGGACAAAGAAGAGTATCGGAAGAAGCTGGAGCAACTCGCGCAGTTTCTGGAAACTCAAGGTAAACTTTTGGATTATCCGCTGTTTAAGGAAACGCGGTGGCTTGCGGAGCATTATGGCGATGCCTTCTTTGATGATGTTTTGGATATTGCTCGGCTTATAGGTGCCCTGCAGCCTTTTCCTTCAGGCGCTAAGCAATTGCTTAATCAGTTGCAGAAGCAAGTTGATGAGCTTAAGAAAGAGAAGTGGATGCTGCTGAGAGATCCAGAAGCTAAGAGGAAAATTAGGGTTACAGTGGCGGAAGACGGGAAATTAGCGGAAACAGATCATTTTGATCCTCTTGAAAATATTAATGAAGAGCTTGAAGAAAGCGAGAAACAGCTGGAGACTTTGCATGTTCAGGAGGATAAGTGGTGGAGGATGGGGTTTGCAATGCGTTTTGCTGAACGTTTCCAGCATCTCAAGGGAAAAGGAAATATGCATAACATGGTGTTGCACAAGTTTTTCAGGGAAGTTGCTGATTTCTACAGGCGCTTGGAAGTAGAGCCTTCGGAAAACATGGCTAAAATATTTGAGAGCCCTTCAGGCTAAGCGTGCATTTTCCCTTTTCTTTTTTTTAACTGTGCCGAAAATCCTACATGGTTCAATGTTAGTTTCCATAATTGTAGTGCAACTTGATTCTAAAGTGATGCTACACGGAAAATTGGTAGAAGTTGTTGATGCTGCTCTATAGCTATGGTCAACAACTTCTTGTTTGGTAGAAGAAGAAGGCGTGCTTGCAACTTTTCTTCTTCTATTACTGTGGTTTTTCAGGCTGCTGCCTAATGGTGATAATTATTACTCGGTTTTACTGTGAAATAATACCTTTGAAGTTTCGGTGTGAGTTGATTCTTAAGCTTTAAGAGAGGGAACTTATCTAAGAAGAAAAAATATTCTGTTCCTAAGCATGCTTTTTTCTTTTTTTGATGTAGTAGTCTTCTATGCTATGGACAACTACTTCTTGTGTTAGAGTATTGCTTTAGGAATAGTGCATCTTGTTGGGTTATTTCTTTGCCGCAGACGTTTATGGTCTAATGGTGGTTTTTTGTTGTTTGCTGTTTTATGTTTTTTAGGTTTGCAGCTTGGTGGCAGCTATTGCTTTGAGAAGTGTTTTTCTATCTTGTTGGTTGATTGGGTTGGCGTTTAGGTGTTGGATTAGCCAGAGTTTTCCGTTTGCGATTTGTGGCTTTGGAGAATATTTGCCAAGCCAATTCGCCGAGGGCTTGCAGTGTGGGCATCTTGCGAGGGTGCCGATGAGTGTGCTTTCTAGGCCTGTTTTTCCCATGCGTTGAGCCTGACCTGTGAACTCGATGACTCTAAATGCAAATTTGGCTCTCAAAAGTGCGGTTATTTCTGTTTCTATCGTTTTTTCTTTTGTTATGTTCCTTAAGTTGGCGTATTTTTCTCTTGTTTTGTGTGAGGTGAAGTCTATTTCCCAGATTTTTAGGTAAGGGTCTTTTCGCTGGTTTAGTAGGGCTCTTCCGATGTTTTTTCTAAAGATGCTTCTTTCTCTTGGCGCGGGTTTGGAGGCGTCAAAGTTCATTTTGCTTTCGTCAAGCAGGAAATGTTCTGCTAATCGTTTTTGTAGGTTGCCGTCTTTGCTTGTGCCAACTCTGACTATTCTGGGCTTAATTCCGCCGTGTCCCCATGTTTCGCCTTCTTCGTAGAAGAAGTAGATGCCGTTTTCTGGCAGGTCTTTGAGGTTGAAGGGGTATTTGATGAGTGGGAGTTGTTCAAGTTGCTGGTGGAGCCATTTGCATGATTCAGACATGGTCGTTGCCTCTGGTGATTTGGCTTTTGTGTGTGAACAGGGTTATTTTGTCTTTGATTTTTACTTCTTTAAGCAGTTTCCCGTATAGTGGGTGGAAGCGTCCGGGGTTGTAGTAGAACCATATTTCGTCGTATTTTCCGAGTTTTTGTTCGAAGTTTTCAATCAGGTGTTTGTATTCTTCAGGAGTAACGGCGTCAGGGTCCTTTTCGTACCATTCATGTTTCTCTTCTGGAAACCAAACGCCGTATTTGTCTGAGAAGATGGCCCATTTGACTTTTTTTCGTTTGCATTCTTCCATGAAGCGTTTGGTCGGCGTTGCTGTATACAGCTCGTCAGGTGTGACCTTTTTACCGCTATTTTTTAGGGTGTCGTCCTTTTTTGCACAACAGTGAGTTATGTATATCCTCATAGCGGTACCTGTTAGTATTCTTAATTGTTGCTTTGCCAATAAAGGATTTTTGAGAGAATTACATAAGCTAAATATTTATAACTTATATAATAAGCGCAAACTTTATATGCTTAGTCATCGTTTGCTTGTTTGGTTAGATTTCGATGAAAAGTGAGATGGCAGAGTGGATAGATCGTCGCTACCGCCTATTGTGGGACGCTTTCGGCGACAAACCTTTCCGTTTTGAAGATGCAGCCAAGCTGTTGATGGAGAAGAATAAGGATGCTTGGGAGCAGGTGCCTGTTTTCCTGTCTCAGTTGCGTAAAGCTGGGTTTTTGTCGGCTGAGTCTGATGTGCGTGATGCTCGGCAGAAGCTTTACCGCCTGCATAGTCGAGAGGCGAAGCTTGCTGAGCGGTTGGGACGCGGTGACATTGACGCTTTGTTGAAGCGGGCTGCGGATTTGATTCGGACTCGTGTGGATTACAAGTTTATTCTTATTCTGCTTTTCATGAAGCGCATCAGTGATAAGTGGGAGGTGGAGTTTGAAGAGGCCTACAGGGAGGCCTTAGCGGACGGGTTGAGCGAGGAGGAGGCGCGGGCTGAGGCGAAGCGTGATGAGTATCACATGTTTAATTTGCCTGAGGAGTATCTTTGGGAGAACCTGCGCAAGAATGTTAGTGGTTTGACTGAGCAGTTTTCTAAGGCGTTGAAGGCGATTGCGGAGCGGAATCCTGAGCTTAAGGATGTTGTGGATAGTGTGGATTTTGTGCAGTTTGCCAGCAGCCGCGAGAATGCCGAAACCTTGCGGCAGCTTGTGGAGCTCTTCAGCGAAAAGAAGCTGAATCATGTTAGTGCGGATGTGCTTGGGGATGCGTATGAGTGGATTTTGCGGTATTTTGCGCCCACCAAGGCTAAGGAGGGCGAGATTTACACGCCTCGCGAAGTAATCAAGCTTCTTGTGGAGATTTTGGATCCGAAGCCTATGGAGAGCGTGTATGATCCTGCTTGTGGCAGCGGCGGCATGCTCATTTCCGCGTTTAAGCATGTGGAGGAGAAGTATGGGTTTGAGGAGGCGCAGAAGCTGTTTTTGTTTGGGCAGGAAGTTAACCAGCGTACCATCGCTTTGGCGAAGATGAACATGTACATTCATGACATTCGTGATGCGCATTTGGAGTTTGGGGACACTTTTTTGTATCCGAAGTTTAAGGAGGGCGATGGGATTCGGCAGTTTGATGTGGTTTTGGCTAATCCGCCGTGGAACCAAGACAGCTACGATGAAGAAGTGCTTAAGAAGGGCGAGTTCTGGAAGAAACGCTTCCAATTCGGCTTCACTCCCCGGCAGAGCGCGGATTGGGCATGGATACAGCACATGCTTGCATCCGCTAAAGACAACGGCAGCAGAGTCGGCATAGTCATAGACAACGGTTGCCTCTTCCGAGGCGGCAAAGAGAAAGCCATCCGCAGCGCCGTCCTCAGCGAGAAGCACGACCTTGTCGAATGCGTTATACTGCTACCGGAGAAGCTCTTCTACAACACGGGCGCTCCCGGAGCCATCATAATCTTCAACTTGCATAAGCCAGCGGAGCGCAAGGGTAAAGTGCTCTTCATAAACGCTTCCAAAGAGGCTGAGCAGCATCCTGAAGTACGCAAGCTCAACCGCCTCAGCGATGCCAACATCAAGAAAATTGCCGATGCCTACAAGAAGTTCAGTGAAGAGAAAGGCTTCTCACGCATCGTCACGCTGCAGGAGATATTGCAGAACGACTGCAACTTGAACGTGACTTTGTATGTGATGCAGGATGAGGAAAATGAAGGAATCAACATAGCCCAAGAATACGCCGAACTAAAAGAGCTGGAAAAGCAGAGGCAAGAAGTCGCAGCAAAACTTGAAGGATACATAGAAGAAATAATGCGAGCGATTGGTGACCTAAAGGATGTTCGTTAAAGAAACTGCTTTTCAAAGCTCACTAAAAGGCTCTTTCCCCAAAGATTGGAAGTTAGCTAAACTGGGAGAAATCATCTCTCTTGAGTATGGTGCAGGTTTAACAGAACGAGATAGAAAGCCTGGACCCTATCCAGTGATTGGTTCCAACGGTGTAGTCGGTCATCATAATCAAGCACTTGTGAAGGGTCCTGGAATCGTTGTGGGTAGGAAGGGCACAATAGGTGCAGTTACTTGGGTAGACTCAGACTTTTGGCCAATTGACACGACATACTACGTTAAATTGAACAGGCAAGACATCTTTTTAGAGTGGCTAAAGACTGAGCTTGCTTTTCTGAATCTTGGGAAGCTGAGTATGTCAGATGTCGTTCCAGGTCTGAAGCGGGACTTAGCTTATTCTCTGCAGATTCCTATACCTTCCCTGTCTGAGCAGAGGGCTATTGTTGGGGTTTTGGGTGTTGTTGACTGCGCCATCGAGCTTGCTGACCGCATAATTGCCAAGACGGAGCGGCTTAAGCGGGGGTTGATGCAGCAGCTTCTAACACGCGGCATAGGACACACAGAAACCAAACAAACACCAATAGGAAAAATACCCAAAGAATGGGAAGTAACAGAGTTGGGCAAACTAGGCGAACTCCAATATGGATATACAACCTCAACCGTTGAAGAGAATACTGGAATAAAGTTTCTGAGAATTACGGATATTGAAGAAAACGGGTCGGTAGATTGGGCTAAAGTTCCCTACTGCAATATTCCCAAACGAGATTTTGACAAATACTCCTTAAAGAAAGGGGACATATTATTCGCTCGCATAGGTGCGACAGCGGGCAAAACTGCGCTTGTCAATGAAAATATCTGCGGCGTTTTCGCTTCTTATTTGATTCGTTTAAAAACCAACGAAACAGTACACCCACCGTTTGTGTTTTATTTCACACAATCAGCAGCCTATTGGACGCAAGCCTTACGCCAGAGAGAAGGTCAGTTAAAAAAGGGAATCAATGCAACTATGCTATCAAAATTTGCCGTTCCTTTGCCACCTCTTGAAGAACAAAAAAGAATTGCAGAGATTCTTTCGGTGACTGATAGTAAACTCTCGCTCGGAAGGGAAGAAAAAACAAAGCTTGAACAGATTAAGCGGGGTTTGATGGATTTGCTTCTTACGGGTAAAGTTAGGATTAAGGTGGATTAAAGTGGGCTATTGGATATTTTCCTCAAGCACTGTTCAAAATATTGAGATAGCCAAGGAGCGATTGCTTTGGGGCTTCTGGGACAGAGAAGCAGGCGAAAAACAACGCAAAAACTGGAGACCCTTCATCAGACTTTACAACAGAATAAAACCCTTTGACGCAGTCTTCTTCCAAATAGCAAAAACCGGAGAAATACACGCCGTTGGAATAGTCAAAGAAGTCTACTATGACGACCAAACACCAATATGGCCTCAAGAGCAAAACCAAGTGCTTTTCCCTTGGAGAGTAGGCTTCTGCAACATCCTCTTTTCAAACAAACCCTTCATCTCCCATTTCACAAACATAGCAAACTACATTGACGGCTATGGAATCGGCGAACTCTCAGAACACGAATTCCGCAGAATACTAACTGAACTGCAGAAAAAACTCAACGCAAACTACAATTTAAGCTAAAAAGGAGAAACAAGCCATGCCTCTTTTTAACGAGAAGACTTTGGTTGAAAATTATTTTGTTGAGCAACTGCAGGAGCGCAGCGGGAAGCGCTGGCGGTTCGTGTCGGCTGATGAGTTGGAGCGAGAAAGCCAAGAAGAGCCACTGCTGACTCCAGCCTTTACACGTGCCCTAAAACGCTTAAACAAAGACATCGGGATTGGCGATGACGAAGTAAAACAGGTCCTAAACGAGCTTAAGCTACGGGGCAGCGGCAGCGAAGACGCAAAGAAAATCCTCAACTACCTAAAAGACGGTGTCCCCGTCAAATTCGAAAAAGAACGCGTAGTCAAATACGTCAAACTCTTCGACTACGACAACATGGCAAACAACGATTTTGTCATAAGCCGCCAAATCACCCACCAATCAGGCGACAAACAAATCCGAAACGACATAATCCTCTACGTCAACGGCATCCCACTAGTCAACATCGAATGCAAGAACCCCGCCAGCCTAACAGAAACATGGTACAACGCCTTCACCCAAATCCTCAGCTACGAACAGGATGTCCCCGAACTCTACAAGTACATCCAAATCGGCGTAGCATCCGACAACAAAGCCAAATACTTCCCAACCCAACCCTGGCAGCAAGACGGCGAACCCCGATACTACGAGTGGCGAAACGCAAGCAAAGACTCCATAGACTCAACCATCCAGATGCTCATGCCCGAAACACTCCTAAACATCATCCGCAACTACCTCTTCATCCGCATAGAACGCGGCAAAACAACCAAAGTCATAACCCGCTACATGCAGTACCGAGCAGCAGAAAAAATCACCAACCGCGTCATAGGCAATATCGAAGGCAAAACAACCAAAACCAAAGGCTTAATCTGGCACTGGCAAGGCAGCGGCAAAACCCTCACCATGATTTTCGCAGCCAACAAACTCTACCGCCACCCCGCACTGCAAAACCCAACCATATTCTTCGTCGTCGACCGCGAAGAACTCGAAACCCAACTCAGCGACGAATTCAACGCACTAGACATAACCAAACCCGAAGTCGTAGACTCCATCCACGCCCTACGGCGAATCATCCAGCATGACGAGCACCGAGGCAAAAGAGGCATATTCATCACCCTCATCCACAAATTCCGCCCCGAAGAACTCACAGAACTCCAAAAAGAACTCAACAACCTAAGCAAAACACGCGAAACCATCCAAACCCGCCGAAACGTAATCCTCTTCATAGACGAAGCCCACCGCACCCAATACGGCACACTCGCAGCCCAAATGAAGGAAATCCTCAAAAACGCCCAACCATACGCCTTCACAGGCACCCCAGTCGCCAAACAAGGCCACGACACCTACAGCGAATTCAGCTACCCACCAGACGAGAAATACCTCGACAAATACTTCATGACCGACAGCATCGAAGACGGCTTCACCCTGAAAATCGCTTATCAGCCACGCCTCGAAGAAGACGTGCACCTCAAAAAAGACATGCTCGAAGCCTTCTTAGAGGTTAACAGGGAAGAAATCCCCGAAGACCTCCAAGAAATCGTCGACGAAAAAGCCAAACAAAAACTCAACATCGCCAAAGTCTACCTTGAAAACCCAGACCGCATCCGAAAAGTCGCCCAAGACATAGCAGCACACTTCAAAGAGAACTTGGATGGCAAATTCAAAGCCATAGTCGTCGCCGTCAACCGCCTCTCTTGCATCCGCTACAAACGAGAACTGGATAAGCTCTTGCCCAAAGAATACAGCGAAGTCGTCATGACCTACAACCCGCTAAAGGACCAAAAAGAAATCCAAGACTACCTCAAAGAAGAAATCAACCGCAACCATGGCAAAGACATCGAAAACATCCGAAAAGAAACCATAACACGCTTCAAAGAAGAACAAAACCCAAAAATCCTCATCGTAACCGACATGCTCCTCACAGGCTTCGACGCGCCAATCCTACAAACAATGTATCTTGACAAACCACTCAAAGAACACCGACTCCTCCAAGCCATCGCACGCACAAACCGCCCCTACAAAGACCTCAAAGAAGCAGGCCTCATCATCGACTACGTCGGTATCCTAAAAGAATTCACCCGAGCCTTCGAAAACTACACCAAAGAAGACATCACAGGCATACTCATCAACACCGACGACCTCGCCAAAGAATTCACCCAAAAAATAGACGAAACCACAATGCTCTTCGCCGATGTACCCAGAGACCGCTACGACCGCGAAACGATGAACAAAGCCTTCCAAACCATAACCACCAGCGAAGAAGCCACCAAAAAATTCCAAGCCAACTACAAACGCCTAAGAAAACTCTTCGAGCTACTGGGTCCACACCCCATTAAACTGGAAAAACTCAACTACGCATGGCTAACCCAAATCTACAACTTCTACCTCCACGAAAACCGCCAAGACCTAGCCAAAGAAACGCATTAGCCTCCGAGTATTTCCAAAAAACCCTCAAATACGTCTACAAATCAACCGACATCAAAGACATAGAAGAACAATACCCACAAATCGAATTCGACGCAAACTACCTCAAAAACCTCCAAGAAAAACTCAAAACCAAAGAAGAAAAAGCCGCAAACATACTCTTCACACTAAACCGCTTCATAATCATCGACAAACAACGCAACCCAATATACGAAGACTTAGCAGACAAAGTAGAACGCCTCCTCAAACTCTGGAAAGAAAAAACCAAAAACTTCGAAAAAATCTACAACGAAAGCGCCCAAATCTTCCAACAAATCCAAACACGACAAACCCGCCAAAAACAACTCCAATTCAACAACCTACAATACGCCATCCTACTACACATGGAAAAAGCCATACCCAACACAGCAGACCTAACCAAAGACACCCAAGAACTCACCACACTATTGCAGCCATACCTCTTCAAAGGCTGGCAATACCAGCAAACCGCCAAAAAAGCAGTCGAACAAGGCATACGCAGCTACCTCAGAAAGAAATACGTCAGCAAAAAACTCCTAACCATAACAGAAATGGACACACTCTACACGAAAATCCTCGACAGCGTGAAAACCTATGCCTGAAACACCACAATACACAGTAGAATACCGCAACGTCAAACACCCACGCCTCGAATACAAAACAGGCACCCTACTCGTTATCCTCCCAAAAAAAGGCTGGACACCACAACAAGTACTAAAGAAATACGAACAGTGGATAAAACAAAAACAAGCAACAATCAACGCGGCTGTAGAGCAAACCAACGGAACAGCACTCGTCAAAAACAGAACCGACAAGGAACTAAGAAGCATGGTCCACCGTTATGCTGAAGTCGCACAAAGCGACCTCCACACGAAAATCAACAAAATCTTCATCCGCAAAATGACCACCAAATGGGCAAGCCACAGCCAAAACAACAACCTAACTGTAAATAGGCTACTCAAATTTTTGCCCGAAGACCTGATCAGCTACATAATCTATCACGAAACCGCCCACGCCATAGAAAGAAAACACAACCAAAAATTCTGGAGCATCATAACCAAAAAATTCCCAGACTACCAAACCAAAGAAAAAAACCTACTAACCTACTGGTTCACAATACAAAAAACCATAAACAGTGGAGAGGTAGCCACACGATGACAATTATCATAATCAACAATTACACGGAAGAAAAAGACGCTGACAGAGTCAAGAAAATTGAAGAGGCGCTGCGCAGAGAAGGAAAGGACAAAGTCGTAATATGGCATTTCTCAGAAATTAAAAGCAAAGAAAGTCCAGAAAACCTTGAGGCAATAAGTCTTTCCGGCTCACGAGCCCACCTGCAAAACAATGGCGTCTACTCAGAGTATTATGATGAAGTAAACCTCATAACCAAGGCAGACGTCCCCATTCTTGGAATATGCTTTGGGCATCAGTTAATTGGAAAGGCATTTGGTGCAAACATTAAGTCTTTACCGAAATTCCTTTATGACTTTCAAAATATCAAGATCGTTGAACCAAACGAAATTTTTAAGCCATGGAAAATAGGCGATGAACTTTGCGTCTATCAATCTCACAAGGATTTTGTTGAGAAAGTCCCTCCTAACTTTATTCTCTTGGCAGAATCAGGGAGCTGTAAAGTTGAAGCAATGAAACACAAAACCAAGCCCATATATGGAATCCAAGCGCACATTGAAAGAGCTACCAATGAGAAGCCCGACGGACACCAAATCACCCGAAACTTTTTGAAACATGTTGTTGAAACGTCTGCCCCCTCGCCCACATCGCAGAAGTGGTTAGTTAGCCTTCTCTGACAAGACCTCCTCAACCAATTTTTTCTCTTTGTGAGCTTTAGAATCCTTGACGATTCTAAGTAACTTTTCGTCCAAGCCTCTAAGAAAGCCATACTCATTCATTACCTTCCTTACTACAATCTCTTGAGAAGGAAGATCACCTCTCCTCACCAATCTTTGAAGATCATCCCAATCATATTCTCCCCCAGATATGCTACTCAAAAGCACATCAGGCTCAAAAGACTCACGAACATTCCAACACTTAACAACAACAAGTTTCTTGACCAAGTCTCTATCAAAGGGCCGCCCTGAGAAGAGATAAAGATCATACAAGTCACGTGCTCGCATCCTCTGAAATGCAGCTCGCAATTTCTCTGCCAGTAACTCCTCCTTCTGCAAACACCTAACAGCAAACCTTGGAAATTCACAATACCGGAAATACATCTCGTCATAAAGAAGAGCCTCGTGAAGAGGCAAAATTGGCTCTTCTCGGTAGCTAACTTCAAGCGTAAATTCACCAACATTCCAACTATGAGCATAATGGACGATGGCTAAGAAAGACTCACTAATAGCCCCAACCCCTGCTCTAATATTTTCTTCAACTATTTTGAATTCAATATCATAATAACTGCGTTTATCCAACGTTTGCCTAAGACCATGCACAAACTCTTCAAGCGAGACACCTGAACTCGTAAAATCAAGATCCATCGAAAAACGCCCAACATTTCCAAAATACACTTTCTTTAAACAAGTGCCACCCTTGAAAGCCAACTTTGGCAAAATGCCCTCTCTCAAGACCTGCAAAACATAGGTCAAAACTACATCTCTCTCCGCGACATCCAAAGGCACCCTACTCGATCTGGCATAGAAAGTCACATGTTTCTTTTCCAACAACGTTTTCACCTTACCTCAATCTCGCTCAACAGCTGATCACGGGATACATTACAAACGACCCTCCACTCCTTATAAAAAGAGCCTGTCTTAGGCTTCTTCAGATCAAGGTATATTGGAGTTCGCCCAACACTACCCTGTAACAAGCTCCTAAGACTCGAGGGCAACGGCTCAACAAGACCTTCATTAGAGAGAAAGTCAACAACAAAGCCAAGCCTTTGGACCAACGCATGTGATTTCATACTAACAGCATAATTCACCAACTTATTCTGGTCAACCCTCGATAAACCTCGCCACACGATTCGCGCAAGCTGCTCTACCCCACCAGCATAATGTGGCTTATCAAACGAATCAACCAGCGATTTCTCCGGCTCAGCCATATAAACCTCAGCCTCAAAAACTCTCTCAAGTCGATACCCAAAGAACTTGCGCTCTGACAGCGTCACAAACTTAAAAGTGGTGCCTTGCCATTCAACGTTAGGCTTCTTCCGCGTAGTTGCAATAAACAAAGTGAACGGCATCTGAGTAGTAAACCCATAATGACTATTCGATGTATAGTAACTGAAATAATAGGGTTCAACAAGAGCTGCACCAACAACAAAAGCATTAGCCGGCGGAATCTTCTCAGGATAACCATACGCAGCAGGCACAAACTGATAAACGCCAGCAGCCACTCTTTCAAGCCACTTTTTGCGTTCGAGCTTATGAAGCAAAAAATAAGCATAATCAAGCGAACAATGCAAAGCGCTCTGAACATCCATTGCCCGTATAATCGTTTTCTTTTCAGCCTCCCACCTGGCAACTAACCTCGCCTCTACCGGAGAAAGCCTGCGAATTCTAAGCTGCCTCTGCGCCGCCTCACCCTCTTTCAGTTTCCCTTGAGTTATCCCAAGCTCTTCGAGAGTAATCAGCCGTATAGGAAGACCCTTAAGCTCTTCTCTTATAGAATTATCCACTTCAGAGCCAACGAAAATCAGCTCAAACCTCTTCAAAGGCGGCTCTAAATTAGATAAGGAAGAATACAGGTGGAGGATCTTACTGAGCACGGAACGATCTATCTTGCGCGTCGATACTTCCACAAATACGTCGACATTATTCTTATCTCTCAAATGAAAGTCAACTTTAATCTGACCTGGAAGAGTTTCATTCGTTGCTACCAGCGTATGCCCACTAAAGGCTCTATGTATTTCTCTCGAAACATACGCCTCGAGACCGCGCTCCATCTATAACATCACCATATTAATTAGTGGCTGCTACCCTTATTATATTTTTTTCTGTATTTCTTAGTAAATCTCATAAATATCACTAAAACTTCAGTAAATAAAAATAACATTCAAATCGCGTAGAACCGTTATTACAGAAAAAAGAAGGGGGTGTGCGGGAGAATTCGCCATCGATTCTGAAGTGCAAATCCCACCCCGCCCGCCAATTTTTTGTTAGTGAAAAAATTTGCTTAGTACAGCTTTTTTGAGTTGTTTTGGATAGGAAATCTGATGTCCGTTACCTTTGTATGTTATACTTTGCTGACTCTTGGCTCAACCTAAGAGCCTCAACCTAAATTGAGGATTAGAGCATCGCGAATTACGTGCAGAGTCCACGCGGCTTCCTTTCTTCTCTTTAATGCAAGTTGCCATCAAAAAAAGGGGATGATGGTTATCGTTTGTTTAGCTGTTTATGGTCGTTTTCTGAGCAGCAGCGCGAGCAAAGCGATAACAACTACTATCGCGATGATGGTACCGATGGACATTGGCAGGAAGTACAGGTCAGCCAACGACGCAGGCTCTGGAGTAGGCCCAGGAGTGGCAGCGGGTGCTTCTTCGACGACAAAAGCGGTTTCCGCGGAAGAACCATAGTAGGATTCAGAGCCGGCGAATTTCGCGTAAACAGTGAACTTGCCTGGGATGTCAGGTTTCCACTCGAAGCTGTAGAAGCCGTTTGCGTCAGACGTGACTGTGCCAATGTTGCGGTAGTTGCCGTTTGAGTCAAGGACATCAATCGAGACTGGTACGCCGGTAGCGTTTGTTGGCTTCGGCTGTTGCTCGTACAAGTATTCCATCCAAGCGCCCATGCACTCATCAGCTATAGCTGGAGTGCCCGCAGCAGGTATGCCAAGGCAGGTCTGACCAGGTGACTGATCAGTGACGGTTCCTCGTATTACTAGGCTCGATCCGAATGGGATGGCCGCTGATGGGGCTTCTATTGTCGTAGCAGATCGACCTTTGCCGAATGCGTACAGTAGGTTGTCATAAGCGTTTGGCAAAAACAGTGTACCGTCAGCAGCGGCGACAACAGGACTGTTGGATTGGCAGAAACCAAGCATTTGCCAGATAAGTTCACCAGTGGTAGCGTTCAAGCAATAGAAGTGTCCCCCACGGAATAAGGGCGGATTATACGTGTGACCCGCGCTGAGGTAGACCTTTCCATCCGCGACAAGTTCAATGACTTTAACTGGCCATGAACCGTACACAGTGTTGTAGTCGGCAGGTCCAGCCCACCAGTCCCATTCGAGTTTGCCTGTAGTCATATTCCAAGCGTAACAGTGTCCGTCGAAAGTGCTGTCAAACATCAGGCCATACCCACTTACAGGGCGATAAGCAGAGAAATATCCCCATATAGTGTTTGTGGGGAATTTTGCCGTCCATAGATTTTTGCCTGTCATGGCATCGTAACCGTCGATTGTCTGCATTTCGTTGTTCATTGAGATGTATATCCCGTCTCCGATGGAATATGTTACGACCCTCGTCCATTCTGCGTTTGTGCGGTTTATTGGACCCCAAAGTAAACGCCCATCTCTTATGCTATAGCCTGCTTCGATTTGCCAATTTTGCCAGTTACCTGTTGGTTGTTGAGCCAGTATTATTGCATCTCCAGTGATTCCAATGTTACCACTTGATTGGCCGCCTGACATACTTAAACTGATGGGAGAAGTAACGCCTCCACTTGTGATGTTTGTAGCTATTGGTGCTTCCCATTCTATGCCGTATTGCCAATTGAATTTCCCTCCTTGAGTAGGTCGCCAACTCCAACTGTTAGGATCGCTAGTTCCGCTTACGCCTCTGAGTATGCATCGACTTGAGTTCCACAATACCAGCCTCGGGGTCCCAGTAGTGTTTATGTAATAAGCCAACAGACTTCCAGCGGCAGGACCCCAGCTTTCGGGTTGCGACACCAGCTGAACAGAAGTTGTTCCGTTCTGGATGTCCAGTATCCAGTTGCCTGTCATTGCGTCATACATCGAATATGTATTGCCGGAAGTAGTCCACAGATACGCTAGACCTCCATACTGGTTTGGCGAAATATAATTGTATATTTGACCGCATCTGAGGGTGCCGTTCATTGAGTAAGAGTGCCAGAGTTCTTTTCCTGTTCGTATATCAAACGCGACGGTACCTTGTTTGTTGGTAGAAGCTCCTGGTGTTAAAGTGAAGTATAGTACGCCGTTAAGAATTACTGGCAAAAACTTGCATTCGTATTGGGCGGTTGAGTAGAAATTGCTGTGTGCAGTGTCGCCGTATTCTCCGCCTATTAATCCGCCTGGTGCCATTGGCGTTGTCCATAGTACGTGTGCAGTGTTTCCTAATTCAACGTAGGGATGGAAGTTTGTTGTGACGTTATAACCGAGTCCAGCATTGACATAATTCATCAATCCAAGCCAGTTTCCGCTGATTGTGTTCCAGTTGCTGTTCATCATGTTAATCGGGCGCTGCCAATAATCCGTTGGAAGTGGTCCGAATGGAATCATCCCCACCGGTTCATCCTGTACAGTGAGAACCGAAGGACTGCTTTCGCTGGGCAAATAAACGTCACCAATCCACTCGCGTGCACTGGAGCTGAAGCCTCCTGGAGGCGGATTGGCACCAACTAGTGTTTGACCACCAAACTTGCATACAAACGTGTAGTTACCAGTTTTTTCAGGTGTGAAGGTTGTGTGAGCAAATCCTGTATCGTCTGCTGTAAATCCAGACAAGGTCTTTTTTGACCCATCAGGATAAGTTATTTCTACTGTTAAGTTAGTCCATCTGTCGCCGTATTGTGCGCTTACGGTCATTGGAACTTTATCAATTCCAAAAGTAACGAATGCTTCCTGTCCGACCCCTATGGGATCAGGATTGACGTCTATGAAGGCATATGTCTTAATCATCCATGGCGGATCATGTGCAGTAACAGCTGGCAAACCAACAAGCGAAAGAGCAAAAGTCAACACCAGAAACAAAGCGATTGCTGTAGTTGTCTTTTTTGGTATTTGCATTTCCCTCTTTTTCTCCTTTTCCTATATGTACACTTGCCGTGTACAAACAGCATCTTTCCGCCTGAAAGGTTCTTATACCTTTGTCTGTAGCACATCTACCATCAAACATAAAGTTTAAGGCAAAGAAGTGACCAGAATTCATAAACAGGAGTACAAGGAGAAAGATTAGTGAGTCAGTTTCGGGAAGAGCAGCAGATTCTAACAGACCTGGGACTTACGCTGCTTCAGGCGAGAGTCTACATAGCGCTCACTGTATCCGAACCGTTGCGAGCGTCCGAAATCGCGAAGAAGTCCGAGGTAGCTCGACCAGACGTGTACCGCACCGTTTCAAAGCTGCAAGAGATAGGATTAGTGGAAAAAATCATTGCCGCACCAGTCAAATACAGGGCAATACCAATGGAAAAAGGACTTACACTATTGTTGAAGAGAAAAACACGGCAATACAAAAAAGTAAGAGCCAGAACACAGGTTCTGCTTGAAAAAGCCAGAACAAAACGACAATCTAATGCTGATCAAATGAACGGAGATCAATTCGTTTGGGTTCCTGAGGGAAAAACGATTATCGAGAGAATAAGAAATTCCTTGGAAAATGCCTCGCAGAGCGTAGATCTGATTTTATCTTGGAAGCGGTTTTCTCGTGGAATAGCCAGCACGTTCGCTGAAAGCATAGAGAAAGCGTGGAAAAACGGTGCCAAGATCCGATTCATCGTGGAAAAACCTTCAGAAAGCAAGACCGCTGGAGATTTAATTAAATTTTGCGAAGAAAAGCATTCCTGCCAGATGAGATTTACTTCCAAATATCCCCGAACTGTTCTTGGGATTTACGATGAAAAAGAAGTCTTCATAATCGTGGACCCTAAAACTGATTTGCCCGGCTCACCCGCACTTTGGTCTAACAGTTCTAGTCTGATTTCTTTGGCAAGGGATTATTTTGAGGTTTTATGGTTTACGGCAATGGGAATAACACACCTCAAATTTAATGGTGAACCAGTCGCGTAGCGTGGAGAAGGCAAACCACAGAAAAAGCGAGATTTGCAGGTGCCATTCTCCATGCTGAGGTTCAAATCCATTCTGCTTCTCCCTATGCAACTCCTACTTTGATTACTAAAAGACCCGCTTCGATGCGAGCGGCACTGGTGTTTGGGGCGAACAATACTTTTAAGTGGTTTGTCACCAGTTAAGAAAGCAATCCGAATGAGCGTGTGAAGCCATGAAGATGAGAATGATAAAACTGAATTCTGCGTTTCTCATGGAAGCACTACGGGGAAAGGCGGCGGCTTTGAATTTGCCCGATGATGTGGAGCTTTTGGACATCAAGTGCGACCTGTTCTCGGGGCAGGTGGTTGCCATCGTGCGAAGTGACAAGTTTGAGGATGTTGCCGAGTCCTATCCGATTCCAGAACTCACTGTTGCATCGGATGCGACCTCCAAACCTGAAGCTCCAGCCGCGGCAGGCGTCTTGCCCAACGTTAAGCCCGTGCAGAAAATTCCCGTTCGGGCACAGCAAGACACAGGTACAGGCGGAATAGAGAAAGAATTCAGCCCTGAACAACGCGAACTGTTGAATTTCGCAGTTGAAGGAGACTACGTCATCGTTAAGCCCACTCAGTTCCTTAAGGAAGAGTGGAACGAGATTAACGACGTGGTGAAAAGTTTAGGCGGCAGATGGGTGAAAGGCGACATCATCAGCTACTGGGAAATCCCACTGCCTTAACCCTGCCTAAAACACGTTTTTGCCGCAACAAGTTTTTCTGCGAAAAAGTTAACGTGAGAAATGCGGGTTTGCCGAGGTCCCAAGACAAAATTATGGGAAAATGACAACAACTGCAGCGTAATTTTATTCAGAGACTTCTAACCCTGTTCTTCACGCTTGACTCAAAGTTTTAAGAAACTAAAAAAAGGCTTTCAGGAATATTTATGGTCCTTTTAAATAACGGAGCTGTAGACTGTTTCAAGCGCTAAAGTACACCCGAATTACAGATATGTACAGAAACTTCATAATAATCAAATAAACGTTCTCCCGAATACCTACCACCTGAAAATCCGACAGGTGACCATAACGCCAGACACAGACAACGAAGCCGCACACGAAGAAATCAAGCTGCTAACATTCGCAATAGACAACGTGTTCTACGGCGTAGACGTAACCCAAGTCCGCGAAGTCAAAAACTACGAAGGTGCCACACCTGTCCCATACGCCCCACCCTACGTCAAAGGAGTCACCAACCTCCGCGGCGAAGTCATCCCCGTAATAGACCTGCGAAAACGCATCGGACTCAACAGCAAACAAGAAACACAAGACCCTAGCATCATGATAATAACTCAAGACAAACACCCCACTGGTGTCATCGTCGACCAAGTCATAGAAGTCCTCACACTCCAAAAAAGAGACGTAGAAACAAACCCGCATACTCTAATCGTAGAACAATCAGACGGCATAATAGGCGTGGCAAAACACGGAAACGACCTTATAATCCTGCTGGACATGCTTAAAGTCTTATCAAATGATACCAACAACATGAAAGAAAACATCAGAGGCTTCCAAATCCAAACCCAAAACACGCAAAAACAGCACCCGACCTAACATCCAAAAAAGCTAAGCTTAAATTCTTTAAAAACTCGGGTTAAATACAGACGTGCTGGAGATTGAAGGAACAAATCAAAATTCTCGTAGTCGACGACTCACTACTCATGCAGAAAATCCTCACAGAACTGCTACAGTCAGACCCCCAAATTTCCGTGATAGGAACCGCACGAGACGGCGAAGAAGCTCTCCAAAAAATACCAAACCTCCACCCAGACGTCGTAACACTCGACATCGAAATGCCCCGAATGGACGGATTAACAGCCATCAAAAAAATCATGAAAACAACTCCTCTTCCAGTCGTGATGATAAGTGCCCTGACCCAAAGACAAGCCCAACTGACACTAAAAGCCTTGGAGTTGGGAGCAGTCGATTATGTCCCAAAGCCTTCAGGACCAATATCATTAAACATGGATTCCGTCAAAACTGAACTCATAACAAAAGTCAAAACAGCCGCATCCGCAAACATACAACAAGTCAAACCCCGCATGATGAAAGTCACTGAACCGCCAAAAGCAAAAGGCAGCGACAGAGTCATATCGATAGCTGCCTCAACAGGAGGACCAGCCGCCGTAACCTACATTCTCAAACACATTCCAGAAAATACACCGCCAATCTTAATCGTACAACACATGCAAAAAGGAATGACTAGACTCTTCGCCGAAGGACTAAACCAAGAATGTAAGTTTAAAGTGAAAGAGGCTGAAGAAGGCGATGTCATTCAAGAAGGCCTCGCGTTAATTGCGCCAGGGGGTCTTCACATGCAGGTGACAAAAAACGGCAAAATCAGCCTCACCGCGAACCCGCCTGTGAATTATGTGCGCCCCTCGGCAGATGTGCTTATGACTTCAGCCGCCAAAGCTTATACATCCAAGAACATCGGAGTAGTTTTGACCGGGATGGGCGTGGATGGCGCCAAAGGAATTGAAGCCATAAAAAAGAAGGGTGGCGTGACAATTGCACAAGACAGAAAAACATGCGTTGTGTTTGGAATGCCTTATGCCGCTATTAAAACAGGCTGTGTTGATTGCGTCACCTCTCTTGAATGCATCCCGAAAG
This sequence comes from Candidatus Bathyarchaeota archaeon, assembly GCA_026014595.1. Taxonomy (GTDB): domain Archaea; phylum Thermoproteota; class Bathyarchaeia; order Bathyarchaeales; family Bathycorpusculaceae; genus A05DMB-2. Next base: position 56,422 of record JAOZHY010000028.1, read on the forward strand.
AGATAATGAACGCTTGCGAAGACTAACTCCACCTTTGGTGGATGCGCAACTCTTGATTTTAAGCCAGTTGGTTGCGTTTAGTTCGAAATCTGGTCAAATTTTGATTGAGAATACTTGTTGGCGATAATAACCTATCTTAATTATGCATACTTCATAATTCACATATAAGTGAAACACAAAATTGAAAGAAATTCGAAATAGGAGTAAACCAAAAAATGGCTGAAGACTCTCGAGAGAAACACATCTCCGAACTGGAAAAACAACTAAAACTTCTCAAGAAAGAAAACGAACGCCTCCTCAACGAAAACGCAGAACTGAAAGCAGAAATAATCACGCTCCATAAGGAAACCGTCGAAGGCTGCGATGCCATGTACAACAGCATGGACTACCTTATACAAAGCGCAGCCAAAGCAGCTGACTTAGCCCTCACCGTAGAAAAATCCGCTGTCAAAGTTGCTGAACTAACCACCGGCGCTGCTCAGATAGTTAACAAGGTCTCTGCTACAGCAAAAGATGTGGGCAAAGTAGCCGCCAAACTGGCAGCCAGCGCGGACGGCGCTACTAAATCAGTCATGAAGGTTGCGGAGATGGGCAAGCACGCATCGAACGTATCAAGCCAGATGGCTATAGGCATGCAGCAGGTCAGCGCCGCCTCACAGCAAGTCTCGTCTGGCGCGCAAAAACTAGCTGACCTCGCGCAACAGGCTGCCAGAAGCACGGAGGCTCTTAAAAACGTCATGGATGCAGCAGGCAATATCGCGCGAGAAGCGTCAACTGTTACCGACGCGGTGCTGAGAAAATCAAAAGACAGCAACGAGAGAGCTCAGAGAGGACTGTTGGCCATTGAAAGTATAAAGACCAACATCGGGAAAGTTTCGGACGCAGTGTCGTCAATGGTCACCGCGATAGACCAAGTGGGACAAATGGCTAATTCCGTTTCTGACATAGCCAGCCAAACAAACATGCTTGCCTTAAACGCAGCCATTGAAGCAGCACGCGCTGGAGAAGCAGGCAGAGGCTTCGCTGTGGTTGCCGACGCCGTCAAAGGCTTGGCTGGGCAATCAAAGGTCGCTGCGGGGTCAGCTATAAATCTTGTAAAAAACATAAAAGATGCAGGTACCCAAACCAGCATAATCACTCAGCAATCTCAATTAGGAGCCGCAGAAGGCTCTAACATAGTTCTTGGCGCCATCAAGGAAGTAGAGGAAATAGCAAAAATACTGGACGAAATGAGCACCAAAGTCGGCAAACTCACCAACAGCGTTGAACAAGGGCTCGACGCGTTGAATTCTGTGGTACGATCCATCGAAGAAGTCGCAAGTATCGCCGAAGAAAGCTCATCAGCCTCTGAAGAAACGTCTTCAGCAGTCGAGGAACAGACATCTGCTTCTGGAGAAATGGCGGAAATCGCACGGGCTGTTTCAGAAACCGCAGAGAACGTGGCGAAAACAACACGAACGGTTGTCACTGACGCAGAAGGCGTTGCTGTACTTGCTTCTGGTGTGGTCGCTGACGCAGCAAACGTTGAGATGGCAACTAAAGGGATAATAGAAGAAGCAGATAACGTGGGAAAGATTGCTGAATCAGTCGTTTCTGAAGCCACAGAGATGGCTGGAATTGCGGAAAAACTGCAAAACGACCTTCAGAAACTGATTGAGAAACGCACGCAGATGTTGAATGATTTCTTGGAAAAGAAAGCTGAAAGCGAAACTGAAGAATAGTCACCACGCCCTTCGCCATCTCTCTTCTCTGTCAAGGTTACAAATTTACGTGAATCTTTTGGCTGAAACGAATCAGCTGGTGCGTTTGTTTTTGAAATATTACTGCTAACGAAATAAAGTATTATGTAGTTAAGATAGAAGTTTCTCTTGAAGTCTATCCATTCAACAGAGAGATAGGTCTGAAAAATGCATGTAAATGATGTTCATTGCCGCATTAGTGCGATCGAGAGAAAGGAAAAAATTGAAGCTGCTCTGGCTATGCTTCAATCTCTGAAAAATCAGGTTTCTGAGTTAAGGTTACAATGTGAAGCTTTGAAGAAGCTACAGTCAGAGAAACAGGAAGACTTGGCATGTAACAAGTGTGGTAAGCGAATAGCGGATGGTCAAGAAGTCACGCTTAGAGATTCTTTCGGTAACGTGAAGGGTTACTATCACAAGGACTGTTTCAAGGCAATTTGGCGTTCTCAGACTTGGACATTTGATTATTCTTGTCCTGGGTTCCTTCGGTTGTCTGGTAAGGATGAGTAGTTTTTGTTTAGGCCGTGTTTCCTGTTGGACTTGTTTGCTTCCGTTTCTGAAGTCCGCTTGAAATCAGTATTCGTAAATCGTAATATTTAAGTTGGACGTTGCACATCACAATAAAAGAAAAAACTGGAGGGAAAAAAGCAGTATGCCCGAATATTTAGTACTGATGAAGTTAAACCCAGGAAAAATAGTTGACACACTAAGCGACATAAGGAAACTAGACGAAAAACCAGTTGCCGGTGTAGACCTCTGTTACAGCATAAACATATTCGGATCATGGGATGTCGGTATGTGGATCAACGCTGAAAACAGTTCCGAAGTGCTCGAGTTCGTCCAGAAAAAAGTAAAGAACCTTAACGGTGTCACCGACGTGTACACAGTGCCCACGTTCCCGCATGGAAACAGCATAAAGACCGGAAAAAACTTGGAGAAAGCCCCTTTAGAAACTTAAAGCAGAAAACTAAACGTAAATAAGGGGTCAACAGCTCAAGAAACCGCAATCATTTCCAACATCTTTCGTTTCCTAACGTCGTTAGAAAAGCCTCTGCCTTGCAGGAAGGAACCTGGAGGCAAATTCCGAGTGTTTGGAGCAACATAAATTTTGGAGTTGAATGTGGAGCGCTGATTCACAAGAGTTAAGTCGGGAAAAACAAAATTAACGGCAAGTGAAATAATGGCAGAAAATGAAATCTTGCCACAGAAGATAGTTGATACAAGCACTATTATTCTTAAAACTAGACTCGACGCGAACAGGGTAAAACTACAAGGAGAAAAATTAAAAACCAGCCTGTTCTCCAAATCCAGCGTCCTAAAACCCAAACCAAAAGACATTTTACTCGTTGCTTTCAGCAAATACTATGAACCCTATATTTTGGTAGGTGGAAAATACTCTATCGACTACTGCAAGAAGCATAATTACGCTCTAAAAGTCGGGGACAAAACACAAGAAATTTTTATTGAGGGCAAAAAAATGAAACCTGAGCCCCTGTCCCTCGAGGATGATGCCAAGGTTATCAAACTCGTGGGCGAAGAGCATTCCCATTACGAAAACGAAACGTACATAATTCTTGATAGAATGTTACAGGAAGTTTCGCCTGATAAATTGTCTTTCGCCCCATTTGAAAGCGAGCCAGAAAATAAACCAGTAGACTTCGATTTAAGAAAGCCGCAAATTTCATTAGAAGAAGAAATAAATTTTCTTCGTTTAAAAATCGCTAAAAGACCCTCCGACGTCGCAGAAATCATCAGGGAAAATTTTGAAATCAACGAGCGCATGATAATTTACAGTCCTGTTTACGAGCTTACTTACAAGAACATAAAAGACGAAAAACGTGTTACGGCACTAATAAACGGCATCACCGGCGGAGTGACTGTCATCAAGTTTGATGTGCAAACATTCAAAGACCTTGAGAATTCTTTAGACACTTCTGATCTTTCAACGGCGCAAGCGCAGTTTTTTCGAACTGAAGCAGAGCAGCCGCAAGTCCACGACGAGACCTACGTTTCAAATTCAGCCAGTAAAGCCTCAACTAAGAATCTCTTAGTTGAAGAAAAAGTGAACAACATCGCTCTTAACCCGCCAAATTCGCGTCCAACTGAGGAAGTTTTCCAGTTCAAAGCGGAAAACGTGACACATTTGGCAACAGATTTTGTGACGCGCTTGGGTTATAGGCAAGGTCATTTCCCAACTAGGCTGTATGCTGAGGGCGAAAATGACGTTGTAGAAATCAAGCTTCATCAGGGAACTGCCAGAGTGCAGATTGACACCAAAACAAAGGAAGTCAAAGAATACGAAATTCAAGAAGAAGAGGCTAAGCAAGGCTTCTTTACTTCAAAAAGAAAGGTTATGCTGTTCCTAATTTCCTCAATTGGCGCAATCGCTGTTGTTCTAAAACTTTTGAATATTTTTTTAGCACAACCATAATTGCGACAAGAAGCGCTTTAGGCATAACTTTGAGACAGAGATTGTTAAAAATGAGCAAATAGAGGAGAAACAGGATAAATTCGTGCAGGGAGTAGCAGGTGCCCGATGAGACTTGGCCCCAAAGGGTCCGGAACCAAAACTGAGACTCACGGTCAAGAGAACCTAAAAGGGGCAAGTCCGTGTGTAGGCGAATGATTTAATCAACCTGCATTTAACTTTAGTTAAACTAAAGTTTATATATTCAGTTGGATAATCCAGCCAATAGAGGGGATCGAGTCGTGCGTTGGCGAACTAAAACAATCTACCCTTTCAGCGCCATTGTTGGCCAAGAAAAAATGAAAACCGCGTTGATTCTCAATGTAATTAACCCCAAAATTGGCGGTGTTCTTCTTCGAGGTGAGAAGGGAACGGGAAAATCCTTGGCGGTGCGTGCTTTAGCTCAACTTCTACCCGAAGTAGATGTAGTAGCAGATTGCCCCTTCCATTGCGACCCCAATCGCCCGAAAGAAATGTGCGATGCTTGCAGCGCCAAAGTAGCTGCCGGTGAGAAACTCGCTATCACTAAACGACCAGTATCTGTGGTAGAGTTACCGATAGGAGCCACAGAGGACAGGGTTGTAGGCACACTTGACATTGAAAAAGCAATAAAAACAGGCGAGAAACATTTTGAGCCAGGTCTTCTCGCAGACGCCAATAGAAACATTTTGTACATAGATGAAGTGAACTTGCTGGACGACCACCTCGTTGATGTCCTGCTAGACGCAGCAGCCATGGGTGTGAACTTCGTAGAACGGGAAGGCGTTTCATTCAGCCATCCATCCCAATTCGTCTTGGTGGGCACAATGAACCCAGAAGAGGGGGAACTTCGCCCGCAGTTACTTGATCGCTTTGCACTTTCAGTGGAGGTTAAAGGTATCCCGTATCGGGAGGCTAGAGCGGAAATAGTGAGAAGGCGCGTCGCCTTCGAAAATGATCCCACGTCGTTTATTGCGTCTCAGTTTGGCAATCAAGAACAGGTCCGCCGTAAAATCATTGAAGCTACCAAGCTTTTGCCTAGAGTGAAGTTAAGTGACGAAATGTTGGATCTCATTACTCAAATCTGCGTAGACTTTGCCGTTGACGGACACCGCGCTGACATTACAATGTATAAAACCGCCTGCACCATCGCAGCTTTCAAAGGACGAACCGAAGTTATCGAAGATGACATCAAAGAGGCAGCCGAGTTGGCGCTTCCTCATCGGCGCCGTCGTCAACCTTTTGAAGAGCCAAAGCTAGAACAGCAACAGATTCAAGAGAGTATTCAAAGATGGGATCAAAACAAAGAGAAGCAGCGGTCACCACCTTCCGAGCAAAATTCTTCCCAAAATAATAATGCTGATGATTCATCGAAAAATGAAGAGGCGGAAACAGAACAGGTCTTTGAAGCCGATTCTCCGTATCCAGTGAAACGTTTTGCCACGCCTGTTCTTGATCAGATGCAACGCGGCAATAGGGGGCGCAGGTCAAAGAGCAGAAGCAACTCCAAAACTGGACGTTACGTAGGTAGCGTTGTCCCTAAGGGAAAGGTGGCGGATTTGGCTTTTGACGCTACTCTGAGAGCTGCTGCACCATTTCAAAATCGGCGGAAGAAAGAATCTGACGGCACAAGCTCGGTACTTATCGAAAACTCTGATCTGCGAGAGAAAGTGCGCGAAAGGAAAGTGGGCAATTTAATTGTATTTGTAGTTGATGCCAGCGGCTCTATGGCTGCTGAAGAGCGGATGACCGCAACTAAAGGAGCCATCGTATCCCTTTTGCTCGATGCATATCAACGTCGAGATCGTGTTGGCATGGTTGTCTTTCGTAAAAACAAAGCTGAGTTAGTGCTTCCTCCAACTAACAGTGTAGAGCTCGCTCAAAAATGCTTGGCTAAACTGCCCACAGGTGGACGCACCCCAATGGCTCACGGGTTAAAACTTGGGCTGGAGACTATCAACGAGCATATGAGGCGAGACAAAGAGGCTATTCCCCTTTTGGTTCTAGTCTCTGATGGCCGGGCAAATGTCCCCCTTAATGGCGGGGATCCTGTGGAGGAGGCAAAGGCGGTAGCTCATGCGATAAGTTCAGCTGGTATTAAGTCGATTGCCATTGACACTGAACGAGATTTCATAACGTTTGGGCTGGTGAAGCAGATATGCGCTGAGATGGAAGGAAAATATTTTCAGTTAGAAGAGTTAAGCGCTGCGCCCATTGCATCAGCTGTCCGTGACAATTTGTTTCACGATTCCATTATTTTCGACAACGAACAAAGGAGGTGAAAACTTTTGAAAAGAACAACTCTTGTAGCAACATCGTTTATCATTGGAATAATCGTAGTTGCTTCAGTTTACGGAGTCCATAACCTGCTTTACTTCTCAGCATCGCCATCAGCATCGCCATCGTCGACGCCGTCTCCAAGTGCACCGCCATCATCACCACCATCAGCACCACCAGTATCGTCGACAACCACACCAAGTGCATCGCCATCGTCGACCCCGTCTCCAAGTGCACCATCATCACCACAATCAGCATCGTCGACATCCACACCAAGTCCAACCAGCGTTACGGTTACTGATGCTGCAGGAAATACTATGACAATAGCTCTTCCAGTGAAACGCATTGCCGCTCTAAACGATGGAGTAGCGGAGATTCTTTGCGCCATGGGGGCCCAAGATTTAATTGTTGCACGTTGCGGTGCAACCATGCCTCCATCTATTCTAAATGTACCTTCAGTTGGAGAAAACGATTATTCACCAAACGTTGAGGCGCTCATAGCACTCAAGCCCGACATTATATTTGCCGATTCCATGTTGCCTTATAATCCTACATCTTATCAGCAGCTCAAAGATGCGGGCATACCCGTTTACATCATTGACACGACGGCACCCGAACCAGTCAATCCTTCTAACATGACCAAAGATCAACTGTACGCTTCTCCGACAGCAGTAGACTTTACATGCGACATAATACAAAAACTTGCTGCAATTGTGGGCCATCAAGATCAAGCGACTGCATACATCAATTGGGCGCAGTATTACAACAAACTTGTTAAAGACCGAATATACTCATTGCCGCGGGACCAGTTTGTCAAAGTCTTCATAGAATGGTACGACTACCCATACCAAACCTTTGTCACTCAAAGCGTGTACCAAGCTGGCGGAATCAACATCGCTGAAAACCAGACAGTTTACTCACCTGTACTGAACCCAGAATTCATAGTCCAACAGAACCCTTCAGTAATTATCGAGTACATTTTAAGTCCAACGCATAACATAAATGACTTCATCGCCGCGCGAAATGCTATACTAAATCGTCCTGCTACTCAAAACACTACAGCTGTTCAGACTGGAAGGGTTTATTGCATCGATTGGAATGCCAGAAGTGGGGTCCGTGCTGTGATAGGCTACCTCTACTGGGCAAAGTGGATTCAGCCCAGCCTCTTCCCAGACATAGACCCCGCAACAATAAATCAGGAGCTTAATCAAAAGTTTTTCGGAACTAGCATTGCAGGAACGTTTGGTTATCCAGAGGGACCTGTGTGACCACAAAATCTGAACTGAAAAAACTTTACAACAAAGGCAAGAAGCGCAAGTTTCTTGCGATTTTCTCTGTTTTTATAGCTTTAATAATTACTGTATTAGTTTCCGTTAGCCTTGGGGCTGCTTCTCCAGGGCTTGCCGAAGCAATAAGAGTAATAGCATCAAGGGTTTTGCCGTTTCTACATCTTGACCCAGGATCAAGTTTCGATCAGACGATAATATGGACTATACGGTTGCCCAGAATTGTTTTAGGCATAATCGCTGGGGCTGGGCTTGCTGCAGCAGGTGTCACGATGCAGGGTGTGTTGCGTAACCCGCTTGTTTCCTCTTACGTTTTGGGGGTTTCTTCTGCCGCAGGCTTTGGTGCAGCGTTGGCAATAGTTTTGGGAGTGAGTATTTTATCCTTTGGCGGATATTTAGTAATCGGTAATGCTTTCATCTTTTGCTTGATCGCCATGGTTCTAGTGTTCTCGATCGCACGTCTGAGAGGCATGACTTCAGAAACAGTAATTTTAGCTGGCGTAGCTGTTGGGTTTCTTTTTTCCGCCCTTCTGTCCCTAATCCAGTATGTTTCGAAGAGTACCCAAGCGGTGAACGCTGTTGTTTTTTGGCTTATGGGTGGTCTCTATACCGCAACTTGGGAAAGCATCCTGATTTGCTCGCCTATTGTTGCAGTGGTTATGGTTATTATGGTTTTGCAGTCTTGGAACATTAACATTATGAGCATGGGCGAAGATGTAGCAATAAGCCTAGGGGTCAATCCTAGACGCGTTCTAACAATAACTATGCTGTTGGAGACAATCGCTACGGCGAGCATAATATCATTCACAGGAATCATAGGCTTCGTTGATTTGATTGCACCCCATATTGCCCGGATGTTACTTGGCAGTGACCACCGATACCTTATCCCTTGCAGCGTTGGTGTTGGGGCATTTATGCTTCTTACTTCCGATACAGTGGCGCGGCTGATTATTGCGCCCACTGAACTTCCAGTGGGAGTTGTAACTTCTCTGCTTGGAGTTCCATTCTTCCTTTATCTTCTCATCAGTAAAAAGAGGAGGAGTTTCGGTTGAAACTCACCATAAACAAGCTCTCGTTCAACTACGCTGCTACTCCAGTCCTAAAAGACATAGAACTTGAAGTAGGGCTAGGCGAAATGTTAAGCATCGTTGGCCCCAACGGTTCAGGCAAGAGTACGCTATTGAAATGCATTAATCGCATCTTAAAAACAAAACAAAACACTGTGCTGATTGACGGCAAAGACGCAAGCAAGCTTAACCTCAAAGAATTATCCAAACTTATGGGTTATGTTCCTCAAACCTCGAGGAGCACTTTTCCTTTCACTGTTTTTGATGTGGTGTTGATGGGAAGAAAACCCTATATTCATTGGAGTCTAAGCGAACGCGATAATGAAATAGTCGCGGAAATGCTGGATTTTCTGGGAATTGGCAAGTTAGCAATGCGCCACTATGATGAACTCAGCGGTGGCGAACAGCAGAAAGTCATCATTGCCCGCGCTCTTGCTCAACAGCCTCAAATTCTGCTTCTTGACGAGCCTACTAGTTCGCTTGATATTAAGCACCAGCTAGAGATACTTTGCATACTTAAAAGCCTATCAAAAACCAACCATTGTTCTATTATACTGGCAATGCACGATTTGAATTTGGCAAGCAGGTTCTCCGACAGGATACTTATGCTCAAACAAGGGTGCATATTTGCCGTTGGCCCTCCAGATGCAGTATTAACTGAAGAAAACATCGAGTCAGTCTACGGAATTAAAGCACATGTAACAAACTCGGTTCTGGGCAGACCTCAAGTCACGCCTCTCATATCTGACCTCAACGAGGTCAGGAACGTGAAAATACAGCCAGAAATCGAAACTAAACAAAGATAGAATGAGGATGGAACAGATGAAACAAACCAAAATAGCCTTCATCACAACTATCCCAACCGATGCGGTACCCTTTATCTTAGCCGTCAAATCCATAAAAAATAAACTAGGCGAAGCAGTGAAGACATTCTTTCGAACTGGGGGAGACTTCAGGGATTTTGGTAATCTAGACGAGTTCATTCAATTTGCTCAGAAATCTCATGTGACCCTTGTCCATTTGATGGGCGACCTTCCAGAATTTGATCTTCTTGTGTCCTCGCTGAAAAGTGCTGGTGTACCACTTTTTGTCTCCACTTCCTTCTTTGGACAGAACCAGAAGTACCGTGACATATCCACTGTTGAGCAAGAAGACTACAGGGAAATTTTTAAGTACATTAATTACGGCGGAAAGAAAAACTTTGAGAACCTTCTACTGTACTTGGCAAATCGTTTCACGGGAACCAGCTATGAAGTGGCTGCTCCTGAAAGACCACCATGGGAAGGAATATACCACCCGGACTTTGAGAATCCGCCAACAATCGAGGAATACACGGCAAAGAAAATTGTGCTTGGCAGATCCACCGTTGGCATCTGGTTCCATCATACTCAGTGGCAGGGTGAGAACACAAGTTTTGTGGACAGTTTAATCGAGGAGATAGAGCGTCAAGGAGCAAACGTTATTCCTGTTTTTGTCAGTGGTAACAAGAATGAAGCTTTGGGAATCAAAGGGTTAGAATGGATAATTGAAAACTACTTCATGAGAGACGGAAAACCCATAGTCGATGTAGTCATAAGTGCCTTGTCATTCTCACTATCTACATCAGTATCAGATTCCAATACGACTGCTGTTTTGAAAAAACTCAACGTGCCAGTCATAAAGGCAATTCTGACCTGCAACACTTACGAAGAATGGCGCGACACAATGCAAGGGCTCAGCATCATCGATATACCTTCAGCTATAGCAATGCCCGAGTTTGATGGGCTCTTGATTACCGTGCCCATTGCGGCAATGACCATCTCCCAAACTACTTCTATGGGCGCTAAAGTAATCCAATATGAGCCTATCCCCGAAAGAGTTGCTAAACTGGTTAGTTTAAGCATTAACTGGGCGAAGCTACGTCACATTCCAAACAGTGAAAAGAAAGTTGCGATAATCTTACACAATTATCCTCCACGAAACGACACCATCGGTCATGCTTTCGGGCTCGACGTCCCAGTTTCAGTCCACAACATTCTGCGAGATCTAAAGGAGGCAGGATACACACTGGATGTCCTGCCAGAGAATGGGCAACAATTAATTGAGACCATAATAAATGGGTTGACTAACGACCGCAGATGGTTAAGCTCTGATGAACTTGCAGAGAGAGCCATAGCAAAAATCTCCAGAAAACAATACACTGAATGGTTTAACGAGTTGCCCGCAGATGTCCAAGCAAAGATGAAGAAAGACTGGGGAGACCCTCCAGGCAAGCTCTTTGCGTATAAGAATGAGTTGTTGGTTGCTGGAATAATTACTGGTAACGTTTTCATCGGACTACAGCCTCCTCGCGGCTTCTTAGAGAATCCCTCAAGTATCTATCACAGCCCAGACATTTCGATGCCTCATCACTATTACGCTTACTATCGCTGGATTCGAGACGTGTTCAAAGCCAACGTCATCATGCATATTGGCACACATGGCACGTTAGAATGGTTGCCTGGCAAATCTGTCGGGCTCTCTGGATCCTGTTTCCCTGACATAACCATCTCGGATTTGCCCAACATTTATCCCTATGTCATCACCAATCCAGGTGAAGGTACTCAAGCGAAAAGAAGAAGCTACTGCTGCATCGTAGAGCATTTAGTGCCAGTAATGCATAACGCGGACACTTATGAAGAACTGGCAAAGCTGGAAGTCCAATTACAGGAATACTATCACACCAAGGCTTCTGATACAGGTAAATTGCAAGTTTCCCAAAAACTGATTTGGGAACTCGTAGTTCAAGCCAGACTAGACCAAGACTTAGAGGTCACTGAAGAAGCTGCTTTCGCTGATTTTGATGCCTTCTTAGAGAAGTTGCACGCTTACATACATGAATTATCCGACGCCCAGATCCGCGATGGATTACACACGTTGGGTGCGCCTCCAACTGATTCACGTTTAGAGGAGTTTATAGTTAACTTGACTAGGCTGAGTAACGGTTCTGTTCCTTCGTTGCGGCAGTCCATTGCCGACATGAAGGGTTACGACTACGAGGACTTGCTGGCGAATAAAGGCAAGTTGAATGCCGACGGCAGAACCAACGGCGACATAATCAGAGAGTTGCACGACCTTTCCTTAGAACTAATTAAAAAATTCCATGCCACAAGCTTCAACGAACAGTACATCGATTCAATAACACACGAAATTCTATGCGGAACTAACTCAAGTGTTCGACGGTGCCTCTCGTACATTGCAAGTTTTCTTGCCCCCGCTTTAAAAGCAACAACTGACGAACTTACCAATACGCTTGCAGGCTGTGACGGTTGTTATGTTCCCCCTGGTCCTTCTGGCTCAATAACAAGAGGTATGGCGGATATTTTGCCTACTGGCAGGAATTTTTACTCTGTGGATCCTCGTGCTGTGCCTTCGCAAGCTTCTTGGCGTGTGGGTGTTGCCTTGGGCGACGCTTTGCTGGAGCGGTACTTGAAGGAAGAAGGAAAGTATCCCGAAAGCGTAGGCATAATCATTTGGGCTACTGATACTATGAAAACAAAAGGCGACGACATAGCTGAAATTCTTTATTTGATGGGCGTTAAGCCTGTATGGGAAGAAACCAGTGGAAGAGTTGTAGGCATTGAAGCTATTCCACTTGAAACGTTAAAGCGTCCACGCATCGATGTCGTTGTTAGAATTAGCGGACTTTTCAGAGACACCTTCCCCAATATAGTACACATTATCGATGAAGCAGTAGCGCTAGTAGCCAGTCTTAAAGAACCCGCTGAGAAAAATTTTATTGCAAAACACGTGGAAACCGAAGTAAAGGAACGCGTAAATCAAGGCGTCGATTTAGAGAAGGCAAGAGAGGAAGCATATTACAGGATTTTTGGTGACCGCCCAGGCGCCTACGGATGCGGAGTCAGCGAGGCAATAGACGCAAAGAATTGGAAGGATCAAAAAGACCTAAGCGACATCTATGTCACATGGGGAAGCTATGCTTACAGCCGGAAAACCTACGGTTGTTCGGTTCCAGAACAGTTCAAAAAACGATTAAGCAGCATTAACGTAACGGTGAAAAATCAGGATTCACGTGAATATGATATATTAGATGGTGATGACTGGTACGATTCTCACGGCGGAATGATCAACGCTGTCAGAACTCTCAAAGGCGAAGCACCGCGCTCTTTTTGCGGAGACAGCTCTGACCCTGATAGAGTCAAGGTTAGAAGCACTGCTGAGGAGACCTGCCACGTGTTCCGCTCGCGAATTCTTAACCCTAAATGGATCAATAGCATGATGCGCCATGGCTACGAGGCTGCTGGCGACTTTTCTAGAACATTTGATTTCGTTTTGGGCTGGGATGCCACGGTTGAGGTTGTTGAGGACTGGATGTACGAGGACTTGGCCAAGAAATATGTTCTTGACAAGAAGATGCAAGAGTGGTTGAAAGAAGTGAATCCGTACGCTCTGCAGAACATGATTGAGCGGCTTTTAGAGGCTATCGAGCGTAACCTGTGGAAGGCAACAGAGGACATGAAGAAGGAACTACAGAGGCAGTACTTGAATATTGAAGGGTTACTTGAAGGCGCAAACGAAAAGAAATCAAGCAAGGAGAAGTAAAAAATGAAGGAGAAGAAAATTAGTCTTGAGTTAGAAGGAGTTGAAGCAAAAGTAATTTACCATACCTACGAGGGGTTTGAACTAAACACATTGCTCGTCTCTTTTGGGGAAAAGCGAAGAGTTCTCTCAACTTTAGATGGGTTCAAAAAGGTCAAGTTCGTAGCCAACAACTACACTCCACTCCAGCTATCAGAGCGCACCATGATGAACTACAAGGCCTTTAAGAGAAAGCTGCCTCTTGCACTAGGGATTCGTTCCAGCGATATTGCATTCATGAGCACAGGCGTCAACATGGACAACGCAGCAATCTCTGAAAGCAATTATCAAGAGTTTAAAGTGTGCTGTATAGCCACTGCTGGAGCGAAAGGTAACGCTTTGAGAACAGGCGTTGATAAAGCTTTTTATGTAGAGCGAGATGGCAAATTCTTCAGTACACTTGGAACTATTAACTTGATTCTGCTCACCAACGCAAATTTAAGTAATGGTGCCTTGGCGCGCGCCATTATTACCGCTACGGAAGCTAAGACCGCTGCCCTTCAGGACTTGAATGTAAGAAGCACTTCTGCACCTCAGCACCAAGCGACGGGCACAGGCACCGATAACATGATTGTTGTTTCTGGAGATTTAGGTGAGCCATTACTGATAACTAGTGGTCACGTTAAGATTGGTGAGCTGATTGGTTTCTCGACGAAGTCGGCAGTAGCCGAGGCGTTGAAGAAACATGATGGGTGATCAAGAGTATAACTGGTTTGGGAAAGCTGATCAAGAAATGACATGTAGAGTAGCCTGTTGTTTGGGAGAGGTTGTAGTAGAACTAAACGGAGGAATAATAATTGGAAGAGTTTATAGTGACTGAGAATCTTACCAAAACTTATGGGACAGTTCAAGCTGTTCAAAACTTGAACCTGAAGGTTCACAGTGGAGAGATCTTTGGTTTTTTGGGTCCTAACGGAGCAGGTAAAACCACAACTATCCGTATGATGACTACTTTGACTAAGCCAACTTCAGGTCGCGTGTGGGTGGGCGGCTTTGATGTGGTTAAGGAAGCCGACAAAGTTAAGAATGTCATAGGTGTGGTGCAACAGCATCTAAGTTTAGACCGCGACCTTACGGTAAAAGAAAACATAGAGTTCCACGGTCGGCTTCACCATCTCAGCGCTTCTGAGCGCAGGAAGCGTATCAATGAATTGCTGGATTACGTTGAGCTCACCGATTGTGCTGATCGAATGGTTGACACTCTTTCTGGTGGCATGAAAAAGCGGGCAGCAATTGTCAGCTCTCTGATGCATAAGCCTAAGGTGCTTTTTCTTGATGAACCAACGGTGGGTTTAGATGCTCAGACGCGGCGCCGTATGTGGGATTTGCTTCGGCGTTTGAATCTTGATGGCACTACGATTTTTCTTACCACACATTATATCGAGGAGGCAGAGGCGCTTTGTCAGCGTGTAGGAATCATGCATCATGGAAAATTAATTGCTCTTGATAATCCTTTGGAACTGCGTAAGAAACTTGGATTAGTTACTGTGGAAACGCTCGTGAATGGTAAGGAGACTCGCTATCAGTATTTCGCTGACAGGGAAGCGGCGAAAAGGTATGTTCAAAATCTGGGTTCTGATGCTAAAACGGTTATTATTCGAGATTCAAACTTGGAGGACTTTTTTGTGGAACAAACTGGAGAAAAAGTTGGTGGTAACTAAATGTTGACTATGTTAAAGGATATATATTCGATCTTGTGGGTGGATTTGTGCTTTCTAAAACGCCATTGGCTCTCAACGCTTGCCATTAGTCTTGTAAGCCCTCTTCTTTACCTAGTAGCTTTCGGTTATGGTTTAGGAAGAGGCGTTGATGTTGGCGGCGTAAACTATCTTGCATTTGTAATGCCTGGAATTATTGCTTTGACATCGATGTCAGCAAGTTTCACAGGTGCTTCCTCTAAGCTTCATGTGGACCGGCTATTCTACAAAAGTTTCGATGAATGCTTAATGTCGCCTATAAGCCTTTTTTCAATAGTAATTGGCAAAGCTTTGATAGGCGTGGTGCGTGGTCTGCTCAGTTCTGTTGCCATACTGATTGTTGGCATCATACTTTCGCCCCTACTGATAGTTAGCCCACTTCTCATTTTAGTTTTAATTATGTCCTGTCTTGTTTTTGCCTTGTTTGGAGTGTTCATCGCACTAGTGATAAGCTCACATCAAGCTATGAGCACTTTCAGCAACTTGGTTATTTTGCCTATGACTTTTCTTAGTGGCACTTTCTTTTCTTTAAGTCAACTACCTGAGGCAGTGAAAGTTGTCCTATACTTGTTGCCTCTAACGCATTCAAGTGAAAGCTTGCGAGCAGTTGCCCTAGGACAACCTTTCCCTTGGCTGTCTTTTCTAGCTCTTCTGGGCTTCGCGTTGTTCTTCTTCTCGGCCTGCATGGTGGCGCTAAAAAGAGCCAGCGTGTAGACAACTGTTTGACCTCATATTGAACTGTCTGCTTGAACTTCGCAAGAGTGTTCAAAACCTCAAATTCGAAATAACCGAATTTTTAATTTTGGCATCGCCCCACGCCTTCCTTATGAGAATTAAGGCGAGCAAACGCTGGTTTTTGGCTCCAAATAGCTGAAGCGGATCTTAATGGAAGCACCTCTAGAAGACGGAACTGGACCTGCACCCATTTGGGTTCGGAACCATTAGCGGGCCCGACGGGAATTGTCCCCTAGAAGGTTTTGCCTTCCAAGTTTGAACCCGTGACCCCCGGATTAAAAGTCCGGTGCTCTAGCCTTACTGAGCTACGGGCCCTCGTATTTTTTGCGCTTATAGGAGAAACAAGAAAGAGGTTTTTTAGCGTTTCTGTTTGCTGCGGGGTAAAAAAGGGTTAAGGTGCTGCTTGCACCTTTAGGAGGTTGGACATAAAGCCTTTGATTTTTTCGTTGGCGTTCAGTGTGGTTTCTATAGTTTTTTCGCCCTTTTCTGTGAGCTTGTAGATTCTTTTTCTTTCGTCCCAGACGCCTTCGACGAGTCCGTTTCTTTCCAGAGAGTAGAGCAGCGAATAGACGGTGCCTGAGCTGACGAGGAGGTTGAATTTGTTGTGGATGTAGGAGATGACGTCGTAGCCGCTGAGGGGTCCGTTTCGCAGTTCCGCCATTATGATGATGTCCATGAAGTTTTTGATTATGCGTTCATGCATTTTCTTGAGGATGCGGCCTTCCATTTTTTCGTTGCTGAGGACCACTGTGAGAGCCACCATGTTCCTTCACGTTGTAACAGGATAGATTCCATTTGAATATTTAAATTTTATTCGAATTTCGAATTGGATGTTGAAACAAAATCTAAAACATACATACAAAAAGCATCTAGCAAACGCCGCCAAGACATAATTCAACAAGACCTAGACGGTCAACTTCAAAATACATCCTATAAAACAAATGATAAAGAGGGAATAACTCTCGTTGGGTTGTCAGCGCTGCACGTGTCTAACCAACATTAGACGGGCCATGCTCAAATGTCCACACTATTTAAGAATGCCCAGAACTCTTCCACACTGCGGATAATTCTCAGCTCCAAATATTCTGGCGCAGAATCCAATGATTCTCCAGAAGTCTTGAAGTAACCAACCGTATGCGGATAACGTTCACTAATCTCAGGCCTATCCAGCAATTCACCTAAACTCGCGCTAGTTACTGGCTGCGCTGTTCCGCTTTTCCTGTCGCTGAAGAGCACGCTGTAACCAACGTATTTTCCCTGATTCCCGCAAGCCGGAAAATAAATCAGCCAATCAGCTTCTATGAAGTGAAACGCTTTAGTGCCGTTATCCACGAGACCCATCGCCCAAAGAAATAAAGTGAAATAATGCAGATTTAAACGTTCTACGTTTGCCCAATCTTTAGCAACAATAGGAAACGTGGCAATATCCGAAAAACAAACCTGCACAATTAAACAATTTTGTTGCAGATATTCTTTTAAGTTTCGCAAAGTACTATTAATAGCTTGGGCAATTCCCATGGCTTCTAAGCCCAAGAACGCAGTCATCCTTCTCACAGCAATTCTGCTAATAAGCGTAATCACACCAGTCGTTTTATCCGAAAACTACGACCGTAGCTACAACTGCAACGCTCAATTCGGACTCAACAACCACACAATTCATGTCTCCGTGCCGCTATCCCTCTACGAATACTACCAGACCAAAACACATTACCTCAGAAATGAAACTGACTACCAAAATCTTGTAACACCAGACGCCACCGCTAAAATTGCAGAAACCATCCGAAACATGACCGCTACGTCAAGCTACGCTGACGAAGAATTCGCCAACGCTGTCTTAACGCTCGTCCACGGAATCCCATACGCCCCAAGCGATGTGAAATATCCAGTTGAAACAATCGTGGAAAATCAAGGAGACTGCGACGCTGTCTCAGTCCTCGCTGCTTCAATCCTGAAATCAGGCGGATTAGATGTTGTCCTGTTCTACTTCCCAAAAGCAGCCCATATGAACATTGGAATCCACTTGCCCAACAAGCCATACAGCACTTGGATGATACCGCTCAAAAGCTACGAATACAAAGGCAAAGAATACTGGATGGCAGAATGCACGCCGAAGGCAGAATGGCAAGTCGGCGACCAGCCTGAATCGCTCTCAAACGAAACTCCCATAATAATCCCACTTGAAGACTGCGAGAAAACCGCACCTGCACAAATTGCAGCAAAACTAGATACGCCGTTGACCCCGTCGAACATCACCATCAACTTATCCTCATCGCCAATGCTCAACTATTATGACGAGCAAAACCTCATAGTATCCGGCGCAATCACACCTGCAATCTCCGATGAAAACATCGTCATGTACATAAGCCAAAACACGACCGCATGGAATGTCTACACCACAAAAACAGACCAAACAGGACAATATGCTTTCCACTGGGACTTCACAAAAACAGGAACATACTACATAAAAACAAGCTGGAGCGGCACAGGTAACTATTCAAGCGCAGACAGCGAAACATTAACCGTGTTCATAGGGTTCCCTAAATTCCTAATTCAGTTTCAGACAGAGACTTACACATACATTATCGGTAAGCCTGAAATTGCAGGTCAAGAATTACGTATTAGGCAAGGTGTCAAAAACTTCCTCAACGTCAACCTTACTGGAGCAGGCGTAACACTTACCGGTGAATTCGTCGTATTCAAAAGCGGAGAAACACTATCCACCGTCCGAGCACCCGAATATGGGATAGGCGACCAACCTTTAAGACTGCCAGACAACTTAATAAAAAATGACCAGTTCTGCCTCATCCTTCAACGGGGAAACGAAAGTAACTACAACGTCAACGTGAAAGCACTGGATAAGGATGATGTCTTCCAGATGCAGCAACTCCAAGGCACCAAGACCGCGTTCCTGAACGCCTCCGCAAGCGTAAAAGAAAACACATGGTACAAGGTCACGGCGAAACTTTCAGAAACCGAAATAACCGCCGAACTGCGCGACGTAAACGGCAACATCCTAGAACGAATGGCAACCGCAAACAACGGCGCAAACATAGATGAAATAGGAATCTTGATGGTAAACAACACAGACAGAGCTGTAGCCTTCAAAAACCTGGCAGTCAAAGCCCTGAACGAGCCCATTCCGCCCCTCGACGGAAACATAACTCCCACAAACGAGCTTGAAATTGTAATGCCGTACGTTAACTGGGTAATCGTGTTAGCTTCAATTCTTGCAGCAGCAGTTTACATCGTGAGGAGAAGAAAAGCATTCCGCGCGCTTAAGTCTTAGTTTGCGCCACCATCCGTGAAAACGGAACCCAAAATTCTGGTAACAAAAAACGGATGATTCTGCCCTTACGCTTGAAAAGGAAGGTTTAAATAAATACCATCTCATTTCGTAGTTAGCTCCAAAGTTTGAACGGATGAAAAATTAGAATGTCACAGGAATACCGTCACATCCTACGCATAATGGGTACAGACATGCAGGGTACCCTGAAAACCGTTTATGCATTAACAGAAATCAAAGGCATAAGCCTAAGCCTCTCTAACGCCATACTTAAAAAAGCAGGCGTAAACCCTGACCTGCGAGTTGGCTTCTTAACCGAATCAGACGTCGCAAAAATAGAAGCCGTGATTCGAGAGCCAGAAAAGCATGGAATACCCGCATGGCTTTTTAACCGAAGAAAAGACATTGAAACAGGAAAAGACATGCACCTCATAAGCGCAGACCTTGTTCTCAGAACAAAAATGGACATTGACCAAGCCAAGGAAATCAGGTCTTGGCGCGGATACCGCCACGCTTACGGACTGAAAGTCCGCGGGCAAAGAACCAAAACAACTGGAAGAGCGGGAAAAGCGTTAGGCGTGAAGAAAAAGGCGCTTGTGCAGAAACCTGGAGGCGCGCCACCAGCGCAGTGAGGAATAGACCATGGGTGACCCGAAGAAGCAACGTAAAAAATATGAAACTCCGCGTTTCCGCTGGCGCAAAGACATCCTTCAAGAAGAGCTTAGACTCTTGGGGCAGTACGGCTTGAGGAACAAGCATGAACTGTGGCGCCACAAAACAACCCTGTCCAAAACCAGAGGCATAGCACGGTCACTCATAGGCAAAGCACCTGAAGAACGCGCGAAAATGGAGAACGAACTCCTGACAAAACTGAAGAAGCTCGGCATCCTGCAGGAAACCGCAGTTCTTGACAACGTTTTAGACTTATCCATTGAAGACCTGCTTGAACGCCGGCTCCAAACAATCGTTTTCCGAAAAGGCTTAGCCCGAACAATCTACCAATCCCGCCAACTAATCACCCACGGACACGTAACCATAGGCAACCGGCGAGTAACCATACCTGGCTACATGGTGTCAAAAGAAGAAGAAAACCAAATCGCATACAGCCCCAAAAGCGCGATAGCCAAAGAAACACACCCACTACGCCAAGGCTTGTCAGTGGAAGCCAAGCAGCCTGAAATAAGGCAGCCAAGCCGCGGCAGAAGAGGCGGGAGAGGAGGCGGAAGGTTTTGAGTAGCAGCAAGAAAAACGAGAAATGGGGCGTTGTCCATATATTCAGCAGCTACAATAACACGTTAATCCACGTGACTGACATTTCAGGCGCGGAAACCATCGCCCGCACGAGCGGTGGAATGTTCGTGAAAGCAGACCGCATGGAATCTTCACCTTACGCTGCCATGCGTGCAGCCACAGCCGCGGCAGAAGTGGCGCGAGACAAGGGCATTACTGCTATTCACATCAAGGTTCGTGCTCCAGGTGGTTCAGGTCCCCGCACGCCTGGTCCAGGTGCTCAAGCCGCCATACGTGCGCTTGCAAGGTTTGGTTTCCGTATAGAACGCATCGAGGAAGTCACGCCGATTCCGCATGACGGAACGAGAAGACCAGGTGGCAGAAGAGGAAGACGCGTATAGTCAGCGTAGTTTACGCGTTATTAACAGAAAAATTGAAATAATGCACCGTCACTTCTATTGAACCGCACAGTCATAATCTTCACAATTGTGGAGTGTCCTATACAAGTGAAAATTGAAGTATTGGAGAAAAACGATACAAACCTCCGCGTAGTCGTGAAAGAGGCAGATGTGCCTTTGATGAATGCGCTGCGGCGGATGGCTCTCGCAGAGGTGCCAAGCATGGCTATTGACGAGGTTGTCATGATTGAGAACTCTTCTATCCTGCAGGATGAGATAATAGCGCATAGGCTGGGACTTACTCCGCTGAAAACAGATTTGAACAGTTACAAGCTTCCTGAAGAATGTGAGTGCAAAAGCGAGTTCGGCTGCCCTCTCTGCCGCGTAACGCTTACGTTGGACGCGGACGCCAAAGAGGGAACACGTACAGTTTACTCGGGGGAACTTGTCTCAGAAAACCCTGACATCGTGCCAGTATCAGATAAGATACCTATCATAAAGTTGGCTAAGGGTCAGAAGCTGAAGCTTGAAGCTTACGCCCGGCTTGGAAAAGGGAAAGATCACGCGAAGTGGCAACCTGTCTCCATGTGCGCTTATAAATATTACCCGCAAATAGAGGTTTCAACTGAGGACTGCGGCGATTGCGGCGCGAAATGCGTGGACATTTGCCCGAAAAAAGTACTCACCATGAAGGAGAACAAAGTCGAAGTCCGCGAGTTGTTGGCGTGCACTCTCTGCATGGACTGCGTTGAAGCTTGCCCGAAAGAGCCTAAACCCATAAAAGTTGGGTGGGAAAAGAACGCTTTCATCATGAACATCGAATCCACAGGCGCCTTGCCTCCTGAACGAGTGCTTCAGGAAGCCACAAAAATATTGGACAAACAATTGACTGAGTTTGAAGAGCAGTTGAAGGAGGAGACAGAAAAGTGAGAGAGACAGAAACCACAAACCCTGAGCTTATCCAGCTTATACGTTTCCTGAAGAAAGAAAGCCGCGAAAAAGATGCGGGCATCTGGCGGGATGTGGCAGAATACCTCTCCAAACCGAGCAGGCAAGCGGTCACCGTGAACTTGAGCCGGATAAACAGATACACGGAGAGAGGCAGCACAGTCGTTGTGCCAGGCAAAGTTCTCGCATCAGGCACCCTGAACCACGCGGTGACAGTAGCAGCGTTCAGCGCTTCGAAAAGAGCCAAGGAGAAACTGAAGGCTGCCAAAGCGAAGTACATATCCATTCCAGAGTTGGTGGAGAAAAACCCGAAGGGTTCAAACGTAAAGATTATTCGGTGAATTGAGCATGCAGAAAGCGCAAACCGCAAAAACTCCTGTTACTCTCGTCGATGCAGAGGGGCTTATCCTCGGCAGGATGGCAAGCAAAGTAGCCAAGAAACTCTTGAACGGGGAAAAAGTCATCATAGTTAACGCTGAAAAATCCATAATTTCAGGAAAAAAGAAAAGCAAAGTGGCGGAAGCCAAAGAATTCCTCGAAGTCGGAGCGCCCGAAAGAGGACCATTCCACTACAGGCGACCTGACAAGATTGTGCGGAAAACCGTCCGCGGAATGTTGCCTTTCAAACAGCCAAAGGGAAAGAACGCGCTTAAGCGGCTTAAGGTTTTCATGAGCGTTCCCGAAGAGCTTAAAGGCAAAGAACTGGTCACGTTCACCGAAGCACAAGCCACAAAACTGAAGGGGCCACACTTCACCCTTGCCGAGTTGGCGAAAGAAGTGGGATGGAATCAAGGTGATTGAACATGCCAGCGAAGAAAGTTTTGGTCGTTAGCGGAAAAAGAAAAACCGCCATTGCCCGCGCCATCGTAAAACAAGGCGCCGGCAGAGTGCGCATAAACAAGACGCCTATTGAGATTTATGAGCCTGAAATCGCCCGCGAAAAAATCATGGAGCCCCTCCTGCAGGCTGGCAGCGAAGTTTGGAGCCAATTGGACATGGATATTAGAACCAGCGGCGGCGGATACATGGGACAGGCGGAAGCCGCAAGAATGGCTGTCGCCAACGCGCTGTTGAAGTGGACGAAGAGCGGTCACCTACGCACCGTTTTCACCGAGTACGACCGAACCATGATTGTAGGAGACTCCCGAATGAAAGAGCCTAAGAAGTTCGGCGGTCCAGGTGCACGCGCCAAAGAGCAGAAGAGCTACAGGTAAAGGAGAAAAAACAACGATGATAATTCCCGTAAGATGCTTCACGTGCGGCAAGCTGATTGGCGACCGCTGGGAAGAATTCGCCCGGAGAATCCGGACAGGCGAGAACGCCAGCGATGTCTTAGACAGCCTCGGAATCAAACGGTACTGCTGCAGGCGGATGCTGCTGTCGAACGTGGAGATAATCGACGAAGTGTTGCGCTTCTACGAAGAGGCAGAAAAAAGGAAAGAGTCACGCAACTTCTACTAAGCTTTCCTGACGTAGCCCACGGAATTAGTGCGAGTATAGGTTTTCGTATGGTCGTTTGGATATCGGCACTATCTTGTGGAACGTCCCGTTCATGACTGTTTCATAGTCCACGCCGAAGTATTCGCAGTACTCCCTCACCAAGCCCTCAATCACATGCAGGTCACGTTTGCCAATTTCACTGATTTTGGTGCCTTTGCCCAGTTCAAGGATGTCGTCGCGCTCGTAGATGACACCGCCGTGCATTCCCGTGCCCACGAACCTTGCCTTGCAGTGTTCGCCTTCCGCTAGAGTTAAGCCGAGAACGAGGACGATGCCGCCTGCCATGTACTCTGCCAGGAAGTCGCCTGCAGTTCCGCCTATCACTATGGTTGGCACTCTGCGCTGGTACTCTTTCATGTGTATGCCAACGCGGTATCCGACGTCGTCGCGAACAAAGATTTTTCCGCCCCGTATCGAGTGCCCAGTGATGTCTCCGGCTTGACCGTGGACGACGATTTGTCCATCGTTCATGGTGTTGCCGCAGCCGTCCTGCGCGTTTCCGTGAACCACAATCTTCGGGCCGTTCATGAAGGCGCCCAAGTCGTTGCCTGGGGTTCCGTAGATGTCGATTTGTTTGTCTGTTTCCAAGTCTGTTCCGATGTACCGTTGCCCGCAGACGTTATATATCTCGATTCTTTCAGCGCCGTTGCTGCTGATGAGTCGCAGTAGGTTGTTGAGTTCTTTGTAGTGCATTCCTTCAGCGTCTATTTTCCAAACGTTTTTCTCCATTCTTACACGTGAAATGTAATTCACGTCGATTTCCGCGAATATTTTTTCTTGTTCAAGCATGCCCTATTCATTCTCCTGCCATTTTTACGCCTAGAACCTTGAGTTCGGTGTCGGTTAAGCCCACGCCACGCAGAGCTAAACGGTTACCCCGCAGGCTCTCAATGGCGTTTATGCCCATACCACCCATCATGTCCTTAATCTCCAAGCTCCACCCACGCAGCAGGTTCACCAGCCGCTCCGCTGCGATGTCAGGGTTTACTCGCTTGCTGATCCACGGGTCACTAGTGGCAATGCCCCATGGGCATTTTCCAGTGTAGCAGCGTTGGCAGACGGTGCAGCCGATTGCCACGAGCGCGGCGGTAGCGATGTACACGGCGTCCGCGCCTAACGCGATGGCTTTGACGATATCGGCGCTGCTTCGGATGCCGCCAGCCGCGACGATGCTTGCTTTGTTCCGTATGCCTTCTTCGCGCAGACGCTGGTCCACCTGCGCAATCGCTAACTCAATCGGTATGCCGACGTTGTCCCTGATGACTTTTGGTGCGGCGCCAGTGGCGCCACGAACGCCGTCTAACGCGATGATGTCTGCTCCGGCGCGAACCATGCCGCTTGCGATTGCAGCTGAGTTGTGAACCGCGGCGATTTTTACTGAGACTGGTTTGGTGTAGTTTGTCGCTTCCTTCAGCGCGTAGATTAGCTGTCTCAGGTCCTCGATGGAGTAGATGTCGTGCTGCGGCGCAGGCGACAGCGCATCCGTGCCTGTGGGAATCATGCGCGTGCGAGCAACGTCTTTTGTAACTTTCTCGCCTGGCAAGTGTCCACCTATCCCTGGCTTGGCGCCTTGACCGATTTTGATTTCGACAGCCGCGCCCACATCCAGGTAATCCGGGTGCACGCCGAAACGGCCTGAAGCAACCTGTACGATGGCGTGGTCGCCGTACTTGTATAGGCTCTTGTCTAGGCCGCCTTCGCCCGTGTTGAAGTAGGTGCCGCATGCTGTTGCCGCCCGCGCTAATGCTTCGTGAACGTTGAGGCTTATGGCGCCGTAGGACATGGCAGAGAACATAATCGGCGTCTCCAAGCACAACTGAGGAGTAAGCGCGGTCTTCAGCACCACTTGGCCGTTTTCCAGCTCCATCTCCAAATTGTCCGGCTTCGCGCCAAGATACGTCCTTATCTCCATCGGCTCTCTCAGCGGGTCAATCGACGGATTTGTCACCTGGCTGGCGTTCAGCACAAGCCTGTCCCAGTAAGTGAAGTAGGGCTTGTCGCAACCCATGCCCGTGAGAATCACCGCGCCGCTTTCAGCCTGTTTCTTGACGTCTCTGAGCGCTTCCATAGTCCAGTTGGCGTTCTCGCGGTTAGCATTCGGGTTCTTGCGTATAGTGATGGCGTGCGTGGGGCAGAACGTGACGCAGCGCTGGCAGTTGACACAGTTCTCGTCTTTGCTGCGAATCACGTCGTCTTCCGCGTCGTAGCTGTGCGTCTCGTACGTGCACTGGTTTACGCAGACCTTGCAGCGGATGCACCGCTTCTCGTCTCGTTCCACCAAGTATTCAGGTATCAAGTAAGTCTTCATCTATTACGCCTCCACGCTTGCCAAGACCTCAACCTTCGGCTCACTGCGAAGCCTGCCGACCACTGGCTCACCGCCTCGCGGATGCCAGAACTTGTCCAGTGTCGGGGAAACAAGCCGCATTGCAGCTTCTTCTGAGGACAGGTACAGGAAGTCGCCTCTGGTGCCTGCAACGAGAGGTCGCAGCTTGATGCGGTCAGTTAACCCAATCATCTCGCCATGATGCGCCACAACTATGCTGAAGGGACCATTCATTAACAGGCTGCCGTAGGTTTGGCGAAGAACCCTGTGCAGACGCTGCTGTTCAGACTCCATCGCGTCTATCTCGCTCCACAGGGGCGCGGCGAAGATTTTGGCGACTATTTCGATTGGCAGGTGCTGTCTGCGCATGAGCAGGTCCACCGCGTAAGCCAGGACTTCGGTGTCTGTCTGCATGGTGCATTTGTAGCCGTACATCTCCAAGTAGCGGCGGTTTATTCCGTACGATGAGAGTTCGCCGTTGTGCACAACCGTCCAGTCTAGGATGTTGAATGGATGCGCGCCGCCCCACCAGCCAGGAGTATTCGTTGGGAACCTGCCGTGAACCGTCCACAGGTAGCCCTGGTAATCCTCAAGGCAGAAGAAGTCCGCTATGTCTTCGGGGTAGCCGACTCCTTTGAAGACGCCCATGTTCTTGCCGCTTGAGAAGACGAACGCCTTGCCCGTTTCCGTGTTGATTCGCATGACTCTCTCCGTCACGTAGTCGTCTTCGGTCTGATTCTCGAGTCGCCGCTGTTTAGGCTGGACGAAGTACCGCCAAACCAACGGGGGGTCTCTGACGTTGGCGGGTCGGGTTTGCATTTCCTCGTCGTAGATTATGTTGAAGCTCCCTGCCAATATTCTGTCAGTTTTCTCTTTGGCGTCTCTGCTCAGGTACATGATGTGGAAGGCGTAGTAGTCTTTGAAGTCAGGGTAGATGCCGTAGACTGCGAAGCCGCCGCCCAACCCGTTTCCTCTCTCGTGCATGTTGGCTATGGCTCGCACTGGGTCGCGTGACGAGAAGCGTTTGCCTTCAAGGTTCATCATGCCGAATATGCTGCAGCCTGCGAAGTCCTTATCGTCATTGAAAGGATTGTTCAGGCTGGTTAGGTTTCGCATTAGCCTATTTCACCTGGGTACACTTTCTTCCTCAAAGACGACGGCAATGCGGCGATGCCGAAGTTTTCTTGGAGGAGCTCCTGTTTGATTTTTTTCACGTTGACGCGGTTCTTCATGAGGTGGAAGAGTATGCCAGCTTTTTCGATGTCATTTATGAGGGTTATGCCCACGATGACGTTGTCCTTGAGCACAAGCTTCTTGTACAGGTTCCTCTCCGGCTCGTGTTTGACCAGGATTTCGTACGCTGCGTCTTCTTTCGGGTTGGCGACGCCGACTGAGACGATGGGCACGCCGAAATACTTCAGGGCGCTCATGTTGGTGCCGCCCTCGTAATCGGTCTTTTTGCCTGCCATGTTGTAGCCCGCGACTTTGCCTTCTTGGACTGCAAGCGGCCAGAGAGGCAGCAGGCGGTTCTGGTTCAAGACGAAGTCATAAGCCTCAGCAACGTCGCCGCTTGCGTAAACGCCTGGAACGTTTGTCTGCATGAAGTTGCCCACGACGATGCCGCGGTTCGTTTTCACCTGAGTCCCTGTGACGAGTTCGGTGCGTGGTACGACGCCGATGGCGACGATGACAACGTCGCAGGGCATCTGCTCGCCCTTGGTGAGGACCACGCCGCCGACTACGCGATTGTTTTCTGGTTTGCCTGTTATCTGCTGGACTGATTGTCCAGTGATTATGGTGACGCCTGCTTTTTTGATGACGTTTTCCATGATGTCTGAGCCTTTCGCGTCTAATAGGAGGCTGAGGATTTTGTCCTGCAACTCCACGAGTGTCACTTTTATGCCGCGTTTTACGAGTGCTTCGGTTACGCTGACGCCGATGAGTCCAGCACCGATGACCACGGCGGTTTTGGCTGTCTGGAGTTTTGCGGCTAAGTGCTCGGCGTCCGCGACTGTTGTGAATGTGAATACGCCTTCTTTGTCTGAGCCTTCGATTTTCGGGACGAAGGGTCTGCCGCCTGTGGCGATTAGGAGTTTTTCGAAGTTTACGCGGTCGCCCCTGTCGAGTTCGACGAACTTGTCGGTTAGGTCTAATCGCACGGCTTTTCTGCCCGTTAACGCTTGGACTTGGTTGTTTTCCCAGAACTTGTCTTCACGGCACTTCATCTTCTCGAAGTCTGCTTTGCCGCTGACCAAGTCGGAAATCATGGGGCGCGAGTACTGCGGGCACGGCTCCTCCGAGACGACAGTTATGGTGCCAACTGGGTCTACTTCCCGTATAGCTTCAACCGCGCCGATTCCTGCGGCAGAAGCGCCAACGATAACGTACTTCGCCATCAGGGTGTCACCTCTTTGCATACGAGGGCGCCGTTGGGGCAGTTGGCAACGCACGCCGGAACATCCAGCCCATTGCATTGGTCGCACTTCGCTACGACTTTGCCGTTGACGTCCATTTTGATGGCGCCATATGGGCAGACCATGATGCATGTCCAGCAGCCCATGCATTTTTCAGCGTCGTGCGTGACTAGTCCTGTGTTTTCGTCTTTACGCATGGCACCTGAGAGGCAGGCGGTTACGCATGGGGCGTCTTCGCAGTGGCGGCATTGGATGGCGAAGCTGATGGGTCTGTTCATTTCTAGGCGTATTCGGCTGATTGGTTTGGGGTTTTCTCTGTTGTAGGCTTTGACTATGTCTTTTGTTTTGGAGTGCTGGACGGTGCAGTAGACTTCGCAGAGTCCGCAGCCCATGCAGAATTCTTGTTTGGCGATTATTCTTTTCATCGATTATCTCCATGCTTTTTGGCAGCTTAGCGTGGGCAGGTGAGCATGAAAATGTGGAGTTCGATGTCTGTTGTGGATAGCACTGCTCTCGTTGTGACTGTTTGTCCAGATTTGTTTATGCGTGCTCTACAGGTGTTTACGGGCATTCTGTCCACCGTTTTCATGGTTTTTCTTTATGTAAGTGACCTATATTCTATATATCTTTGTTGAAAATCATTTATATGCAAGTTAATGAATAACATAATCTAAATGAAATATGTGTAGATGAAGCAAGAATGGCTGAAAAAGACTTAGGATACAGACGAGTCCAATGCACAGGCAGAGGCTCATACATCATAAGCCTACCTAAAGAGTGGGTGGAGGACATTGGGCTGAAGCGAGGAAGCGAAATCGCCTTCAACATAAATACTGATTCAACCCTCAGCTTGGTCCCTCGGAAAATTAAGGAAAAACTGGATGACACGGGCTCCAAACTCAAAGAGTATTACATCAACGTTGACCCGAAAGACGACTTGCAGTCTACTCTCCGCATGATAAAAGCATTATACGTCATCAGCGCCGACATCATACGGATACACTTTCGAAACGTGGAAGACGCGACCAGGTGCAAAACAGAGATTAAGAATTTCGCCCGAGACACGTTTCTGGGCGCCGAAGTCATAGATGAAACCGAAGACGAAATCACGCTGCAGATTCTCATAAAGCACAGCGAGTTCCCCATCGAAAGAGCTGTTCGCAGAATGGCAATCATCGCTTTGTCAGCTAACAAGGACGCCATCTCAGCGCTGAAGGACCGAAGCCCTGCGCTGTTCCAAAACGTGATTAACGCCCGCAACGACGCGAACCGTCTAGGCTTGTACGTGGTTCGCCAACTGAAGTATGGCATAGAGCATAACCTGTACAGGGAACTGGAATTCAATACTCCCAAAGAGTTTCTGCTGTACCGTATCGTGGTGAACGACATAAAAAACATCGCTGAGAACGCGTTGAACATAGTTAACAACTTGGTAACGTTCCAGAAGCTGATTGACGACCAATTGCTGTTCATAAAAGAGCCCATTGATGAGGAAGTGTTCTCGCAGATGCTTAGCTTCAATTCTGTGGCGCACCAACTGTTCGAAGAAGCCACCAAAGCAATGTTCAAGAGAGATTACAATGCTGCAGAAAGTTTAATCGCACAGCGCGGTTCGCTCGTCACGCTGGAGAACGATTTGATAAGGCTTATGTGGAGTAAGAAGCTTGACCCGAACATCGCTTCGATTCTTAGGCTGATGCTGGACAGTTCAAGACGAATACTGGATTATGCACAGGACATAGCTGAGTTGACGCAGAACCGGACAGTGGAAGAACTGTGCGCCAACTTCGCCGTGAAATAGCCCGCTGACAGCCCCTGCGTTGCTAAGGCACCGTCGATTTTGCCAGTTCGCCACTGGAAATAATAACCAGCCCAAAGAAAAACCATACTGTTTGCTGTCCAGTCTAAGGCAGCGATTCGCTGCAAACGCTTATTATTGCAGTGCGCTAGAACTTAGTTGAGGGAGAATCGTGAGCGACGAATCCACCTTTTCTGGTTCCTCAAACGACCTGTTTAGCTCAACTAGCATTAAGACAATTCTGAAAAGCGTTCCTGCGGGTTTACTCATACTTGCCAAGCCAGATGGCAGAATAGCCTACGTTAACGACCGCGCAATCGAACTTTACGGCGTTGACCCACGCGAATCTACTGTGAAAAATCACATTTACATGCTAAAACATCACACCACTGACGGAGAGATTTGCCCGATCCATAAACTACCCGCTAGACGTGCTTTGCTGACCGGTGAAAAAGTCCGCGATGAAAAGTTAATTATTGAAAAACCTGATGGAACACGAATATACGTCAATGCAAGTGCTGTTCCCTTAACCGACGAAGAAGGCCAAATCACAGGGGCAATCGCCATTTTTGAGGACATCACCGAACGCAAGAAAACCGAGGAACTATACAGAACCCTCCTCGACGCATCAATTGACAGTTTCTGGCTGACGAACGCTGAAGGACGTTTCTTAGATGTGAATAAGGCATTTCTTGACCTTTCAGGTTACAGCCGAGAAGAAATCCTCAGAATGCGTATTAGCGATTTTGCAGCAAAAGAAACTCCCGAAGAAACAGCTTGGCAGCTGCAGAGCATAAAGGAAAACGGCTCTGCTTGCTTTGAAACTCTTCTCCGTCATAAGGACGGGCGGATAATAGCGATTCAGGTAAGCGCTAACTACGCGGACATAGATGGTGGAAGATTCTTCGGCTTTCTACATGATATCACGAAGCGCAAACGGAATGAGGAGGCAATCAAGAGAAGTGAAGAACGGTTCAGGCTTATTGCTGAAGCCGCCGCTACGATGGTGTATGAGTTTGAAGTAGAAAGCGGCAAGGTCACCGTCGCTTATGGTTTGAAGGAACTCCTCGGATACGAACCTGAGGAGATACCGCTTTCTAACGACTGGTGGTTCAGTCAGACACATCCAGAAGAGCGCTTAAACGTTGAAGCGCAGCTGAGGAGGACAATTGAAGCTGGTAGCGATGGAGTTTTTGAGTACCGTATTCGGCATAAGCGAGGCGACTACATCATCGTCCGCGACACTGTAAAAACTGTTAAAGACGATAAGGGACGGGCTGTGCGTGTGGTCGGAGGCGTCGTTGACATCACTGAGGCTAGGAGAATCGAAGCGATAGCTGCTGATTCCAAAGCGGCGCTTGAGAAAGAACGGGACCTGCTCCAGGCTGTGATGAACGGCGCTAAGAACGTTCACTTAGTGTATCTGGACAGGAATTTCAACTTCGTGCGAGTCAACGAGGCATACGCTAAAACATGCGGATACAAACCTGAAGAGATGATTGGGAAAAATCACTTCGCACTGTACCCAGACGAGGAAAACGAGGCGATTTTTGCCCGCGTGCGAGATACAGGCGTGCCCGTGGAATTCCATGATAGACCATTTGTGTTTCCAGACCAACCAGAAAGGGGAGTTACTTACTGGGACTGGACTCTTAAGCCTGTCAAGGACGGTTCTGGAAGAGTCGAGGGCTTGGTGTTTTCTCTTGTAGAAACAACTGAGCGCAAGCGAGCTGAAGAAGCGTTACGGAACAGTGAGGAGCAGTTCCGCCGAGCAATCGAGAACGCACCTATACCCGTTATCATGTTAGCTGAAGATGGAGAGGTACTTCAAATAAACCGCGCATGGACCGTGCTGACTGGATACGAGCATCAGGATATGCCCTTCTTTGATGCTTGGCTGCGCACAGCTTACGGCGAAGACGCTGATGATATGCGCGACCACATGCGTGACCTATTCACAGGCAAGAATTACATCAGTATGGAGTTTCCAATTCATACACAAGATGGCGCAGTCCGCTACTGGAGCTTCAGCGCCTCTATGCTGGGCACATTACAGGATAAACGTCGCTTCGCGGTTGGCATGGCAGTGGACATCACCCAACTGAAGAATCTCCAACAAAAGCTCGAACAGCACGCCCAAAAACTGGAGGAGCTCGTAAGGATTCGCACTGAAAGATTGAAAGCCGCTGAACGGTTAGCAGCCATCGGCGAAACCGCAGGCATGGTGGGACACGACATCCGCAACCCCTTGCAGTCAATCATCGGTGAGCTTTATCTGATAAATGACGCGCTAAGCAAAGTACCTGACAGCAAAACTAAGGAAAGCCTGAAAGAAAGCATCACGGTTATTGAAGAACAAGCCGCCTATATTAACAAAATTGTAACCGACCTCCAAGACTACGCGAAATCTGCAGCACCCCGCATGGAAGAGGTAGACGTAGACAAAGTGATTCAAGCCGTAGTTTCAAGCATGGACATTCCCGAGAACATCGAGTTCTCCTACTACGTTGAAGGCAGCTTCCCCAAGCTGAGGGCTGATGCCTCATTCCTACAGCGCATATTGACCAACCTCATTTCGAACGCAGTGCAAGCGATGCCGAACGGAGGCAAACTCACCATAAACGCAAGCCACAGAGGCGAAAAAGCGTTAATAGGCGTTGAAGACACCGGTAAAGGTATACCAGAAGAGAATAGGGAGAAATTGTTCAAGCCATTGTTCACCACGAAATCCAAGGGACAAGGCTTCGGCTTAGCAGTCTGCAAAAAACTAACCGAAGCAATGAACGGAACCATCACCTTTGAAAGCCAGAAAGGCAAAGGCACACGCTTCATCATCGAACTCCCCACCACCTAATTAGTACCAGTCTATTTGGAGCCTATTAGTGGTTGGTTGCTGAAACTTATAGAGGGGAGAGGTCGTTATTGGCGCAGAAAACAGCCCAAACCATAATGTTTCCTTTAAATAAGGAACTATAAACAGGAAAACCGCACGCCAGTTCCAACTTGACAGATCCTAACAACCGCTAACCGCACCTGCATCAGGCCAATTTTATACCGTGAAACCGCGACAGACATTTCCACAAAACGAACGGTTTAAGTTACTATAATTCGAATGTAACCTTCGAGGGACACGCGTGAACGAGCTCGTCTTCGTGGGTTTAGGCTTACACGATGAGAAGGGAATAAGTCTCCAAGGCTTGGAAGAAACCAAAACAGCCGACCACGCTTTTGTAGAACTTTACACCAGCCTGCTCCCAAACTTCTCCATGGAACGCTTCGAAACGCTAACAGGCAAAAAAGCACAAGTCCTCACACGACAAGACCTCGAAGAACAAAACGGCGCACGCATCTTGGATGCTGCAGAGAAAGGCAAAACAGTATTCCTCGTCCCAGGAGACCCATTCATCGCCACAACACATGTCGCGCTTCGCATCGAAGCAGAAAAACGCGGCATCAAAACCCGCATAGTCCACGGCGCAAGCATAATCAGCGCCATAATCGGCTTAAGTGGGCTTCATAACTACAAGTTCGGAAAAGCTGTCACCATACCCTTCCCTGAAAACACCTCGGAAACTCCTTACAACGTCATCACTCAAAATAAGAAACTTGGGCTCCACACTCTTTGCCTGCTGGACATCAAAACTGAAGAGAAACGCTTCCTCCGCATCAATCAAGCTCTCGCGCAGCTTCTGGGCATGGAGCAGAAGAAAAAACAGGGAACCGCCACCATCCAGACAATTGCCATCGGCATCGCACGAGCAGGAAGCAACACACCAGTCCTCAAAGCAGACACCATAGAAAACCTATTAACCTACGACTTCGGCGACCCCCCGCAAAGCCTAATTTTCCCTGGAGAACTTCATTTTATGGAAGCAGAAGCCCTAATAGCGCTAGCTGGTGCACCAGCGTCCCTGCGGGGTGCTGCAAAATGAGCGCTGAAGAATTAGCCGCCAAATACATCAGCAGCGCAGAAAAAGTACTAAAACAGATGAAATGCACCGAGACACCTGTGGTCGCAGACGAGAAAACCATAGACAGCATCATTAACCACGCTATTGCCTACTTGGAAGATGCAAAATATTATAAGACTCAGAAAAAGTTTGAAACAAGTCTAACCTCCATCGCTTACTGCGAAGGATTATTAGACGCGCTAAAGCTGTTAGGAGCAGTGACGTTTGAGTGGCCAACAAACCCAAACACAAAACCATAGTCTTAGCTTCAGGCGTATTCGACCTCATACATCTGGGGCACGTAAGATTCCTTGAAGAAGCCAAGAAAGCAGGCGGAAAAAACGCTGAACTCCTAGTCATTATCGCCAGAGACAGCACCGTGCAAAAAACCAAAGGCAGAAAACCCATAATGTCCGAAAACCAACGCCGCGCACTCGTCGAATCGCTGAAAGTGGTTGACCAAGCCGTGCTCGGCTTCGAAAACTTCGACATCGCCGAAGTAATCGAAAGGATTAAGCCAGACATCATCGCGTTAGGCTACGACCAAACAGAAATGGCGCAGCAGGTACAAGAATACATAGACAAACACCATTTAAACATCAAAGTGGCTAGAATAGGCAAGTTTGGAGAAGATACATTAGACAGTTCATCAAAGATACGGCAGAAAATAATTGAGAACTTCGCCAGATGAAACAGCATGACCAATAGCCAAAGATACAAGCCAACATACATCCTCATCGCGGCTAACATTGCATTCTACATTTACACTTCGATTGTTGGCGGAGATTTCGTGAACACAAGCAACGAGATGATTTATCTTTACGGTCAAGTCAACGGCTTAGTCCTCTACTACGGCTGGTACCAGCAACTATTCACCGCTTTGTTCGTCCACGCTAACATTGCGCATCTTGCAGGCAACATGGTTTTCCTCTTAGTCTTCGGGTTAAGAGGCGAAGAAATGTTCTCGTTACCCGAGTACCTGCTCGTCTATTTCCTCGGTGGCTTAGCAGGAAACATTCTGTCCCTGTGGCTTCTCCCTCTCAACGTTCCATCCGTCGGTGCTTCAGGCGCCATCTTCGCCTTGTTCGGCGCAGTCGCGGTTTACGCCAGACGCAGCGTGAGCCAATCCATAATCGGCGCACTGATATACGCGTTCTTCCTGTTTTTCATCAGCTCAGGACCAGGCGTGAACATTTTCGCCCATTTCGGCGGACTCGCAGCTGGCTTGCTAATCGGTTACGTTTTGGCGGCAAGGCGCAAACCCGAAGTAAAATACACGTACAGCTATTCCTATTCAGCGCTGCCATAGAAGTCAGGGAAGAGTGAAGACTTCCACCTTCACTTTGTGCCCATCCTTGAGGTTAAGCTGTTTCCTGAGGCAGGCAGGAGCAATTATCTCCACCACAGACGCATCGTAGTGGCTGCGCAACGCAAAAATCAAAGCCCCTTTCACCTTGTTCTCAATTGTGGCAGGATAGCACTTGACCAGTCCAAACGTTCTGTTCTCATTCTTGAATCCCTGAATTTCAATGGCTGGATAAGCCTCGAGTTCCGTGCGAGTTTTAAGGTCATAGTCAGAAGTAAGCTTAAGGTTAAGTGTGCCAGGATAAGGGTCAAAACCCAATTTCTCGATAAACTGCTTCCTATAGTACTCTTTGGCGATGTAGTAGGCGCCTTCGCCTAAACCCGTGAAAACGGTGCCCTCAAGCGTCACAGAAGGTGGATATGTAGCTTCAATAAGAGAACGCAAGCTAGCGTACAGCCTTTGAAGCTCTGCAGCTCCGGCGCTCTCTATCTTTATGAGACTTCCTTCAGGTGTCACGGTTCGCTGGATCAAACCAGCCCTTTCAAGCTCAATCAAGTACCGAGATGCGGTCTGCTGCGAAATTCCCATTTTTTCAGCCAAGAATTCGGTTGAAATCTTGGCGGTCCGCTTATGGGCGCCCATTTCCGCCAGTTGAAGGAGCGTGTAAAGGTGTCGCCACTCACTCTTTCCAGTCAAACGTGGCAGTTCTCCGTGTAACTACAGATAAGTGTCACGGTCGATATTTAAGCCACTCGAAACAGGCGGCTCTGGGCGCGAACAGCTAAATCTCCCAACAGAAACAATACCCTGAAAAACAAAAATTCAGTCCTGATTCCAGCAGATTAATCATAATTGCACAATGCCACGACAGTAAGTGTTGAATAAACCGCAAGTTGAATCTGCTCAAGGAAGCATCTTGCAGTTCTGCACATAAAGGATATAAGTTGCCATTTAAGAAATGGAAATTAGTGAGAAAAAGTGAATGCGTGGAAACTCCGTCTCTCCATGGCTGGAACCTTAGCCGTAATCTTCGGACTGTCAACGCTAGTGCTCGCGGTCATTATGAGCTTAGCAGGCGTATTCGACATAATAACGCTTGGCATTCTGGTAGTAATCATTAACATCGCCCAATGGCTTTTAGCTCCATACCTGGTTGATGCCCTCTATCGAGTCCGTGAACTTCCAGAGAGCGAGAACCCACAGCTGCATCAGACGGTTAAGAACCTCAGCATGAAAAGCGGAATATCCAAGCCCAAGCTGATGCTGGCGCAGATTCCGCTTCCAAACGCGTTTGCGTATGGTTCACCTCTCAGCGGTAACCGCATCGCAGTTACTAAAGGTCTGTTAGACACGTTGGATGAGGGCGAAGTGGAAGCTGTCGTGGGGCACGAACTGGGGCATCTGAAGCACAGAGACGTGCAAGTCATGATGGTGGTCTCTTTCCTTCCAGCGCTTTTCTATTACATCGGCTTTTCGCTGATGCTTTCAGGAACGTATCAAGGGCAACGCAGAAACGAAGGCAGCAGCGCTCTCATAGGCATAGCTTTCATGGCCTTCTCATGGATTCTAAACCTCTTCATCCTCTACTTAAGCAGACTGCGCGAATATTACGCTGACAGACACAGCGCATCCGTTGTTGACAACGGCGCACATAAACTTTCATTGGGACTCGCGAAAATAGTTAACACAACCCGAAGAATCAGCAAGCCAACGCAAAACAAGCAAAACTCGAGCGCTTTCAAGGCACTATTCATCGCGGACCCAGACAGGGCAAGCGCAGACTCAGCGGCAATAGCTGCGATGCAGGGCCAAGGCAGCCAAGATCTGGTTCAAGAAATCCTCTCAAAGAAGCTGACATTCGCGGACAAGTTGATTGAAGCGCTGTCGACTCATCCTAACATCGTTAAGCGTCTGCGAGCATTGCAAGAACTGAGCTGAAAGCGGTTCCGAGCTCCCTGTTTTTGAGGAAATGTTAAAGCAGCAAACCCGCTATCAAATAGTCATTATTGAGAGGAGTTGCCTTTGCAAAATCAGAGACTTTTCCATGAAATAGAACAGTTACAAACGGAGATGGTGGAGACGCTAATGGCGTTGATTCGCTTGCCAGCAATCGGACCTGAAAACGGCGGCGACGGCGAAATCCGAAAAGCGGAAAAACTCGTCCAAATTCTGCGTGAAGCGGGTTTTGACAAAATAGAGCGCTACGATGCGGAAGATTCGCGAGTTCCATCTGGGAAGAGACCGAATATAGTAGCTTATTGCCCTGGAGAAACAGACACCAAACGGCTCTGGATAGTTACCCACTTGGATGTTGTTCCAGCCGGAGAAGAACAGATGTGGACGATGGCAAAACCGTTCGAGCCGCAACTAAAAGATAACCGAGTTTACGGAAGAGGTGCAGAAGACAACGGACAGTCGTTGGTTGCTTCGCTCTTCGCCGTGAAAGCCATAAAACGCCTCGCGTTAAAACCCAAAAGAACCATTGCCCTTGCGTTCGTGGCAGATGAAGAGCAAGGAAGCACACGAGGCATCCAGCACCTAATTGGCAAAGGGTTTTTCAGGAAAGACGACATAGTTGTGGTGCCTGATGGCGGCAGCGCTGACGGAAGCTTCATAGAAGTCGCTGAGAAGAGCGTTCTTTGGTTCAGGATACGCACGTTTGGAAAACAAGTTCACGCGAGCCTGCCCAACACAGGCTTGAACGCTCATCGCGTTGGCATGCAGGTTGCGTTGGCCTTGGACAAGATGCTGCACAAGAAATACTCGCGTAAAGATGAGCAGTTTGATGTGCCCTGTAGCACTTTTGAACCTACGAAGAAGGAAAAGAACGTGGACGCCGTAAACATCGTACCTGGCGAAGACACAGTGTATTTTGACTGTCGGATTCTTCCCAGCTACGACGTGGATGAGGTTCTTTCCGAAATAATGCAGGTTACCGCAGAGTTTGAAAAGGAAACAGGAGCCAAAATCACGCTTGACGTGTTGCAGAAGCAAGCCGCGCCAAAAACGGATGACGGCAAATCCGAGATTGCATTGCTACTTAAGAAGGCGATTCGGGAAGCCAGAGGATTAGACGTCAGAGTTGGTGGCATCGGAGGAGGAACGTGCGCTGCTTTCTTCAGGAAAGCTGGGTTTCCAGCCGTGGTTTGGAGCACCGTGGACGAGGTAGCTCATCAGCCCAACGAGTATTCGAAAGTGGAGAACATGGTTAATGACGCGAAAGTGTTTGCGCTGTTGGCTATGAGCTAAATGCGGCAAAAATGATTTTAAACACTGACTGCTTGTCATAACCTAAGCATACCCAATGGAGTTGTGTGATTTGAGTAAGGCGTCAAAGATAATTTCTCAAGCTCGGCTTGAAGACAGAAAAGCCCTGCTGGAAACCGAAGCAAAAACTATCTGCATGGAATACAACATTCCAGTTACAGCGTTTAAACTGGCGGAGAACGAGGAAGAAGCAGCAGAGTACGCGGAGCAACTTGGGTTTCCCGTGGTTCTGAAGATTGTTTCGCCCCAAATTATTCATAAGTCTGATGCAGGAGGCGTGATGGTTAACCTCAAAAGCGCCTTGGAAGTCCAGGAAGCCTACAGGAAAGTCTTGAAAAACGCACAAAAATACAACGCTGCAGCGCGAATCATGGGCGTTTTGGTGCAGGAGATGGCTCCGCAATCAATCGAGGTCATAGTTGGCGCCGTAAAGGATGCACAGTTTGGACAGACTTTGATGTTTGGGCTGGGCGGAATCTTCGTCGAGTTGTTAAAGGACGTGACTTTCCGGATAGCGCCCATAACGCAGACAGATGCTGTGGAGATGATAACTGGGGTTAAGGCTTATCCGCTTTTGAGGGGTTACCGGAACACACCGCCAGCCGACATCGACGCGTTAATAGCCATTTTATTGAACACGTCAAGGCTGGTGATGGATTACCCTGAAATTAAAGAGTTAGATTTGAACCCTGTTATGGCTTACGAGAAGGGCGCGAAAACGGTGGACGCACGAATTATACTGGAATAACCTAACGACGTTACCGATACATTTGAAACGAAGCTACAAAGGTTAGAGGTACTTTCGAGTTTGCCGAACCTGACAAGCTGATGCTGATGTGAGGTTTTTTGTCTTCAGTCTGCCTTATTCAAGGCACCCAGTTTTCTGCATGGGTTTGGCGGGTTTCTGCGTCAATAGCGACCCCTCCCCTCTATAGGTTTCTGCAACGAACCACTATTAGGCTCCAAATAGGTCAAGTTTGCCTGTGTTCTGTGGATTATTCTTAAAAGAGTTTGTTAACTATTGAGGTGTTAAAGAGGCTGGAAGCTTGCTTCGTTGTGTTCGCTGTGGTGCAGAGTTTGCGACCTATCCTTTGAGGAGTGCTTGCGAGAAATGTGGAGGTGTGCTGGAGTATGTGGCGGAGCAGCCTAAGCGTGGTGAAATCGTGTTCTCTGGGTCTCTGGGGTTGTGGCGGTACAGGCAGTTGCTTCCGCCAGTTCAGCATGTAATAAGCTTGGGGGAGGGTGGAACTCCTCTTCATCGGGCGGAGAGACTCGCGAAAGCAGTTGGCGTGGAAACGGTTTTTTTGAAGGATGAAACGCGGAACCCGACGAACTCGTACAGAGACCGGGCAGCGGCGCTTCTTACGTCGAATGCCATTGACCTTGATTTTGACACGTTGGTGTGTGCCTCGAACGGGAACATGGGCGCTTCTTTGGCGGCTTACTCCGCGAAGGCAGGGCTAATCTGCCACGTTATCGTTCCCAGAGTGGTTGATGTGGGGAAGCTGGCGCAGATGCTTGCTTATGACGCGGTTATCGAAGAATCGGGGGAAATCGTTGATGACTCAATTCGCAAGGCGCAGGCGTTGGCGGAGGAAACCGGTTGGTATCAGGCGACTGCGGAGCTTAATCCGCTCGTGGTTGAGGCGCAGAAGACTATTTCCTATGAGGTTTATGAGCAGTTCGGCGTTCCAGAATGGGTTGTTGTTTCAATGGGAAGCGGCGGCACCATCTACTCCATCTGGAAAGGGTTTAATGAGCTTAAGCAGCTTGGCTTGACAGAAAACCTGCCGAAGATGGTTGGGGTTCAGCCGGAAGGAAGCGCCGCGATAGTCAACGCGTTGGCTGAAGACCGTGCTGAAGCGGCGAAGGGTTCGAACCCTTTCACTCGTGCACTCGCGATTTTGGTGGGTAACCCCTTGCAGAGCGAGTTGGCTGTTAAGGCGATTAAGGAATCGAACGGGTTAGCATTGGTCGTTTCTGACGAGGAAATTCTTTCCGCGG
The DNA here is from genome assembly GCA_026014595.1 of Candidatus Bathyarchaeota archaeon. Taxonomy (GTDB): domain Archaea; phylum Thermoproteota; class Bathyarchaeia; order Bathyarchaeales; family Bathycorpusculaceae; genus A05DMB-2. The sequence goes on from JAOZHY010000028.1 coordinate 96,710, forward strand.
AACTTCAAATCGCCAAGCTCGAAGGAGTTTTCGCTGAACCTGCCAGTTCCGCCACCATAGCAGCGTTAAAAGAACTCGTGGAAGGCGGCGGAATATCACGTGAAGCCAACGTTTTGTGTCTAATTACGGGAAGCGGTCTCAAAGCCACCGATGTGTTGCAGGCGTTGACTAAGAAGCAGAAGACGGCGGTTCTCGGATTGGAGATTAGCACCAAAGAAAAAATTCTCAGAGTCCTAAGCGAGAAAGAGACTTACGGCTATGATTTGTGGAAAAAGCTTGGAAAAATCATGACGCGGGCGGCTGTGTACCAACACTTGAATGAGTTGTCGGAGAAGGGGTTGATTGTGGGTTACGAGAAGGGCGGGAAGAGATTCTTCAGGATAACAGAGCGGGGAAGAAAGGCGCTGCAGGCTATTGACGACCTGAAGCTTTTAATGTGATGGTGTCGGGCTCGGGCTAAAAGTTTATTAGTATAGTTACAACTATACTATCGGGCGAAAACGCATGGATATAGAGAAACTGACAAAAATATCAATCTTCACAGCCTTAGTTTTCGTAGCCACATTTATCATAAGAGTCCCAATAGCCGCCACAGGAGGATACTTCAACCTCGGCGACAGCGCAATCTACGTTGCCGCATTGTTGTTCGGTCCACTTGTCGGCGGAATAGTCGGAGGAATAGGTGCGGCAATCGCCGACATCATTGGCTACCCAATTTTTGTCCCCGGTACCCTAATCATAAAACTCTGCGAAGGAGTAGTAACTGGCTATGCAGGGAACAAGCTCCGTTCGCGAACCAAGAGCGTTGTTTTGTGGAAAGCTTTGTCAGTCGTGTTAGGCGTGGGTCTGGGAGCCGCCACCTACTATATTGGCACGAATTACATGGCGGTATTTGGAAACGCGCAGTTAGACCAGGTGATGTGGGCTGCCGTGGCGCTGTTCTTGGGCGCCTTCATCATCCTCCTGGGCTTCATGCCTCAGACTCAGACAAGCTGGCAGACCACCAGCATCATCCTGGGAGGCGCAACCATGGTGGCGGGCTACTTCATCTACGAGAATCTTCTCGCCGCACTCATCCCAGCCTTGGGAATCTTTGCAATCGGAGAAATCCCAGCCAACATCGGTCAGATGCTTGTAGGGATGACGATTGCGTTGCCGGTGCTTAGGGCGGTGCAGAGGATACTGCCTCCTGAGCAAAGAGGACTGTAACCGATAAATTCAACAAGCAAGCAGTCTATTCACTGCTGGAGGAAACGAAAATGTCGCGGTTGCCGCCTGGAAAAATTCCAATAGACATCCTCAAAGAAGTCGTTTTTAAAAACCTCGGCGCTGAGCGCAAAGAAGTAACCGTTGGCCCGCGGGCTGGAATTGACGGCGCCGTTTTAGACTTCGGAGAAAAATCAGCGATTGTTTCAATGGACCCTATCACAGGGGCGGTTGAGCGAATTGGCTGGCTCGCCGTGAACGTAAACGCGAATGACATCGCCACCTTTGGTGTTGAACCCGCATTCCTCTTTTCATGTATGCTGCTTCCTGAGGGCGCGGACAAGAAACTTGTCGAAGTCATAAGCACTCAGATGAGCGCGGCGGCAAAGGGGTTGGGCGTAGCCATCGTGGGCGGGCACTGCGAATCCACGCCAGGTTTAGTCAACCCGATAGTCGTGTGCTGTATTATGGGCTTAACTGAAAAGGGCTGTTACGTGACCGCTGGCGGCGCGAAAAAAGGCGACAAGCTCATCTTAACCAAAAGCGCGGGCATAGAGGGAACGGCAATCTTGGCGACTGACAAAGAGAAAGAACTCCAGAGAACAATTAGCGCTTCAGGGCTTAGGAACGCCAAAAGTTTCTGGAACCAGATAAGCGTTGTCAAAGACGCCTTAACCGCGTGCCGAACGGGCGGCGTGCACGCGATGCATGACCCCACGGAAGGCGGTGTAGCTGGCGGAATCCACGAAATCGCAGATGCCTCAAACCTCGGCGTAAAAGTCTATGAAGAAGCAATCAGCGTGCAGCCTGAAACCGCAGAGATTTGCCGCCACTTTAAGATTGACCCCTTGCAGTTGATAAGCTCAGGCGCCCTGCTCATTTCCGCCGAACCGCAACGCGCAGACGAGATAGTTAGTAACCTAAAGCTTCATGGGATTCAAGCCTCGGTTATCGGCGAGTTCTTGGAAAACGCAGATGAACGAGTGCTAATACGCAGAGGTGGCGGAGTGGAGGTTTTGCCGCGCCCTGTCTCGGATAATCTTTGGACTGCGTTAATGCGATGAGAACGCTTTGGCGCCCTGGAGAGCGAACTGGACGAACCAGTAGAACATGAAAAACGGGTAATAAAACATGTACTCAACCATATGCGAATAAAGTAGTCCGCAGCGGAATTCGACGATGGCTTGGGACACGCCGTTTTGAAGGCTCCAGTTTCCAGGCGCCTTAAAATGTAAGCAGTAAATGTCGTCGCCTATGACGGTTTTGTATCCTCGCCCTTTAATCCAGTTGATGATGTAGCTGTCTTCGTAAGCGTGCAGTTCCTCAGGAATCTCGATGCCCTGCACCGCATCGCGGCGGATGAGCGTGTCGTGCATTCCGCCTCTGAGACCGAAACACTGCCTCGCGATTAGACTCTGGAATTTTATGATGCGCTTGTCCTTGACGTTGGGGATGACATCTATGTTTACTCCCCAGACAGCGCCCACATCCTTGTCCACATACTTCAAGGCGTTTTTGTACCAGTCGCGGCTGAGGACGACATCGCTGTCAACAAACATGAACAGGTCGGTGGTCACTTGTGCAATGCCTCTCTGCCGCGCTTTGGCTCTTGACCCGTCTACCTTCAGGATTTTGACGTTGCCAAACTCCTGTTTGACACGGTTCACGATTTTCATGGTGCCATCGTTTGAAAAGCCATCTACAACTATGAGCTGATTGACGGGCACGCTCTCAAAAATTGAGGCTAAACACTTGTCAAGCAGGTGTTCACTGTTCTTTGTGAGCAACACAACATCGATTGCCTGCATTCATGGTCTCCTCAGCGTTTCCGCCTTAAACCTAAGCCCTATAAGTGCATGATATTCCGATAGTATATAAAAATGTGAACCCTTTCACGGAAGGCACGCGGAGCTAAGCCCCATTTTTCCTATTTGAAAGCAGCTGATACATAGAGTAGACTGTGTAAAAGCCGTAAGCAAGAATCAGTTTCCCAATCAAACTGGGGCTACCGCACCTGATGGCGTCCGCGATTATGCTCAAGCTACCCTTCAGAGTCCAGACAGTCTCAGGCCGGAAGTGGATACAGTACGGGTCGTAGCAGGGAACGCACCTGTAGCCTTTCTTGTTTATCCAGTCTTTGATGTAAGCGTCCTCGAAAACGTGCAGGTCCACGGGAATTTTGATGTCTTTAACCAATTCCGTGCGCACCAAAGTGTCATGAGTCCCGCCACGTAACTCGAAGATTTTGCGGGTTATCCAAAGGAACATTTTCAGCGTTGCCTGGTTCCTGATGGTTGACCAGACCTCGATTCCCCAGACCGCGCCCACATCCTTGTCCACGTACCGCTGGGCTTTTCGGTACCAGTCCCTGCAAAGAACCACGTCGCTGTCAACGAACATAAACCACTCCGTTTCAACGTTCTCGATGCCTTTCTGCCGAGCGGTGGCTCTGGTCCCGCGGTCACTGATGACTCTTACGTTGTGGAATTTCTCGTCAAAACGACGCAGGATGCTTAGCGTCCCGTCCACGGAACCGCCGTCTACCACTATTAATTGCCCAACAGGAACGTTCTGATAGACCGAGGTGAGACACCTTTCGAGAACTTCCTCGCTGTTCTTCGTCAGCAACACTACATCCACAGGATACATCGTCTCTTTACACTATCTCCTTACCAATATCTCTTAGCTTTCGTCGATAACCTTTTTTGGCGGCTGAAGCGTTCCCGCGCGCACTGTAAACTGAATCGTCCGTTCCATGCAGACATCGCTGTATGGTTTTTATATTCCTAATCTAAAATACTTTAGTATCAACGAATGGCTCGTGGAAGACTAATTGACTTCAAGCATCAAGAAAGCCGCCGCCGTCGCAGCGCGTTCGCTTCTTCCTCGCAAACCTCATCACGCCCAGTGGATGATAACGAGGAGATGCAACTACCGCTGCCGCGGCTGCAACGTCTGGAAGGAACAGGACCAGCGAGAGCTACCCACAGAAGACGTGAAGAAGGGACTAGACATTCTCAAAGACCTCGGCATCGCAGAAATCGTGCTCTCCGGCGGAGACCCGCTCCTAAGGGAGGACGCAGAGGAGATTATCGAACATGCCTCAAAGCTTTTCGTAACCACCGTTTACGACAACGGCAGCATGGCAGCCAAAAAAATCGAGGCTCTGCGGAACGTGGATTTCGTGGCGATCTCAATAGACAGCTTGGACCCAGACAAGAACGACTACATGAAGGGGGTTCCGGGCGCGTGGAAGACAGCCGTAGAAACCGTGGAGACGCTGCACAACGAAGGCATAAACGTCGCCGTGACGCCCACCATCTCCCAGATGAACCTTCACGAAATCGTGGACATCACTAACCACTTCTCCCAGAAAGGAATCCCGCTCTGGTATTGCCTCTACTCTTTCGACATGATGAGCGACGCTAACCAGCTTTTCCGAATCGGCAAGATGAACGACGAGTTCGTGATAACGGATAATCAAGCGATGGCTAAGCTCTGCGATACCCTGAAAGAGATGAAGAAGAAGGACAGGAACATCCTGATAACGAACAAGTTGCTGAACGCCATCAAAAACCTGTACCTAAACGACAAAAGAACTTGGAACTGCCGCGCGCTAGACAACTTCCTCGTCGTGGACCATCTGGGAAGAATCTCAGGGTGCCACATCCACAAGTTTGCATCCTCAATTTTCGACCTGCCGAAAATATGGAAAAGCCCCGAGTTTAATTCGCTACGCAAAACTTACCGAGAATGCAAACAGTGCACTTATTTATGCTACATTTTCTATTCGCTTCACGGAAGCCCTTACGGCAACTTGACACTGGCGCGGGACCAGTGGAAAAACGCGAGGTTTCTCTTAAAGAAAAACAACTCTAAACCTCTAAACTCGGCAAAACCTCAATGACCTGTGCGATTGACTGGATAAGCGAGTGATCGAAAGCCTGTTCCTCCTCAACGCTTATAATATTCAGCTTTGGGATTATGCGTGGCATGGGCGTTTGCACTTGGGGAATTTCAGCCATTATGACCCTTGGACCCTTATCCTTGGGTTTTTTCAGTTCAATGATGGTGGGCAAAAACACGGCAAGGATAAGCATGGGGGTTGCCACGATTAACAGAATAATCGCAGTCAGATTCGGAATCATACACAATCTTTCGAGCATTATGGCTCAGTTCATAATATAACGATTTCTGTCGCCAAAATGCTGCGTCTTCGCCCAGTTGACCTGTTTTTTACCAAGCATTTTTGCAGCAAAAAGATCCAGTAACGCTTTTGTGCATATGAGAATATTATACATGTACGCCAAAAACAAGAGTGGAATCAAAAATTGGATTCGAGTTCTGCCGTCTAAGTAAGCGCCTATCCCGATTTCAAAAAACGGCGCAAAATTTCCTGCCAAACTGTAAAAAGACACAGGCACAAAAAGCCACAGCACGCTAAAAAATTGTGAGGCTCCATAGAGAACCAGTGAAACACCAACAAGGAAAGCAACCAGAGTAACAACGGGCACGAAATACATGTTTAGAAGAAGCAAGCCGTCGATTTTCTCCTTCAAATTCAGTTTTCGGCTCCTTAAGACGCTGAAGGCATGTTTGAAGCACACCTGCATGTGCCCTCGTGCCCATCTGTGCCTTTGACGCCAGTAAGCCTTCCAGCCATCCACGGCTTCTTCGTAGCATTCAGCGTCGCCTGCATAGCGGATTTTGTAGCCAGCAAGGTAAAGCGTGAACGTCAAGTCCGTGTCCTCAGTCAACATCGACTCATCAAAACCCCCGAACTTCTCCACAATGCTTCGCCTGAAGCCCCCGACCGTTCCGCCGAACTGCGGAATTAAGCCTAACTGTTCGCGTGCTTCTTGGTCAACGCGGTAGCCGCCAATCCTCTCCAGCGTCACAAGCCGAGTTACAACGTTTTGCGCTTCGTTCAAGACCACAGGTCGCCCCTGAACCGCGCCGACAGCAGGGTCAACAAATTCTTTCACAAGCTTTTCCACGATGTCCTTCTGCGGATAATAGTCCGCGTCAAAGCAAAGCACGATTTCCCCAGCGGCACGTTTCAAACCAGCGTTCAGGGCTGCCGCCTTGCCTTTGCCGCCTGTTTTTTGGTCTCGGTGAAGCACCTCGATGACCCTGTGGCGTTTTGCGAATTCTTCGGCGATCTGTCCAGTGCTGTCGGATGATGCATCATCGATAACTACGACTTGCATTTTGTCGTGTGGATAGGTCAGCTGGGTCATTCGCTGGAGCAAGCGCCCAACGACTAGTTCCTCATCGCGTGCTGGAATAAGAATGGACACCGTGGGTTCATAATTTACTGCCAAAACGGCTTTGGGTTTTGCGGTTTTTTTGTCTTTTCTTAAAACAGCAACTGTGAAAATGTAGTGGCGAACGAGGTAGGTTACGATGAGCAAGGTGCAGAACAAGAAGATAATTTCCAGCGCTTCGATAATCAAGCTTTAGCCTCTGTTCCAGCGTTTGCTTGAGGCGTAAGAACCGCCAGACTCAACGACCAGAAAGACACAACCCACGTGAAATTCAGAAACGGAAAGAAAATCGCGTAAATGCTATTGAATCCGTCTCCAAAAACCGAGGTTCCTACAGCGGAGACAGAACAGAAAACATAACTCCAAAACAGACCGATGATGTTGCCCAACGCTAGCAAGAACAGTTTCTTGTTAACCGCTCCCTTCAGCTGGAATATGAGTGATGTGAAGAGCAGGTTGAAGATGAGGAGCGTGATTGTAGATTCTATGTTAATCAGTCGGAAGGATGCTATCAGGCACAGCACGATTGCTTCCACAAAGGATACAGAAACCCAGCGATTGTTTCCGAATTGCATTTTACTGTCCCCGCTCCTTTTTCCTATGACAGAGGTGCAGAAAACTACTATAGAGTTGAATTGCAGTTTTAAAATTTGTGCAAACCGAAAACAGGTTGAAAACTTGATTTTTTATGCGGAAGTTACAGGCTTTGATTGTTAAGTATTAATTTGTCCAGAACCATGCAGAGAACCTGAAAAACTTCGTCAGCGCTTAAATTGTCAGTGTCCAAAACCAAATCGAACGGCTCAAAATCCTCGCCCAGAGTGAAACCGTAAAGCTTCTTGTAGATGGCTTTGGTTCTTGCTTCCTTTTCTTTCAACACTTCCAAGGCTTCTTTGACGGTGAGCCTGTCTCTTCGGGCGATTCTTTCCGCTCTTTTTTCCACTGAAGCCGCCAACCATATTTTGAAGCCTGTCTTAAGCAGCCAAGGCATCGTCCAACTGTCCAAGAGAACGTTTCCTTGCTGCGCGTACTCCAGAAGTTTGTCGTCCACAGCCTTGTCGAATTTCAGATCTTTTTCTCTTTTCTCTAGAAAACGGAGTCCTTCAGGGCTTTCCCACCAGCCGCGGCTTGACGCGTCATAGCCTTCCTCTGCCGCCAAGGTTTTGAGAGCGTCTCCGCCTGAGTAATAGTTGAGATGGTATTTTTTGGCAAGTTTCTTTGCCAATGTGCTCTTTCCAGTGCCTGCCAGTCCAGAGATGCAGACTACAAGCTTTTTTTCGGTGGCGCTCTCCGTTTTTTTGTTCCTGCTCATCGCGCTACCTCAACCGCACCGCCATTCTATTCTATCGGTGTTATGCCCATGAATTTGGTGATTAGTGTTCCGAAGGCGAAAGAGCAAATCAGGTACCAGTAGAACACGGGTATACCGCCGATTCCTGGCACGATTGCAACTGCGTTTGCGCCGTATACTGGAGTTAGGAAGAGATACCAGATCAGCAGATAGACGAAGCCGATTGGGAAAAGCAGCAGCTGAGGTCTCGACATCTTCATCTGCATGCGCTGTATCTGAGCATCTTTTTTCTTCAGTTTCTCAATCATTTTCTTGTCGTTCGCACGCAGGGCCTGCATCTTTTGCGCGTTGTGCTCCGCGATTTCCGCCCGCATTGTCTTGTATTCTTCCCAGCCAACCATGCGGCTGATCAATAAGCGGTTGATTGTCATGTTGATTAACGAAACGGCAACCGTTATGAGCATAACCACTATTGTTGAAACTGGCATGACGGAGATATCTATGGCTGACATTGCACTGTGATCCTTCGCAATTCGTGTGCGTGCGTTAGCCTATTTGGTTTCTTGTTAATAACCATTTTTGCTCCTTTCCTAACACATTAAAGTGGTCCTTCGGCAAAAATGAATTGACCAAATGAGAGTTCGCTGGACCTCCAGTTCGCAAATTAAGGAAGAAATAAAAAAACTTCAGGCTGAACGCCAAGCTTATCCACTATATTAGATAGAGGGACTATAGACTGCACCGAGCAACTAATTCCACTCAGCAGGCTTTGCGCATGATTTTTTCGGCAGTCGCCAAGTCCTTTTGCGTGTTAATATTCAACAAAACCTCAACTTCCTCGGTTATGATTGCAGCCGTGTCAATTTTTCCTTTATCACGAATCCGTGCACCGTTAATTATGTTGACTCCGGAAACAGCGTACCACACGCCCTTGTGCTCATCCGTGGACGACACGGAAAGTTCAAGCTTTTCACGTGTTTCTATCGGAACAAAAACAGCCAGCGCATCCTTTCCGCTTTCCGCGAAAGCATCAATAACTTTGTCGAGAAATTTTCCAGTTAAAGCAGGTAGGTCGCAGGGAACAATCAGAACCGGCCGCAGCAACTCGGTTTCGAGGATAGCTTGCACCAAGTCATCATGGTAGCCCATGCCGTCAGTGCGGATAACCCGCAAACCTTCTTTCAGGCATTTTGCTTCGGTTTCAGGAGCGTTCCCGCTTGTTACAACATAGAACTCTGAAATCCGTTTCGCCGATTTAACCGCATCCACAACCCAGTCAATGAGGGGCTTACCCAAAAACGGCAGCAGAGGCTTCTCAACCGACAACTCCATCCGCGTCCCTTTGCCGCCAGCCATAATCAACGCAGGAACCTTCACAGCAACAACACACCCGCCACAAAAATCAACACTGCAGAGCGAACAACCTCGTTCGTCGCACCCATCACGTCTCCAGAAACGCCTCCGAAAACGCTCTTGCCCACCTGTCCCATCAGAACCCCAAGCGCCACGCTCACCAAAATCACGCCTACACCCGTCAAACCCAAAAGCAGAACAGCAACCAAACCCGCAAGCACATAAGCCACCAAGCTGCGCTTTCTTTTGGCGCTTTCAAGAAAAATCGAGCCTAAACCCTTATGCGTTGGCTTCCCAACCACCGCGATTGTAACCATCGCCAACTTGGCTGCCACCTCAGCGGCAACAATCGCCGCAAACGCTGAACCCATATCCAGAAAGAATAAACCCACAACCGCGACAAATTCAACAATAATCGCCAACACAGCGCCCTTGTAAGAAACAGTCCACTTGTGAGCTGCTGCCCGCCTCTCCTCCAAGTTGCCCAAACCCACAGCGTTGCCCAAATCCACCAACCCGTCAAAGTGCTGAAGCCCAGACAACACCAGCAGGAAAGCCAAAGTCATCACCGCAGGAAGCAACATCAACAAAAACCCGCTGGGAACCCAAACAAACAAGCCGACAAACCCAAGCAGGTACGACAGCAAAAAACGTGCAAAGTAAAAATACGCTGCCCCCAGTAGTCCAATGAACGCGCCGACTACAGGAAACAGGTAAATATATTCCGCTGTTGTCACCACAAAATCCTCAGTCTTACCCAACGGTATTATAGTGAAGAAAGACAGCAAATCCCTAAAAGTTTTTATAGCTTTCATCCGCGACATATACCCTATCACTCAACTAAATAAGATATAGACTTTGTCGTGAAACCTCATGGCGCAACTTAACGAAAAGCGAGTACTGGTAACTGGTGGTGCAGGCTTCATAGGCTTTCACTTGTGCAAAAAACTCGCAGAGTACACTTCTAACCTAACGATATACGATAACCTGTCAAGCGGAAAACTCGAAAACGTAAAAGACCTGCCAAAAGTAAACTTCGTGAAAGGCGACATCCTCGACCTCACAAAACTGTCCTCGCTGGAGAAAACTGACCTGATTTACCACCTCGCAGCCCAAGTCGTTGTCCCATACTCCATGGAAAATCCGCTGGAAGATTTCGAAACCAACGCGCACGGAACAATGAACGTCCTTGAAAAGGCACGCAAAGACGACGCAAGGCTAATCTTCGCCTCAAGCGCAGCTGTGTACGGCAACCCCGCAAAACTGCCAACACCAGAAGATTACGGTTTCAACCCCTTCTCATGCTACGGCTTGTCCAAAGTAGTCGGCGAAGAATACTGCAACATGTACGCCAACCAGTACGGCTTGGAAATCACCATTATGAGGTTCGCCAACGTTTACGGTTCAAGATGCCATGGCGTCATAAACGATTTCTTGGACAAACTCAGCAGAAACCCGAACAAGCTGGAAATCATCGGCACAGGCTTGCAATCCAGAGACTTCGTTCACGTCTCAGACATCGTGGAAGCATTAATAACTTCAGCCCAAAACGAGAAAGCCATAGGTCAAACGTATAACCTCGGCTATGGAAAAACAACAAAAATAATAGACCTTGCCAAAATGATCCTCAAAATCCTCAACCTCACCGATAAAACGGTCATAACAACCACCAACGTTTCATGGAAAGGAGACATTAACACAATCTGGTTTGACATAAGCAAAGCGAAAAAAGAGTTGAATTGGCATCCCAAAATAACCCTTGAAGACACACTAAAAGAAATGATTAAAGAGAGGAAACTCGGAGATGCCATCAACTCCCGCTAAAGGCTTAATCGCGCTTCTGCGTCTTCCATACTGGATGATGACAGGTGGCTTGGCGCTTCTCACGTCTTTAGCCATCACGAAAGGCGCTCTCAGCGTGGAAATTGCGTTGCTGTCGTTCTTTTCCATGGCGTTCATAACTTCAGCAGGATTCTCCCTTAACGACTACTTTGACAGGGAAAGCGACGCCGTAATCAAACCAAAACGTCCCATACCTTCAGGAGCATTATCGCTGAAGCAGGTTGTAGCCGTCGCGGTTATCCTTTTCGTCGTGGGTCTAAGCCTTGCAGCGTGGATAAACCAGCTCAGCCTCATAATCCTAGTAATCGACTCCATACTGCTTGTGGTGTACTCAGCCTTTATAAAGCGGAAGTCAGGTTTCGCCGCGAACATCCTCGTCGGCATCTTAACTGGCACAGCGTTCCTGTACGGCCAAGCAGTCACGTTAGGACCAAACACAATCATTCCAACGGTCCTGCCATTGGCTTCCCTGAGCCTGTACCCCATTGCCTGTGGAACAATCGGCGGCAACATTCTCCGAGACATCCTAAGCCTCGAAGGCGACGCAAAAGTTGGTTATCCAACGCTTCCCCAGAAAATAGGCAACGCCAACGCGGTAAAAGTTGCTGCCGTCTTCTTTGTCACCACGGGTGTGCTTGCGCCTCTTCCTTACCTTCTAAACCAGTTTTCAGTGTATTATTTGCCTCTCATATTGGTTTGGAGTGTTCTCCTCATCTACGCTTCGATTCGCCTTGTCGCTTCAGCTTCGTCTGTCCAAGATGTGCGGAAATATGAGCGGTTAATCACCATGTCTATGATGCTGCTTCCACTGTCGCTGATAATTGAGGCCTTATCTCCGATAATCGGAGGATTATTGTGAAGAAAACAAAAAGTATCTGCCCAGTGTGCCAGAAAAAAATCGATGCAGAAATGACGGTTAAAGACGACAGAATCCTCATCACCAAGCAATGCCCCGAACACGGCGTTTTTACGGCTACTCACTGGCAGAGCCCAAGCATTTACGGTTTCACAGAGGATTACGACTACTTCAAGTACTTCGAAGACCCCAAGGCGTCATCTAATCCTGATGGTTGTCCATACGTCTGCGGTTCATGCAGCAACCACACTTCGGACACCGTCATAGGAGTCATCGATGTCACGAAAAAGTGTGATTTGCGTTGCGCAGTCTGCTTTTCAACGTTTTCTGACCACATCGTAGATTATGAGCCCACTAAAGCTGAGCTTGTGAATATTCTGACGTTCCTGAGCAAACGCGACCCGAAACCTCCTGCAATTCTGTTCTCTGGCGGTGAACCGTTGGAGCGTGAAGACATGCCGGAAATCATCGGCACTGCACACCAATTGAAGTTTATGACCATCTTGGCGACCAACGGAATACATCTGGCCGAAGACCCTGAGCTTGCAACGAAGCTAAAGCAGAATGGCTTAAACATTGTTTATCTGCAGTTCGACAGTTTCCAAGATTCGTTCTACGAGAAGATTCGCGGACGAAAACTTCTGAGCCTCAAATACAAGGCTGTGGATGTCTGTCGCAAGCTGGACATGGAAGTCATCTTAGTTACGACGTTGATGCGCGGCTTCAACGACAAAGAAGTTGGACGAATTGTGCGGTTTGCCGCAGCAAACTCGGACATCATTCGCGGCTTGATTTTCCAGCCAATCGCGTTTACGGGTCGTGCGACCGATAATCCTTTTCAGGATGCTTGGCGGGAGTGGCGGTTTGCTGAGGATGTGGAGCTTCAGACTGGCGGCGAGATAAGGACGACTGATTTCTTTCCGCTGGGAGTGATGGTTTCGCCCATAAAGATTATGCGGAAATTCATGAAGAAGCCTTGGCCGCTGTTCTCCTGCAGTCCGCATTGCGGCATCGTGAATTGGATGTATGTTTCCAAAAGCGGTAAGATTATTCCGATTAATCATTTTGTGGATTTTGAGAAGTTTTTCAGGGTAATTTTGAAAACTGCGCAAAACGTGGATTCGAAGGGCAGATTCTCGCTTCTGGCGTCGTTGTTCATGGCGTCCATGCGGTCTCTGGACATGTTACTTGTCACCAAGGAAGTTGGTATATTCACTCTAATGCGGAGTATCCTGAAGATGCATATCGCGCCAAGTTACCAGTCGCTTGGTCCTATACGTAGAAGGATTTTTCTGCTGGGCTGCATGGCTTTTATGGACCCATACAATTTTGACGTGAACCGCGTCAGAAGATGCGTGATACACTACGTTACTCCAGATTTGAAAGTCATACCTTTCTGCGCCTACAACAACGTCCACAGGATAGAAACTGAAGAAGAGTACGCTGCGCGCGGACAGGCAAAATAGCGAACGACAAGTTTGACTTTGTTGCTATGCGGATAGACTTTCTTCTCTTCTGTTTTTCAACATCGGTTTGGCGGTTTTCGGCGTCAATAGCGACCTCTCCCCTCTATAGGTTTCTGCAATAAACCACTAATAGGCTCCAAATAGGCGGCTTGTCAAGAAAACTTAAAGGCGCGGTTAGTCAAGAAATCTTGACTAAGAATTCTGGCGCTTTGTCAAGGTTTCTTGACAAAAATACTTTTACTATGGATATAAGCGAGTATTGGTGGGAATAGGTATGGGTAAGAGTGTTGCGTTGCTAATTGCTCTCGCCTTCTTGGCGTCTTCGTGTGCAGTCGCCTACTGTTCTGTTACTGCGTCTTCTCCAAATACTTGGACGGTGAAAACTTCGATGAATGTGGCGAGGGCTTACTTCGGCGTTGCAGTCGTCAACGGGAAGATTTACGCCATCGGAGGCGACGAGGGGTCGGAAACTGGCAACTGCCTGACAGGGACAAGCATGACCTATCTTGTCGTAAACGCCACGGAAGAATATGACCCCGCATCGGATACATGGGTTTCGAAGACTCCGATGCCCACTTCCCGAGCGCTTTTTGGCACAGCAGTATACCAAGGCAAGATTTACTGTATTGGCGGATACAACGGTGCAGCGGTGTTCTATGGTCCAGATTCGTGGAATTGGAAAACCGAATACTACGACGTGGGAGCAAACGAAGTCTACGACCCCGCCACCGATACGTGGCAGACTCGGGCTTCGTTGCCGACGCCAAGATTTTCCGCCGCCACGAACATTGTGAACGGAAAAATCTACGTCATAGGCGGACACACGATGACGGATCTGTGGCGTAATTTCAATTTGAACGAGGTTTATGATCCTGAAACTGACACGTGGACAACAAAAACGCCCGCGCCATTTAACGTTTCAAGCCCAGCCTCGGCGGTGGTTGACGGCAAGATATTCGTTTTAGGAGAAGACCCGAACGCCAACTGGCGAAACATCATACTCATATACGACCCAGCAACCGACAACTGGAGCATCGGCGACGCTGCACCCGTAAGCCATGCAGCAACCGCTGCCGCAACAACCGGCGTGAAAGCTCCCAAGCGGATTTACTTTTTTGATGAAAACCGAACAGACGTTTACGACCCCTCGACCGGCACCTGGACGACTGGAGCACCGGCACCGACCACTAACAGGCTTATCGCAAAAGCTGCCGTACTCGACGACGTTATTTACCTGATTGGAGGTCGCACTGGACAGTGGGGCTACATGACGTTCATGTATCCTAGTACGCTGAATGAGCAGTACACGCCAATCGGTTACGGGAACCCTAACGAGCCCACGCCGTCTCCTTCACTGACGCCTTCGCCGAGTCCGACACCAGCTCCCAGCGAATCTCCAACTCCCACGCCTGAAGCTACGCCGCTCAACACCGAGCCTGCGGTTTCAGCAAACAGCTTGGCGGCTGTCTCCGGAGCGTCGGTTGCCGCTGTCGGCATATGTTTATTCCTTTACTTCAGGGGGTATAAGTTAAAAAGAAGGTGAGCTTATGAAGAAAAAAGTGGTAGTAGCAATTTTAACAGTATCATTGTTGATTTCAATCTTAGCTACTTCTCTCTGGCTCTTCAATCTGGTTAATGCGAACTTTACGCCTCTTCCTGAATTGCCGACGCCTATTTACATAAGAAATGACGGGAGCGTTGAGCCTTCAACAGCGCCTCTCCAGCGGGTCGGAAACACCTATACCTTTACCAGCAACATTAATAATACTATAGAAGTCCAATGCTCAAACATCGTGCTTGACGGCAACGGCTTCATCATTACAAAACCGTCAGTTAAAACTGAAGACCTGATGATACCAGCCGGCTGGCTGCCTGGTGTCCGCATTACTGGCTTAGGCAACGTTACAGTCACTAACATAGTGTTTGAAGGCTGCATCACAGGTGTTACAGTCGAGAACTCGTCTGGCATAACCATCAGCCAAAACACCATAAAAGAACCCAAAAACGGCATAGTTGTACTATCTTCATTCGATATCAACATAGTTGGCAACTATATAGCCTTGACAAGTCAATTCTTTTCTACGGGAATGGTTTTTCTACCCAGCAATCCAGACGCCAAGAACCCGTATCACATCATGATTGAAGGAAACCATATAGTTGGCGACAGCAACCAAGTTCCTGCTTCTCCACCGCAACCGGAGCAGCATGGTATCTGGGGTGGGTTTGTTGACTCAAAAATGGTTGGGAACACCTTAAATCGAATAAACGGCATTGCCCTATACTATACGGGTTCAAATAACCTCATAGTGGGCAACAACTTCCAAGAAAACAATGAAGGAATCCTGTTCTCTGGGAACTCTAAACTCTCCGTTAATAATACGATCTATGGCAATAACTTCGATCATAACAGTGAAAATGTGGTTGTTCCATTCATCAGAGACCCTCCACCTAACCGATGGGATAATGGCACAGTTGGAAATTACTGGAGCGATTACAAAGGTGTTGATGCAGATGGTGACGGTATAGGTGACACACCATACGTAATAGAAACCGTTTACCATGACTATGAACAGAACAAGAACGTTACTGTCGAAGAAGGTAGAGACAATTTTCCGCTCATGAGTCCAATTGATGTTGCCAGCATCAGCGCCGAATTGTCAAATCAAACGTCATTATCAACCCTTCCATCTGGAACAACGCCTCCAAGACCTGTTGAGCAAGAGCCATTCCCAATCACGTTAGTTGCTGCTTTAATTATGGTGGTTGCAGCTGTGATTGTTTTGGGATTGTTGGTTTACTTCAAGAAACGCGGGAGTCGAAGCCTATGAAGAAAATAAAGTGTATAGTAGCAATTAGCTTGACTTTGCAATTGTTGTTGGCAACTGGGACGCAACTTACGAATCTTTCCTCCGCGAATTTTTTTCCAGATCCCGGTCCAGACCTGCCCCGTATCTACATAAGAAGCAACGGAGACGTTGAACCAGAGACGGCGCCAATCGCGAGGGCAGGCGATGTTTACAAACTTACAGGCAACATAGCTATACGTACGATTGTGATTCAGCGCGATAATATTGTACTAGATGGCTCCCATTACTTGATTGAAGGAAACAAAAGTTGGACAGGTCTCGCTCCAAATTTCGGCGACGCGGGAAACAACGGCATAATCATCACAGGAAGAAACAACATCAACATCACGAACCTAAGTATCGAAAGGTTCACTGCTGGAGTTAGAATCTATGGTTCTTCACACATCAACATCGTCGGCAATAGTTTCAACGAAGAAACTGCGGTTTTTGACACACCCACGGGAATAATAATCGAAGCCTCTTCGCATGTTCTAATTGAAAACAACAACTTCACAGGAATCAATGGTCCCGCTATCTTCTGCAATGGCACAAACATCACAATCAGGGACAATTCTCTAAGCGGCATAGTAGACGCGATAGATGGCAGTATAGCCGTTTATGGCTCATCAAACACAATTACCGATAACAAAATCGACACCACTTCACCGTCGATTAGGCTGGGATCGGCAGACTCCAATATAATTGCAAGAAACCACGTCACAGGTGGCATATCCCTTGTTAGTGCCTCAAACAACAGAATTTTCCAAAACAACCTGACAAGCATACGATTCATCTTTAGTTCAAACAACACCATCTTCGGCAACAACATAGCAAACAATTTGGTGCTTGAGCAAGGAACAGTAAACAACACTTTTTACGCGAATGCTTTCTCAACAAACTTTACTGTCCGCATTCAGGATGCAGGAACCAATTTCTGGGATAACGGCACCATAGGCAACTACTGGGCTGATTATAATGGCACTGACGGTAACGGTGATGGCATCGGAGATTCCCCCTACACAATAACTGCAGTCAAATGGGATACCACATTTGGTGGAGATGTGAGCTTTGGCGCAGGTCAAGATAACTATCCACTCATGGCTCCCTACAACGTGGAAAATAAGGAAAAAAATAACTCTGTATTGCCGCAAGCTATGCCTCTTATAGCTGGACTTGCTACTGTCTCAATCACAGTTACAGTGGGCGTCACCTCTCTGATTCTACATCGCAGAAAACGCCGAAGAGGGGCAAAACAGACATGAAGAAAACCGCTTTAAGACTAACAGCGATCTCAGTACTAATAGTCACAGCCTTGGGTGTTTCCCAATTTGGAAGTAGTTTAGGCAACTTTTTTCCTGAAATACCGCCCATAAACACTGTTTATATACGAGCTGACGGCAGCATCGAACCTTCTACAGCACTCATAGCAATAGAGAATAACGTGTACACTTTAACAGGTGACTTAACCAACACCACGATAAAAATTGAGCGAGACGGCATCATTCTTGATGGCGCAGGCTACGCAATCATTGGAAACGACATCCAGTTTCACGCAGGAGTCGATATATCAAACCGAACAGGCATCACAGTAAAAAACGTAGTCATCAACCAGTTCGGCACTGGAATACTGATGGAAAATGCGTCAAAGAACACTCTTAAAGAAAACAAAATAACCAGTACTTATATAGCATTTAACATGGACAACGCTGACAGCAATATTATAGTCAGCAACACAGCAGTAACCTTGGACTACGGAATTTTCGGAACTGGGTCTTATAACCAAATCACGGATAACAATTTTAGCTGTGAATCAAATGACGGCTGTGCACATATGGGCATCAGCCTACGGTCAAGCAATAACAATACGTTAAGCCTCAACAACATCAGCCACGGCATTGGCATTAACTTTGCCGATTCACACTACAACACTATTTCGAACAACACATTAGTAGGCGGTAACACAGAACTGGATAGTACAGGAATACTCTTAACAAGATCAGCGAATAATCAAATTTTTGGCAACGTCATAAAAGAAAAAACCAGCGTGAGCTCATCTGGCTTACATCTTTCATCTGAATCAGCAAACAACTTTATTTTCGAAAACCTGTTTGAAAGAAACACGAACGCTGTCGCTCTTTGCTACTATAGCGTTGCGGAGGCGCGCTCGGAAAACGTTTACAATAACACTTTTTATAGAAATTCTTTCGTAAATAACGCCAATAATGTTCGGATTGCAAAAGGAACACCCGTTAATCACTGGGACAATGGACAACAAGGGAACTTCTGGAGCGACTATGAAGGCGTAGATAGCAACCATGACGGAAAAGGGGACACACCATACATAATTGACGAGAACAACCAAGATAACTATCCACTTATGATTCCTTACAGCGTTGAAAGCGATGCGATTGTACTGCCTCAGGCTGAACCTTTTTTGATTATTATCGCCACTATTTTTATTGCTGTTGCTGTGGGTGCTGGCTTGTTGTTTTACTTGAAAAAACGTGGTCGAGGTCGGAACACATGAAGAAGACAGCCTTAACTCTGGTGCTCATCTTGGCGTTATCCATGGCTTCAATAGCTGGAACACAACTGGTGCATTTCTCATCCGCAAATTTTTTCCCAGAACAACCTCCCTCAGGGATTCAAATTACCAGCAGCGGAGCAGTTGAAGGGACAGACCTAATTCAGCGGAGCGGCAACGTTTACACTTTAACCGGAGACATCCACAGAACCATCGTAATCCTTCGCGACGGCATAGTGCTGGACGGCGCAGGCTACACCCTTCAGGGAAGCGGAATCGGCGCTGGAGTTTTCCTGCAGGAAAGAAACGGCGTCACAATAAAGAACTTGAGAATCAAGAATTTCCAGTACGGCATAAAATTCACCTGGCTAAACTATGGCGCCCCTGCGACTCCAAGAAGCAACAAGGTCATCGGCAACACGATAACCAACAACACGTATGGCGTCGTGTTCTACGATTTTTCGTCAGGCAACGAGGTTTCCGACAACTACATCAGCGACAACACTTACGGCGTTGCCGCAGGTTCGCACACGGTTTTTAGGAATAACCAGTTCAGAAACAACGGCGGCGCCATCACGGAAAGCAGCTACAGCGTCAACGACATCGACGCTTCCAACACGGTGAACGGCAAACCAGTCTATTACTGGGTGGATCAGCATGATAGGACGGTGCCTTCCGACGCTGGGTGGGTGGTGCTCAGAAACTGCAGCGGCATAACTGTCCACGGTTTAAGCCTCCAAGGCAATGGAGACGGCGGCGTTTCACTTTACTACACAAACGAGTCCACCATCACCAGCAACGTCATAACGAAAAATATAAACGGCATAAAGCTCACGGGCTCCTTTAACAACGTCATCTCCGACAATCACGTTGCCAGCAACACCGAGTATGGTATTTATCTTGACGGCGCTTCAAAAGCCAACACCATCTCTAGCAACAGGATAGAATCAAACGGAAAGGACGGCGTCAGCGTCTACGCACTCGACTCCTTAACGGGCAACATGGTCAGCCAGAACCAAGTGTCTGGCAATCTGGGAAACGGGATTTCAGTTAACGGTGCCCAAAACTGGAAGATTATTGGAAACAACATCACGCTGAACAGAGGCGCTGGGATAAGCTTTCTGTACGGTTCAAGCAATAACACAGTTAACGGAAACTACATTGCGGGGAACGGGCTGGGGATTCTGCTCAGTGACGCGGTTGAAAACAAAATCACATTCAACGCCATAACAGAAAACAACGGCTGGGGCATCGAACTAAACGGCTCCCAGGCAAACAACCTTATTCACCATAACAACTTCATCAACAACAACGTCACAGGGCTTCAAGTGCGAGTTGCAGGCGTCTTCGATTTTCCTGATTTCAACAAGCCACAGACGAGCGAGCCAGAACCACCCAAATTCGTAGCCGGCGCCGCCAACGTTTGGGATGACGGCAAGAAAGGAAACTACTGGAGCGATTATAAAACCAGGTATCCAAACGCCTCGGGAATCGGCAACACCGGCGTCGGCAGCACTCCTTACTTCATTAACGAAAATAACATAGACCGTTACCCACTCATGTCACCTCTTCAAATCTCCATTGAGTTGCCACCAGACTCGCCCACATCACCTTCTCAGGAACCCACGCCGTCAACAAAGTCTCAAACGGAACAAGCGCCTTTCCCAGCCGCGCTCTTCATAATTTTTGCAGCATCTACAGTGATAATTGGCTTAGGTTTAATACTGCACTTCATAAAGCGCAGACATTCAACACAGCTCCAACCTCAACCACCCTTTAAATAGGGAGAGGGAGAATGCAGTCTTTACGCGCAGTCTCACATTTAGATGAGTTTAGATTATGCGACTAACGTTAATAGTCTCAAAGCAACTCCGCCCAAGCTTATGGCAAAGACTATTTCGAACATTGTTATGGACAGTGCTTTCTTCCAGCCGAACTCTTTGACTAAAGCCGCGATGGTTGCTATGCAGGGTATGTAAAACATTGCCACCAAAGTGAACACAACCATCTGAACCGGCGTCAGAACCTGGGCAAAATTGGTTGTTCCCAGAAGAGCAGCCAGCATAACCAGCGACAACTCCTTTCTCAGCACACCAAATATTAGCGTTATCCCCGTGATAGCTGGCAAGCCTAACCATGTTACTGTTATGGGGCTCAGCGTTGCGGCTACTGGCTCCAGTAATCCTGCAACTTCCGCAAGTTTCAACGCAAAGCTTCCTGCAATTATCAGCGGGAATGCTATTTTTATGAATTCAGCCACTCTAAACCATGTCTGTTTCAAAATAGTCTTCAAATGAGGCCACTTGTAATCATGCATTTCCATAATTAGCGCGGTTGATTCTCCAGGAACAACTTTAAACGCCAGCCTTCCAAGAACGAAGATAACCAGCAAATTAAAAATATAAAGTGCCAGCGCCCATTGGATGCCCAAAAATTTGCCTACTAAACCGAGTATTATAATTGTGGTTGCGGCGCAAGGCACCAGCGTTGTAACAAACGCGGCAAGCAGCCTTTCTCTCTGTGTCTCCATTATTCTACATCCTAAGCAAGCGGGAACATTGCAGCCGAAACCAAGCATAATAGGAATGAAGGCTTTTCCATGCAGCCCCATTTTATGCATGATGTTGTCCATCAAAAACGCGATTCGACTAAGGTATCCCGAGTTTTCCAAGAAGTACAGTATGATGTAAAAGGGAATTATATATGGCAGAACTATTGTGACGCCGGCGATAAATCCTTCCATAATACCGCCCCATACTATGCTGCCAGTTATTCCTGTTCCAAACGCACTCGTAAAGAGCGGTTCCAAGCCATTAAACAAAGTGCTTAGCAGACCTGAGGTGTAGTCTCCAAAGGTGAAAATAGAATAGAAAACTAAAAGCAGCGAAGAAACCAGCGTCAAGTACCCAGTGATTTTATGGGTTGTAAAATTATGTAGCCGCTCCCCCATGGTGGGTCTTATGGGCGGAACCAACTTCTGCGCTGCTCTGGCTATGCAGCCAGCCGCTTCATATCGTTCCGACGTTATCACGGTTGAGCAACTGTGCCCATGAATGCTCTTAATTTCATCTGCAAGTTTTTTAGCGGTAGAGACTATCTGCGGCGCTATCCTTTCGATCTCTCTTTCTATCTCTTCATCCCCTTCCAGTAACTTGATGGCCACGTATCGCCGTGGATAAACAACCTGAACCTCTTTCAGAGCTTTAGTGAGCAAGTTGATTTTTTCTTCAATTTCTTCTCCGTATCCCACTTCAGCAGGTTTTTCTCTTGGGCCTTTTTCAATTGTTTCTATGGCTTTCTCCAAAAGCCTGGTAATGCCAACTCCTTTTACGGCGATAGTTGGCACAACGGGGATTCCCAAACGCTCCTCCAATTTGTTTACGTCCACTTGGATGCCTTTGTTTTTTGCAATATCCATTTGGTTTAGGGCTATAATGATAGGAGTTTCCAGTTCCATAAGCTGCAAAGTGAAAAAGAGGTTTCTCTCGAGGACTGAAGCATCTACAACATTTATGACTATGTCTGGTCTCTCAACCGCGATGTATTTTCTTGAGACCAGTTCTTCTAATGAATAAGTGGAAAGCGAGTATATTCCTGGCAAATCCACAACATCTATCGTGTAACCTTTGAAATGCAGTGTTCCTTCAGCTCTTTCAACTGTTTTTCCAGGCCAATTGCCGATGTGCTGATGTAAACCAGTCAAATGGTTAAAAATCACAGATTTTCCGACGTTGGCATTCCCAGCCAAAGCTATCTTGAGACGTTTGCTGGTTTTTTGATTAATTTCTTTTTTGTTTAAATATGAACAAGAATGACAGGACATAAAAGTCACCGATTAGCTAGCTGGTTCTTTCCACTTCTACGAAAACTTTTGAGGCGACGCCTTTTCCAAGGACAAGTTTTGAATTTCTAACTGATAATTCGACAGGACCTCCGAGCGGTGCGACTCTTTCGACGCATATTTTGGTGCCAGGTGTAAGTCCCATGTCTAGTAGCCGTTGGAGCACGTTGTGCCCGCCTCTGATGAAGGATATTTTGCCGCATTGGCCCTCTTTGAGGTGTGTCATGGCTACCAAGTTTTGGTTGTGTTTTCCAACTTCTTCTAAACCTTGGTTGTGTAGTCGTATGCATTCTTCGCAGCTGCTTATCATTAGGTCGCATGGCGGGATTTCTTTTCCGTCGTCTGGACATTGTTCAGGATGCTTTAGGAGTCTGCAAAGCGATTCTTCCGCGTCATCCGACAGACTGTGCTCCATTTCACAGGCTTCTTTGTGGACCTTCTGGCTGTCAATTTTCAACACATCATGCAGGAATCTTTCCAGCAACCTGTGTTTGCGCGCTATTTTCTCGGCGATTCGTCTGCCGGTCTCGGTCAGCGTTGTTCCGTGATACGGTGAATATTCTATGTAGCCTTTGTCAGCGAGCTTCTTCAGCATCTCGGTTACGCTGGCTGGAGCCACCTTTAGCGCTTTTGACATGTCTGTTGTGCTTACGGTTGCGCCGTTTTGTGATAGTTCGTATACGGTTTTTAGGTAGTCTTCTATGCTTTTGCGCGGCATTTTCTCTGTTCCCCAGCCATTTTTTAGGTATACCTAAACCAAGCCAGCACTAATAAACGTTTAGGTATGCCTAAAAATTTTCATCCGTGAAAACACCAAAATCCCATGAAATCAAAACCATCAACGCTTCCAGTAACGGCTAAATAGTCCAAAGCCTATTTCGGATGATGTTTAACCGAGGAAGGATAAAAATGGACAACTTCGCAGACCTCGTCCTCAAACTCGTCGAAGCAACCCGCAACCACGAACAATACCGAGACAAAGAATGCATAAACCTCATAGCAAGCGAAGGACTCAAATCGCCAGCCGTCAAGCAAATGCTCTGCCTCGCCGCAGACTTGGAAGGTAGATACGCCGAAGGCGAAAACGACCGCGAAGGACACGTCAAAAAACGCTACTACCAAGGCCAAAAGTACATGACGCTCATCGAGAATTACGCCACAGACCTTATGAAAAACCTGTTCACCTGCACCTGGGGTGACTTGCGATTGGTTTCAGGCACACACGCGAACCTCGCCACGTTCAAAGGCTTGTCCACGGCGGCTAAGAACCGGAAAATGGTGGTCACACCCCTCAGTTGCGGCGCACACATATCTCACGATTACGCAGGCTTAGCCGGTTCAGTGCTCGGCTTGGAAAACATTAATCACGTTTACAACTTTGAAGAATTCAACATCGACCCCGACAAGTCAGCCGACGTTATCCGCGCCGCCAAACCGGGCATCGTGACGTTCGGCGGAAGCCTCTTCCTGTTCCCCCATCCCGTTAAAGAGTTAAAAGAGGTCTGCGACGAAGTTGAAGCGTACGTGGCTTACGACGCCTCCCACGTTCTGGGGCTTATCGCAGGCGGCGAATTCCAAGATCCGCTCAAAGAAGGCGCGGATTTCATAACTTCATCGTCGCATAAGACTTTCCCTGGTCCGCAGGGCGGTGTTATACTTGGAAACGCCAAGGACCAACGCATGGAAAAAGCGATAAAGGCGATTCAGTTTGCCATCTTCCCACTCAGCGCTTCTAACACGCATCTCGGCAGGTTGCCGGCGGTTGGAATAGCCGCTTTGGAGATGAAGCTCTTCGGCGCCGAGTTAGCCAAGCAAACCGTGAAGAATGCGCAAACGGCTGGGCAGTACCTATACGAGAACGGCGTAAAAGTTGTATGCCCCGACAAGGGCTTTACGAGGTCGCATCAGATAGCCGTGGATGTCTCCGATTTCGGCGGCGGCAAGAAAATAGCGCAAGACCTTGAAGACGCCAACATAATCCTGAATAAGAACCTGCTGCCCTACAACAACCAGAACGACCGCGACAACCCCTCTGGCTTGAGAATCGGGTTCCAAGATGTGACCAGACGTGGCTTCAAAGAAGGCGACATCAAGCACCTGTGCGACTTGATGCTTAGCGTGATTAAGGGTAAACGCAAGCCTTCGGAAGTGAAGGAAGACGTCATCGCCTTAAAGAAGGAATTCAATCAGGTAAAATACGGATTCCAAAGCGTGGAAGAAGCGGTGAACTACGTTAGCAAGACATAATCAGCCTTAAAAGGCAGCTAAAGGAATTTAAGTTGGAAAAATTGGAAGGAGCCTGCACCAAAGTGAAAGTGTTACTGAATGACGGCTTAGAAAAAGAAGGAATCCGACTATTCGAAGAATCAGGCATAGAGACGGACACGCGGAAGAGAGACCTAAACGCACTCATCAAGGATATTGGTCAATTTGACGCGTTAATCGTGAGAAGCGCCACCAAAGTCACACGCGAAGTTCTCGAAGCCGGCGCCAAAGGGAAGCTGAAAATCGTGGGCAGAGCAGGAGTCGGCTACGACAACATCGACGTGGCTGCCGCCTCCGATTTCGGTATCGTTGTAAAATCGGCGCCGTATGGAAACACGAACGCGGTGGCAGAATTAACCCTTTGCCTAATGCTGAATATTTCAAGAAACGTTCCTCAAGCACATCAGTCGCTGAAAAACGGCGTCTGGGTTAAGGGGAAATTCAAAGGAACCGAACTTGCCTACAAAACGCTCGGCATTTTAGGCTGCGGGAAAATCGGACAAAGAGTAGCGGAAATCGCCCGCCGCGGCTTCGACATGGAAGTCATCGGCTACGACATAAAACCATGCGCCGAATCAAGCATAAAATTCACCTCCAAAGAAGAGGTGCTTGCCAAAGCGGATTTTGTAAGCATCCACACAGGCGGAAACGAAGTGATAGTGGGCGAGGAAGAACTGGCGCTCATGAAACCAACCGCTTACCTCATCAACACTTCAAGAGGCAGCAACGTTGACGAACGGGCACTGTATAACGCGTTGAAAAACGGAAGAATAGCTGGCGCAGCACTTGACGTTTACCAAGAAGAGCCAAAAACGGAAGGCAGCGAATTCAGAAACAGACTGACAGAGCTTGACAACGTAATTTTTAGCTCACACTTGGGCGCGTCAACCATAGAAGCGCAGAGAGAAACCTCCATAGAAATCGCGCGCGTCGTTGCTGGCTATCTCTTGGGAGGCGACTTCACCAGCGCAGTGAACGCCGGCGAAAGCATAGAACTGGAAGAAAAGCCAGTCTATACACTGTTCATCCACCACCGAGACGTTCCCGGAGTGTTTGCAAACATTGACAAGGTCTTGGCGGACAACGAC
Source organism: Candidatus Bathyarchaeota archaeon (assembly GCA_026014595.1). Classification (GTDB taxonomy): domain Archaea; phylum Thermoproteota; class Bathyarchaeia; order Bathyarchaeales; family Bathycorpusculaceae; genus A05DMB-2. Next base: position 122,555 of record JAOZHY010000028.1, read on the forward strand.
ATAAACATACGCGCCAACTATTCCAGGCAGATCGGCAAGAGCGGCTACGCTATCTCGGTGTACGTGGTGCACCAGAAAGTCGGTCCCGAGATCATTAAGACGCTTAAAGGAATTGCGAACGTCTGCAGCGTGAGAGTGTAACCCTGCGCTGAGATTCCAAAAAATTGAAGGGGAACGCTGGAAGCTTTTTCACAGCTAACTCCAGCTTAGGATGCGCTCCTGTTTAGAGTTCTGCTTCTTGTATGAAGGCGCCGTGCCAAGTGTGGTACCAGACCTGTCCCGTGTAGCCGTTGACGCTTAGCATGCCGTATGTGTTGCCGTTCAGCAGCACGTCAACGTGGTAGTAGCCGTAGAACGTGTCTATGTCGCCGACTGTGGTTCCCGCGTAGTATGTGTTAAGGAACTGTTGGGCGTTTGCTTTTGCCTGCTCCGCTGTGACGGACATCGCTGTTGTCGGTGTTCCTCGTAGCCAGCCCATCATACCGCCGCTCATCATGCCGTACTTGGTGTTCCATATCATGTTCGGTCCTGGCTCAGGATAGACGTGTCCTGTGTACTTGTCGATGAGCATTTCGAAGGCGCCGTTGCCCGTGCTCTTCTCGTAGATTAGCACGTAGAAGTTCTGCGTGTACTCTTCGACCTCGTCAACTGCTAAGTTGGGGTTGTTCAGCGAAGCCGCGTAGTTCTGTGCGATGGTGACTGCGTTGTCGATGGGTATCGGGGTTGCAGTAGCGTTGGGGGCTGGGTATGCGGAAGTCACGTACCAAGAGCCCATGCAGCCTCTACCGCCATAACGGTACGGATACGCTGGTACTGGCTGCGCTCCCGAGTAAGGCTGTGCACCGTAGTTGTATGCGTTGCCGCCCATCATTCCGCCTGGGTAAACTCCGTTGACGTTTGTGCCGTAAGGATTGTAGAATCCCGGCGCGCCCATGTATGCGAACACTGAAGCCGTTATCAACGCTGCGCCTGTTACTGCGAGTGCGATGGCAAGGACCATTTTCCATGCTTTCATTCGATTCACCTCTACCATCATACAAAGCCGTCGGAGGGGTAAGAGAGTTTGCTGAAACAATAATGAAACAGTTTTTGAAACGGTCTAGACCATGACCAAACGAGCATTGTATATAAGTATCCCAGAGAGTTTTCAGTCTGAGGCTTAGGCATTGAGGCTTGGGGTTCTGTTTTCAGGCGGCAAAGACTCAACGCTTGCCCTGCACAAAGCTGCGGAGAAAAACGAAGTCGTATGCCTAATCACGCTGGTGTCGCTGAATAAGGAGAGCTACATGTTCCACACGCCAAACATAGACGTTACTGCGCTTCAGGCTGAAGCTTTGGGGCTGCCGCTTCTCAGGAGAGAAACGAAGGGCGAACCCGAGAAGGAGCTTGAGGACTTGGAGGCAGCGATAGCAGACGCAATAGGGAAATTCAGGATAGAGGGCTTGGTCACTGGCGCCGTGGAATCTGCATATCAATCGCAGCGCATCCAGCGCATCTGCGACCGCCTAAAAATCGCATGCGTTAATCCGCTTTGGAAGAAGAACCAGAAAGCCCTTCTTGAGGAACTGGTGGCGGAAGGCTTCAAAGTCATCATCTCAGGCGTCTTCGCGTATCCGCTTGACGCGGACTGGCTGGGAAAAGAAATAGACGCAGAAATGATAGCCCAACTGGTGCAGCTTCAGGAGCAGTTTGGCGTGAGTCCTTCAGGGGAGGGAGGCGAGATAGAGACTACGGTTTTGGATGCGCCCTTGTTCAAGAAGAGGGTTGAGGTTTTGGATTCCGCGGTGGATTGGCGCGGCAACAGCGGCGTCTTCATCATCAAAAAAGCGCGGTTAGTACCCAAAAAGCCTCAAAAGTAACCATTTTGCTTCTGAAAGGTCACGCTTGTGTTTCAGTCCGTTACGACTATGTATTCGTTTTCGCTTTTGACGCCGAGCCCCAGCGCCGTCGCCCGCCGAATCTGCGTATAACTCCATGGGTCATCCGTAAGGGTGGAGCCCTCAAAACCAGCGATGACCTTGATGGCTTCCACATCCATTGCCACGCGGTCGCCCGAAGCCATGACGAGATTTGGCTTTCGCACCTCACCGTTGAAGGGTCCACCTGAGATGAAGCAGACGCGCCCATCCATAATTATCAAGTTGGGATGCACGACCAGGTTGAGGTCTACAAGCTTCTCCTTCAGGTGCCTGAGGTGGAATTCGACGCGGTCACTCTTCTTGGTGAATCCGAAAGCCAGTTTCAAGCTAAGGGAGAAGTCGGCGCGGAAATGCGTCTTCATGCAGCAAGAATAAACCAGCTTGTCGAAGCCCATGGCTTGCTCCGTGAGATTGACGTTTCCGAGGTATTCGCCGCCTACATCAACCTTGACGTAGTTGCCTTCATCAAAAAAAGCGATTTCGGCGCCTGTGCCTTCCAACGCGGCAAGAGCGCCAGTTTTTTCCAGTACCTCTCGCGTTTTCAGCGCTTGCCAAGAAGACTCACCCACCACGACTTTTCCCGCACCGTGCGCATACAAAAGCTCAACAATGGCTTTAAGGAAACCGGGTTCAGTTGAAGCTGGAGGTGGGTCTGCGCTGTTATAGTTGGGTTTGACCAGGACTCTGTCGCCTTTGTTTATGATTTTTTCGAAGCCGCCGATGGCATTTACAGCTTTGAGTATATCTTGTTTAGGGTTTTGTGTGGCTTTGATTTCGCTTATGAGGGGTCTGCCGTCTTTCACGAAAGGGTTGCTTAAAGTCTTGCCAATCCATATTTTGGATGACACTAAAAACACCGTCTACAGAATTCGTGGGATGCGGCAAATTTTAACCTTTAGGTCTGCAAGAGAAAGGGTTACCGAATACTATAAAACGAACGCTTGGTAAGTGGAATTAAAGGAGATTTGTGTTAAATGGTAAATGAGCTGACAGCAGACCAAATCAGGAGAGAATGCGACGCCAGCTTCATGCGTTGCGAAACAACGGCGAAACTGGTGCCGCTCAGCGAAATCATCGGGCAAGAAAGAGCTGTCAGAGCCTTAAAATTCGGGCTAGGCATCAAAGACCACGGCTTCAACATTTACGTTGCAGGCTATCCTGGCACAGGCCGGACAACAGCGGTCAAAAACTTCGTGGGCGAATTGGCCAAAGTGGAACCCGTGCCGCCTGATTGGTGCTACGTGAACAACTTCTCCAATCAGTACGAGCCCAAAGCGATAAAGCTGCCCGCAGGAAAAGGCAAAGTGTTCCGAGAGGAAGTGAAGAACCTCATCGAGAACATTCGAACAGCGCTTCCCAAAGCTTTCGAAAGCGACGACTACAACGCCAAGAGAGAAGCCACCATCCGAGCCTTGGAGAATCAACGAAAAGAGTTGATTGACCAGCTGAACGCTAAAGCTCAGCAAGAAGGCTTCATAATTCAAAGCACACCCATCGGGTTACTTCTTATCCCAGTGATAAAGGGCAAGCCTGTCACCGAAGAGGAACTAATAGGGCTGCCGCAGAAAGTAAAAGATGAGATACAGGAAAAAAGAGAAAAACTGGAGTCACAGCTCCGAAGCACAATGCGGCAGTTTTCAGACATGGAACAAAAGATCCGTGAAGAACTCAAGAAACTCAACCGCGAAGTCGCGCTCTACGCCATCGGCAGCTTGATTGATGACCTCATGGAAAAGTACAGCGACACGCCTGAAGTCATCGCCTTCCTGAAAGACGTCCAGAACGACATATTGGACAACCTGTCGCAGTTCATCAGGAGAGGCGAGTCTCAGCAGCAACTTCCGTTTCAACTGCCTTGGATGAGAGAAGCGCCTTTCAGAAAATACGAGGTCAACGTGATTGTAGACAACTCTGACACCAAAGGTGCCCCAGTAGTGATAGAGTCTCACCCGACTTATCAGAACCTTTTCGGCAGAACGGAGAAGGAAGCTCAGTTCGGTGCCCTCACCACCGACTTTACCATGATCCGCGGCGGCGCATTGCATAAGGCTAACCACGGATACTTGATTGTACCAGTTGAGGAATTGCTTCTTAACCCGTTCTCTTACGACGGGCTGAAGCGAGCTCTCAGGGATAGGCAAATAGTTATTGAAGAGCCTGAGGAACGGTACGGCTTCATCAGCATCAAAAGCTTAAAGCCTCAACCGATTCCCCTCAGCGTAAAGGTAATTCTCATCGGCGACCCCTACTTGTATCAGCAATTATTCATTCTGGACATGCAGTTTTCAGAACTTTTCAAGGTTAAAGCAGAATTCGACACAACCATGACTCGCACCGAAGAAAACATGCAACGATACGCGGCTTTCGTCTGCATGCTCTGCCAAAAGGAAAACCTGAAACATCTCGACGGCTCAGCACTGGCTAAGCTGGTAGAGTACAGTTCAAGGCTTGCTGAAGATCAGGAGAAACTCTCCACCCGGTTTGCCGAGGTCGCTGACATCGTACGCGAAGCCAACTACTACGCTGAACAAGAGAAATCAAATCTGGTGACTGGTAGCCACGTGAAAAAAGCGATTGAGGAAAAAATTTACCGGTCGAAGCTTATCCAAGAGAAAATTCAAGAAATGATTAAACGCGGCTTAATCCTCATCGACACCGAAGCGGAAAAAATTGGACAAGTCAACGGCTTATCCGTCATGGGTTTAGGCGACTTCGCTTTCGGCACCCCCTCACGTGTGACAGCCAGCGTCGGTTTAGGCAGAGAAGGCGTAATAGACATTGAACGTGAAGCCAAAATGGGTGGGCCAATCCACACCAAAGGCGTCCTAATCTTGAGTGGCTACTTGAACGAGAAGTACGCAAGAGACAAACCGCTCAGTCTCTCAGCGCGACTAACATTTGAGCAGAGTTATTCGGGAGTGGAAGGCGACAGCGCCTCAAGCACAGAATTGTACGCAATAATCTCAGCGCTTTCAGGCGCACCGATAAAGCAGAACATCGCCGTGACAGGTTCAGTTAACCAGAAGGGCGAGGTTCAAGCCATAGGCGGCGTGAACGAAAAAATCGAGGGCTTCTTCGAAGTTTGCAAGGCTAAAGGCTTCACGGGCCACCAGGGAGTGATAATACCTGAAAGCAACGTGCAGAACCTGATGTTGAAGGAAGAAATAGTGGACGCTGTTAAAGCTGGACAATTCCACATTTACTCCGTCAGAAACATCGATGAAGGCATTGAAATTCTAACCGGAATGAAGGCGGGTAAAAAACGTGAGGACGGCACCTTCGAGGAAGGAACCGTGAACTACCAAGCGGACAAGCAGCTGAGAGAAATGGCGGAAAAACTCAAAGAATTCCCACCACCAGTAGCGGAAAAGAAAACCGAAACCTAGCCAAAAACATTCGAACTGAGGTAAATCAACGAAGCGCATGTAACTCCGCATAAAACCTCAAACACTTTTTCTTTCTCAGCTCTAAACGGAATTTGGATAATTTTATTAGAATGAATAACGTAAAAATCATATAGTGAATTCTAAGACAGGTGTGAATTTTTGGCGAAGAAAAAAGGCGAGAAATACAAGTGTGAAGAATGCGGCCTTATCATCTTAGTTGAAGACCCATGCGGCTGCGAAGAATGCGACATAATTTGCTGCGGTGAACCGATGAAACCGGTTAAGGTATCAGAAGCGAAACCTAAAGCCAAAGCAACGCCGAAAACCAAGCCGAAAGCGAAGTAATCTATCAAAAACCTCCCCCTCCTCTTTTTTTAAAAAATTCAGTAAAATTGTTAACCGGTTTTTGGGCTTTGCGGCTCTATGCCCTGCTAAGCTAACATCAAAATCAAAGCATTACTCGCTTCCGAAAGCAAGCGAATATGCTTCGTAATGTATTTAGAAGAATCTATGCTTCTTTTTTTCTTGCTGTCTCTTAAGCTCCTCACCGATAGCTTCCTGCTCTTCCAAAGAACCGTCATCTATGGCAGTGACAGTCACAGTGTCTCCTTCGAACTCTTCAGAAGTCTCTTCAGCAAGCTCAGGTGCTGCTTCCTCTGGTGGCTGAGGAGCTTCAGCCTCTGAGCTTGCTGCTTCCTGTCGGGGCTGGGATGGAGGTTCGGAGGTTTGCGGCTTCTGGTTCAGCTTGGCTTCAAGCTCGTTTTTTTTGGCTTCCAACTGTGATATTGCATCTTTCAGGGAACTGTTGCTGGCTCGCAGCTCTTCGATGGCAAGTTTTTCTTCAAGGACCAGTATGCTGTCTTCCAGAGCTTTCTGTTTTTCTTTCAGAGAACGAGATTCAGCCTCAAGCTCCGCATGTCTGGCTCGCAGTTTTTCAACTTCACTCTGTTGGCTCAATCTTCATCAAACACTAAAATTCGCAGTGAAGAAGAATAGCTTTATGAATACACGATCTATATTCCAAGTTTAGACCGAAACTAAATCAGGCGAAAATACCCCTAACCATTCGGTGCCGCCCAAAGCATTGTCTTCTCTCGTGTTACAGTTTGCTCCACACACCATATAGCACAATTTCAAACAGCTGAAATCGTATACAGGAAAGCCGCGCGCACAGGAAAACCAGCATATTTGGCGCCTATTAGTGGTTGGTTGCAGGAACCTATAGAGGGTAGGGGTCCGTATTGGCGCGGAAAACAGCCAAACCATGTTGAAAACAGCAGAGGGTACTACTCGCTGGCCGCGCAGCGCTATACAGAGCTACTTTAAATGAGGGACTATAGATTGTTTCTAACGCGCTCGCAGAAAGCTGAATCTCAGTCTCTTAAAGCCAAAGAGCCTATATGCGTGGCTGTTTTCTTCGAAAACGTGCTAAACGTTTTTATATGCGAACCTCCGCTTCTGAGGTGTCACATTAACTCATGTAACCTAACGAAGCTCCTGAAGCTTTTGGAAAAGCATGAAGAAGTTCTGTGGCAGGAGAAACAAGAATAAATTGGAAATACAGTCGTTTAAAGACTTACCGCTAAGTGTGGAAGTCTTAAGAAGCATAAAAGAACTTGGGTTTGACGGTCTTTTTCCGATTCAAGCTCAAGCCATAATGCCGCTGCTCGAAGGCAAAGATGTCATCGGGCAAGCGCAAACCGGAACTGGCAAAACCGCCGCGTTCGGAGTTCCCATGGTGGAACGCCTCGACCCGCAAGTCAAGAAGGTTCAAGGCTTAATCCTTGTGCCGACACGCGAACTCGCCGTGCAGGTGGCACACAATATGAGCCTGTTCGCCAAGTACGCCAAGCTCAAGGTTCTTGCAGTTTACGGTGGAGCCTCAATCGAAAGGCAAATTCGCGAGCTGCAGAACGGCGCGCAAATTGTCGTCGGCACACCAGGCAGAATAATCGACCTCATCGAAAGGCACGTCCTGAACTTGGCAAACGTGAAGGTGGTCGTGCTTGATGAAGCAGACCGCATGCTCGACATGGGATTCATCGATGACATAAACTTCATCCTTTCGAAAGCGCCGACGAACAGACAGACAAGCCTTTTCAGCGCAACCATCGACCAGACAGTTATGGATGTCTGCAACCGGTATATGCGGAACCCCGTCAAAATCTTCGTGAGCAAAGACGAGATTGGGCTCACGCAGATGAAACAGTACTACACGGTTGTAAGCCAGCACGGCAAATTCGAAGCCCTCTTAGACGTGCTGAAGGAAAAGCGTGTGGAGAAAGCCATTATTTTCTGCAGGACACGCCGCGAAACAAGCAAAGTAGCAGAAAGACTATACAGGAAAGGATACAACGCGCAGGCGCTTCACGCAGGCTTCACGCAAGCCCAGCGAGACCACGTCATCAACGCCTTCAGACAAGGCAAACTCAACTTGCTCGTGGCAACAGACGTCGCCGCACGCGGCTTAGATATACGAGGCATAACACACATAATCAACTACGATGTGCCAGCGGAACCGCAAGTGTACTTCCACAGGGTCGGCAGAACATGCCGCATGGGAGGCGACGGCACAGCCATCACGCTGGTGAGCTACGGGGAAATCAGCGACTTCAACAACATCAAAGCCCTAACCAAAACCACCATAGAAGAAATAAGGTCTCCACAGCAGGATTCAGACTCGCCCATACTCAGCTTCTACTAAACCGCTAACACGGTACACTTCTGGGGGTCTTACTTTCGCTTCTTTATTTTGTCATTGAGAGCCAGCGGTGCCTAAGGCTAATTCAAACGCGTATTTAGCTTCCCCAGAAGAACAATAGCCATTTTTATAGAAAACAGCTTTTTTCTATCAAGAAGTAACATGCAGAAACAGGGCTCAGCGGGTAAAAACATATATCTCCTCCCATGCTCTTTAAGCGCCTACACTCTAAGGCGCAAACCATGAACAAGGTCAAGCTAACCGACAAAATCCTCCAGCTCAAAAAAGAGAAAAAAGCCCTAATCTTGGCGCATAATTATCAGCGGCCAGAAATTCAGGACATCGCAGACTACATCGGCGACAGCATCGAACTAAGCCGCAAAGCCATGCTGGAGAAAGACGCGGAAATCATTGTCTTCTGCGCGGTGGATTTTATGGCGGAATCCGCCGCCATTCTGAACCCGGAGAAAAAAGTGCTCTTGCCCACGCTGGGCGCACGTTGCCCGATGGCGCAGATGCTCACGGTTGACGAGATAAAACGCGCCAAAACCCATTATCCAGACGCGCCCGTGGTGCTGTACGTGAACACTTTAGCCACGTCTAAGGCTTACTGTGACATTTGCTGCACCAGCGCCAACGTCGTGGAAGTCATCAACTCGCTGAATGCTGACACCATATTGTTCGGTCCCGACCGCAACCTCGCGGAGTACGCCGCGGAAAAAACAGGCAAAACACTCATCCCAATCCCTGAGTGGGGTTTCTGCCCGACGCACGTGCTCTTTCAGCCTGAAGACATAGTCGTGCTCAAACAGCAGTATTCCGGCGCAGTCGTGATGGTTCACCCCGAATGCAGCGCCGAAACACGACGAACAGCGGATTTCGTGGGCAGCACCTCCAAGATGTGCCATTACGCACGCGAAAGCAGCGCGGAAACCATTATCGTCGGCACTGAAGAAGGGCTCCTGCATCGCTTGCGCAAGGAAAATCCTGAGAAACAGTTCATTGTGGCTTATGAGGGCGCGGTTTGCCCCAACATGAAGTTGACCACGCTTGAAAGGCTCTATACCGCGTTGAAGGAGGAAAAACACGTGGTCAAGGTTCCCGAAGCCACAGCCAAGCACGCCAGAACCGCGCTGGAAAAGATGTTTCTCGTGAAGAGCTAAACTGACACTATCATTGCTTTGAGAATTTTTACGCCTCTTTTCGTGGCTAATTCATCGCTTAGCTTCCGAATTTCAGAGGCTTTGCCCTTCACCGCAATTGCCTCCAAACAGTCTCGTTCGCTAAGGTGGATATGCAGGGTGGATGAGACCAGTTCGCCGTGGTGATGCTGCGCCTCGGTTAACTCGTGCTCCAAGCCTCTAGCTTCGTGGTCGTACACCATCAGCAAAACGCCTGTTTGGTTGCCTTCTTCCTTCAGCCACTTTCGTTCGGAAACGTACATGCGCACTGCGTCTTGGATGGCTTTGCTGCGGCTTTCGTAGCCCATTTTGTTGATGATTTCGTCGAATTCTTTCAGAAGGTCTGGCGGGAACGTTACGCCTACACGGATGATTTTTGACATGAGGCTCACGGATACAAGTGGATTGGATGTACCTAAAAGCTTTTACGTGTTAAGTAGCATCAAAATATACAAAAGTGTTACTAGAAAGTGGAATTGCATCCCCTGAAATGAGTTACTGACTTTAGCGATGGTATTCCGCAGCATCTAGTGTAAGAAGCATGCTTCCTGGTCGATATCCCTCCAAATCAAGCGTCACATATTTAAAACCTATCCTTTTCAAATCATTGACTATCCTGTCCAGAATTTCAACGGCACAAAAGAGGCTTCTCTCATCTTTTCCTACCTCTATTCTGGCCAACCCACTATGGTCTCTAACTCGAAGTTGCTGGGCTCCCGTTATTTTCTTCACTGCTTGTTCTGCTTTCTCAATTCTATTCAATTTCTCGGCTGTAATTTGCTCATGGTATGGTATCCTTGAGGCTAAACATGCTAAAGGCGGTTTGTTCTGAATAGAAAGCTTCATTTCTCTAGCTATCGCCCGAATCTCCTCTTTTGTGAATCGGGTGTCAACCCAGGGGCTATATACATTTTTCATTTCTTTGACAGCTTTAAAGCCTGGTCTATGATCGGTTAAATCGCTGAAGTTTGTGCCCTCAAAAACTACTTTGAAGCCGAGTTCGTTTGCTATTTTTTGCAAGCGTTCCAGAAGCTCTTTTTTGCAGTAATAACATCGGTTTTCAGGGTTTTTGTTGAAATTCTCATTTGATAGCTCACCGGTTTCTACAATGTAGAGTTTGATGCCTATTTCCTTCGCTACTTTTTTTGCTTCTTCCAACTCTTCAGTTGTATATGTCGGAGACTTTGCAGTCACAGCTACCACTCTATCTCCTAAAATACTGTGACTCACCGCTGCTAGTGTTGAACTGTCGACCCCGCCGGAAAAGGCTATAACTACACCGTTTTTTCCTTTTGTCTCGATGTAGCGTTTCAGTTCTTCATATTTTGCATTTTGGGCTTTCATGAGAATCACTTTCTCAACAAAATCTCTCTAGCTCTCATCGTAACCAACTCGGTGATTTCTCTCAGAGGCTTGCCTGTTTTATCAGCGAGTCTTTTAACGTCATCGTACTCAGGCTTAATTTGAATTATTTTGCCGTTTCTATCTTTAGCAACTTTCACCTTCACGGATGCTTTTACGTCATCTATTTGCACATTTACCGAAAATAGTTCGCGACTAAGGATGTGTCTTTTGCATGGGTACATCCTGACCCCTAAAGTGCCTGTTTCTTCGATAATGACTTGCGAAAGGAGTTTGGCGTTTTTTTGATCCGTTACTATTTTGAGGATTTGACCGGGTCTATTCTTTTTGGTAAATATTGGGATGAGGCTCACGTCTTTAGCACCTTCCTGTAAAAGCCTATCAACTGAGTGCCCGATGATTTCGCCTGTTACGTCGTCGAGGTTTGTTTCTAAAATAACGATTTCATCTGTCAACAGCCAGTTTTCCAAAGGCTTACCTACTGTAAGGCGCAAAACATTAGGCATTTCCTTGAAATCCTTGTTTCCAGCTCCATAACCTACCTTTAGCGGGGTCATCTCTGGATAGAACGGACTAACTTCATCTGTCAAGTTAACCAAAATGGATGCTCCTGTTGGTGTAGCTAGTTCTGACTTGACTGGTCCGCCTTTTATTGGAAAATTCTTCGATGTCAGTATCTCTAAGGTTGCTGGCGCTGGGCTAGATAATATGCCATGTGAGAACTTGAATAAGCCGCCGCCAACTGAAGCAGGTGTTGCATATATTTTTGCATTGAACAGCTGAAGGTCGTCCATGGCAACTGCAGTACCGACAATTTCTGCTGGTGTGTCAACAAGTCCCACTTCATGTAGATGCGCATCGGATGCGTCTGCATGAAGTTTCGCCTCGGAATTGACTAAAGTGCGGATGACATTGGACGCGAACTGCTGCGCCTTCTCAGAAAGTTTAAGGTTTTTTGCACTTTTTTCAACGATTTCCACGAGCTCACTGCCTGCTTTTCTAAAGACGCTTTCAGCTGTGACGTCAATTTTAGTTGCTCTGAACTCTTTCCGCATCACTTGTCTTACGTCGATTTTGATGTTTTTGTAGCCGTAATCACGTTTTTCCAGAGATTTTATGGCAGAAGTAACCTTGTTGACATCAGCGCCTAAGTCTATTAGCGCGCCAAGGAACATGTCTCCAGAAATTCCAGCGGCTTGGCAGTCAATAACAAGTATTTTGTCAAATTCCGACATTGCATTGCCACCTGATAACTTGATATGGAAAAGCGATATATTGCTTGTGGTCTTCAGAAAGTAGAGTAGAAAATGTACACTTTGAAGGAAATCCTTGAGAAGCTTCTGAAAAGCGAGATAACGGTTGCTGAAGCTGAAAAGTCGGTGAAGCTGCTGGCAATAGAAGAAGTGCAAGACATGGCGAGAATTGACGCTAACAGAGAATGCAGAAAGGGCATACCTGAAATAATTCTTGCTGAAGGTAAAACTGCAGAAGATCTTGTAAACATATCGCTTCGGGTATTGTCAGAGAAAGGCAGGGTAATAATAAGCCGATGTGACGCAAAACAGATGCGCGCCGTCAAGAAAGCTGCGCCGAAGGAGGCTGTTCTGCAAGTTTACGATAAAGCCAAGATAGTTGTTATAAAAAAGAAGGACTTTGCCATCAAATCTACCGGTGGAAAGATTGGGCTTTTAACTGCCGGGACCTCTGATATTCCTGTGGCTGAAGAGGCAAAAGTAGTCGCTGAAGAGATGGGCTGCACAGTCTTTGCTGCATATGATGTAGGTGTAGCGGGAATCCATAGGGTGATGCGGCCTCTGAAAGAGTTGGTAACGAAAGATGTTGACGTTATCATAGTGGTTGCAGGCAGAGAAGGCGCATTACCCTCGGTGGTGGCAGGCATGGTTGATGTGCCCGTGATTGCCGTTCCAACATCGAATAGTTATGGCTTCGGAGAGAAAGGCGTGAGCACGCTGATGGCTATGCTTCAGTCCTGCTCATTGGGCTTGGCTGTTGTTAATATTGATGGTGGAGTAGCTGCAGGTGCCATAGCCACGTTAATTGCCAACCGCGCAGCAAAGTTCAGAAACACGGCGTAACTCGAGTTTTTAGCTTGTGTTTTCCGATAAAAGAATTAATCGAGACCTCAACAAGTCAACAAGCTTTGTCGTGTCTTCAATGTAGGCGAGTACGATTTTCAAATCTTTTTCACTGGTTTTTCTCATTACAAAATTGAATTTCACGCTTGCGGTTATTAGAGCAAGTTCTTCTTTTATGTTCTCAAAAATCTTCGAGAGCTCTCTTTCTTTTAATTGTGCGCTTTCAAACCAAGCGTTATCATCATTTTCATGCATTCCAAACACCACAGTAACACGATTTTCAATAATAGTGTTACTTAGCTTATTTAAGCTTTACACATAAACTATCCTGCCCAACCGTTTGCATCTTCTGTTGGATAAAGACAAAAGGAGAAAAACATAATTGAGGATAGTATTAAATTTCTGACGCGTTTATGACCGATTTCTTTTGTATATAACGCCTTTAGGGTCTTTAAGTAATAAAGCGCCCTCCCACACTGCAAGCCCCACAACTAGCATAACGCCGCTGAGAATCGTTGCTTCAATTGATACATCGAAGAATTCTCCGCCGCCTTCCATTAAGTAGGGCACCACATGATCAACAAGCACCATTATTGTTGTACCCCAGAGTATTAAACTAAGATACTTCAGCAAGTACTTGTCGTTCTCAGCCTGTGTATACCATATTGCGGTAGCGATTATCGCAGCGAATGCGAGAATTATTAACCACATGCTCCTTTACCTCCGTCACGCTTATTAACTAGTGTTACTGTATATAAATTTAGTGTTACTTTGGAGGTAAAATGGAGATGGCATGTTTCCTAGCACCAATGGCTTTGGCAATCGTAATGACACTCGTGCAACTGCTAACTAGACATAGCGATCTATCTCATAAACTGAAACTAAGCGCACTGAATACAATGCTTTGGGGAGGAGTGGTTATACTCGCTGCTGAACACGTCTTTCATGGCGAAATAACCGCTTGGCCACCGTACTTAACTGCCATGTCTTCCCCTGCCGACACAGCGGTAATGTTGTCTGAAATCGCTAGTATCGGTGGGTCGATGACTTTAGCTATATCCCTTACTTGGATGGGGTTGCTTGCAGTGACCACGCTGATGACAAAGAAAGTCTCATTCAAAGACGAGTTAAGTCCGCTCAGTAAGCCGCTAACGGCACGAAAATAACAGAAACAGGTAATCGGGAGGCGGCTCAAACCGCCTTTTTTCGTTTTTCAACCACTCTGGAAAACCTTTATTAGTTGTAATACTAACAATCTAAAAGGTGTTACTGAGGCATAAACATGCATATCTCAGACGGACTAATAAACCCACAAAATCCAGCAAACCTCGCAACCGCTGTAATCATGTGGCTCGTATCCATCGCGTTCCTCGCTTGGTCTTGGAAAAAAGCCAAAAGCACATATTCCAGCTCCATAACCGCGCTGCTCGCAATCTCAAGCGCCTTTGTCTTCGCCGCGCAAATCCTCAACTTTCCCATAGCATTCGGCACAAGCGGGCACTTAGTCGGCGGCACATTCCTCGCTGTGCTTCTGGGACCTTACGCAGCCATTCTCAGCATGACCATCGTTCTGCTGATGCAGGCGTTTTTCTTCGCCGACGGCGGTATAGTCGCGTTCGGCATGAACGTCTTTAACATGGCGATAATCGGCGGACTAAGCTTTTTCCTGATAAAACTGTTCATGAGAAAATCCGACAGCAAAAGCCGGTTCGCAGCTAGCGTCTTCGCCGCATCGTTCCTTTCCGTGATACTCGGCGCCTTCGTCACCAGCTTGGAGATAGCTCCGGCATTCGCCGGCGGAGTCGCGGTCACCGTGCCTTCCATGCTGTTCTACCACGCGCTGATTGGTTTAGGTGAGGGAGCCATAACCACGGCGCTGGTGACCTCGCTTCAGCGGTTGCAGCCGACAGTGATGAACGGTTTAGCGCTTTTGAAGGGGAGAGGGAAACTGTGAAGAGGCAGATTGCCGCAGTAGGCTTAATCGTGATTTTTCTCGTGGTCCTTATTCCCTTTGCTTCCAGCAACCCTGACGGATTGGAGAAAGTGGTGGCTACTTACGGAGCGCAGGAACATGCCAACTTGTGGAGCGGCTTAATGACGGATTATTCGATAGGGGCGGTCGGTGATTCTTACGCGTCCACGGCGCTTGCCAGCGTTTTCGGTGTCTTCATGGTGCTAGCGGCTGCGTTTTTGGTGGGAAAATCGTTGGCGAAGAAAAGCGAGTCAACGGTTAGGCAGTAGCAAGGGCTACCCTATTTTTTTCATAGGACGAATTTGGCTTGCTGGATAAAATAGTATTTTTAGAAGTGGCGCAGTTACTATGAACTGTCATGAGCGACTTGGACATAGCCAAAAACGAGCTTTATGAGGAAAACCTAACCTTAGCCATAGTGAAAAACGGCACGGTCCTGTTTGAAACGCGGTCTCACAGGATTTCAGGTTTCCTGGACGCCGTTGAAACGTTGGGCTACAAGCTTGAGGGCGCCGCGGTAGCTGACCGAGTGGTGGGAAAAGCCGTTGCCTTCTTATGCGTTTACGCCAAGATAAAAGCGGTTTACGCGGCGGTTCTCAGCAGAAAAGCGCATGCTGTTCTTAAAGATAACAGGATAAGCTGCGAGTGGAACGAGCTTGTGGAGAACGTTCTCGACGTGAACAAGACGGGCGTTTGTCCCTTCGAGAAGGCGGCGGCAGACATATCTGACGCTGAGGAAGCCTACCGCGCGTTCAAAAGCCTGCGTGAGAACCTGAAGTCGTGCAAGTGACATTCGCGAACGGTTTATATCAAGGCATGCGGATGAATTAAGATGTTAATTTAAGGAGAAAAAACTAAATGGGTAATGAACCTTTTCACGTGACTGACGCGAATTTTGATGAAACCATCAAGAACAACAAGCTGGTTCTGGTGGATTTCTGGGCGGGATGGTGCGGGCCATGCAGAGCTTTAGCGCCTACAATCGAGGAATTAGCCAAGGAGTACGCGGGCAAGGTTCTCGTTAGCAAACTGGACGTTGACGAGAACCCTCAAACAGCCGAGCAGTTTCAGGTTTACAGCATCCCAACGCTAGTGCTAATCAAGGACTGCTGTGAAGTTGAGCGGCTTGTGGGGCTCTGCCCGAAGAAGAACATCGACGCGTTGATACAGAAGCACTTATAGTGGCTTTTGCTTTATCCCTTCGTTTTCTCGAACATTTTTTCCAGCGTCCAGCGAATGCTTGACTTCAGCTCCTTTAAGCGCTCTTCATCCACGTTTCTGATGACTATTTCACGGATTAGGTCACCTTCGCGGACGATGTTGTAAGCAAACATCTTGTCAGGTGTCAACTGCCCCATTCGGACGAGTTCGTTGTCTTTCTCCTGCATCTTCGCCAGAACCCTCTCCACCAAGAAGTGGCTGAAGGGCGGCGTATTCACGCTGAAGTTCTTCCTCTCATCTGGCAGAACATGTATCGACTGTTTGTCAACGTAAATTATCGCCAGAGGCTCGTCATCCAAAGTTTTTAACGGTATGACACTCTCAGGCTCCGCAGCAGGCGGCGGCGCATGTTCTGCTTCTTTAGCCGCTGAAGGCTGCACGACAGGCTCTTCGGGCGCAGGCGCAGGGATTTCCGCTGGTGCTGGCGGCGCCTCCTCTTTGGGCGCGAGCGGTGGCGGCACCTGTTTAATGTCCCCGCGTTTGAATCCCTTTTCCAGCAGAATAGAGTTCACCGCGTCCAGCATGGCTTGGAACTCTTTAGTTTCCGCGTCCAGCTTCTCCAGCCTCTCCTCAAGCCTCTTCTTGAACGCGACAAGAGCCTTCATCTTGTCAGAATCTTGAGCCATATCTCCTCCTCATCCTCTATTTTGGCGCTTAGTGCTTATCAAGCTTTGGAACCTGAGCGCCCCAGCTCAAGTTTCGCTGATTTTCTTAAGCTGCCCGCGGTACATCTCCACCAATTCCGCCGAGGTGGTTGCGTCCTCCGCTGCCTTGTCTGTCCTGTAGTTTCCCGTGAAGCGTGGAAAGCGAATCGCCAATCCGCTTCCTTTGCGTATGGAGTCCATGGCGCACGTGTGAATCGGGCTCAGAGTGATTTCGGCACCAAGAATCTCCAGCACCACGGCGGGCTCAAACCAGACATCAGCCTCCAGCGTTGACTGCACACGCGAGTGTTTCCGAGGAATCTCGTGCTTGCCCAGCATCTCAGGCATGGCAGCCAAGTCCTTGTCGGTGAAGCCCGTGCCGCACTTGGTAACCGTTTCAAACGTGTCCGCCTCAGGGTTGTACGTGGCAAGAAGCAGGGCGCCGTATGTCCCCGCACGTTTTCCTCTGCCGTGGAAAGCGCCCACTACCACGAGGTCCACTGTGTCCGTCATCTCGCTCTTGTAGTCGCGTTTGTACTTTATCCAGAGCCACCCGCGGGCGCCAGCCTGATAGACTGAGTCTTTCCCCATGGCTTTGCACATTAAGCCTTCGCAGCCGTTCTCTATAGCTTCCTCGAAAAACGCCTCAAGCTGCTTCGCGTTGCGTGCAATTATATGCTTGGCGGGTCTAACGCGGATGCTTTCTTTAAGGGTGTTCTCCAGTGCCTTGCGCCGCACGGGATAAGGCTCAAGCGTTAGGTCTTTGCCGTCGATGTAGAGCGCGTCAAACATGAACAGCGACACAGGGTACTCCGCCATAGCTGCTTCGACGCCGTACTTGCGTCTGCGATGCATCAGCTCTTGGAAGGGCAGCATCTCATCAGTTTCAAGGTCCATAGCCACGCATTCGGCTTCCATTATCGCTTCTTCCGCCTTCACGTTGTCCTTAACGAGTTCAATCGCGTCCGGGTACTGGTCAGAAATGTTCTCCAACCGCCTAGAAAACAGGACAACCTTGTCGCCTTTTTTGTGAGCTTGGATGCGCTCGCCGTCGTACTTGTACTCGGCGATGCATTTCCCTCCGAGCTTCTCCAGGATCTCCTCAGGAGACCCCAACCGCTCCGCCAACATGGGTCTAATCGGTTCAAAAACCATCACTTGGAACTTCTTTATCCCCTCCAAGCCCTTTTCAACCAACACGCTCGCGACTCTGCCGAGGTCAGAGGAGATGTTGTAAGCCCGCTCAATCAGTTCACGGTTTTCTTTGCCGCCGCCGTACGCAATCGCCAACGCGTCCAGTACCGTCATGTCCGCGATGCCTAACCGCAGGTTGCCAGTCACCGTGCGCATAATGTACTTGGCTTCTTTCGGCGAAGCGTCCGACAAGAGCCCAGCCAGAAGCGCCATTTTGGAATCGACGGCGCCGGAACCCGTGGTCTTCGCCATCTTGTCGAGAATTTCGTAAACGTGCTCTGCTGTGAGGGTTTTCTGGAAGAAAGTAACCTGTTTTTTCTTGGCTAACAGTTTTTGGGCGGTTTCGCCGATGTCTCCGCTCTTCTTCAGGTCCTCCTCGATTTCGCTTTCCTTTCGCCCAGAAGCCCGCGCCAAAGCCTTGATGGCGAGTTTCTCAGCCACCCCTGTCTCAAGCCCGACGAAGTCGGGGTAAATCTTGCCCTGAGTTAAATAAACCACTTTGCCGATGATGTTCTTCGGTGTCTTTTTCAGCAGGTCAACGAGTAGATCGGTCATTTCAAGCCTTTTCGTGGTGGCTTCAATTTTCTCGTACGCGTCAGCGATTACAGCGTAATCCAACAAGCCCTACCTCAAGAATTATACTGCCGAGACCCGCTATTAAGATTTCATTTTCCTAAAAAATGATATACCACTGCCGCATAGATTAAACCCGACGCAAAAATGAGGTGCAAAGCATGAGTAGTATGGAGCTCATAGTTATAGTCAGCAACACTCTGGTCGTGTTCGCCACTTTTCTGGCGACGCTGTACAGGATAAAGATTGAACGTGACCAGATACGCACGATCAAGCAGGACGTGAAAGCCAAAGAATGCTTGGACGCTCTTCGCAAGTACGTCAAGGCGGAACGTAGCTCGCTGAGCAATATGGACAGGGAAGAACTGAAAGACTTCCTAGATTATCTGGAGAAGCTCGGCGAATGCTAAGCGGCTTCCCGTTTCACACTGCGGCGAGTCAACTAAACTAAAAAATGCTGTCGATAAGTTTTTATGTACCGCTTAAATGTCTAAGGTAGCACTTGAAAACGACAAGTAACGGATTGATGGGCGAAAAATGGTCAGAAAAGCGCGAATCCGCTTAACAAGCACCGACTACCAAAAACTCGAAGAAGTATGTAACGAACTGAAAAGTATCGCCCAGAAAACCGGAGTCAAAATCAACGGTCCCGTCCCACTGCCAACAAAACGCCTCAGAGTACCAGTTTTGAAATCGCCTTGCGGCGAAGGCACAGCCACCTGGGACAGGTGGGAGATGCGCATCCACAAGCGCCTCATCGAAATAGACTCCGAAGAACGCGTCATGCGGCGCATCATGCGTATTCGGGTGCCCGAAGAAGTCCATGTGACAATCGAGCTTATCTAAAATTTCAGAGTCAGCGTCTCCAAGCGTTTAGTCGACACTACATTGTTGCAAAGAAATAGGCTATTGCGGTCAACACCACGCTTGGCACGAAAGCCAAAGCCCAAACCCTTTTGTTCCAACTAAAAATTTTGAAGCCGTCAAGAATTCCCATGGGAATCAGGTTAAAAACGGCGATAAACCCGTTCCAGAGGGCAACATAAAAGAAAATAAGCGCGTAAGGACCAGAAACAACGCCGATCCCTAAAAGGACAGCTGAAAAAACAATGTTAGTCAATGGACCCGCAAGGGATATTTTTGCCATTTCATCCATCCGAGCATTGCCCGAAACCATAACCGCGCCAGGAGCAATTATTTTGAACAGGGGCGAAATTATAGAAACCAGGGTTATAGCCGCGCCCCACAGCGTTAACCGAAACTCCGCCCACAACCCTCTTCTCTGCGCGATCACCTTGTGCGCTATCTCATGCACCAAGAAAGAAGCCGTTAATATACCTGCGAAAAACGCCAACGCTGCCCATCCTATCTGTACAAAATAGTCGTCGAAAAGCATGATTGACAAACCGATACCGATAACAAGCAACGCGGCGACTGCCAAATGCCTAAGCTCTTTGGGGCTGAAATAGACGCGCCTCGCTTGTCTAGGCTGACCAAACGTGACCCTGTACTCATAAGAGTTAGCTCCCTGAACAAACACGTCCTCTTCACTTCTGCGCGCGCGGGCAAGATCCATTCGCGGGCAATCATGGCTCTCCGGCAAGCGGTGGGCACTGCAGAATCGGTCTCCGCAGTATGGACACTGAAAAGGAAGGAACGTTTCCTGCCCGCATTTCTGGCACTTCATGGTCTGCACGCGCTTTTCCTTTTAAAAGAAGGCTTAACCGTTTAAACATTATTCCCCAAACATACGAAAACCATTATGCCCAGCGGAGTAAACGCTTAAAACTGGCAAGCCAGAAACATAAGCCAGAACAGCAATCAGCGAACAGGGGAGAAACGGCAGCGTTTGAAAGCCTTCAGCTTCGTCCACGCCAGCGACCTGCACCTCGGCTATGCGCAGTACGGGTTAGAAGCCAGAAGGCAAGACTTCGACAACGCCTTCGCGGAGCTCGTGGAGAAAACCCTCGAGTTAAAACCCGACTTCATGATTATCGCGGGCGACCTGTTCCACCAAGCCCGACCATCCAACACCACGCTGGAGAACACCGTGCGCGCCTTCAAGCGCCTCCGAGACGCGGGAATCCCTGTTTTGACGGTTGACGGCTCTCATGATTCAGCGCCGAACACGATAACGGGCACGATTCTGTATCCGCTGGACAGCGCCGGCTTAATCATCCACCTGCCCCGTCATGAAGGCGCGTGCTGGCGCAAACCCGACTGCTGCTACGTCTACGGCGTCCCAAACTTCCGAAGCCGACGCAAGACTGAGGAGTCGCTTCCCGAGTTCATGGCGCAGAACCCGCCCGCACCCGACCCAACGGTGGGCAACGTACTTGTTTTTCATGCCGCCGTGGATTTGCCCAGCGTCAAACCGCCCTACATTGAGGCAGAGGTTCCGCCCGCGCTCCTGCCCGACGGCTTCAACTATTACGCTGCAGGTCACGTGCACGAGCGCTTCTTGGGCAAGTTCAAGTCAGGTTTGCTGGCTTACAGCGGCTGCACCGAAACCGTCAGCTACGACGAAGCCAAGTACCAGAAGGGCTTCTACCACGTGAAAGTCAGCGAGAAAGGCGAGTTTTCACCCGAGTTCATCGAACTCAGCTCGCCGCGGCGGTTCGTGGTTTTGGAGCAGGATTTTTCAGGCATGACCTCAGCTAAAATCACCGAGATGGCGGTTCAACTAGTCAGGGGCGCGGACGAGGACGGCACCATAATAATCCCCGTCCTGAAAGGCGTGCTACCAGCCGAGGCAAGCCGCGCCGAGGTGGATGTGGCGCACATTCGAGCTGCCGCCGAGAAAGCGCTGCTCGTGCATCCAGTTGTTCTGCTTAAGGAAAGCGCGGTCTCCGACGAAATCGTGCGGTCGATTTTCGAGAGCGAGTTTAAGGATTTGAAGACAAAGGCGTATGAGTATTTCCTGCAGATTTTCAACGACCGCTACAGCCGCGAGGAAGCCGAGCGAATAGCGCGTTCCGCCATCAGCCTGATTGAACCGTTAACGAAGAAGCAGGAAGACAAAGTCCGACAAATCGTGGAGGAGCTTCTAAGGTGAAAATCGAGATAGTGCAGTTGGAGAACATTCGCTCGCACATCAAGTCCACAGTGCCCTTCACACGCGGCTTCAACTGCCTGGTAGGCGGTCTGGGATGCGGAAAATCCAGCGTACTGTACGCCATAGACTTCGCCCTGTTCGGCGAACCCATCGGCAGAAGCTTCGAGTACCTGCTGCGTGAAGGCGCAGATTCTGGGCGCGTCACGGTGCAGTTCACGCAGAACGGGAACACCTACAAGCTTACTCGCGGGTTGAGACGACGCGGCAAAGGCATCGGTCAAGATTTTGAGGAGCTGAAGCTTTGGCAGAACGAACAACTCATAGCCAGCATGAAAGCCGACGCCATAGCCGAGCAGCTGAAGGCGATAACGGGTTTGGACAGCGACCTCTACCGCGCCATAGTATGGATGCGGCAAGAGCACCTGAAAGAGCTGTTGGACTCGGCGCCCCGAGAACGACAAAAACGCTTGGACGAGCTGTTCGGGCTGTCGGATTACGAGACGGCGTGGAGCAACATCGCCGAATACCAGCGCGGATACGAAACGGAAAAGCGAGTCTACGAGAAAGACCCCGACGTAGTCGGGTTGGAGAAGCTCAGCGCCGAATACAACCGCGTAACCGAGGAATTCGCCCTCTTAGAGGTGGAGCTTCAAGGCGCCGTGGAGAAGCTTGCACGAGCCAGAAAAGCCGTGGAAGACGCGGATGCCAAACTGAAGAAACTGGAGGAAAAAAAGCAGTTCATCGAAGAACTCAAACGAAAAGAGGCTCAGGTTCAAACCAGCATAGCCAACGCAGTGGACGCTTCGGCTTCGTTGATTCAGCGGATTGAAGGAAAAAAGACCATCATAGACAACCTGAAGCAACGCCAAAGCTCCATAGACTTACAGATAAAGTCTTACAACAGCCGGCTTGAGGAAGTGGGCATACCAGCCAGCCAGCCGCCTGAAGTGCTGCGCCAGCTTTTGACACAGTTCGACGACAAAATCTCCAGCCTGAAAGCGGAGCAAGAAGCAACGCTGAGAAACATGCAGACCGACCAGAAACGAACCGTATCACTGTCCATGGAGAACCGTTGCCCGCTTTGCCTGCAGCCCTTAAACGACGAGTACAAGAGCGGCTTGATGCATAGAATTCAGGAAGAAAACACAGAGCGGCAGAAGACGATCAAGCAGTTACAGGACGAACTGGAAAAGTTGCAGCGGACAAAAGCCATTGCCGCCGAAGCGGCTTCGAACTTGCAGACCCTGACCCTGAGGGCGGATGATTTGCTGGTTCGAATAGCCGAAGAAGAAAAAAGCTTGAACGACCTGACAGCCGAGCTAGACGCGAAACGCCTGTTTGAAGAAGAGCAGCGCAGCCAGCTTGAAGCTTTGCGGTTTGAGATCAGCAGGTTCGAGGTGTCGGACCTTGAAGCCGCACGGGAACAGAGCAGGCAAGCGTTCCAGCAATACTCGCATATTGAATCTGATTTACGTTTCAAGGAAAACCGCAAGAGCGACCTCCAAAAGCGGTTGGACGAGACCCGTGAGCGGATTGACCACGCGCAGGAGAAGCTGGAGCGCATGCAACGAATCGCCAAGACCGTCGAAGTTCTCGGCGCCATCCGCGACGCCTACAGAAGCATCCAGCCTAAGCTGCGAAGCGAATTCGTCAAGGTGCTCCGCAATTTCGTGCAGCAAGTCCTCGACAGCCTCGTCGGCGGCGAAGCACCACTGCTGAACGTGACTGTGGACGAGACCTACACGCCCTACGTCAAGAGTGAAAGCGGAGTGGACAGAGAAGTTTCGAACCTGTCCGGCGGAGAACGCACGCTGCTCGCTTTTGCTTACCGCTTGGGACTTGGGCAGCTGATTATGCAGTCACGGACAGGCCACGGCTTGAGCATGTTGCTGCTGGACGAGCCCACGGAAAGCCTCGGCAGAGAAGACGGCAGCATCGACCGCTTAGCCGAAGCCATCAGCCGATTTAAAGCAATAGAGCAGATAATCGCGGTGACGCACAGCGAAGCATTCGCCGAAAAAGCCGAACACGTCATAACACTTGAAAAAGAAGCAGGAATCAGCAGAATCTCGATTGAAAGATAATGTATGCTATCTGAGTCCGGTTCGTTCATAAGGGATAAAATTTTGAATGCTATTTCTCTTCAACAGCGTTTTCTAATATGCCGATTCCTTCGATTTCGATGCGCACCACATCACCGTTTCTCAACCACTTCTTAGGCTTCAACGCCATTCCCACACCTGCGGGTGTGCCTGTGGCGATTATGTCGCAGGGCTCCAACGTCATCACGCGGCTCAGCTGGTGCACGATTTGGCTGACGTTGAAAACCATGTTCCTTGTGGTGCCGTTCTGGCGGAGTTCGCCGTTGACCCATGTGCGGATAGCCAAGTCCTCCGTGTTCCTGAGCTGGTTTTCGGTGGTTATGCAGGGTCCTGTGGGCGCGAAGGTGTCGAAGCTCTTTCCCCGCGTCCACTGCCCGTCCTTGAACTGGAAGTCCCGCGCTGAGACGTCGTTGAACACGGTGTAGCCGAAAACGTGGCTTTTCGCTTCCGCCTCTGAGATGTTCTTGGCGGTTTTGCCCATCACGATGCAGAGTTCGCCTTCGTAGTCCAGTTCCTTCACGAACCGGGGCTTGATGATTTTCATGTTTGGACCTGTTATCGCGGTGTGAGGCTTCATGAAGATTACCGGCTCGTCAGGCACGCGAGAGTTGGTTTCGGCGGCATGATCGAAATAGTTCAAGCCCAAACAGATAATTTTTGGCGGAAAAGCGATAGGCGCAAGCAACGTCACCGCGCTAAGCGGCACCGAAACAGCCGCCACGTCGCTACCATCTGCCTTTTCAATCAGTTTTTCCACCGTTTTCACCGTTTCCTCCCCTTGCTTGATGAAGCCTTCCAGTGTCTGCGGCACCTCTTCCCCGAAGCGCTTCGCCAACGCAGGCAAGGATAAAACAACTTGTTGGTTGAGGACACCGTAGCTTTCTCGGTTTCGGTAACAGTACCGCGCGATTCTCAATGCCTAATCGCCTTTGTGATTACCTGAGGTGTCGAAAAAATAAAAGGATGCGCTTCCAAAAAAAGCCTCTGCACCTCATGCTGAATGCTAATGAAGCATATTTGGCGCCTATTAGTGGTTGGTTGCAGGAACCTATAGAGGGGGTAGGGGTCGCTATTGGCGCAGAAACCCGCCAAACCATGTTGAAAACGGGAAATGAGAGGGTTCGTCCGCAGAGCTGAACGCGTCTCCAACACTGTTCAGTATATAAAGGGGGCTATAGTCTTTTCCACGTTATTCGCCGAGTATCCGCCTGAACGCTGGGAACATTTCCGCTGCACGCTCACGCATCAGCAGCTCATAATACTGGTAGATTATGCCCACCGCCAGCAAAATTCCCGTTCCCGAACCGAACACGCCTAAGAAATCCGCGATGCCCGCAATCAGTCCGATGATTATTCCGCCCATAACCGTCACCACCGGAATGTAACGCTTCAAAATCGCCACAATTGGACGTTCAGAACGTCTGTAACCAGGAATCTGCATCCCCGAATCCATCAACTGTTTTGCCACTCTGTCCGGACCCAAACCACCGACCTCTAACCAAATTAGTGAGAAAACAGCGCAGAACGCCACCAAAATCCCCAAATACGCCAACGCCCGTAAGGGTTCAGCAGCCACGCCCTGAATATTGTGCGGCGGAGTCACAAAATAAGCCAGACCACCTACAGGCTGCAAGCTCTGCTGACCACCATCCGACGACACATATTTGTATGAACCGATAATGTCAATAAACAGGTTCTGCCCAGGCAAAGGCTGCCCCTGCCAAGTCCAAATAAGCTGCGAAAAGAAATATACGTTCGCAAACAACGCAGACGCAAAAATAACTGGGAGATTGGAAACATACAACAACTTAATCGGATACCGGCTGCGGAAACCCTTGTATCCCGCATAAGTCATCGGCAACTCAATCCGGACACCCTCCAAATAAATAATCACCAGAAACGTCCCAATGGTGGCAAAGAACCCGATAAGCGAATTCGAATACTCCAAACCAAAAATCCACGAATTCAACGTCTGCGCGCCACTCAAAAGCACCGAAAGCGACCCCGCAAACAAACCCGATGCTGGCGAAAACATCGACCACAAAATATTCTGAGCAACCCCAGCCATAATAAACAAACTGATTCCACTACCAAGTCCCCAACCCTTCTGAACCAACTCATCAAGCAACATCACAATCACACCAGCCGCCAACAACTGCAGAAAAATCACAATCGCCGCAGTACCCAAACTGCCGAACGCGCCATACATGCCGCTTACTAAGTAAGCTGCAGCCTGAACGCCTGTAAGCACGATTGAAAAAACCTTACTGGCCACTGTGAATAGACCTCTGTCTTCAGGATTTGACATATCACATTCGATGATGGATGAGCCAGCGAGCAATTGTAGGATCAGGCCTGCTGTAACGATGGGCCCGATGCCGAGTTCCATGAGGGTGCCGCGGTTTGACGCGAAAATTACTCTCAGCGCGCCGAACTGGTCCTGTATGTTCGAGGAAATTCCGAATAGCGGAATCTCGGACATCACAAGATAAATGATCAGGACTATGGCGGTCCAGAAGATTTTCTCGTTAAAACTGACTTTGCGTTCGGGAACCTTGATCTCCGGCAGTACTCTCCCGACAGGTTTGAAGAGTCGTAGAAATCTTCCGGCCATTTAGTTATCGTTACTCTCCGTGTTCCTGAGGTGTGGTTATGATCTTTCCGCCTGCTTGCTTGATTTTTTCTGCTGCAGTTTTTGAGTATGCGGCTATGGTGATTGTGAGGGGTTTGGTTATTTTGCCTGTGCCGAGGAGTTTTGTGTATCCAAGGTTGGTGAGGTTTATTTCGTTGGTTGAAGTTGTGTTGGATATTTCTTCGAGTTTTTGGAGGTTGAGGGTTTTTTCTTTTTGTTTGAGGCTTTGGGGTGAGGTGAAGCCTTTTTTGCTGAAGTAGTCGGGTTCGTAGGTTGTTACGTAGCTCCACGTATGTTTGTGGCGTCCGACTTTTCGGTAGCCCTTTGAGCCTGTGTCGCGGTGTTGTCCTATTCTGCCGTATCCTTGTGTGCGTGAGCCGCGTGTTTTTCTGATTTTTCTGAGTTTGTGTGGCATGTTTTTATCCGGCTTTTTTGTTTATGGTTTGTTCTTTTTCGGCTTTTTTTAGTTTGATTTCGAGCACTCCGTTTTTGTAGGTAGTGCTAACGGTGTTGGGTATGACTACTTTGGGAAGATTTAAACTTTTATAGTATCTGCGGTCTTTGGCTTTGGCGGATAGGGTTAATTTTTGGTCTTTTACGTCTATTTTGAGGGTTTCTTTGTTGAAGCCTGCGATTTCGGCGACTATGGTTATCCAGTTTTTTTCTTGGAAGATGTCGATGAGGGGTTTAGGTGGTTTGAGTTTTCTTTTATTGAGGTTTTTGGGGAGGTGGTAGTTTGAGGGGTGGTTTATTCTTCCGTAGCGAAGGGGTTCAATGTGTAAGGTTTTGGAGTGGTTTTTAACGCTGTGCTCCTCCAAGTCTGGCAAGTCCAGCCAACGCAAGTGCTTTCTGCTTCTCCGCCATTTCGCGCTCAAGTCTGTTTCTCCTAAATACAATGGCATCTTCACAGTAACTATAAAACGTATCGCAAAGACCGCACCGTTTTTCCCGCATTTCCCCTTGGTTCAGGAATCTTGTTTTCTAACGCTCGGAGCAGTCTAAAGCTCCCTATTTAAAGGGTCCTCTGATAGCGCGTTCAGCTCTGCGGACGAACCCTCTCATTTCCCGTTTTCAACATGGTTTGGCGGGTTTCTGCGCCAATAGCGACCCCTACCCCCTCTATAGGTTCCTGCAACCAACCACTAATAGGCGCCAAATATGCTGGTTCGGGAGGATTAAACTATGTAGAATGCTTTGCCGTTTTCCTTGATTTGTTTTTTCAGCCATTCTTCGCTTATGAGACACCATTTCGATTCGTTGCCCTCAATGCGTAACACCAGAATCAAGTCGAAGTTGTCAAGTTTAGCGTATTCAATCAGCATGCGGTAAGTTGCTTGGCTTATTTCAACTTCAAGGTCTTGGAACTGCTTGTCTCTGAGTTTTCTCGCGTGGAAAACAGCCTTAAGCATGTCGGCGCCTTCTTGAAATTGAACGTTTACCTTGTTAACATAATATACAGTGTCACGGTAGCTCAAAATGACGTTCCGCGCGTTTTCCGATTTGACTTCGCTATGCTCCTCCAATGGTTGCCAGCTTCCTTCGCTGACATGCAAAAAGAGGGATAGCAATTAAGCGCTCTTCCACATAGACATATTGCTTTTTTCACGGACATAGACCCTTTCCAACATAGCTCATTTCCTCTTTCGGTAGATAGGCACGTTTTCGCCGCTGTCAAACCTCACGAACTCAAAGCCCGCAGTGATTAACGCATCTTCTTCCTGACTTGTCCGCGGTCTCTTCACGATGTACTCGTCACTTGAGAAGTTGCCGTGTTGGTAGCGGTCTGTGTTTGAAATACTCACGTGTCCTAACAGGTTTTTTACCGCGTAGATGTCGCCTGTTTTCTCGTATTCCATGCTGGCACGCCAATGCCTTAACGTGTGAAAGTGGATTTGCAAGAGCCGAGGGTTCTGGGTTTTTTCAGCAAGTTTTTTCCGTGTGCGGTTGAAGATTTTCCGCTGTGAAACAAACGTAGGATTAAAGACGTATTCTCCATGGTTCTTCTTTAGTTGTTTAAGCATCCAAAGGGTCTTTTCTGAAACTTTGATTGTTCTGGTTCTGCTGCCTTTAGCTGGATGGTTTATTGCAATTGTTTGGTTTTTCTCGTTTATGTCTGTCCACTGGATTCTTCTTATTTCGCTGATTCTTGCGCCTGTATCCTTTGCCACTTGGAGAAAAGCCGCGGTTGTTTTACTGCATGAGTTGATTAATAGGTCTATTTCTTCCTCTAGCGGATAGAAAGGTTCCTTAGCTTTATAGCGGATTTTGACAGGTTCCCAATCAATGTTGAACGCTTTTGTGAATGCCTTATAGGTTTTTACCATGTTGAATTTCTGCGGTATCGTCATTTCCTCTGTGGCGAGTATGGTTTCAACGGTTTCAGGTTTCAGTAGGTCGGCGCCATATTTGAGTAGTTTAGTTAGGTCGTAGGTTCTGCTTTTTATCGTGGTTTCTGCTAGTTGCCGTTTCTTCATTTTCCATTGGAACTCAACGATTAAGCCCTGTTGTGTTTGGTCTATCCCTTCTCCCGCGACAGTCTTGGTTTCTGTCGCTGAGTCCAAATTTTTCGCCTCGAGGCGCAGTATTTGGCAGTTCCTATTTTCTCGGAAAACCCTATTTGAATTGTTATGTCCGCCGCTGAACCTATAACCGCAGCTTCGGCAAAGCCAGCGTTGAACGCTGCCGCCGTCGGCAAGGTAGCGAAGCCCAGCACGAAACAGCTTACTGGAACCGCATTCAGGGCAATGTTGGGCAGCAGCAGACTCCGCCATCAGCTAACCTCTCCAGACTCATACGGCTTGAAACCGCGACACGTACCAGGACAATTAAACAGAGGCGTCAAACAGTCAGGATGCGGATGCTCACAGGAAGGCTTATGGAAATGCTGGCAGTCCTTAGCCGCTACAAACGGTTGGTCTTGTGGCACACGTGGCACACGTGTACTATATCCCCCTATAATTAAGTCCCCAATTCTGGCGCGGGGTATCCGACCTGTGCCATCTGTGCCATTTTCAGCTTCAGAAACATCATTTTGTTGTTTTAAAGTCGTTTGCTGCTGGTCTTCGCTGGTGTCAACGGTTTTTTCTTCTTCCTCAGGTAGCTTCCGCAAGTCAATGCCTATCCAACAGCGTTCACGTTTGCCATTAACAAGCCGTTTACCTTCGCTGATTTTTGGCGTGTTTTTCAATCGGCTAACTAAGGCTTTCTCATTCTCATTTTCCAAGCCGTAAAAGTCACAGTATTCCTTGTAGGCGTCGTGAACTTCGGCTCTGCCTTTGTAACTATTTTTGTTAAAAATCACAATTTCAGAAATGAAGGCTCCGATGGTGTCGCTGGCGCGCTGAAACAGAATTTCTGTTTCCTGTTGTGTTTTGCCTTCCGTAAAGTAGCCTTGCGAAAGCAGTCGGTGTAAGCCTTCCAGCATCCAGTTTAATATTCCGCTGCGCTCTGTTGCGTCATTTAGCCAAACCCGTTCGATGTTGCTGATTTTGTTTTTTCCAATAAACTCATATGGAAAAGTTACAAATAAGCGTCTTTCCTTGAATGCGGTCGTGTTATCGTCCACTTTCGGGAATCTGTTTGCGATAACTGTTATTTTCGCCGTGTTGCGGAACTTTATGGTTTTCTGTTTGCATTTTATTTCTGCTTCTATTGTATCCTGCCCTGTAGCTGCTTTAAGCAGTTCAGTCCGTAATGCTTTTTTGTTGTTTATGGTTGGCTCGTTGCATGTGTTAAAAAGTTTGCCAAAAAGTCTTTCCATAGCGAAACGATGATAACCATCAAACTCCTCCAGCGGCACACTTGAACAGTTCTCAGCACCCAGTATGCCCTCCATCGTACGCGTCCATACACCTTTGCCGTTTCTACCGGTACCATATAACCACATTATTTTGTGCTCGCGGTAATCGGGTAACAATAAGAAACCCGACCATTCTTGTAGCGTAAAAATATCCTCTGGCTTCAAAACTTGCTTGAGCCACTCTTTGAAGTTGGGACAGTCCGCATCCTTGTTAAAAGTCACAGGTATCGAGTGGAAAGCCATCTCTTCCAGCGTAAACGGTGAAAGCTCACCTGTCTCAACGTCCAAGAGGCCGTTTTCTACGGCGATTTTCTTGCTGAAAACTACGTCCTCATAAGTTAAACTTTTCAACGTATGCAGAATATTAGTGTAATGATGTGCCTTGTCTTCATCGCCTAAAATGCGCGTAACGATTTCCTTCAGTTTTGTTTCGCCGTTTCGGACCCAAATGCCTTTAGCCTTGTCACCATAAAATAGCATCTCAGATTGCCGATCTGTCTTGAAGTGCTCGTTTTTAGCTAGCCATTGTGCCACACGTGCGGGTTTAAAGCCGAGTTTCCGTTCGGGGTCGTCGCAAAACTGCGCGAAGCACGGGTAACTTTTTTTGGGCTTGTACTGTTTCAATCTTTCTTCCCATTCAAGGCGTTCAGGCGTCTTTGTTTCAGTAGACATTCCTGGCGGGACATCAGACTCCGCGTAGTTGTCAGCGGTCATGGCGGCGGCTCCTCACTCGGCTTTTTGTCCAACTTGCAGGAGCTTTGCCTTTTTTCGCGCGCGGTAGCGTCTTTGAACCTCACGGAGGAACTTTCTTACTTGTGGACTGTGTTTATACTTTTTTTTCAACGTCTATACACCTTTGAAAAAAGCAGTCGATATACCGACTTTATAAGCCGTGTTCTAAGAAAACTTTGGTCGTCGATGGGGGGACAATAGCCTGACTAGGTAGTGACTTTTTCCATACTTCAAATATGTCAATACATAGACACATCACGACTGCCTTGAAGCCTTTTCCACAATTGCGCCGTTTCTGTCAAAGCCTTCATATTTAGGCATATCACGTATGTTTGGAGGCATACCAGATATGTTTGAATATTCCTGTAAAGTTTAAACAGAGACGCGTCTGTCTAAACAAGATTGAACAGGACGCCTCAAACCACTCATTTTTCTCACTTTTCTAATATAGTTTAATTGATTGTGTTGAGTGAATAAGAGAGAAAACTGTCGCGTTCTCACTTTCCTAAAACTTTCCCCATCCATTGTCCATGCGTCAACCTGCTAGGTTGACGACCATGAAACCGTGAACCTCTCGCAAGTTCAGCGCCATCATCCGGAAGTGGCAGAGTTTGCAGTGTTTAGCCTACCCTAAACAGCACAAAAATGCGAGACGCGGATGACGCAGAAAAAAGAGAGACGGCAGGCTATTGTCTGCCGCCGCTGAATCCGCGGATGATGTAGCCGATGATGGCGCCTGCAACCACAATCAACGGGACCACGACTGCAAGACCGAAAGCGTTCCACGAGGCAGTGAAGATGTTGGTTGCTGTCGAGTTCGCAGTTGGGTTAGTGATGTTTGGCATTGCCGTCTGGAACGTGGCGAGGACATAGACGCCGATGACAAGAGCCACGACTGTAACGATTAAGGCAACTACAAGACCGATGCTTCCACGGTTGTCTTTTGAAATGCTTCTCATTGTTAAGTTTTCACCTCCTAGGCGTCAATGAACCTGCTCTCGTAGCATTGCTGATGAGCGTACCGTGGCAATCTGCTGCTTTTCCTTGCGTGGCTTCCGCCAAGCCGCAGAACCAGCTCGCCTTCCTTGAAGGGGCACCCGCAGTAGCGGCACGTAGAGTAGAACGCTTTTGAGGTTCGATTGACAACGATGACGTCAGGCAAGTTTTTTCCTCCTCTGCTGCTGTTTCCGCATGCGCCAGTAGCGGCGCAGCTCCGAGTCAGGCTTCCTAGGTCTCATCCCTGTGTCTCCATCTTAGTTTGGTGAAGGCGGCGCCAACAATGACGAGGAATAGGATTACGGTGACGGTTTCGTTCATTCTCCGGCCATCTCTCTGAGAAACTGATGAGTTTTCAAGGAAAAATAAAGACTGCGTAAAAAGTTTTAGATGGAAGAGACCTGAGGTTTCTGCGTCACTTAGGCTAGGCTTTTCTGTGAAGAAATGCCTGGTCCTGATGGAGCTGAAAAATAAATACCCTCAGGGGTAGGTACCGCTGCGTTAATGGTTCTGTTCCTGCAGTTCCTTGTCTATTTTCTCCAGAACAGCAACCAACTCAACCGTTAAACTGCTGAATCTCTGCGGGTTATGCTTCCGCAACTGCATAAGTCTCCAGCGGTACCGCATAAACTCGTTGTAAAATTTGCGCTGAGACGTGGCTCCGTCACACAGCAACGCCGGCAACTTCTTAATGATGCGCCGCTGATTCACCATCAGCTCTCGCCTTCATTTTCAGTCTCCGAGGACCGCAAAACACCAGCTTGCCATCTGGCATCCCTGTGATGGAAACGGTTTGAGGCAAACTTGACCCTGTTCACAGGCGCGGCCTCCTCAGCGTTTCATAATGGTCGGCTCGCTGGCGGAACCTTTCACACGCCGGGTCGCCGGCGACGTGCAGGGCTACGCGTTCTAAAGCGCATTTTCCACGCCAGAAGTCGCAGTCAACGCAGCGCTTAACAGAAGGAAAAGAAAAAAGAGGAAGTTGCGCGGGAGATTTATCCATGCGAATAGTCTTACACCTAAAACAATATTCCCTGTTTCGACTGAACGATGCATCTTCAGCTTAGCGGGCTGGGGGGTTTGACAGAACTGGAAAGTCACTTAGGTTTCAAGCGTTCTTCTGCGCTTTGTTGATGAATTGTCCCACGTCTAAGACTAGGACCACTTGGCCGTCGCCTAAGATTGTGGCGCCACTGATTCCTCTAATACCCTTCAAGGTTTCGCTGAGTGGCTTTACTAGGATGTCCTGTTGGCTCAACACAGAATCAACAACTAGGCCCACCTTGGTCTTTTCGTCGCCCAAGTAAGTTATTAGGAGTTCAAATTCTTCTTCGTTCGACCCTTCAAGCCCAAGCAGTTTGTGCAGGTGGACAACTGGGATTACTTTGCCTCTGACGACTATGGCGTCTGTTTTTCCCAGCAGTTTTATGTCGCTTTTCTTTGCTTTAACAATCTCTGAGACTTGACTTGTAGGTATCGTGAAAGTCTGCCCTGAGTCTTTTACGAGTATCGCCTTGATAATTGCCAATGTAAGCGGCACTTTGAGAGTGGTCTTCGTCCCTTTACCCAGCCGAGTTTCAAACTGAACCGTGCCGCCGAGAGCCGCGATTTTTGTCTTCACCACATCCATTCCGATGCCTCTGCCGCTTGTTTCAGTGACTTCTTTGCTTGTTGAGAACCCCGGCAGAAAAATCAGGCTCACCAGCTCGTTGCGGCTCATTTTCGCCGCTTCGGCTTCGCTTGCAAAGCCTTTTTGAACAGCGGTTTCCCTGATTTTTTCTGGGTCAATTCCTGCGCCGTCGTCTTCAACTTCGATTATGACGTTGTCGCCGCTGCGTTGGGCGGACAGCCTTATCTTCCCTACAGAGTTCTTGCTGGCTTTTTTTCTTTCTTCAGGTGTTTCTATTCCGTGGTCAATGCTGTTTCTGAGCAGATGTATTAGTGGTTCTCCAATTTCATCCAGTACTGTTCGGTCGATTTCGATGTCTCTTCCTTCCATCACGAGGTCGATTGTTTTGGCTTTTTGGAGGGAGAGGTCTCTCACCATCCGTGGGAACCTGTCAAAGATTTGACTTACTGGAACCATGCGTACCTGCATCACGAGTTCATGGAGGTCGCTTGTGAGGCGGTCAATGTTTCCGGCAATGCGTTTTATCTCTTTGTTTCCGTTGTCCGCAGTGACTTGGAGCAGGGCAATCTTGCTTATGACTAGCTCTCCAACCAAATTCATTATTTTGTCAAGCTGCTCGAATTTCACCCTGACAGTCTGAGAAGCCCGTACTTCAGCAAACATTTTAGTCGCTTCCGTCACCTGACCCCTCGGCTCATCAGGGCACCGTTTTACGGCAGTTTCATCAAGCTCTATGGCTGAGCTTTCAATAGTTTCCGTGGGCAAAGCCGCTACTTCTTCCACCGCTTTCAGTGCAGATGCCTGAGGCGCTTCCTGAGGCTCCGTTGAACTGAACTTATCGGATTTGACTTCTGTCTCCTGTGCCATGGCCGGCATGTAGTGAACAACGTTTACTTCTTCTATTTCGCAGACTTGGCGTATGCATTTTTCAATTTCTTCTGCGCGGTATTTGCTGGTGATTGCCATCTTGAACCCGTGTTCAAGCTTTTCTTCTTTGAACGCTTCGAGGTCTTTGGGACTGGGCAGTGTCTTGATTATTTCTGCTAACTCGGAAACCTTGCTCATAACCAGGATTGACCTGATGCTTTTGAAGGCGCAGTCGCTGCTGAATTTCAGGTCTACGAAGTAGCAGTGCTCGCCGTAGCTTTCCGCTGTCAGTATTGCGTCTTTTTCAGTTTCGCCGAGTTCGATGATTGTGGTTTCAACTGTTTTCGTTAAGGGAATTTCTATTTTCTCTTCTTTTGGTTCTTCAAGCGGAGATGTGTGGGCGGCTTTCTGAAGTTTCTCCGTTAAAGTTGCCACGTCGATTTCTTCTTCAACCCTGTTCCTTATGTTTTCTAATTTTGACGAAAGTGCATCTACGCATTCGAGAAGAACGTTGATCAGGTTGCTTGATGGCTTGTTTCCCTTACGCAGTCCATCGAAGATGTCTTCCATCTTGTGGGTGAGTTCTTGGAGGTCTTTGTAGCCCATCATGCCCGAGGAACTTTTTAGGGTGTGGGCTGACCTGAAAAGTACGTTGACGATTTCAGTGTTTTGGTTATCCTTTTCGAGGCTTAACAGTGATTGTGTAAGCGTGCCTATGTGTTCTTTTGCCTCTTCGATGAATAGTTGTCTATACTGGTTGCTGTCAACTTGCAAGTGACCGCTCACCTTGCCTTTCTACGGGCGGCGCCGTTTTTCCAGCATGTTTTATTCGATTATTGTGCAACTATCCATTGCCCTCCAGCTGGATTATTTAGATTAAGCTGGTCTGTTTTCTCTACACCCAAACCGCTGGATGATTTGCAATCCGCGTCTGCCCGCGGCTTTTGATAAACCCGGCAGTTAACATCAGCGCATAAAAATCTCTTGCTGGGTTCACCACTTAGTACTTCAGATTTTCCAGTTACAAGATACCCTCCTTCGCGGAGCGCATTGTAGAAATGCATGTGAATTTGTTGCTGGCTTTCCTTTGAGAAAAATATCATGACGTTCCTGCAGAGTATCAAGTCCAAGTTCTTATGGAGAGAAGGCTTCATCAAATCATGTTTCTCAAAACGAACCATGCGTCTAACGAAATCCTTCACGCGGTAAGATGTGCCGTTGTTCGAAAAATACTTGTCAATTAATGGGTTTTCGAGGTCTTTCAGTTGTTTTCTGTTGTACTCGCCTTTTACAGCCTTAGCCAACGCTTCTTCATCAAGGTCTGAGGCAAAAATTTTTACCTTATGAGCGGGCAACTTTTCGCCAAGCAGTTTGTGAACTAGAATAGCCAGCGAGTAAGGCTCTTCACCTGTCGCGCAGCCAGCGCTCCACATCCGCACTTCAGGAGACTTGAAAAGCCTTGGAAGAAGGGTTTTTTCAAGGTAAAGATAAACGTCCCTGTCTCTGAAAAACGCAGTAAAGTTAATTGTTAAATCGTTAAGGGCAAGATTGTACTCGGCAGGATTTTTCTTCAGGTACCTGACATAGCGGCTGTAAGTGTTGGTTCCAGTAGCCCGCAAGCGAACTGCAAAACGTCTTTTGAGATAATCATTGCGATAACAGCTGCAGTCGAGCCCAGCTCTCTCATGCAGCAGTTTTTTCAGTTTTTGGAAAGCAATATTCTCAAGAAAATCGCCAACATCAGCCGACGTCATCTCAACTGTTTCTCCTCTTGTCGTCTCACATTCGCGCCTTCACACTTCCCAAATCGCAATCCACCAAATCTGGCGGCAAACCGTTTTGCGCGGAATTTTCATGATTTAGCCATTTCTTCCCCTTTTCAGCAAGTTTTCTTTGAAGCCTGTCGCTGGGAAAAGTTATGAGAAACCCTTCTGTCGAGCTGTCGTATCGTTTGAATCGGGCGTCAAAAATTACTGCAATTTCCGAGCAAAGCGCTTGTTTAATCAATAGACCATCCATAATCGAGTCGAAAGAGTCAATAATTAGCTGCGGCGGAGTCGAAACAAGCTTGGTCAGAGTGAAGTCTGCCATGGCGTTAAGGAAGGAACACAGCACTATAGACCCCATCTCTTCAATCGCGGACCTCTCCATTTCAGGAGTAGCTTCGCCCTCCGCTACTTCGTCAATCATTAACTCAGCAATCTTTTTGGATTCTTCTTCCTCGAATATCAGCATGATGTCGCAGTCTGCAGTACCTCTCAGCTGCATGAAAACGGTGGCGACAACTGTGTCATGTTTCTCGTAGATTTCTGGGACAAGGTGAGGCGGCAACATGTGCACTCTCGGCACTTCAATTTTTATGGGTTCATGCAGAACCTTGGAGAGACTTGTCGTTGCATGCCCCGCGCCCATGCTTCCGATTTCAAGAAGTATGTCAAGCTCTGTGAAGCTGTCTTTAGAGGTCACGGTTTTTGAGTGCGCCATGTTCGCGTTCATGCCTGTTCACTGTCACGTATTTTGACGTCTTCTGCGGCGTGCAGAACCATCAACCTCGACTGCCAGTTTTTCAGCGCAAATTAGTTCAAGGTTACAGCCTTTTTCCATTTTTCCATCGATAATTTCATTGGATTTTTGTATCAACAGTTCTCGCAGTTCAGGGCTCGGAAATATCATAAGTTGAGCAGGCGCATAGTGACCGCCGACGCGCTTGAAGCAGGTGTCAAAAACTATTGCTTCACCAGAGGTTGAGGATAACTTCAGCACAAAATCGCTAATTATAGAATCAAAGGGCGCACCTATCAGCAGAGGCGGAGCGGAGACGAGATTTATCCCTGTGAAATCAGAAATCGCGGTGAGAAATGACCCGATGAGGATGTTGCCCAGCTCCTCTGTTGCAGATAGCTCCATGGATGGTTCGCGTGCGTTCGGGGAAAGAGCCAGCGCCATCATGTTTGTGATTTCTTTCAGTTCGGGCATTTCAAAAATAAACAGGAAGTGGCACTCCAATTTTTCTTCAAGATGGATGTAAACCGCAGTCGCCGGCATATCGCGGCTGTGATAGAGCTTGGGTAACACATTGGGAGGAACACTGCATATTCGCGGAATATCAATCGTTACCGGCTGCTGAAGAATCTCGGATAGGGAAGTTGCCGCGTGCCCTGCGCCGATGCTGCCAAGCTCCAGAAGTATCTCTAAATCTTTCTTGCTTGAAGCCGCGGTTTTCATGTTTTTTCTGGTCACAGTTTTTTTATCTCTCCGTTGGAAAATCGAATCACTACAACTCCGGTCTGGACGTTGAAGGCTACTCTGCGCCCATATGAACCTCCTACGTCTTCAGCCGCCAATCTGATTTTGTTAGCGTTCAACGCGGCTTTGACGGCTTCAGTGTTCTTCACGCCAATAGCTGGACCAGTGCCATTTAGACTTGAGAATATGTTGGCGCCGCCTGCTATTTTGGCAGAGAGGCATGCTTCTTGTCCGCTGACTTCGCGCACAGCCTTAGCTAAGGCAGGAACAGCGGTGTCAGCAAATTTGCCGGGAAGACAATCTTGCGGCGCGATGGCGGAGTTCGGAAGCATTATGTGCGCTAACCCTCCGCACCTGTTTGCTGAATCGTATATGCAGAGTGCAA
The DNA here is from genome assembly GCA_026014595.1 of Candidatus Bathyarchaeota archaeon. Lineage (GTDB taxonomy): Archaea > Thermoproteota > Bathyarchaeia > Bathyarchaeales > Bathycorpusculaceae > A05DMB-2. The sequence goes on from JAOZHY010000028.1 coordinate 160,248, forward strand.
CGCATGAACCGACGCTTGTAACTAACTCAATCGGTTTGTTTTCAATTCTCATCTCTGCCATACCGACACGCACCTCGTTCACTGTTGGGCTCAGTTGAGGATATGTTATACATGTTGCTGTCACTTGTGGGCGCAGGGTCGGTCGGGTGTTAAGTTTTGGTATTTCCATGATGTTGACTAAGAAAACTGGTTTTTCTGCTCTTACGTCTTGTGAATCTAACAGGTTGGTTGGCAATGGCTGCTCCTCAGCAATACTTGGCGAGTGCTTCCATCACTTTCTGGGGTTGGAAAGGCTTTACGATGAAATCTTTGGCGCCTGCTTTGAGTGCTTCAGCGATTAGTGCTTGCTGCCCGTAAGAGCTGACCATCACGACTTTTGCTGTTGGGTTCTCATTGACTATTTGCTTGAGGGCTTCGATGCCGTCTTTGGCTTTGTTTCCTGGGGGCATGACTATGTCCATGAGCACTAAGTCGGGTTTGGCTTGTTGGAATTGTTGTATGGCTTCGTCGCCGTTTGCTGCTTCTGCTATGACTTCGTGGCCTGATTCCACGATTATTTTGGTGAGTACTGCTCTCATGAATTTGGCATCGTCTACCACGAGAACTGTTCCCATACCGTTTTCCTCACACCTGATTGCTTAATTCTGATTTGGAATATAAGTATTGTGTATTAATATACACGATTATTCGTAACCCCGAAACGAATCAACCAAAACCCAAAAACAAGCCACCTCAACGGCAAACCCAAACATCCCCAACCATTGAATTCTCCATACATATTCCCCTTTCATAAACAAATTATCCTCGCAACCGATACGCATATCCACAGTGACCCCGAATTGAGCACATCAATCGAACTTGAACAATTACAAAACGAAAAAGCACGCCTGCAAGAAGAAACCCGCGACCTAGACGAAGAACTAAAACAGCTGGAAACACGCGCGAAGGTGCTCACCGAGAAAATAGCAATCAAACAATTAAAAAACGAAAACGCCGCAAAACAAGAAGCAATAAACCGGCTCCAGACCAAAATCGAACTGCTGGAAGCACAACTGGAAAAACTGACCACAGCATCCACCAGCAGCAAAGAAGACGCGACGACAAGCGAAGATGCCGAGGAAGACCTGGAAGCAGCGGAAAAGGCAGCCGACATCTCTCAAGAAAAAGACGAAGACACCATCACGGTAACAGCACTCAGCAACGACGAAGAAGAACTAAGCAAACACCTCTCTCAGGAACCTTATTAACGCCCAATCACTACTCCCCACTTTGAATAGACCAGCACGCGAAGAGCTATAATTCTGTAACAAAATTATTTTCGCGTTTGCATTTAAATATCGTATTTACATGTCTATCTCTAACATGGAGGGTCAAACTCATGGCAGTCCATTTTGTCCCATGGGACACTACACGCGACTTGATGAAGGAGGCTAACCGCCTCTACGACGCCGCTGGCACATTTGACTGCGTGGAAAAAGGCGACCTTGTAGCCGTCAAACTGCACGTGGGCGAGTTAGGCAACCCGTATTACGTGCAACCGTTTTTTGTCCACGACATAGTCCGCAGAGTCAAGGAGGCAGGCGGCAAACCGTTCCTCACCGACTCCAACACCTACTACCACGCGCAACGCAACAACGCGTACGACCACATGATAACAGCTTTAACGAACGGATTTAACATGGCGCCGTTCATAGTTGCTGACGGACTTCGAAGCGAGAATTACCGAACAGTAAAAACCCGCGGGATACTGCAGGAAATCGAGGTATCCGGCGCAATCGCCGAGGCAGACGCCATGATTGTGGTGTCACATGACAAAGGTCACGAGCTAAGCGGATTCGGCGGCGCCATAAAACACCTCGGCATGGGCTGCACACCGCGAGCGGGCAAACTGCGCCAGCACCGAACCGTGGGCTTAGAAATCGACACGTCAAAATGCATCGGTTGCGGCAAATGCAAAGAAGCATGCGAAATGGACTTGCCAGAAATTATCGAAGGCAAAGCCCGAAACACATCGCCGCTGTGCATGCGCTGCCCCATTTGCATCGGCGCCTGCCCGATGGGCGCCATCAAATTCGTCGACAAAGAAAACCTCTGCAGGGCGCTCGCGTCTGCGGCGTACGGCGTGCTTTCCACCTTCAAGAAGGACAAGGTGACGTACGTGAGCTTCGCCAAGGACATCACCCAGTACTGCGACTGCGTGCCGGGTCCAGGCGAAATCATGATGAAAGACGTGGGCATATTCGCCTCTGACTCGCCTGTTTCTATTGATGCAGCGTTTCTAAAGATGGTTGACTACAAACTCTTCAACGACGCTTACCATGTGGATTGCATGTTGCAGGTTCAGGAAGCTAAAGCGCTCGGCATACAGGGCGAAGTAAACCCAGAGATAACCAGAATAAGTTGAGCAAGTGCACCGCTTTCATGAACCTGAGCAGAAAAATTGGCGTCAAAGAAAAAACAGAAATAAGCACGAGCAGGCTACGGTTACATGCAGATGCATTATGATACAGTGTGACCGTTGCAGAATAAGCCTCAATGATGGGGAAGGCTACGATTTCCACGGAAAAGTGCTGTGCGAAGACTGCTACATGTACGAGACAAACCCGCCGAAAGCATGCGACCCCACGGCAGTATCTTCCGCGCTGTCGATGCGAAAGCAGTTAGGGCAATCGGGCACCGAAGGGCTTACGGAGCTGCAGAAACAGATTTACAGCATAATCGAGGCGAAAGGCAAAATCACCAAAGAAGAACTTGCCGCGCAACTCGGGCTGAAGCTTGAGGAGCTGGAGCAGCAGTTCGCTATTCTCCGCCATTGCGAACTAGTCCGCGCAGCCAAAGAAGGCGACAAGGTTTACCTCACAAAATGGTGAACAGATTTCTATGGTAGCCTCACGTCTACGGCTTGCTTGACAAACAGACATACCGTCCAGGCTCATCAGTGATTTGGATTCCGGTAAACCCTGCCTGCTTCAAAAGACGCTTCATCTCCGCCTTGTCAGGAAGCACATCGTGAGCAACCACCGATACGGTACGATGGTGGGCTTTTATCTCTTCGCTGCTGAGGGCATGAGCAATGATGAGTTTGCCGCCGGGTTTTAGCACACGATTCAATTGCTTTAACGCTGCTTCTTTATTTTCCAAGTGAGGGAATAAGCCGAAGCAGGTAACCGCATCAAAAGATTCTGGAGGAAAATCGAGGTTCTCAGCTCGCTGAATGCCCAAGCTGACGTTTGGGACGCTGGCGTATTTCGCTTTGCATATTTCAACCATTTTCTCGGCGTAATCGACAGCCATGACGTGACCTGTTGGACCTACAGCCTTAAGCAGATAAGGAATCAAGATTCCTGTGCCTGTACCCACGTCCAAAACCTTTTGACCAGGCTTCAGGTTGAATGTGGATACAAGTTGACCGATGAAGTCTGTCAACTCCCTGTTTTGATAGCGTTGGTCCCAGGTGGCTGCTGACGCGTTAAAATATTCCTTGCGGTTCTTCACTCGGAATCACGCATAAAGTTGGGTTGCGTTTCCTTATATCCGCTGTTGACTGCAATTCTGCGGGCGTTTAGTCCAGTTACGAGTGATGTTCCAATTGCGCCGCCTATGACTCCGCCTATGGCGTGCAATCCTGCCCAGCCGAGGGCGCCTCCCGCTGGGTTAGCCATGAAGAACGTGCCAATTAGGTATCCTGCCAAAGCCGCTGAGACGATTGAGATGGGCATCATGCTTGCAACCGTGTAGGCTTTCTTGCTGAATGGCTTGTTGAATCCGACGAGCGAAATTGCCAGGTCAAAGAATATGCTGGCGGCTGTGAATCCCAGAAAGTGAACTGCGGTTGGGATCATTGCGAAGTTTATGACTGTGGCTATTACGCCGATTATCGTTATTGCTCCAAACTTTCTTACCCACCATGCGGCAAGGGTCAGCACTGAGAAACCTATGAGATCGCAGAAGAATGGAAGACGGGTCATGCTGAAGAACAAGGGCGAGAAAATGGAGTTCAATACGCCCCAAAGGGCTGCACATATTGCTATTGCGGCTACGTCTCGGGTGTTAAAGTAAGTCACGTCATCACGCAAGTAACACTTTTATAAAAGAAGGTAGCACCGAGGCCTATTTAATCTTTGCGGCACACCGATAAACCGAACAATATCCCGCTCTATAGCATGTGTTTCAACACAACTTTAAGCAAAGATATGTTCTCATATCGCCTATCGCTGGAGTAGCAAGTGAATTTGACCTCTTTCAGGGATTTCGCTAATTAATTCATCCAAAGATGGATTTGTTCGAATCCAGGGGCATGCACGTGCATGTGGAATTACCGCCGTCGCCAATTTGTAAGCAGTCTTCAATCCAAAATTTTGTATCATTTGGTAATAGCCATAACCCATTTCTTTAATGGCGTGCGTCACTTTGAAAGACTGGTCGAACAAATTCTGGAGCAGTTTAATGGCCTGTGACTTGTCATATGGGTACAAAACATGAAGCTCCACGTTTATCGCCTCAATCTGATCAGGAATGCTTTCATCCAAAATCTGATATTCATGTCCTTCCACGTCCATCCTAATCATGTTAAAAGGATACGTGTCAGCCAAACCTGACAAGGTGTCTGCCTTCACGTTGATTTCTCCAGAAAATATGTGCCCGGCGCTTGTAAGCAGCGATTTGGATGAGGATGTGACATTACGCTCAGCCGCCACATAAAGGGTTAAAAAACCAGCTTCATTCGAGATGGCTATGTTCAGAAGCACTATGCGTTTGAATCTCGCAAGTGTTTTGGAAAGAAGGGCGAAAGTTGAGGGTATAGGTTCCGCTACTATAACTTTTTCGGCGCCAGCTTCTAGCTCCACTAACGGAAAGTACCCTAAATTTCCGCCTATATCCAAGATGACAGGTTTTTTCTTTGCGACATAGTTAAAAATAGTTATCGTGTTTAAAGGCTCTCTGAACCCATAAGCGTTGAATTCTTTGGAAAAACCTGCGTCTGAGGGATTTAAAAGTAGTTTTGCAGAAGCGTTTAAATGCAAAGCCTTGAAGTTTACTTCTCTCCAAGTTGGACTTGTGATAGGCATATGATTTTCTTTGAAAGAAAATGTTTTGTTGAGTAACTTGTAGCAATAATTATGCGCATAGTAGACAAGTCCTTTGGAGCGAATTGTGGTGGTCGCTCTTCGAATTTTCGACTTATACGTGTTACTCTCTAAATCTATGCCAGTCTTTTTCTGAAATGTTTCCAGTTGTCGATTCATCGGAACCACATCGGTGCTTTCGTTAAGTTCCTGATCCTCGATATCTGACGGTTAAAAATCAAGGATTGTACCTACTTTTTCTTCATGTTGATCATTAAATTCAAGTCAGCATTCAAGCAACATTTATACCGTGGCATGTGTTACTAACACTGACAACCGTATGCAACCTCAATCAAAGCAGAGGAAATGTTGATGTCCGCATCTTTGGGAGACACCCTTTCAAGCAGCGAGGCGGAAGCTATCTTAACTCTAACACAATTAGGACTCACGCTTAATCAATCAAGGATTTACTGGAACCTCATCAAACTAGGTACAGCAAACGCAAAAGAAATCTCAAAAGCCGCAAACATAACCAGACAGGATGTCTACAGAGTAATGCCAACGCTTCAAAAGGCAGGATTGGTCGAGAAAATAATAGCCGTTCCAACAGAATTCAAAGCGGTCCCAATAAAACTGGGAATCTCACTTTTGCTAAAGCGTAAGACTCTAGAATATGCTCAGTTAAGAAAAAGTGCTAAAAAGCTGTCTACTTTCTCTGACAAGCATCAAGAAAAAACAATACCAAAAGAGTCTGAATTCATACTTATCCCTGAGAGGGAAGCCATTTTAAACAGGATCAAAATTGCAAATCAAAAAGCTCGAAAAAGTTTGGATATTATCACTTCAAAGGAAAGGTTTTCGCGAGCAGCACTTGAGTTCTTCGATCTGCGCATGAAAGCCCTGAAAAGAGGGGTAAAAATTCGATTAATCACAGAAAAGCCTACAAATATGCACGCTTCTATAGAAAAAGTGTTAGATGTGGAGAAAAGAGTAGGGGTCGAGATTAAGTATCTCTCCATGCCGCCACCAGCTGTAGTCCAAATAATTGACGGCGAAGAAGTGTTAATTATGACGTCGGCAAAGTCGGACATGGCAGAATCGCCTGCTTTATGGTCAAACAATCCCTGTCTTCTGGCATTAGCTCAGAGTTATTTTTTGACCATGTGGAATTCCTCAACGTATGCAGAATAGGCTAAAAATTTTGTATGCTCGCCACATAGAATAGATACGGATTTCGCTCAATTATGCCCATGTGATATGGAAAATTCATGCCTTGATGAAAAAAGTAGAGTTAACTAACACAGCCAAAAAGATAAGCAGAGCGCCGGGAGGGGGATTTGAACCCCCGCGGCCCCGAGAGGTCACAAGCTGCTTGGTGCTTATGTGCATCTCCAGGCTTGCTCCCTTCCTGGCTAGGAGACCCCGGCTCAATGGGCTCTGCCCTGTTCGGGTCAGCTTGTTAGTAGAGTGTAGAGTCTCCGTTATTTGTGTTTTCTGCACGCAAAGGCTGAATAATTTATTATAGTAGAGTACAGGGTCAAGTGTAAAGGGGAGAACGCGTTTTGAAGGGTTCAAGGAATGCCTTGGAAAAGTGGCGAAACGCGGCTCGGATCCGAAAGCCTGTCGCTTGGGTAGACGCCATCCTTCCCTTTAACATCGCGTTAGGACCTGTTGGCACGTTAATCCAGCTTTTAATCCTCAACCTCCACGGAACAGTGATCGACGTGGCTTTGGCTATCACGTTGTTCAACGCGGTCAGCGTGCCCGCGGCGATGATGTGGGGCTTCGTTACAGACCGCTTCCACCGGAGGAAAACCATGATCGTGGCAAGCTACTTGACGACGGCTGCGATTCTGGTTTCGTTCCTCTTCGCCACCACGGGATACTTGGTTTCCTTGCTGTACGCGGCGTTTTCATTCGTCACCACTGCGTCAGCGACGCCCTTGAACTTGCTCATTATGGAGACGGAGCGCAAACAGAAGTGGGCAACTGCGTTCGCCAGGTTCTCCATGGTCACGAGCATCGGGCAAACAGTTGGGCTGGTCATCAGTGTGGGCTGGGGTGCTTTCTTCCCGCTGCAGTATCTTGTGATTCCCTTGGCTATTCTATCAATCATCTCCGCGGCTCTGTCCGTGCTCATGATTAAGGAGCCCAGCGTGGTGTTCGAGCGGCAAGCTATAGCTTTGAACAAGCCCAGTTTCTTCCACAGGATTCTTGCTATTCCGTTCTTCTTCCTGAGGATTCCACGTTTGAATGATTTCAAAAGGGTATTCCGGGACATCAAGTACGAGTTAACAAGGCAGATACCCATCTTGTATTTCTCAATTTTCATGTTCTACCTTGCATCAGGAATTTTCAACACGTCCATCGTGCCTTCCCTGCAGGCGAATAACGTGTCCAGCTTCCTGATTTTCCTCGTCACAACTGTAACTATGGTGGTTCAGATAGTCTCGTTCAAGTATGCTGGACCTTACACTGAGAAAAAGTCGCCTGTGAAGGCAGCAATCGGCGGGCTCGTGCTCAGGTCATTAGGATACGGCTTCTTGGGTGTGTCCTTGTACATTGTTACGGGGGTGCTGTTCTTGGCACCGGTGCTGATTTTCTATCCGTTGGCGGCAGGATTCGCGTACGCGGTTTATTACACGGCGTCGAACACCATGATTTTCCACTCGCTTCACGAGGGAAGACAGGGCTCATCTCTGGGAGTTTATAGCGCGCTCGTGGGAATCGCTACGATGCTCGGCTCGCTGATTTCCGGTTTCACCTCGTTTTTCCTCGGATACTCCATAACATTCATTATTGCCGCCATGCTTCTGGCGGTATCCGCATGGCTCGCCTCTTTGCTGAGTCACAGCAATTCAGATATTGATACAGCAAAATGAAGTGGTCAGCGTTTCTCAGCCATAAGCACGCGGTACCCGCTTTTCCTTGCGAGAACTTGGCAACTGCCGAAGGTTGAGGTGAAAACTTGAGGTAACGCTTTGGCGCCAATTTTCGAGCGGATAACCATCTGGAAAGAGGCATTTTCCGCCATGACCTGCGGCGCTTCTGTTATGATGTCTTTGACGGTTTCCATGCCCGCACTTACCGGCGGGTTTGAGAGAATACAGTTGAAGCGTAACTCCTTAACTGGCTCGTAGATGGCGCCATGCCGAACTTCAGCGTTTTTCACCTTATTTAGGTCAAGGTTTCGTCTTGCGAGATAAACGGCGCGCATGTTCACGTCCGTCATGATGACGCTTAACTGGGGTTTGAAGGCGGCTGCTGCTATGCCCACAGCGCCATATCCGCAACCCACATCCAACACCCAGCCTGTTTGGGGAAGAAGCATGGTTTCGATAAGCAGTCTGGTGCCCAAATCTACGCGTTTTTTGGAGAAGACGCTTGCAGCGGTTAGGAACTTGAAGTTTTCTCCTCGCAAACGTGTTTGAACTATGCCAAGTTTGGCTTCTGACTGGGGAGCCGCTGCGAAGTAGTGTTCCGTGCTTGGTTCTTGGGGAGTCATGTCATGTTACCGCTTTTCCAGACTTTGGGGTATGTCCCTCGGGGCATGAGGACCCGCTGCATGGTTGCCACAACACCGTGTCTCAGGTTGATGATTTCTTCTGTGGTGGCTAGAGCTCTCGCGAGGGCGACTGCTTCGCCTTTCAGAGTGAAAATCGCCGTGAGCATGCCTTTTTCTATGCCTGTTTCAGCTGAGAGCACGCCTGGCGCGGTTAGGTTGGCTCCGTGGCAGAGCGCGTCCACCGCAGAGTCACGGACGGTGATTTTGGGAATTAATGCCAGAGCAGTTTCCATGGGTTGTATGAACCGATGCAGCAGCGACGGGTCTTTCTGCGCTTCATACTCTCCGAACCAGTAAGCCACATCATGCAAGGTGACGCGGGTGCTGCTGCTTTCGGTAAAAGGGCCTGCACGGGTCCGGCGGAGTTCCTGCATGTGAGCGCCGACGCCGAGGATTTCTCCGATGTCGTAGCAGAGTTTGCGTATGTAGGTTCCGCCTTCGCAACCGACTTTGAAGAGCACGTTGCGCCCGTCGGTTTCCAAGTAGTCGATGTAGTAGATGCGCCTGGTTCTAAGCTGTCGTTTAACTGAGGCTCGGAGGGGTGGGCGCTGGTAGATGAGATCTTCGAACTCGGCGAGAACCGCTTTTACACGCTGTTCTGCTGCGTCTCCGTGGAGTTTCATGACGCAGACGTATTCTTTGCCGCTGTGCAGGAGTGCCTGAACGATTTTTGTGGCTTCCTCCAATGTGATGGGCAAGACGCCTGTGACGTTTGGGTCGAGGGTTCCGCCGTGACCTATATGGGTTAGGTGCATGATTCTTTTTGTCCACGCGGCGACTTCGTGGCTTGTGGGTCCTGCGGGCTTGTCGAGGTTTATAACGCCGTAGCGTATGTAGTCCGCGGCGTTTCTCTCGTGGGGCGGGCAGCCATATTTGGGGTCGGTGGTGTCCTCTGCTTTTGCGATGTTTTCGCGCTTGGTTTCCCATGGAGGAAGGGTTCTAGGCATTTAGGGTTTAGAGCTCCTTTAATGTTTAGAAAAAGAGGTTAACGGTATTAAGAGTTTACATTATGCCTGCACGAGTTTGACAGTTTGCGACATCTCTTCCAGTTTGCAAGAGTCTTCCAAGATTTGGGTGACTTCCTCGTCTGACGCGCCACGCTTAATGTCAAGTTTGTCTGGCAGAGGTTGAAGATGGTTGATGTTGACTCTTCGGCGTTTTACGCCTGTGACTTTTTTCGGTCCAGTTACCATGACGAAGCTTTTGTCCATGACATCTACTATGACGCATTTTTTGCCAGTTTCGCGACCTGCCATTTTCACGCATATTCTGCCTACTTCTATTGCGGGCATACCTTGAGTCTCCTGTCTATAATGGAAATAGTGAACCCTGATGGCATATTTAAATTTGACACAAGGAAATTTGCACATTAATTTTTATACTTCTCGAGGTATAGTCACTTTTCATGGTAACCGCACTGACCTTGGAAACCTTAGCGAGCTTGTTATTGGCTGTGGCGTTTGGCGCCATCGTGGGCATAGAACGGGAGTTAATCCATAAACCCGCAGGACTGCGGACGCACATGCTTGTTTCGCTCGGCTCTTGCCTCTTCACCATAGTCTCGATAAGCTTCAGCATTGACCCAGCAAGGATAGCGGCTGGTATCGTGGCTGGAATCGGTTTCATAGGTGCATGAACCATATGGGCGGAAAAAGACAAGGTGCAGGGAATAACAACCGCCGCCAGCTTGTGGGCTACAGCCGCCATTGGCTTAACAACTGGGACAGGCGATTATCCTTTGGCAGGCGTGGTGACGCTTCTCGTTGTTGTCATTCTCATCTCGAATAGGCTTCTAAGAAGAATAGGGCTCGAAAAAGACTAAAACAACGCCTCAGTGCGCAGTAATATCTGAGAAAATTCTGGCGTGTGAATTTTGAAGGATTTTATAAGAGGTAAAGAGTGTATGGATTACAGGTCTCAAGAGGCAAATTAGTCCCGAAAAAACGCATGACAATTTTACGACCCGAAGGGGCAAAAAGTATATACGATTGATCAAGCCACATGGCTGTTTTGTCATTTCAAGGAAAGCGTCTCAGGTGATGTGCTCATGCTTCCGCTGTTCGTCGCATCACTGATAGAGAGCATTCCAGACTTAGTCAAGGCGATATTAGCACTCTTTATAATAGTGGATCCTTTTGGGAACATTCCAATTTTCATTGGTTTAACCAAAAAATTGAATAAAGACGAGAGAAGACGCGTCTTCCGCTCTGCGACCCTTACTGGTTTCTTTCTTCTCATAATCTTCGCTTTAACAGGGCAGTGGATTCTCACCTATTTCAATATCTCAATTTACAGCTTCATGATCGCTGGTGGCATACTCTTGTTGGTAATAGCCATTAAGCTTTTAATCGAAGGTGAATGGCATGAACCTGCTGGTTCTCTTGAAAGCTTGAGTGCGGTTCCAATTGCTGTGCCGCTTCTCGTCGGACCTGGAGCCATAACGACAACCATATTCAGCCTGCAAGAGTTCGGAATTATCATCACCGTAATTTCAGTTGTGGTCGTGTTCATCCTTGTATGGGTGCTTCTAAGGCTTATCGATCCAGTCCATAAATTCTTGGGCAATTCTGGTTCGGCTATAATCGCAAGGATCATGGCTCTTTTGATAGCGGCAATAGCTGTACAATACATCATAAACGGTATAAACCATTATTTTCCAGTCGTCTAGCGTTGACGATAAGGTAGCGGGGCAAGCCTCTGGTTACAATTCTTTTGTTAGTAGGATGAAATCATTCTTGTACCAGAAGTTTCTCGCTGTAAACTCTTTTTTAAAGCCTTGTTTAATATAGTAGGCTATAGCGTCCCGGTACTGGTATGGAATCCATACAAGAGCTAGATGGCACTCCTTCTCATTGCAGGTTTTAATGAATTTTTGGAAGAGTTTGTGTCTAATTCTCTCCCGCAAATTGAGAGGTAAGTCTTTCTTAACTTGGATTGCTGCCAAATGCCCGACTCCGCCTTGGATAGAGAAATGCATTGCCCCAACCAGTTCACCATTGTTTCTTGCAGCATAGAAAAACTCTCGCTTGTCAAAGTGTTCTGCTGCGAAGTCTGCCATCTCCACTGGAAAGATTTCCCTGAATTCTCTGATCGAAGATTGTGTGAAGAATGCCTCAACATCAGCGACTTCTTCGCTTGAAACCTCATCCAGTTTCAGTCCCATTGTGCCTCCCTCGAACGCATGTTTAAGCCGTTACTGCAACCTGATCCCTATTGATATTATGGGAAACTGCTGAATGTTTTTGACTGTTGTCTCTATTAGACGTGAGCACTATGCCTATTCTGCTTTTAAGGAAGTCTTCAAAAAATTTGAAAACCCCGCTTTGTGTTTTGTTTAATATCAAGCAAGCAATGCTGCCTGTAGCCATACTGCTAAAGCAGTACATAGCCGTTTTCTCAGACAACGCTTGATTTTCAGTGATAACTCTTGCCAACTCTTCTTGAGTCTGCATTGGAGGTTCAGACAATAACCAAGCTGTGTATGCAGCGTCAACTAGCCTGTAGGCGCCTCTTTCGATAACAATGCACTTGGCCTTCTCTGCGATCTTTCTGAACGAGTATGCGTTAATAGGTGGCCTAGCAAAGATGAAATTGTGATATTCATTGTCTGCCTTTACCCAATCTTCGTTGCGGCTTACAATCCAACCTTTGGTTCTGCAATTTTCTTTGAAAAGTTCAAGAATGCCAACAATTTCGGTCAGAGAGACTGATCTCAGTTTGGAGGTTTCATTCAAAGATAGCCCAAGCCCAACAGGCTCTTGAGGCATCATGTTGATTCCTCCTCGACGAGTCTTTTTTCGCAAAAAATTTATAGGTCGACTAAAAATATTTAAATTTTACTGAAATAATAATTAGTCAACAAGACGATGAAAATTTCACATAGGAACGTGAGAATATGACCTTGACTGAGGAATCGCTTGCAGAGTATGTTCTCTTGTCAGTAAGAAAACCCTCAACTGTTGAGTACGAGACTGATCTTGAATGGATATGCCGAACATTTGGTTTCTTAGAATCCAGGGATAAGCAAAAAACCGCGTATTTCATCCTCAAAAATTTAATCGAAGCCGCTGCGCACAATGACGGTTTGACTAGCGACGAGTTGGCTGAGAAACTCTCCTTGACCAGGGGTACCATGGTCCACCATCTTAACAAGATGATGAAGAGCGGTTTAGTAATTTTTCACGAAGGCAAGTATAAGCTAAGAGAAAGAAGTCTGAAAAACACGGTGGAGGAAATTCAGCGAGATATTGAACGCTTATTCGAAAACATCATCGGAGTTGCCGAGTCTGTCGACAAAACCCTAGGGCTTGTCTCACGATAGAGACTGTGAAAAATCAGTTTCCCATCTGCGAAGTCTTATCTAATGTCATCGATGAGTGGTTGGGTGTACACTCGCTTTTGGGTTTCACCTGGGCGTCCCCGGGATCGGCACATATCAAAGACGTTTAACTGCGAGCGTCCTCGCGATACTCATCGACCGATGTGCCTTGCCCAATTGCTATTTGTGCCCCGTTCCACTCATCTCGTGGAGAGTGCTTCAGCAATTGGGCATTTCACAGATTAAAAATATCTTTGCTTTGTTATTTAAGGTTTACTGTTTTCATAATTGTTGAACAAGTCAATCATTAATCAACAAGAAGATTTATATTTGAGAATTTTGCATTATAAAAAACTGCTATGTGAAGTTTCGCTCTTAGCAAGAAAGTTAGGAGAGTGATCAAACATGGCAGCTGTACCTTCAGGAAACATACCCGTACTTGTCTTAAAAGAAGGGACAGGAAGAACAACCGGAAGAGAAGCACAAAAAAACAATATTATGGCAGCCAAAATAGTAGCGGAAACTGTAAAAACCACTCTTGGACCGCGCGGAATGGACAAGATGCTCGTAAGCAGTCTAGGAGACGTAACCATAACCAACGACGGCGCAACAATCCTAAAAGAACTTGACGTGCAGCACCCTGCAGCGAAGATGATGGTTGAAGTTGCAAAAGCGCAAGACAACGAAGTTGGCGACGGCACAACAACGTCTGTGGTGTTGGCTGGAGAACTCTTATCGAAAGCTGAGAATCTTCTTGATCAGAACGTCCATCCAACTATCATCATCGACGGCTACAAAAAAGCCGCAGACAAAGCCAAAGAAGCACTAGAGCAGATAGCGATGCCCGTTAGCATAAAGGATGATTCGCTCTTAGTTAACGTGGCTTTGACTTCGATGGGAAGCAAAGGCATAACAAGCGCAAAAGAACACTTCGCAAGACTCGCGGTAGATGCAGTAAAGCAGGTTGCTGAGGAAACAAACGGAAGGATCAAAGCTGACATAGACCTGATAAAAATCCTCAAGAAACACGGCAAAAGCCTGGAAGACACTGAACTCGTGCGGGGCATGGTTATTGACAAGGAAATTGCCAGCAGCCAGATGCCTAAACGCATAGAAAAAGCGAAAATAGCGTTGCTGAACGCCAAGCTGGAGATTGAGAAGACGGAGTTCGACGCGAAAATCAACATAGAAAGCCCAGAACAGATGAAAATGTTTCTGGACGAAGAAGAGCGCATGCTCAAAGAGATGGTAGACCAAGTGCGCAGCACAGGTGCGAACGTTTTGTTCTGTGAGAAAGGCATCGACGATTTGGCATTACACTTTTTGGCAAAAAGCGGCATCATAGCAGTGAAAAGCGTGAGCAGCAGCGACATGGAAAAACTGGCGCGAGCGACAGGCGCAAAAATCGTAGCAAGCGTCAAAGACTTGACAGCTGACGTTTTAGGTGAAGCAAAGACTGTAGAAGAAGTCAAGATCGGTGACGACAAGCTCGTTTACGTGCGAGAATGCAAGAACCCGAAGGCAGTCACCATCGTGGTTCGAGGCGGTTCAGAACACGTTGTTGATGAAGCGGAACGTTCACTTCACGATGCCTTATGCGTGGTCAGGAACGCTATTGAGGATGGGAAGATAGTTGCTGGCGGCGGCGCACCCGAAGCTGAAATAGCGAAGGTGCTGAGAAAATACGCGGTTAAGGTCGGTGGGCGCGAACAACTCGCTATCGAAGCTTATGCAGATGCTGTGGAGGCAATTCCGATGATGCTTGCTGAAAACGCTGGCTTAGACCCAATTGACATTATGGTCTCGTTAAGAGCAGAGCATGAGAGTCAACACAGCCCCTATTACGGCGTTGATGTGTTCTCTGGCAAAATCAAGAACATGCTAGACCTCAACGTTATCGAGCCGGTGCGAGTGAAGCAGCAGGTAATCAAGTCGGCGACAGAAGCGGCAAACATGATTCTGAAGATAGATGACTTAATCGCAGCGAAGGGCATGGAAAAAGAACCGAAAACGCCGAAGAAGCCTGAAGAGCCAAGCTTTGATTAACAGCAGGCATATCCCTTTCTTGATGAGGAAGTGAACGTTAATGTACAATGACGAAGATGATTGGGTTCCCGGCTGGTTCCGACGGAGATACTATCCATTCTTCGGAAGAAGCTTATTTGATAGTTTAGAGGCACAGTTTAGGGAAATTCACGAGTACATGCAGCGTGAGTTTCAGGAACTTGCGAAGATAGCGCCAAAAGACCTGCACCAAACCAGAGTGTTACCCGATGGAACAAGAGTAGATGAGTGGGGACCATTCGTTTACGGCTACACTATGAAAATTGGTCCTGATGGCAAGCCAGAAATCCGCGAGTTCGGAAACATCAAACCTCAGCCTAAACTTGGCAGAACAGCCTTGGATATAAAGAAAGAGAGGGAGCCTCTGGTTGATGTGGCTGTCATGGACGGTGACGTTAAAGTTGTTGCTGAATTGCCAGGAGTTGACAAAAACGACATCAAACTTCACGGAACCGAGGATACCCTGACGATTTCTGTCGACAACCCTGAACGCAGCTACTACAAGGAAATTGAGTTGCCCAGAAAAGTAGACGTCAGAAACGCCAAATCAACCTATAAGAACGGCGTGCTGGAAGTAACTTTACACATAAGAAAAGAAGACCAGCCAAAAGGCGAATCGATAAAAATCGATTAACTTGTCTGTAACCCCTCTTTTTATTCTTCCTTGTTATTAATTTTCTTGATCTTGATGTACATACTAAATTTCTTAGAATCTTTTATGATGCGCGCCAAGCAGGGTTCAACAACTGTCAGATGCTTCCTGTCCAACAATACGTGCATAAATCTTCCCTCTTTAGGCGAGTTTCCCTCTTGTTCGATGCTTTTAATGGTTTTGTGAGTGGCAAGGTCGCTGTTCTTGGTTGCTAAGTCAAAAATGCAAGGATGGAGCTGCGGAGGAGAAGCTATTCTTCCATGTATCTCCTTTGGTTTAAAAGGCCAAATTTTCTCCTTTAGAAGGTTTTGCAGTTGCGTTCCCCTTCTAATTGAGTCGTCAACCAGAATTATACTTTTATCCTTTATTATTTGTGGGTTAGGCACCTGTTTGTATTTTGCAATGAGTTCTCGTCTGTGCTGAACTGGAGGGATGTAGCTTCTTCCCCAGCCTGGTGTGTATTTGATTAGTGGGCGCCTGAGGGGGGCAACCAAATCCAAAACATGCTTCATGCTTGCTTCAAGTTCATTTGAATCAATCTTGCCTTGGTTAAATTCTGAAAGGAGTTCTTGGACTTTTTCCTTGGCGAGCTCGATTTTTCTTTTGACGTATCCAACCGAGTGCGGAAGACCAGAATCAGCAATACCTAACACCAAATCAGCTTTCACATCGTCATTTTCAGCTAGAAATCCGCCGCACCGTTCTCTGACGATTTCGGAGTTTATTCCGTAGAAGTCTGAAGCTGGAAAACCTGAGTAAACATGAAGGAAAGGGCAAAATCTCTTCTTGCCATGAGTAGGTTCCCTTGTCTTTAAGCCGTCTACTCCGAATGAAACTATTTCGCGGTAATCAAGAAACTTTGTAACCTGATACCCCAAGTTTGGAAAACACGTGGTCTCAGAAGCAACTGCCCAGCTTTGCTCCTTGGAACCAACTACTAAGGGAAAGGTATCTCCAACTGCATATATAGCCCGCTCCTTTTCCGAAAGCAAAAGCAGAGATATTGAACCTGTAATCTTCTCGTACATCTTCTCTATGCCGTCAACTACACTATTTCCCGTGCATATTAACTCGCCAACAATCTCAGTTTGATTGAGGCTGCTCATTCGTGTCTTCTGGCGTGACTTCTTGAAGGTTGCACCTTTTTCAATAAGTTCTGTGTACAACTCTTTGGAATTCTTTATTAAACCAATCGTGCAGAGAGCAAAATTTCCTATTTTTGTTTCGAACTTGATCGGTTGCTCCTCTTTTGTATCGCTTATTACGCCTATGCCTAATTTGCCTTTCAGTTTTCCATAGTATTTGCCGAATTTTGATTTAAACTGACTATTGCTAATGTCATGAGAATAAATTTCTATTTCACCGTCAAGTAAGGCTAAGCCTCCAACCTCGGTTCCAAGATGAGTGTTGTAATCAGTCCCAAAGAACAAGTCTCTTGTGCAACTATCTTTTGAGGCTACTCCGAACAGACCGCCTAACATTTGTCGTACATCCGTACTTGCTTTGGTACGGCTTTAACCTAAACGGCTTTACTGAGGTTACCACTTTAGCATCAAGTAAAAGGATTTCCGCTTCCCAATCCAAGTTCTATCTTGGAAAAACATCATTAAAGGTTATTAAGCCAACAAAACAAACGAGTATAGATGGGAAGGGAGAAACTCGTGAATCAATGCAATAAGCTCACGAGAAAAGCATGGATTTCGAGTTCTCAGGGATGAGTTATGGTTGAGGACTTGCTGCTAAACATAATCTTGCTTGTTACATGTTACGCCTATATTTTAGCTGTCATATTTCTTTCAGGAAAAGCTTCTAAGCTTTTTGGTTTTTCCGGCAAAACCTCACGGAAATTCTTGCATATTATGATTGGAAATTTGTCTTTCCTCATTCCCCTCTTTACGTTGAATTCCTTTCCCTTAAATTTCCCGTTTTTTGTTGCAGCTCCATTCGTACTAATAACATTCCTCGCTTCACCCTATTCACCCATTCATGCCTTGAATGAAAGGCTTGGAGGTTTAACGGGAATAACTGAAGAAGGCCATTACTTAGGTCTCGTTTACTACGCATTCTCGTATACATTATTGGCGGTGTTTTTCGCATCCAGACCCTACATAATTGCAGCTGGGATTCTACCTATGGCTTATGGCGACGCGTCAGCTGCAATAATCGGAGAAAAATACGGAAAGACCCGATACCGAATTTTCACAACCAAAAGCTTGGAGGGCTCGGCAGCGATGTTTACCGCAAGCTTTCTCAGTCTCGAAGCCAGCATGCTTTTCTTTTCGCACATTTACTTCTTGCCAATCCAAACTCTGACGCTGGCGGCAACAGAAGTGGCTTCCGCGGTCACTCTCGCTGAAGCCTTTTCACCCATAGGATTTGACAATATAACAGTCCCAATGCTTGGTGCGTCACTTTTTCTGCTGTTTAGCGGAGGTGTATAAAATTCAATTCATAGTCATTGACGGGTTAGACGCTTCTGGAAAAACCACTCAGGCCCGTCGTCTCGTTAAATTCCTGCAAAACCAAGGCAAGGCAGTATGCCTTCGCGTTCACCCTTCGGATGATAATTTTCTAGGAGCCAACGCCAAACGCTTTCTCCAAGCCAGCGGTTCAAGTGCGCACTTTGCTTCAGCACTGTTCTACATGCTTGATGTCCTGCATTCGATAGTTAAGTACAGGTGGCGCGACTACGATTACATAATTTTTGTAAGGTATTTAATGGGAACAGCGTACTTACCTTCACCAATGGACAAGATTGCCTACTGCTTCTTTTCTGCTCTCGTGCCAAAACCCGAAAAAATGCTTTTCATCGACATCAAACCCGAAGACGCTTACAAGCGAATTGTGAAAAGAACCCGAGACACAATTGAAATGTTTGAAAACCCAGAAGCACTTGCAAAGGTTAGGGAGAAAGGAATTGCGTTGACGACACTAGGCAAATGGCTTGTTATCGACGGAAGCAGACCTCAGTTAGAGGTCGAATTGCTGATACGCAACTTGCTGAAGCCAGAATGAGACAAGCCTATTCTGGTTTACCTTAGCGCTGTCCAATATGCTAGCGTGAATAAAAAGCATGCTTAGATTAGAAATCGGCGCAGGAACCTATCGAGAGGTGTGCTTACAGCAGCGCGTAGTTTGTGTCTTTGATTTTTCCTTTCCAGTCGACGACGACGGCGAATTTTTCCGCCCAAGGGTGTCCTTCCATGTCTATGGGGCATGTTCCCCTGACCATCCAGCCGTCAGTGTGTTCTTCAATCATTGCAACTTCAATCTTGTCTGTGTTCTTCTGTTGCTTGAGAAATTCGACTGCTATCTGCTGGCGGCTTCTTTTGACAGCTGAGTAGGCATTTGATTCTCTACACTCCAAGTCCCTGTTGTTAGGCACGTACTTTTTAGAGTACGGAGCCTTAAACGTTATGCATACTCAATTCTGATTCCGATTCAGTTAAGCAATGGACAGCAGGTTTTAAATCCGAAACACTCCAAACCCTAAGGTGGAAAAAGGGCATGAGCGAAAAGAGACGCATCATACTCCACATAGACATGGACCACTTCTTCACAGCCGTCGAAGAACGCGAACACCCCGAGTACAGGGGCAGGCCCGTCGTGGTGGGTGCAGACCCGAAACAGGGCAAAGGACGCGGTGTCGTCAGCACCAGCAACTATGAAGCCCGCAAAGCAGGCATCCGCTCAGGCATGCCTATCAGCCGCGCCTGGAAACTCTGTCCCGAAGCCGTTTACCTTCCGCCAAACTTCTCCCTGTACATAGAGGTCTCTCTAGAAATTATGGACATCGTGCGGAAGTACGCAGATAAGTTTGAGCAGTGGGGCATCGATGAAGCTTTCCTAGACGTTACCACACGAGTAAAGGATTACGCTGAAGCCGAAGCCATAGCCAAACAGATAAAACAGGAGATTCTCGAGAAAGAACGGCTCACCTGCTCCATCGGCGTGGGACCAAACAAACTGGTGGCGAAAGTGGCAAGCGACTACCAGAAGCCCGACGGCTTAACAGTGGTCAAAGAAAACGAAGCCGAACGGTTTCTGGCTCCGCTTCCAGTCCGCAAACTTCTGTGGGTTGGACGCAAAACCGAAGAAAAACTCAAAGCACTCGGCATAAACACAATAGGCGACCTCGCCCGCTACGACCCCAGCGTGCTGAGTGAGAAATTCGGCGTAATAGGCACGCAGATGCACCTTATGGCGCGCGGCATAGACCGGAGTGAGGTGGAGCAGCGAACGGGGGCCAAATCCATAAGTCATGAAACCACTTTTGAAAAGGACACAGACAACGCCGAGGCTGTGCTGAAGGCGTTAGATGCGCTTGCGGAAGACGTCTCCAAAGAAGCGCTGAGCCAAAGCTTCTTCTTTAAGACCGTAACCGTGAAAGTGCGGTACGAGAATTTTGAAACTCACACGCGAAGCAAAACCCTGCAGTTCATGACCAACCGCACGCAAGACCTGCAGAAAACCGCGAGAGAACTGCTTCAACCGTACCTGCGGAGCGAGAGAAAGGTACGGCTCATCGGCGTCCGCGTCTCCAGCCTAATCAAGGGAGAAAAACAAAAAACCTTGGTATAGCGCCTTTTAGAACCATGAGAGAGTTCCGTTTTTCCGGGCGGTTTTCAAGCACCACAAAAACGCAAAGTACCCAACGGGCAAAATCACCGCACACATCAAAGCCAAAACCGCAAGTTCAAAAGCTATGGACGATACAGAGCCACCAGTCAGCATGACTCTGACATCCGTGAGGAAATAGTACTGCGGCGTGAAATACGCGATGGCCTGCAGCGGTTGAGGCATAAGCTGAGGCGGAAACAACACGTTCCCGAAGAGGCTTGTGATAATGGTTATAAGTGTCGCCACTGGGTCGCCTTGCTTCGTCACAATTAGGACGCCTGCGCCTATCATGCTGAACCCGATAAAAGTGCCGATGCCCAGTGCCACCACAAGAACTGTTCCGATGATGTTTACGCTTAAGACCACGCCGAAAGCCAGCACTCCCACAGCAAGATAAATAATTATGGTGAGAGTGCTCCAGATGAACCCCCAGAGCGAACTGCCCACGATAAACGTGAGCAATCCAGTAGGCGAAACCAACACTTCCTCAAGCGACCACGGATTAATCGTCCGCTGAACCAGCGTGAGACTCTGCGACAGATAGGTCATGAAAGCGATGCCTATAATCAAGTACGTTGTGAAGGTCATGTGGTACCTGGCAAGCACCGCCTCCATCGTAGCGTTTGCACCCAAAAACGCATAAGTTAACGCTCCGAAAAGTGCGCTGAAAATCATAAGCAGAATATTCGTCTTGTAAGTGCTAAACGAAATGATGTCTCGTTTCATGAAATAGTAATTTTTCCAGAGCTCCTCCCTCAAAGTCATTCTGTGATCCCCGCCCCAGTCAATTCGATAAACGCATCCTCCAAAGTCGGCTCCTCACGCCGAAAATTGACCAACTTGATGTTTTCCCGGAAGAAATAGTCTAACACACCCGGCAATGCATCCACGTTTTCTAAGCGAACTCGCAACCGCACCTGACCCAAGACTGCATCCTGCACTTCCGTGGCGACGCTGACGACGCCGTTCAGCCTTCGGACAGCGTTTTCCTGGGCTTCAGTGATGTTTTGCACAACAATGTCCACGAATTCGCCCTTCTTTGCCATGTTTCTTATGGCATCGGGTGTGTCGAGAGCTATTATTTTTCCTTTGTTCATGATGCCGATGCGGTCGCAGATTTGCGAGGCTTCTTCGATGTAGTGAGTTGTGTACAGAACGGTCTTTCCCGCTTTCTTGCTGAGCTCATTGCGTATGAATTCCCTGATGCTTCTCGAAGAGACAACGTCCAGCCCAGTTGTGGGCTCATCCAACAGTAGGACTGGCGGATCAGGCAGCAGCGCTCTTGCAAGCGAGAGTTTTCTCTTCATGCCGCCAGAGTACTTCTGGAAAAACTCGAATGCCCTATCCTCTAATCCCACAAGACGCAGGACTTCCATCACACGTTCGTCTATTCGATTGTGGGGAACATTGTGAATAGCGGCGTAGAATTCCAAGTTTCGGTAGCCGCTGAGCCTCCAGAAAAATCCGCGTTCACCAACGCTGAACAACGTACCGATTGATCGTTTAACGTTCATCTGATCCTTTACAATGTCGAAGCCGTTCACGCGGGCGGTTCCCTCGTCAGGAGGCAAAAGCGTGCAAAGCATCTTGACCAGCGTTGTTTTTCCTGCGCCGTTTGGTCCAAGCAGACCGAACAATTCGCCCTTCTTGATTTCCAAGCTGAGGTGGTCAACAGCCGTTACTTTTCGGTTTTCCTTCCGCCAAAACAGCCTGCGTCCATTTTCAGCGCTGAATTTCGATTTGAAGACTTTTGTCAGACCGAACGTTTCAATAGCGTTCTCGTTTTGCATTACCAATACTTCATTGTCTTCCAAAATATAACCCGTTGCCCACAGCTGCGCTGGCCAAGTTTATGCATGCTCTGAAGCCAAAACTTCAGGGGTCTTGGGTTTGCGACGCCATCTGAGCTGAACCTGAACCCTCTCCACCAGTCCCTGCCTTTCCAGCGACACCAAGCTCCGCATGGTGGAACTGTACTCTTTTGTCTTGTACTCTACGATTTTGCCGAATAAGGTTTCCGCTATCTCCTTCGTGGTCATGTTTGGCTTTATTTCGAGCATCTCTAGGATTTTTTTCTGGTTTTTAGAAAGACGAACCACACTGGTTCACTCAAGAAATCTATCTGAGAAGAGTTATTTATACTCCGCGGAAAAACTCGCGACGGGAAAAGCTAGTGGATGATTATGTGACAAGTGTAATTAGGAGCTGTCCGCACAAGCACTCAGCTTAATAGCGACCAAAATAACATAGTAACCTATGAACGTCGAGATTAAAATTCTGAAAAAATTTGTTCCAAAAGATTTCACGCTGGTCAGTGGTCTTCCAGGAATTGCCTACATCGGAAAGTTGTCAGTCGACTACCTTATACAGCAGCTTAAGGCTGAACTGGTCGCAGAAGTCTACTCCAAGTATTTTCCACCTTATGTTCTGATAAGAAGCGACGGCATCGTCGAACTTCTCAGGAACGAACTATACTTTCTTAAGGATGAAACGGCAGGTGACTTGGTGTTCTTTTCAGGTAATTCCCAAGCTTTTTCGCCTGAGGGACAGTATGAGGTAGCGGATAAACTGCTGGATTGGGCTGTCGCTAACGGAGTGAAGAAGATTTATTCTCTAGCCGCGTACGTGAGTGATCGTGTGTTCGATGTGCCTAATGTTTATGGAACCGCGACAAGTACTGAAGCGCTTGAGGAAATGAAGAAGATGGGCGTGATGCCTCTGGATGAAGGCGTTATCTCAGGCGAGAACGGGTTAATCATAGGCTTAGCCAAAAAAAGAAACGTTGAAGCCGTTTGCCTGATGGGCGAAACAAGAGGCTATCAAACACCCACAGGACAGTACATCATAGACGCCAAAGCGTCGAAAGCAGTGTTGAAGTTGCTTACGGCAGCCCTGAACCTGAAAGTGGACATGGAACCGCTGGATAAGCAAGCACGGGAGATGGATGAGATAATCGCAAGGATGGCAGAGGTCGAACGGCGAATAAAAGAAGAGCTCGCAGAAGCTGCCAAGAAACCAAGCTACGTCACTTGAAAACGAAGGAACACCGATGGAAGCTGATGTCTGGATAGAACGGCTGCGAAAAGTTGAATTGGAGACGCCAGTAGCCGTCGTAGGCTCCCCAGGCTTACGGTCCATAGGAAAGCTCGTTGTGAATCAGCTCATCGACGCAGCAAAAGCGAATTTGACAGCTGAACTTTACTCCAGTCACCTTCCGATGATTTATCACACTAAACCTTCTTATGTGTCGCATTATTCGTTGCCTGGTGTCGGCGGCGCCAGAGTAAAGCATGGTCAAGTAGACCTGCCGAAAGTCCAGTTCTACACATGTCCTTCTCCTTCCATGGTCATTGTGAAGGGGTACCACGCAAACTTTGCAGGGCAGTACGACGTGGCAGAAAAGGTGGTGGAGGTTCTAAGCGAATTTGCTGTCTCCAGAATCATAGTCGCAGCCGGTTACGGCTCAGAAACAAGCAAGGTCTGCTGTGCAGCCACCAGCCCAGACATAATTCGAGAGATGAAAGAGACGCTGAACCTTGAAGTGGACTATTCGGGACCGTTTTATGGGTTTTCAGGCTTGGTCTTCGGCTTGGCAAAATTGAAAGGCATCGACGCTCTTTGCCTGTTTGCTGGCACGGAACCAGCACCTGAAGACCTGGAGTTTCCAGATCCCAAGGCTTCCGAGATGATTTTAGACGTCCTGAACCAAATGCTGGGCTTCCGTAAGTAAAACGTTACAACGGCTCTATTCTGGTGAGCTCAAAGGCTATGAGGGTTGGGTAAATCCAGTAGGCTCTGACGAAGTCCTCGAAACTCTGGTCTACGTCTAGAACCTCGAAGAACTCGATGAAATCGCTGTCTACGCCCTGCACATTCTTTGAGGTGTAAACCTTAAGCGTTGCCGAGAACTGCTTTTCAACCTCAACCGCCTCTGCCGAGATTTCTTCAGAAATTTCGAAGGCGAAGGGCAAGCTGGATAGAATGTCTACTGCAACGGCTTTACGCATCCGGTCGTTCTTAGCTTTGACCAGAATCGGTCTCGTGGCAATTATCCGATAGTTCCACGCAGGTCCTTTAAAGCTTGAGAAAGTTGACAACCAAAACCGCTTCCCATAACTCGCTATTGTTAACCATGACGGCTCTGGTTTTAAATTCTTTTCCGCTCGAAAAACTGTGCTGATGTTACTACAAGAATACACAATTTTAGAAGACCTGTTCTTGAAAAAAGCGGGCCCGGTGGGATTTGAACCCACGATCTCCGGCTCCGAAGGCCGACACCTTAATCCGTGCTAGGCTACGGGCCCACGTCCATGCTTTCTGGATGGACTACTAACATTTCGGTATCTGTCTAATATGGATTATTTGCCTGAAA
>JAOZHY010000002.1 GCA_026014595.1 Candidatus Bathyarchaeota archaeon
AGGCACCACCACAAGCGACACGACCGGCTCGTTCAGCTTCACGTGGACGCCTGACATCCCAGGCGACTTCACCGTGATCGCCACGTTCGCCGGCTCCAACTCGTACTACGGGTCATGCGCTGAAACACACTTCACCGCGACCGAAGCAGCGACTCCCGCGCCCGTGATTACGCCTCAACCAGGCTTAGCTACGGCGGGAGACCTGATGATGTACATTGCAGTTGCCATAATCATTATAGTCATCGCAATAGCAATTGCTACGGTTCTGCTGCTCCGGAGACGACCGTAAACACACTGCAAAACAAAAACAATCTTTCCCCCATTTTTTTGGGTAATAATGCATCAAAGTGCGGAACGGAAATTCCAGCCGAGTCTTGTACATATCCCATCCGATTTTCGCCTAATGGTGGACTTGAACCTCCCCTCATTGCCCTATCACCGTTTATATAAAGGGCTAATAAATGGTTCTGCCCTTAATGCATGTTATGTTTCCATGCGCTGACTGCACTGCCCGCGGCAATCAGCACAACCAAGGCACAACGAAATAAGTTAACTACAAGCCCAAAACACGACCCCCGAAATAAATGTGATAAGCAACGCCCTACAACTTCAAAAACCGCCGAAAAGTGGAGCTGGGGATGGGAATTGAACCCATATAGAGCATCTTATCCTTATCTTCATTGTTTACGTTACTCATTCTTAACCACTGGAGAAAACTTAGACACTGTACGCTTATTAATCATGTGAAACTATCTTCTATAAAACATTTATACTTGTACGTGGTATTCCATTACTGAGGTGATAGCTATGGATGAGGATGAATATACAATTGAGGCAGTTACTTCTCCTTTACCAATTGTTAAACGTTCGAGTGCTGTATATTCAAAGATTATTAACGATGTGAGTAAGAGACCATCTGGAATCTATAAGATTACTGTTCCATCTAAGAAGACATCTACTCTCTATCAAGCATTAGCTAAATTGGTTCGTAGCCGTACTGACGTTAAATTACACAAAGTTTCTGGAATTGTGTATTTAGAAAAAATAGATAAACCATTTAAGAAATAATACTTCTCTTCTTTTTCTTTCATTCTATAAAGTCCATAATCCTTTTATACTCTCTAAATATGTTTTTATATGTACATGACTGGCTATCATGTATGAGGAGTTTTTTATACTCCCCTCTATAGCGCTGTAGTGTTGGGGTAAAACAATGCTGTGTAAAGAATGTCGTTCAATGATGGTCTTTCGTACTGTACAGAATTACAAAGTAGAATTAACCGTATTCGGTAAACCGATACAGTACGACGTTACTCCAGTTGATAAGGGAGCATTGTTATGTTAGAAATTATGTATATACGGTTACTTTATCTCCCTTGTACTGTTACTGTGCTGTTAGTGTATTTTATAAATGTGTTGTTGGTGTAGCGGAGGCTATGTGAATGGAAATAGTGACTATACGTAAGGAAGGGGTGTTGTGCAGTGTGTGTCTTGAGCCTATTAATGTGGATGGTGAAGCATTCAAATTCTTTAATAGGAATGTGCCTTATGATGTTCCGTTAAGAGCTGGTCATATAAGAATCGGTAATAACTGTAGAATACATTTCAGACATCTTGATTGTCAATATAAGTTGAAGCCTCATAAAGACAGTTTTGAAGACTATATTAAGAACATTAAGTTTCA
The DNA here is from genome assembly GCA_026014595.1 of Candidatus Bathyarchaeota archaeon. Taxonomy (GTDB): domain Archaea; phylum Thermoproteota; class Bathyarchaeia; order Bathyarchaeales; family Bathycorpusculaceae; genus A05DMB-2. The sequence goes on from JAOZHY010000002.1 coordinate 1,685, forward strand.
GATAGAGATGACGAAGAACAAGAAGAAGTTTAAGGAAGGTAAGTTATGAGAACGAGTAACGATAGTGTTTTAGTTTATGGAGTATGTACCAGAGGTAAATGTAATTATTGCGGTAAGACCAGTGATGAAGTGTATGTAGAAACTCCTAATAGACGTGTCTGTATGGAATGCATAAGAAAAGGCGTAATAGAGTATCATGAGAGAAGGTGTAGTAAATGAACTGGAAGAACATAAAACACATTAAGAAAAGCAAGACTGAACACATATGTTTGGTATGTAAAAAGAATATTCCAGTAGGCTCATCATACATTTATAAGCCGTATATACCAGACAACATAACAGATGTTTTATTGGAATTGGGATTTAATAGCACATGGTACGATGACAAATACGGTTACGGAATACAATACGTTGGCATACCATTATGCAGTGAGTCGTGTTTACATGAAGCTAAACTGTTAAGTAGAGAGTATCCGAGAAGATGGAAGGAAATGTTACAACCACTTATAAACAGTAAGTATGAATCTTTAAAAAGGATTAGTGTTGAGAGAGGAATATGGAATGAAGGAAGAAAGACGATGTCTATACTGCGGTAGAAAGTTTACAGTTAACAATATGAGCAAACGTAAACTATACTGTGACCGTGTTTGTGGAGATAGATACAGGGATAGACTACGTGATTTAAAGCAAATAGCAAAGGCTGTAGCATGATGGTGATGGAGGTGAAAACGTATGACTGAAGTAAAGCGTATAGAAGATGATTTTAAACAACGTATTGGAAGGGACATTACTAAAGAGGATTATAAGAAGCTCTATGAAACGTTTCCAAACATTGGTGATACTGGAATAACCCAATACGAATATGAAGAGTTTATGCGTAGAGAATACCAGAAAGAGATTGAGGCTAAACTATCAGAGGCTAAAATACAACGTGAGTATGAACTAGCTGAAAAGGCTAAGTTAGCTAAATTGAAGATTGAGGAAGAACAGTTAGCAATACAAGCTGAGAATAGACAACGGGAGATGTATAAAAAAATGGAATTACATGGAGCACCTAAAGAATTCATTGATATGCTTAATGACGCAGAGAAAATACAAAGCAGAATCAATAACTATAGGCGTTATGGAACAACTGATGACCTTAAGAAGATTAAGGAATTAGAAGGGAAGATAGCAGAGCTTAAGAGTGAAATGTTAAAGTTGCCGTTTAAAGGATATAGCATGGAATTCAAGCCTGTAACTACGTACATGAGTGTAGCCAATCCTGAACATATGTTATTGAAAGATGATAAAGGAAATTGGTATCTAAAAGGGTACGATAAATATTATAAGGTCATAGAAGAGAATGGAAAATTGAAAGCAGTAAACAAACTTACGTTAGAGACGGTGTTTAATACTCCAGAGGTAGTTAATGAGGAACATGACATAATTTTATTGACTGAAGAAGAATTAAAAGCTAAAGAAGAGCAAGAGAGACAGGAGAAACTTAGACGTATAGAGCAGAAGAAGAAAGAGCAAGAAGCAAAAGCTACTTGGGTATGTGACGTATGCAAGACTGAAAATAAGATGGATGCTACTGTATGTGTTAGATGCAATATACCCAGAAAAGATGTACCACAAGGACAGAAGCAACAGCATGACTCATTGATTAAGAAACTGTTTAAATAATAAGAGATGGTAAAAACGAGACAGTGTTTAATATGTAAAAGGTTTCTACCTAAAGGTGGAAAGAAATACTGTAAAGACCATAACAGAAATAACCCTTTAAGACGTTACGCATTTGGAAAGACAGTATCAGCTTTTGAACCTCATAAATTCTTTAGAAAGATTAATCATTATAAACGTAGAGGAAGAAAAAGAATACCTAAATCTAAACGGTATATTGAGGTTAAAGTAGCAAATATGCATCGTGCTTTAATTATGAGACATAAGCATAGACCAGAAACAGAGTATAGACCAGAGAATAGACCTTACAGTAAATACAAAGATATGTTGCAGAAGAAGTATCCACATGCAGAGATTGTTTACATATTTCCATAATGATAACTTATATTTAAATATCGTTTCGTTATACCATAAGAAAGATAACGCTACGCTACGTTCCCCTCTGTCACTACGCTACGCTAGAATAATAACAGGAATAATAGTGTGGAATTAACTAAGTTTTCCATATAAAGAAAGATAAGACGTAAAGACCATTAACAACATTGTCCTAATTAGGTCAAGTAGTAATCTTTAACAAAAATTAAGTTTCCTAGAGTCCTAGAGTATGGTCCTAGAGTCCCTAGAGGAATCCATGATGATGATGTAATGGTGACCAGAGTAATAGTACGGGTCATTATTTCACACATCCATTATCACAGATTACATGTACAGACTAAGTGTATGCTATATGGTTAATATGTTCTTCTCATAAACACTTTATTCATTGAAAAAATGCTAAGTTTCCTTAATCACTTTCACGAAATAACAACAGTAGCTAACAATGGACATTTTCGTCAGTCTTTATATGAGGCGTTGATATTCCACGTATTGAAGCAGTAAAAGACATTCTAATCTCTAAGCTAATAGGTTATTTCAGTAAAAGAGGAATAATCCATTGAGAACATTCTGTTGAATAGAGCAATAAAACTTAGAGAAAATTAACAACTTGTAAACGTGAACAATGTTATGATTAAAAGAAACTGTACTGTGACCGTACTCTGGAATAGACTGAATAGAGAGCTTCTTTAAGCAATTGTGAAATATTTAACAAAGATTCCACGTGTACACAGCATCTACAGTTCAGCAATACTGGCTCAGTAAAAGAATTCTTAAAATATCCAGAATCAATGCTTAAAACGACATGGCTTAACAGGGTACTTTATAAAAAAAATAATAAAAAATAATTATTCTAGCGTAGCTTACTTTCTCTTTCTAAATAGTTTGTATCCTTCCATGTCACAGACGTATTCATACCCAGATTCAATAAGAGCAGATGCTTCAGTAACAGTCTTAGCAATCTTACAGACGTACTCATCATTCTTAAACTCTACCAGATGCGTATAGACCAAAGTATTCTTAATGTTCCTATGTCCTAACAGGTTCATAACGTACAGAATGTCCTTACTCTTAGCATACTCCATTGTAGCTTTATAGTGACGTAAAGATTTCCATGTGATAGATGCGATCATAGGGTTACAGAGTGCATGGGAGACATTCTTCTTTTCTCTTATGAACCAGTTACGTAAAGACTCTATTCTAACATTAACGTTACTTTTGAATACATAGTCAGATGTACGTGGTAATGTACTCAGTAAACCAATCAGTTGATTAGAAACTTTAAGTCTTCTTGCATTACTTCCCTTCTCTGGATTATTGACAGTAACATAACAATTCTGGAAGTCTATATCTATCCACTTAAGATTGAATACTTCTCCAGATCTAGCTCCAGTTTCATATATTGCCCTTGTGAATATTCTAAGTTTCCTTGGTAAAGCAGACAGTAACGATTCAATGTCTTTCTCCAATGGTATAAACGGTAACTTATCTGTTCTCTTATACCTCGGTTTTATCAATGGAATCTTAGCGTAATTACAGTAGTTAGCATAGACATCTATCATTACCTCTTTTCTACCATCACTTACATGGAGATTAGCAATGTAGCCCAGTACACTCTCAGAATCTTTAATGTTACAGTGCTTCATTAACTGTTTAAGAATCTTAGCGTAATTCTGGACAATGGTAGTTTCTTTATACCCTCTTTTCTTCAGTGACCACAGAAACTCTGTTATTCCACTGGAGTATAGGGATTCAGTATTAGAGCTGGGGATGGGAATTGAACCCACATAGAGCAGCTCTGCAGGCTGCCGCCTGAACCGTTCGGCCACCCCAGCAAGGTGACATTAGGGTTAAGACTGAAATAAAAATATTGTTGACTACCTCTTCATGTTTCAGCAGCGCCTATATTCTTTTCTACTCAATTCGCCTGTTTCTTCCTAAAACAAAAAATGGCCTATTTGGAGCCTATTAGTGGTTGGTTGCAGGAACCTATAGAGGGGAGGGGTCGCTATTGGCGCCGAAAACAGCCAAAACCATGCAGAAAACAGCAGAGGAGCGGATAGATAAAAGTGACCAGTGTCAACTCGCTTGTTTCTATGTGCGGTGAGGTTATATACTGTGCGGATGTTTAAGATATGGTAGGGTGATTGGGTGTGGCGAAGGCTTTAGTTGTTTATTACAGCATGTATGGCAATACTGAGAAATTGGCGAAGGCTTTAGCCGCGGGATTAGAAAGTGGCGGCGTCGAAGCCGACGTTGTTAAGGTTGAAGCAGTCAAGTTTGATGAATTAGCGAGAGTTGATTTGCTGTGTGTTGGAAGCCCAGTGCATGCTTGGAACGCGTCCAAGCCTGTGAAGGATTTTCTGGAGCGGTTGAAAAATGCAGAGGGCTTGGCGGGCAAAAAGGCGTTTGCGTTTGACACCAAGATGAGGAGTAGGCTGGCTGGAAGCGCGGGAGATAAGATTGAGAAGAAGCTTAAGGATATGGGCTTGACCATCGCGAAGCACAGCGAATCAGCCATTGTAATGGGCAGGGACGGGCCACTCGAAGAAGGCGCAGAGGAAACTTTCAAGCAAATAGGCATGGAACTCGCCAAAATGTTGTAGCTGCAAAGGCAGGTTTGAAGAATGAAAGGCATAGTTGTTTACGACACATCATACGGAAACACCAAGAAAATCGGGGAAACCATCGCAGAGACACTGAAAGAGTCTGGATTAGATGTTGACGTTTTCTATGTGAGAGACGTCAAGAAGTTAAGCGGAAAAGACTATGATTTTCTGGTTCTCGGTTCTCCGACCAAATTTGGCACGATGAGCTTTGCAGTCAGAGGTTTCTTAGGTAAGGTGAAGAGTGAGGAATGGATGAACAAGCCTTTTGCGGCTTTCGACACTGAAAATCCCGAGAACGTTGAGCGCGCACAAGCTGAAAATAAAGAATGGAGTGCGGCTGAAAAGATTGCTCAAAGGCTTAGAGAAAAGAAGATGAATCAACTGATGCCAGTTTTGAAAGCGCTTGTGATTGGGCAAAAAGGACCGATTGTGGATGGCGAAATCGAGCGGACAAAAGACTATGCAAGGCAATTCGCAACTAAATTGAAGTAAAGTAACGAGAGGACATGCGTGAGGCAGCAAACAGAATTCTCCCGCAAGAACGACCACAAAGAATTTGTGACAACCACTGTAGACTGAAAAAATTGACTTTTTCGTTCTCTGCTGTAGACAGCAGCGGTGCACATTTGCAATTCTCAAACGAGGACAAGTCTCTGTGTTTGCGTGCAGGAAATCTCTAAGGCAGCGCCTTAAAAACCGTGTAGTGTGCAGGATGCTTTAGCATGCTTATTGAAAAATAGCCCACTAGTTTTAAATATTCGTGTTCCATGGAGCATAGTGCTCAAGGTGCAGCAGATGCCCAAACAGGAAAAAGGGAAATCCCATTCAATTCGTCCAGTCAGCAAGCGACCGCCAAGCTGGTGCAAGTACCAGCCTGAAGAAGTGGAAGCTTTCGTTATCAAACTCGCCAAAGAAGGGCACTCGCTAAGCAGCATCGGCACCATACTCAGGGACCAGTACGCCATTCCGCTGGTTAAGCCAATAACAGGCAAGAGCATAAGCGACATACTGGAAGACGCAGGATTAGCGCCTTCGATGCCTGAGGACTTGGCTAACTTGATTAAGAAGGCACAGGCGCTTGCAGTGCATCTAGATAAGCACAAGAAGGACCTGCACAACAAACGCTCCATGCAGGTCATCGAAGCACAAATACACAAACTCTCACGATACTACAAGCGCAAAGGCGTCTTGCCCAAGAATTGGAAGTACGAGGCAAAAGTAGCCTCCATAACATAGCTTAGAACCGAGTTTTCAGGTGCTTTTTTCGCAGGCAGTAGGCAGGACACCAGCTTTAAATTAAGGAACCCAGCTTTTAGGAAAGAGTGGAAAACACATGACAGTGCAGATGCCAACTGAAGCCTTCTTAGCGTCAGCCGCAAAAGCCGCCAAGGTAATCTCTGAAACCGTGGAAAAAGACGGGTTCATACACATTTTCTCTCACTTGGATGCAGATGGCATCGCTGCGGCAGGCGTAATCGGCAAAGCCCTGTATCGGCTGGACGCGAGATTCCGCATCAGGATAACGCAGTGGGTTGACGAGAAAATCATAGGTGAAATAATCGCGGACAAGCCGCAACTGGTGATTTTGACGGATTTCGGCAGCGGCTACCTTGAACTCCTGGATGAAAAAGTCCCAGATTTCCGACTCCTCATACTGGACCATCACCAAATTTTAGGAAAAACGGATAACGAGAATTTTGTGCAGGTTAACCCGCATGTTCACGGCATAGACGGGGCAACTGAAGTTAGCGGTTCCGGAGTAGCTTATTTCGTGGCCAAAGCCGTAAATCCAGCAAATGTCGATTTGTCGCCCATAGCGCTAGTCGGCGCGCTCGGGGACATGCAGGACAAGTGTGAACAGAGAAAACTCTGCGGCTTAAACGAGCGCATAATCAAAGATGCCGTGAGCGTAGGCCTAGTCAATGTGGAGAAGGATTTGACGTTCTTCGGCAGAGAAACACGCCCCATCCACAGGGCGTTGGCAGCCACTACCACCCCGTTTATTCCTGGGTTAAGCGGCGAAGAAGACGCCTGCGTCGCCTTCCTCAACAACCTCGGCATCGAACTGAAGGATGGCGGGCGTTGGCGTGCGCTCCGGGACCTCACAGAAGACGAAAAGAAACGCTTATCCTCGGCGCTGGCGGAACACCTGCTGTCAAAAGGATTGCACCTCGAAGTGGCGAACCTAATCGGCGACATATACGTTTTAAACCGCGAAGAGCCGTGGACGCCGTTGCGAGACGCCAGAGAATTCGCCGTGCTGCTGAATAGCACTGGAAGACTGGACAGGCCAAGCTTGGGAATAGCGGTTTGCATGGGGGACAGGGGCACGGCGCTCGAGGAGGCGAACAGGGTTCTGGAGGATTACAGGAAAACCATTAACACGTACTTGGGCTGGGTGATGGAAAAGCCTGAACGCCTAAAGGAGCTGGAGAATATATACGTTGTTTACGGTGAGAGCTTCATAAACGAGAAAATCATCGGTACCATCTCCTCTATCCTCATCAACAGCGTCGAACACCCTGAAAAGCCGCTCATAGCCTTTGCACAAGTGGAGAAAGAAGGCGCTGCCAAATTTTCTGCCAGAACCACCGACACCGCCCTGCGCAAAGGCGTCAACCTCGGTGACGTCATGCAGGCGGCTGAAAAATTCGGCGGCAAAGGAGGCGGTCACAACGTGGCAGCAGGTGCCCAAGTGCCCCTTGACAAGGTTGAAGACTTCATCAGAGCCGTGGACGGGTTGGTGGGCAAACAGCTACGGGGTGAAAAGGTTGGAAGCCACGATAACGCTTGAGTACGACGACGCGAAAACGGCTGAGGCTGTGGCACGCGCGGTTTCCCCAGACAACTTCAAGATCCCCACTGGGCTGTCCATAAAAACGGTTTGCGTCGGGAAACAGGTCATCACCAACTTGGAGGCTGAGGTGAAACTTGCCACTTTCATCGCCACGATTGACGATTTGCTCTTCAGCGCCTCAACAGCGGAAAAGGCGCTGCGCATCATAAAAGGCGCGCGTTGAAGTCTTATCTACAACCATGTACATTGCTTAGTCAGAAGTGGAAAAGTTGCTGAAGACCGCCTGGACCGTTGCCATCGAAACCCTAAGCTGGATGGAGATGCAGAAACTCAGCGAGCACATGGCTCTGAATCAAACCGTCAAGCAGTTGGGCGTAAAGGACGCTGATGCTATCCGATACGCTTACGGCTTGGTGGTTGAAACCATTAGGCGGAGGAACCTGATAGACAGGTTCGTCAACAGCGTGCTGAAGCCGAAAACGATAAGCGAGTTAAACCTGGGTGTCCAAGCGTTTCTGAGGCTTTACGTTTACCAGAACCGAGTGACAAAGAACTGGGCGAAAACAGATTTGATTGAAGCAGAGCGAATCGCCAGTTTGGGACGCGCGATTTTGGGATGGAAGACGCTGCTGGAGGTCGAACCCGTTCTGGGTTTTCTGCTCACACGCCAGATTGAGCCGTTACTGAAGACAGCAAGCGACGAAGCAAGAACAGGGCTGCAGACGTTTCATCCCACATGGTTTGTCAAGTACTGCTTCAGGCTCTTCGGTCGCGACGAAGCCATAGCCTTCCTCGAAGGAAACGTTAATCCGCCGCCGACGTACGTTCGGCTGAACACGCTTAAGGCTTCTGAAGACGAGCTTCTTGAAAAGCTAGGCGCTGAAGACGTGAAGCTGGAGAAGGCTGAACCTCTTACGCATGTGTACAAGGTGGTGGGCGCCAAGAAGCCACTGGCTGGCACCACGAGCTTCAAGGAAGGCTTATTCTACATCCAAGACAAGGCGAGCTGTTTTTCCACGGAAGCCGCTGCACCTAAGCCCGGCGCAACGGTTCTGGATGTGTGTGCTGCGCCCGGCGCTAAAACTACGTACATCGCGCAGCTTATGCAGAACCGGGGCGCGGTTTACTCGGTGGATTACTCTCTTCGAAGGTTGCAGGTTTGGAAACGGGAGGTGGCGCGGATGGGCGTGACAATTGCGGAGCCAGTTTTAGCGGATGCACGGGCTGCTTTGCCCGTCGCGTTGGAGGCGGACAGCGTAGTTTTGGACCCGCCATGCACTGGCACGGGCACATTCGGCAGGTTTCCTTCAGCCAAGTGGCGGCTCACGCCCAGGTCGATTGAGAAGATGGCAGAGATCCAATGGCAGATGATTAACCGCTGCGCAGAAGCGGTTAAGGCTGGCGGCGCTTTGACCTATTCGACGTGCAGCGTAACCATGGAGGAGAACGAACTTGTTATCGAGCGATTCCTGAAATGGCATCCAGAATTCGCGCTTGCGGAGATAAGACCAGAGTTTGGCGCGCCAGGTCTCAGGGGTTTGAGCAAGTGCCGGAGACTGTACCCGCACCTTCACGAGAGCAACGGCTTCTTCGTAGCCAAACTGCAAAAAAATAACCGATGCTGATTCGCCAGCCACCTCAACACGCCTGCGTTTTCTGACAAAACAAAGCATCTAAGAACGCTTTGCTTCATTCACCCTCTTTAATAGGAGAGAGGTACAGATGCCTCGCGCTGATAGCGCAGAAACCTATTTGGAGCCTAATAGCAGTTCTATGCAGGAACTAGTAGAGGGTAGGGCTGCCCGGAGCTGTCAACGCTATGCATGGCTCCTTTTAAGGGGCTATATACAAAAATCGCACATCAGTTCAGCCTACCGCCAGCACCAGATTGCAGCGCTAATAAAATCAAAGATAAATAGTTGGACTGCACATTCCTATGGAATAGGATGGAGATTTAAGTGTCTGTACCACAGAGAAAATTCTTCACCGAAGTCGCGGCGCTGGTAGAAAAAACCGTCAGCGTCTCAACCACCACGGGAAAAACATTCACCGGCACACTAATCGGCATTAACCCCGACAACCTGAGCCTGTGCATAGCCGAAGCAAAAGACGAAACTGGAAAAGTCACGCATAGGCTGTTCCTAAACGGCAACGTCGTGGCTCAAATTTCAAGCGCCGAGAAACCCTTCGATCTGCAAGCCTTAGCGAGCCGCCTAGAAAAAGTGTTCCCAACAATGGTTAAGCTGTACGAAGACAAAGGATTCATATGGGTCATGGACAAGGTGAAGCTGACTGAACGCGGTGTTGTGGAAGGTTCAGGTCCAGCTGCAGAACGCGTGCAAAGAGTCTACGAACAATTCATGAGCGAAACAAAGGGTTAGATGAACCAGCGCATCTGCTCCTCTTTCTTCTTTTCTTCAGCGATGTTTCTGATTAGCCCGAAGGACTCAAGTATCTTCTTTGTCTGCTCCGCCGCAGCGTCCAGCTTAGAAACGTCAATCTTCAAATCCAAGTATTTACCGAGCGTAGCCAAGGCGTGTCGAGTGGCGTTCACGTCAGGAAACATACCCAGCGTATCCACCAGCAGCGCAAACCCCTTCAGGTTCCGAAGCCTCCCCATGCCTATGAGAAGCCCTGCGATGCCGAAAATGTGCCCAACCATAATCTTAGTTCCCAAATCCAACGCTTCCTTCATCGAATCCGCGTCCGTGGCAGCGCTGTAGATGGCTGGAACAGGCTGAACCTCATCCTTCTTGAAACCGCCGATAGAAATGACTGTGCGACAGCCAAGTTCCTGCACGATGTCCAGCACCTTACCGCAAAGCTCGTACTGCCCAAAAGTCGTTAACGCCTGGCTGTTGCCGTACCAGATTATCAAATCGCGTTTGCCCTCTCCTCGCTTATAATAGTACAGCTCATTAACGGGCGAATTAACGCCTCCGCCTTCCGTTGTCGATGCAAAATCCTGAAACGAGGCTGACACGATTTCGGCGAAACGCTTTGCCTTCAACTCGTTTATCAGGTGCAAAGCTGCAATGTTAGCGACGAAACCTATTCCCGGCAAGCCTTCAATAAGGATTGGGTCGTTGAGCTCTGGTTTTTCATGGATTTCTATGGTGCAGACCATGGTTCGGCGCCTCAGCAAGACCTGTAATAGATAAAACAAGCGATATAAGGATGCCTAATTCTAAACGTGACAGTTATTCTCAATCAGCTCCACGCGAAGAAAAACCATGCGCTCATCCACACTTTTCTCAATTGGTTTTATCTTGTAAATTTTTGAGTAAAGGGGACTTCCAACGCATATAGTGTGGTACTCACCGTTCTCTCCCAATGGATCTACCCCGTTAGTTTTCGACAAGAATTCCGTAGCCGTATCTTTGCTTAACGTGAACCCCAGCCACTCTTCGCCTAAATGTTTAGTGTCAACGCCTATTATGGTAGCTTTAAAAGTCGAATTTGGGTTTGCAAGAAACATTTCACGAAACAAAATCAGCGTGTCTTTTCCGAAAAGCGGCTCAAGCAGTTTCACGCCTCCGGCCTTACTGCACACCTCGCTGAGCCAGGCAACGTGTTGCGGAACGTTAATGTCTCCAGCCACAAGAGCGCCAACATTAAGTTTCCTAAGTGTCTTAACCAGCTCGTCTCCGTCTGTGTCAAGTTTTACTATCGTGAAGCTTTTGTGCATGGATTCCGCCAGCGTTTTTAGGGCTTCGATGTTAAATGCGTGAGGAGATGGGAAGGTTGGAATTTCGTAAATCAGGTGTTCAACCTCGACTTCTTGTTTTTGCACCGTTTGCAGGGCGTAAAGCGATTCTTTGCCACCACTGAACAGGCATGCGGCTACAGTTTTTTTCAAATAGTCACCTGCAAATCGTTTCCTTGTTATGAGCACGCCATTATAATAGTTTATAGTGGAGCATAAAACCTGCAGCGGCAGAGGGCTAACGTTTTTTATAAGCGTAACCGCTGATTGTTTAAGGTTCACAATGAGCTTCGAAGTTAAAGAAAAAGACCTCCTCGCACGCATCGGAAAACTCAAAACCAAAAGCGGCACAGCGGAGACTCCGCTGCTGTTCCCGGTGATTAATCCCAGCATTCAGCCTGTCCCGCCCAAACGGCTGAAGGACGAGTTCGGTTTCGAAGCCGTCATAACTAACGCATACATCCTGAAGAAGCGCTACCAAAATAAGCCCGTTGAGCAGGGTGTGCACCGTTTCCTCGGGTTTGATGGCGCAGTTATGACAGACTCTGGCGCTTACCAAATCCTCGTTTACGGCAACGTGGAAGTCACCCAAGCCGAAATCGTCGAGTACCAGGAGCAGATAGGCAGCGACATTGCAACCATACTCGACATCCCGACAGGCTGGAAAGTAACCCGAGAACACGCCGAAGCTACAGTGACGGAAACACTTGAACGAGCCAAAGCCTTCTTCAAAACCAAAACCCGCAACGACATCCTCTGGGTTGGACCAGTCCAAGGCGGCAGACACCTCGACTTGGTGGCGAAATCCGCCGTCGCCATGAGAAAACTGCCCTTCCAAATTCACGCGTTGGGAAGCCCAACAGAAGTCATGGAGAACTACCGCTACGACGTGTTGGTGGACATGATTTTGGCGGCTAAACGGAACCTGCCCGTCGAGCGACCACTTCACCTTTTCGGCGCAGGACACCCAGCCATGTTTGCTTTAGCCGTGGCTTTGGGCTGCGACTTCTTCGACTCCGCCGCTTACGCGCTGTACGCTCGGCAAGGACGTTACATGACTGAGACTGGCACATGGAGCCTGAGCGAACTTGACTACTTCCCATGCCAATGTCCAAAATGCGCGGGCACCACGCCAAAAACGGTGGCGGCGCTACCGCAGAATGATAAGGAGATTTTCCTCGCTGAGCATAATCTCTACGTCTGCGTCACCGAGCTCCGGCGAATAAAGCAAGCCATCCGAGATGGCAGGCTTTGGGAGCACTTGGAAATGAGGGCGCATGGGCATCCTGCCTTGTTCACGGCGCTGAAAAAGCTGAAAAACCACGCAGATTTCATCGAGAAATACGCGCCAGCAACTAAGAAAAGCGGGCTCTTCTTCTTCAATTCAGCGGGGCTTGCTCGCCCTGAAGTGGTTCGTTACAGGAATCGACTGCGGGAACGCTATTCCTCTCCACAGGATGCAAGGGTGCTGTTGCTACTTCCGCAGTCCAAGAAGAAGCCTTTCCACAAGGCACAGGAATTCAACAAAGTCAAGCAAACCATACAACGCTTAACCGAGACGCAGAGAAACATGATTCACATCTGCTTCTATGCAGCGCCTTTCGGCGTTGTTCCGCTGGAGCTTGACGAGGTTTACCCGCTTTCCCAGCATGAAACCGCGCTTCCACTTGACCGTGAAACCATAGACTACGTGGCAAACCAAGCGTCCGAGTACATCGAGCAAAGGCATTACGCGGTTGTGGTGCTGATTCACGACCCACAGAACTGGGGCGACCGCGTCAAGAAATTGTGCAGAGCCGCCTGTCGAAAGAAAGGAGTAAGCTACGATTTTGTGGATGTTGAAGCGAAAAAGGGCAAAAACATTTTAACTCGGTTAGAGCTGATTCTGAGGAAGCACTTGAGCGAATGATCTTGATTAGAGCCGACTTGCACGTTCACACCACGTTCTCGGATGATTCGTCGATAACGCCTAAGACACTAGTAGAGCGGCTTGTGGCCCACAGCTTCATCAAGGTGGCAGCCGTGACTGACCACGACACAGTTGCTGGTTGCGGCGTAACACGGCAGCTCGCTTCCGCTTACCCCGACATCTTGATAATTCCAGGTGTTGAGATAAGCACTCAACAAGGAGACATCGTGGTCTTAGGCACCGAGGAACTGCCTCCTAGACCCTGGACTGTGGAGGGCGTGTTGGATTTCGCTCGGGAAAACGGCGCCGTTTCTGTGGTGGCGCATCCTTACCGCGAGTGGGGCATGGGCGACTTAGCCAAGAATTACAAGTTTGACGCCGTCGAAGTCTACAACGGCGCCTCACAACCAGCCTCCAACAAAGCAGCTCAAGAATTGGCTAAGCTGATGGGGTTACCTGGCGTGGCGGGCAGCGACGCGCACCAGTCTTCAGAGCTATGCACCGTCTACACGGAAATCCAAGCTGGCTTAGAAGTTGACACGATTCTTGCAGCGTTGAAGAAAGGCTTAGTTAAGGTGCCGCCGTCTGCTGGGAGGTCAATACATTTTTAAAACAGAAAACCAGATTCTTGACTGTTCATCAAACTGCTAAAGAAAAGGATTGATTCTAATTGAAGATAGCATTTTTAGGCGGAGCACGCGAGGTCGGCAGGATAGGAATAGCCGTAAAAACTGAGAAAACTCAGGTTTTGCTGGACTACGGCGTAATGCTGGATAATGAACCGGGTTTTCCCATGCATGTTCCACCGAAAGAAGTTGACGCGTTAATTCTGACGCACAGCCATCTTGACCACTCCGGCGCCTTGCCAATCTACTACATTGAGGGCAAGAAGCCACTGTACACGAACAAGCTCAATTTGGAGTTGTCACAGCTTCTCATCCAAGATTTCATCCACCTCTCAAGCTACTACCTGCCCTTCGAGTACTTGGAACTGAAAACTATGATGCGCAGCAACAAGCATCTGGACTTCGGCGTGGAAGAGACCTTAGGCGACATGAGATTCCAGCTTTTGAACGCTGGACACACGCCGGGAAGCGCGTCGGTGCTGATAGAGGCTGAAGGCAAACGGGTGCTTTACACAGGTGACTTCAACATCATCGACAGCCAACTGCTGGCTGGCGCCTCCATGGACTACGGAGATCTAGATGCGGTGATAATGGAGAGCACGTACGCAAACGAGGAACATACTGAACGTAGAGCGCTTGAAAAACGGTTTGTGGAGTCCGTCACGGAAGTGGTGGAGAAAGGCGGAACCGTGTTGGTGCCTGCTTTCGGGGTTGGCAGGTCGCAGGAGATGGCTTGCATCCTCGCAGCGTATCACTTTGAATACCCCGTCGTCTTGGACGGCATGGCTCGGGAGGCGAGCAGAATAATCATGAATTATAAGGAGTTTCTCAGAGACCCGAAGCTGTTCATGAACGCCATGCACTCGGTTGATTGGGTGGAAAGTTGGCGGGACAGGCGAAAAGCCCTCAAATCTCCCTGTGTCATCATCTCAACCGCTGGCATGTTAAAGGGGGGTCCTGCTGCCTTTTACGTGTCGAAGCTCGGAAAGAAAGCCAACAACGCCATATTCCTCGTAAGCTACCAGATTCCAGGGACTCCTGGAAAAGAGCTTCTGGAAAAGGGCATATGCACCATTGACGGCAAACTTCGCAAGATTAAAGCCCGCTACGAACACTTCGACTTCTCCTCGCACTGTGGTGCAAGCCAGCTTAAAGAAGCGCTGCAGAGGCTGGGCGGAAAACCGAAAGTGTTCGTTGTTCACGGCGCAGAGAAGAACTGTGAACTCTTCGCAGGCTGGGCGAAGAACGAGCTTGGGCTGGAAGCTGTGGCGCCGAAGACCGGCGATATGTTTGAGGTTTAGGGCGCATTATGAAAGTCGGAATCTTGCCCATTGCAAAAGTAGATACGGCAATATTGCGCCGCATGACGGAGAGCTTGGAGCAGATTTTCCCTGACACTATATGCAAGGTTATTGCCGAGAAAATGCCTCTTCTGGACAGAGCATTTGACAAGAAGCGCAGACAATATCGCTCAAACGTGATTTTAACTGAAATTCAAGCGTTTGCTGCTGAAGAAGATTTAGACCGCGTTTTAGGCGTCGTGGATGTGGACATTTTTGAACCTGAGCTGAATTTTGTTTTCGGCGAGGCTTCTTGCCCAGGAAAGGCTGCTTTGATATCATTGTTTCGGCTTAGACCCGAGTTTTACGGTGCATCTGCTGATGAAGCCGTTTTTTTGGCGCGAGCAGTGAAGGAAGCAGTTCACGAACTGGGACATACGTTGGGGCTGCGGCATTGCCCTCGCGTTTCATGCGTTATGCATTTTTCTAATTCGATTTTTGACACGGATAAAAAACAAAGCTTATTCTGCGACGACTGTTACTTACAAGCTGCGTTAAGCATCAGCAACATGGGGTAATTTGATGACTGAACGATTTACCGCTCAAGCCGTGTACTTGATACCTGTATTAGCCAGCTTAATGTTCGGACTGGCCTGCGCCTCCACGTTGCTGCCTCAGTCGTTTGCGCCTATCCCAGTGACACCGTTTCCCGAAAACTCGCCGTCTGGACCTATTGGCAACGCGATATACTTTGTTGTTCTCGTTGCTGTAAGCGCCACTGTTTTCTATATTCTCCTCAAGCGAAAGAGCCAAAAAATAATCAACGTACTCATCAGCTTAGCCTTGACCACTGCTGCTTTGCTGTTGTCGCTGATTTACCTATCTGCCGTGCTTGCTTATTTTCCAAGTTTGGAGTTTCTGGTCATACCGCTTTCCATAATTATGACTATCCTTTTTGACCTCGCGGTTTTCCGTTGGAGCAGCAGAGCCCGCAACACCGCCGTGGTCTGCTTGGGCGGAGCGCTTGGAGTGTTCTTCGGATTTTTCATCCCATTCTGGAGTGCACTGCTGATTCTCGTGTTCTTGGCGGTTTACGACGTAGTTACAGTTTATTACGGGCCTGTGGGCAAAATCGCTCAGTCAGGTCTGGACCAGCTTAAGGGTTTAAGCTACTCGTTTAAGGACATTCAGATGGGCTTGGGAGATTTGGTGTTTTACTCTATGCTTTCAGGCACTATGCTCTTCAACTTCCAGCCGAATTTCTTGCCATGCTTCGTTTCTATAATCAGCATCTTGGCTGGCTCTTTTCTCACTCTGTTGATATTGGAGAGGAAGAACATTTTCCCGGGCTTGCCGCTGCCAGTGTTTTTGGGGTTGGCAGGTGGGCTTCTGGCGTCCCTGATTTAAATTTAGGTTTTACCGAACCATTCCTCGAAGACTGCGCGAATTTTCTGCGGGTTTTCCAGCACATGCACATCGTCCATGCGCTCCAGTCGTCTGACGTTTTCGGCGTCTTCCTTCCTGATTCGCAGCTTCATCTCCTTGCCGTTGGGAAGCTTGGTGTAGACGGTTTTCTCTTCGTAATCCGTGGGCACGATGTAGACTGGCACGAAGGCTTTCAGACTCATGCTTGCAGCGTTCGTGAGCATGCTGTCACCTATGCCTAGGGCTATTTTCGCCACAGTGTTCGACGTGCCGGGCGCGATAAGTAGAAACTCGTACTTGCGCATCTGCATCCACGCCGCGAGAAACGGAGAGTTAGCGTTCACCTCCACCTGAACCTTCGAGAAGTTCTGCTTCAGTTCGTCTTCAAGGCGATAGAACTTGAGGACCGTTTCCGCTGCTTTAGAGAGGAAAACGTGGATTTCCACGGTGCCCTCGTAGTCTTTCTTCACGCCTTTCATGACGTCGATGAACTCGGCGATTTTGTCACCTGCACCCGAGATTCCCCAAGCAACCTTCCGTTTCTTAGCTTCATTTTTTGCCACGCGGGTCACTCCTGTACATGTTGAGATACTCGGCGAAGCGCTTCACCGTTTTCTTTAAGCTGCGGAAACCCTCCTCGTCCTGCTTTACGCCTTCCAACGTGTCCTTGGTCCAGAAGGTAGCGCCTAAATTGGCGCCGAAGAATCCGCCGCTCGCCACTATTATGCCGTTCAAGATGTAGAAAGTGTGAATCTGCTGCAACGCTGCTTCTTGCCCGCCGATGCGGTCGCCTCCGAGAGCGATGCCCATGCCCACTTTACCCTTAAAAAAATTCTTGTCAGCTGCCACGACAGCACGGCACCTGTCCATAACCGTTTTAATCTGGGCGCTGGCTCCGCCGTTGTAGACTGGAGTGGCAAAGATTAAGCCATCCGCGTCCTTGAACAGCGCGTAGAGTTCCTGCATGTCATCTTTGAAGACACATTCCTTGTTCTCGAGGCAGTAGTCGCAGTGGGTGCAGAAGCCGAGACGCTTGCCGCGCACCGTCCAGAACCGCGTCCCAAACCCTTTCTCCTCAAGCATATGCAAAGCTTCTTTCAAAACGTGCTCGGTGGCTTGCTGCCTTGGGCTACCGCAGACGCCGACAACTAACATAACACATCAAAAACCAATAAGCGCTTGTGCAGATTAAACTTTCCTAAATTTCGAGAATAAGGCGCGGCTGCTTCTCCTCAGGGTATAAATAGCCCCTTATATAACGGGCTATAGACTTGTTCATACGCTAGAGAACATGATAGTCACACTGTATTCAGTTCCTAATGAAGTAAAAGAAAAGAGCTGGGGAAAAGAAGAAAGCTCTTGTGGTTTATTCTGACTCGTAGAATTCTTCTGGCTTCGGTGGTGTTGGTGGCAATCCTCTGCGTTCACGAATCTGCCTTATCGTGTCAGCCTGCATCTGCTCTGGAACTGGTGCCCAACGGCTGAACTGTGTAGCCCAGAAAGCTCTGCCCTGCGTGCTGCTTCGCAGTTCATCGGCGATTCCGAAGCTCTCGGAAACAGGCATCTCCGCCTTAACAATTACCATGTCCTCTTCGGTCGGCATGTCCAAGATTTTGCCACGCCGCTTATTCACAAGCGCAATAACTGGACTTACGAATTCCTGCGGCACTTTGCACTCGAAACTCAACAAAGGCTCAAGCAGTTTCGGGTCGCTCAACAAGAAAGCGCACCATATTGGACGCCAAGTCATGGGCAAAATCTGCGCTGGACCCCTGTGTACTGGATCTTCATGGACAGTAACATCTTCTAGATTCACTTTTAACCCGTAAGCTGGCTCCTTCGCCAACGGTGATGAATGCATCGCTTCGCGGAAACCGGATTTAACGTGGTCCATGATTTCTTCAACGTACTGTCTTCCCTTGATCCTATTAACCAACAAGTTGTTCTCTTCAATCGCCACCACGTTTCTGGCGTCATCCGCTGACCAGCCCAAAGCCCGAAGTGTTTTCGTTCGTTCATCACGAGTTTGCATCTCTGCAATCTTTCCTTCCTTTATGGCTTGAATCACGTCTTCGCTCAGTTTCTCAATCGTGACCCAGAGTTTATTGTGTTTATTCGGGCTTTTACCCATTATAGCTGGACCCCGGTAGTCGTGGCTGATGGTTTCACGGTAAATCACGATAGGTTTGCTGAGCTTAACTTTCAAGCCAGCTTCCTGCATTCGATACGCGGTAATTTCAAGGTGTAACTCACCCATGCCGCTTAACAGGAATTCGCCGCTTTCCTTATCCATCGTGAAATGCAAGTTAGGATCCTCAGTCGTCAACTTGTGCATGACCTTGTCGAAAAGCGGCAGGTCTTTTACGTCCTCAGGCTCAACAGCCACGGTGACAACTGGGTCAGAAACATACTTCAAGCCCTCAAACGGCTGCGTCTCCACACCGTCTTCTGCGACCGTTTCACCCACATGAATCGAGGGCAAACCAGAAATCGCCGCAATGTTTCCCGCAGGAACACGGTCAACGATAACTCTGTCAGTAGCCATGCTCATGTAAACCTGCTGTATAGTGCCTTTCTGATGACTGTTCACAAGCTGCACCACTTTGCCCTTAGTCACCGAACCACTGAAAACCCTGCCTATGGCAACGGTTCCGCTGTGAGGATCAACCTCAATCGTCGAAATGCACATTAGCAACGGACCATTAGGATCTACTTTTGACATGCTCTTGCCAACAACGCTCTCTGCTTCTCCAGGCCAGATCTGGCTCTGCCTGTACGGTTGTGCTTGCAAAGGATTAGGTAAGTGCTCGCAGAACATGTCCAAAATCGGCTCAGGCAATGGTGCCTTCTTGCTTAACTCGTCAACTTTCCTGCCGATTTCTTCTGGTGCACCTGTGTATGCATCTATGATGTCCTTGAAGGAAAGTCCTTTGGCTTTCATGTGGGGCAGATTCAAACCCCATTTGTGAAGTGCTGAACCAAACGCCACACGTCCATCTTCAACCTTTACTTGCCAGTCTTTTTTGTGCTCGGCTGGCGCATATTTCTCGATGAGTGTGTTTACTCGTACGATGATTTTCGCGAATTTTCGCTGAACTTCTTCTGGAGTAAGTTTGATTTCCTTGATGAGCCTGTCAACTTTGTTGATGAACAAGATCGGCTTCACCCGCTCACGCAATGCCTGCATGAGCACTGTTTCCGTCTGCGTCATGGGTCCTTCAACCGCGTCCACAACCACAAGCGCACCGTCAACCGCTCTGAGGCTTCTGGTCACTGCTCCGCTGAAGTCGATGTGCCCTGGGGTGTCAATGAGGTTAATCAAGTAATCCTGGTTCTTATACGTGTGAACTAAGCTTACGTTAGACGCGAACACCGTCATCTGACGTTTCTGTTCAAGATCCCACGAGTCTAGGAAAAGTTTCTGCCCAGCTGTCTGAGTGCTGATGATTCCAGCAGCCGCCAAAAGGCTGTCTGACAGCGTGGTTTTTCCGTGGTCAACATGGGCGATGATGCTGGTGTTCCTTATGATTTCGGGGTTGTTCATCAGCTTGATGATTTCTTCAGTTTGTCTGTAACGCGCCATAACTATGCATTCTCCAACCTAAACGATACATATGTAACTTGCAATGTTTTAACGAATGGAAGCATTCTAAATCTCACTTAAATAGGTAAGCTACATGGAAATGAAAAATGTCGCCTATTAACTTTATGCCAAACATCTCCTGAAATACTCTATGCAAAACTAACCCTCAAGAAAGTAAGACAGAGAAACAATCAGTGTATGAAAAATGTACACCTGAATCCGATTGGTTTAAAAGCCGCCCTTTTTACTTTAGCCAAAAACAAATAACATAAAAGGCAAACCACACGTAATTAAAATGGTAAGCGCTGAGGATACGCATGTGCCATCAACTCGTTATAAACCGAGAGAATAATTCAGCATTCCAGATTTTACCAGCACATTTCATATCCACATGTCACTGCGGTCGTGTCCGTAGCCAATTTGTCTGCTAAAGTTTTGGCGGGAGTTATTTGGAAAAAGCTGCTTCTATGCGTCTTAACGAGGTCTTTGACGCCTTGCGTACGTCATCTAACGGATTAAGTAGCGAAGAAGCTAAAGCTCGCTTGAAGAAATATGGCTTCAACATACTCGTCGAGAAAAAACCCACATCCCTCTCATACAGGTTTATAGTCCACTTCAAAGATTTATTCGGCATACTCCTGCTGTTCGCAGCTGCTTTGGCAGCCATAAGCCAGCAGTGGGAACTAAGCCTAATAATCCTCGGCGTTGTGCTGCTCAACATCTTCGTCAGCCTGTTCCAAGAATCCAGAGCGGAAAAAGCCATGCAGACGCTGAAGCACTGGATGCCAGAATACGCTAAAGTTATCCGCGATGGAGAACTCCACAAGATACCGGTGAAGGAGATAGTTCCCGGCGACATCATCATTCTGGAAGAAGGTGACCGAGTTCCCGCAGACGCACGGCTGATTGAGGCGTTTGACTTATGGACGAATAACGTTCCGTTGACTGGGGAATCTGAGCCACAGCCGAGAAGCGCCAAGCCTCCGAAACAGGTTGACAGGGCGTACTTGGATTCGCCAAACCTTGTTTTCATGAGTACGAGTGTGGCTCGCGGCAGCGGCAAAGCTGTTGTGGTTGCTACTGGTATGAACACGCAGTTTGGACAGATTGCTAACTTAACTCAGACGATCCGTGAGGAAGATAGCCCTCTCCAGAAGGAAATTGCGCTGATGGCCAAGTATGATTTCGTCATTGCCGTTGTTGTTGGAACCGTTTTTTTCGCTGCAAGTTTACTGTGGCTAAGAGTGGAATTGTACACCAGCATACTCTTCATGATAGGTGTCATGGTTGCATGCGTTCCTGAAGGCTTGCAGGTCACGGTTTCCAGCGCTCTTGCGATTAATGTTTTGAAGATGGTGCGGCAGAACGTTCTCGTGAAGCGGTTGTCTTCGGTTCAGACGTTAGGCAGCGTCACCGTGATCTGCACCGACAAGACTGGCACAATCACGAAGGGTGAGATGACAGTTAAGAAGCTGTGGGTCAAGAACTGCATCGTCGAGGTGTCTGGAATAGGTTATGACCCAACTGGCGACTTCACTGTGAAAGGTAAACCGTTGGAGAAGAAGGAGGTTGGCGCGGTTGAGAAACTGCTGGAGATTGCCGCGCTTTGTAACAGCGCCAAGATTGAACCTCCATCGGACAGGAACGCTGCGTGGAGCGTTATCGGCGATCCGACTGATGGAGCGCTCATTGTCGCAGCGCTTAAGTACGGCTTGAATGTTCAGGATGTACTCGCTGAGAAACCCATTATTGACATTAAGCCTTTTGATTTTACGCGGAAACGAATGACCACGGTTCACAAGCTTAACGGTGACGTACTTGTATACACGAAAGGTGCTCCAAGAAACATACTGACTGTCTGCAAGAGAATTCTCGTGGACGGCAAAGAGGAAGAGTTTACTCGCGCAAATTTGAGGGTTGCAGAAGCGCGAATTCGCGAGTTCGCCAATGAAGGCTTACGTGTCATTGCAATCGCCTACAAGAAACTGCCCAAAAGTGAATATTCTAAGGACATGGATGTGGAGCAGGACATGGTTTTTGTGGGGTTAGTTGCTATGCGTGACCCACCAAGACCTGAGGTGAGAGACGCTGTTACGAAGGCGAAGCAGGCTGGAATCAAGACGGTGATAATCACTGGAGATTATGGTCCCACGGCGCAGGCGATAGCGGAGGAAGTGGGCATTGTGACGCGTGACTGCTGCAATGTGGTTCGGGGTGTGGATTTAGACTCTTTAAGCGACGAGGATATCGTGGCCGCAGTTAGAAAGGGAAACGTACTTTTTGCACGGGTGTCTCCAGAGCAGAAGCTACGCATAGTCAAAGTTATTCGGGATAGCGGCGAAATTGTGGCAGTCACGGGTGACGGCGCAAATGATGCACCTTCTTTGAAGGAGGCAGATATCGGCGTGGCAATGGGGGTTTCTGGAACTGATGTGGCGCGTGAAGCGGCTGACATGGTTCTGCTGGATGACAGTTTTGAGTCGATTGTGAAGGCTGTGGAGTCTGGAAGGGCGATTTACGAGAACATCCGCAAATTTATCGTGTACGTTTTCTCGCATAACTGGGCTGAGCTGATTCCTTACGTGCTTTATGCGTTGTTGGGGATTCCGTTGCCGCTGCTAGTGGTGCAGGTTTTGGCTATTGACCTAGCCATAGATGTTGTTCCTTCATTGGCTCTGAGTCGTGAACCACCTGAAGTGGGTATAATGAATGAACCGCCAAGAAGCATCAAGGAGCGATTGTTTACCGCCAAGGTTTTCTCTCGTTCGCTCTTCATCGGCGTAATAATCGCCATCGGTGCCATGTACGGTTGTTTGAGTACGTGGATGGCTGGTGGCTGGCAACTCGGGATGTCGTTGCCTAGCAACAGTCCTGTTTACCTCAAGGGGGTTACGATGACTTTTGCGGGAATTGTTGTGGCTCAGGCGGGAAACGTGCTTGCCTGCAGGACAAGCAAGGCTTCGATTTTCAAGTCGAGACTTTCAGCCAACAAGTGGATAATCGTGGGCATCGCGGCGCAGCTTTCCATCCTGTCTTTTCTGATTTATGTGCCATTTATTCGACCGTTCTTCGGCACAGCACCACTGGGCTTTGGCGATTGGGTATTCTTGGCTTCGCTGGCTGTGGTGGTTGTTGTGGCTGAGGAAATCCGCAAGTTCTTCGCAAGAAGATTGCCCAAGAGCTCTGAGAACTGATGTGCTTAAAACAGCATCCTGCAACCCGAAAAACAAATCGAACTCCAGAAATCAACGCAGAAGCCACGAGCAAGAAGTGATTATTTAGCAATCACACACATACCTGCAACAAAAAATAAAAACAAACCGCAAAACACCTTAAATCTAACTAAATCAAATACACTATACATCAAACCACGAAGGCACAAAAACATGAGAAGTGACACGATAAAAAAAGGAATAGACAGAGCCCCACACCGCGCACTCCTAAAAGCGTTAGGACTTACCGATGAAGACATAGCGAAACCCTTCATCGGCATAGCTAACAGCTACACCACCATAGTCCCAGGACACATCCACCTAAACGAAATAGTCGCCGCCGTAAAAGCTGGTATTGAGGCCGCTGGCGGAACACCCTTCGAATTCAACACAATTGCTGTTTGTGATGGACTCGCTATGGGACACGAAGGTATGCGCTACTCGCTTCCTAGCCGCGAACTCATCGCCGACTCAATCGAAATCATGGCGCAAGCGCACCGTTTAGACGGCTTAGTCCTCGTCTCTAACTGCGACAAAGTCACTCCAGGCATGCTCATGGCAGCCATACGACTAGACATACCAGCAATATCCGTTACTGGAGGAGCAATGGAATCTGGCAGACTGAATACCGAAAAAGTTGGCGTGAACAGCGTTTTTGAAGGCATGGGCAGAGTTCTCGCCAACAAAATGACCACAGAAGAACTAGCGCATTTAGAAAATGTTGCATGCCCCGGCTGCGGTTCATGCAACGGCATGTTCACAGCTAACACAATGGCTTGTTTGACAGAGGCGCTGGGCATGTCCTTGCCCTACTGCGCTACTGCGTTGGCCACGAGCGCTGCAAAACTGCGGATAGCCAAGGAAACCGGCAAGAAGATAGTAGACCTTGTGTGTAACAGCGTGAAGCCGTCTCAAATCCTCACGAGGGAAGCTTTCGAAAATGCTATAACCGTAGACATGGCACTTGGTGGCTCCACAAACAGTGTGCTCCACCTTTCCGCCATAGCCAAGGAAGCAGGAATAGCGTTGCCTATGAACGTTTTTGACGCCATCAGCAGGCGAGTTCCGCATCTCTGCAATATGGTTCCTAGCGGACCTTACGATATGGAAGATTTGGATATGGCTGGAGGTTTGCCTGCTTTGATGAAAGAACTTGAACCTCTCTTGCACGGCGACGCGTTAACCGTTGCATGTCGCACCGTCAGCGAGAACATTAAAGACGCTGTGGTCTTGAATTCTGATGTCATTCGGCCATTAGCTAAACCTGTTCACGCTGGAGGCGGCATAGCTATATTAACTGGAAACTTGGCGCCGAAGGGTGCCGTGGTTAAGACTGTGGCTGTTTCGCCTAATATGCTTCAGCATAGGGGTCCAGCGAAGGTTTTTGACTCGGAACAGGAAGCGGCTGCCGCCATTAGAGCACGTGAAGTTCAAGCTGGTGACGTTGTGGTTATCCGTTATGAGGGACCGAAAGGTGGTCCTGGTATGCCGGAGATGCTGATTCCCACTGCTACGATCGCTGGTATGGGCTTGAGCGAAAGTGTGGCATTGATTACGGATGGCAGGTTTTCGGGTGCTACACGTGGACCTTGCATTGGGCACGTTGCGCCTGAAGCGGCTGAGGCTGGTCCAATCGCTGTGGTCAAGCAAGGCGACATTATCGTTGTGGATATTCCGAATCGCGCTTTGAACGTGGAATTAAGCGATGAAGAGATTAGAAAGCGTTTGGCGGCGTGGAAGCCGAAACCGCCCAGAATCACGAAGGGAATTCTAACGCGGTATTCGCCGACACCTATGGAATAAGCTTTTGTTCACAGAAAAGGGAAGGAAACGCCGCGAAACAGTTTCTTCTCTTTCTTCGCTTCAAAGAAATTGTATGTTTGGAGATGTGGATGAGAATGTTTCCGGATGTTGGTTTTTGTTTTTTGGGGCAATATGTTTAAATCGAAGAAATATAACAGTGTTATTGTTGACGCGTATGAAAAAAATCAACATGTTTCTAACCATCCTGATCGCATCTTTAGCGTCTTTAATAGCGCTAACGGTGATAGGCTTCACCATGTTCGTTTCCACGCCGCAATCCACGTACCAATCAAACTGGATGGGCGACATGTGGAGCAGGATGGGCGGAATGATGGGACATAGCACAGGTAACGTTCCCGCAACTGCGGTTCAGAACCCAGTTCCAGCCTATTTTGGCGTAGTTTTCATGGCGTTGGCTGGCGTCACCATCTTTGGCGTTGGAGGCTTAGCGTATTTCGTGGCGTTTCCTGAAACCCGGACAAGTGCTGTAAAAACGGGAAATGCGGTTGCGCAGCCATCACAGAACGTGGTTGCTCCAGTTAACGCTTACGAGTCTGTGCTGAAAACGCTGAACGCGGAAGAACGCAAAGTCGTGGAAGTGCTGAAGGCGCATAACGGGAAATACCTGCAGAAATACATACGGAAAGAAGCAGGGCTCAGCAGACTCAAAACCCACAGAATAGTAGCAAGATTGGCAGAGAGAGGTATAGTCTCGCTGGAAAAAACAGGCAACACCAACCAAGTGTTCCTTGAAAACTGGCTAAAACAGTAACCAAAACTGGTACGTGAAATTTTTCTACAGCCCCCTAAATAAGGAAGGACGAGTCTACCTGAGCAGGAGAGGCCGCGCTGGTTCCAGTCAACAACCCGCTTAACCAGCATGATAGACCTAACTTTACCGTTCTTTTTAAGGGTAAAAGTTTATATTTTCGTTGGGTTTCTGCTTAATTCCGATTGAAAAAAGTTCTAACGGAAAAAAGTGAGGTTAACAAAATGGCGTATTTAACGACAACAGGGTCAGGACAGCCAGTCCTAATCCTCAAGGAAGGCACTACGCGAAGCAGAGGGAAAGAAGCTCAAAGAAACAACATCATGGCAGCACGCGTAATCGGAGAAGTCCTCAAAACTACATTGGGACCACGCGGTATGGACAAAATGCTCATCGACAACCTCGGCGACATCACCATAACTAATGACGGCGCAGCCATCCTCAACGAGATAGACGTGGAGCATCCAGCGGCAAAAATGATGGTTGAAATCGCCAAAACCCAAGATGACATGGTCGGTGACGGAACCACAACTGCCGTGGTACTTGCAAGCGAACTGCTCAAGAAAGCAGAGGAACTGCTCGACCAGAACATTCACCCAACGATAATCGTCAGCGGCTACCGCAAAGCAGCTCAGAAAGCCATCGAAATCATAGGCAAAAATGCCCAGCCAGTGGACATCGAAGACAAGAAAACGCTCTTGAAAGTGGCTTTGACGTCTATGAGCAGCAAAGCCGTCGGCGCAGCCCGCGAGCACTTAGCACAAATTGCCATAGACGCAGTGAAGCAGATTGCCGAGAAACGCGGAGACAAGATGATTGCAGACATAGACAACATCCAACTGGTGAAGAAGACAGGCAAAAGCCTCCTTGAAACTCAGCTTGTACGTGGCATAATCGTTGACAAAGAAGTCGTCCACCCAGGCATGCCCAAAAAGAAAGAAAACGCGAAAATCGCCTTGCTCGACGCAGCCCTAGAAATCGAGAAAACCGAAATCAGCGCAGAAATCCGCATCCGCGACCCCACGCAAATGAAGGCTTTTCTAGATCAGGAAACCACCATGATGAAGGAAATGGTCGACAAGATCAAAGCCTCAAAAGCAGACGTAGTCTTCTGCCAAAAAGGCATCGACGATATGGTGCAGCACTTCCTGGCGAAAGAAGGCATAATGGCCGCACGACGCGTAAAACAATCCGACATGGAGAAGCTTTCACGCGCTACAGGCGCCAGAATCGTCTCAGACCTTGAAGACCTGAAAGCTGAAGACCTCGGCACCGCGGGTTTGGTGGAGGAACGCAAAATCGGCGAGGACAAAATGATATTCGTCGAAAAATGCAAAGACCCCCACAGCGTAGCCATACTTATCCGCGCTGGGCTCGAACGCATGGTGGATGAAGCCGAACGTGCCATGACTGATGCGCTTTCAGTCGTCTCAGACGTTGTCGAGAACAGCAAAATTGTCGCGGGTGGAGGAGCAACCGAAATCGAAGTCGCCAAGGAACTCCGCAAGTACGCCACCAAAGTCGGTGGACGCGAGCAATTGGCGATTGAAGCTTTCGCAGACGCGGTTGAGGTGATTCCCCGCACGCTAGCCGAAAACGCAGGCTTAGAGCCCATAGACATCCTCGTTGACTTGCGCAGTGCGCATGAGAAGGAAGACGGCAAATACAAAGGCGTCAACGTTTTCACTGGCAAAACGCAGAACAGCCTCGACGACGGCGTCATCGAACCCATCGTAGTCAAGGAACAAGCCATAAAATCCGCCGCGGAATCCGCAGCCATGATACTCCGCATCGACGACGTAATAACTGCTAAAGCGCCGAAGGGCGGTCCACCGGGCGGAGCACCACCTGGCGGTCCTGAAGGCGAAGAATAAACTTCCATATTTTTCTTTATTGTGCCTTTGAAAACAAATGGGTATTTTTGTTGCTGTGAGTTACGTGTATTGTTGATTTTTTCTATGATTGTTACTGTTCTTCAATCTTTGCCATGGGTGCAAAACAGTTGTTTGCAGAATCGCTATTTTTATTAAACCAAAGTTTCTTACGGTAGGCAACGTCCAACGTTTGCGCTCCGGTAGTATAGTCCGGTCAAGTATAACGGCCTCTCGAGCCGTGGACCCGGGTTCAAATCCCGGCCGGAGCACCACAGTTTATCACAAACTAAGAACATCTCAAAAGACCAGCTATTACAATTCTTAATGACAAAAAGATTCAAAGCTATTGGATTAGATAAGCCAATTGTAATGGAATTCGTGGATCTGATAGATGCTGCAGACATACAGCCATGATGATGCCTTGAAAACCGTAAGATGGACAAAAGGACTATTGACTTGAAAACAGAGACGCTGCACTCACAAGAAAATCAGAGAAATACCCAGCTTGCAATTACACTGAAAACTGAGGCAAACTTCAAAAATGCAAAATTAATATACAAAAGCCACGATCACTTGATTGAAGGAGAAGTGTTTTATGCCGAAACACAGTCACAAATCTGTTCGTTTTCTGTCAAAACCTTATACCGAATGGATCTGCAAAACGGATCACGCTGCATCTGCAACGCAGCTTCTTCGTCTCATTGAAAACTTTAATGGAAGCGAACTAGCATTAAAGCCTTGGGATGCACGCTGCCACAGAAGCGAATCATACACTTGCTGGTATGTTAGTTTTTTGGATGCTGACACATATACTGGAGAAAATGGAAAGCACAAACTATGCATCGTGCTCCATTTCGATTTACAGCCCAAAGACATCCGGGTTTACTTTAGATTTATGCAATACGCGCCTAAAGATAGGTTGGTTGGATTTGATAAACACAAGGAATATGTGCTTCTTAGCGAAAACAGAGAGTGCATTACGGCAGCCTTGATTTCTTATCTGAAAGCTGTTCGCGCTGATTTCGACAAGGGTAAACTACCTAATTTCAAAGATTTTAAACCATCATCTCCAGAAAACCAGAAGAACAATTTTGCCATAAAAATGCAACCGCGCCGCCAGCCTTCTCTTGATTTATGTGATTCTAGGCACCCGCTAAAGAACGAAATGAGCAAGAAAGAAATTTTGGAGCTGGCTCGAGTGCATGATGAGAAAAATGCTTTTTGGGTTCAAATGGAGAACGAAATAGGCGAAAGCCTCCGAAAAACAAAAATTTTAACAATGCTTGATTTAGAGAAGATAATAGAGTGGAAGTTCGAAAGCAACGCGTTGGTTAGGACGATTGAGTTGAGGCGGATAAAGAAAAATTCTAATGAGCAGCTTGCTATTGTTTCAAAGGAAGTTTTTAACCTTAACGAAACACAGGACGCGAAGCGGATTGAGCAACTTTGCACTTTGAGTGGTGTCGGTACGGCTGTGGCAAGTGTACTTTTGGCATTTTATGATCCGGAAAACTATTGCGTTATAGACTTTCACGTTTTTCAGGAAGTGTTTGGACATAGGCCAAAAGGTCCAACAATTAGCGAGTATCTCATGCTACTTGATAGAATTCGTGAAGAGGCAAGGGAGCACGGTTTGACAACGAGAATTGTGGAAAAAGCATATTTTACCAGAAACTTGGGTGCAAAGGGCCCGTGCCACTACCCAAAATGGCTATGCTCGGCTGGAGCACCAAAAAACTTTACGCGATAGCCGCTGCAATCACGAAGCTTCTATTGCATTTTTCAGGTTGCTACTTGTCTGCCTTTGTTGTATGGCTCTCTCAGCTCGTTCACTCGCACAAAAAGCGCCTTCAGCTCTTCGTCGCTTGCGCCATCACGCATAGGCGTCAAAAGGTCAACTAGGTTGTCGTTTCGCATGAGGCACGGCTTCAGTTTCCCGTCACTCGTCACCCGGAGCCGCGTGCAGTGCTGGCAGAACTCGCTGTTCTCAGTTGGATGCACCACTTCCACCGTCACGTCTGGAAGATGATAAACGTGGCGGTTGTGCATGAACCGTCTGGTTTCCACGCTTAAAGCCTTCTGCCGGAGCAACTCTTCATTCGCGTCCAGCAACTCATGGTACGCTGAGAAATACACGTTGTCAACGTTCACGGGGTCAAGTTCGATAAGCTGCAGAATGGTGCCAGTTTCCCGCGCAAAATCCATCATCTCAGGAACCGCGTCACCGTTGACGCCTTTCAAGACCACCATGTTAAGTTTGACTG
The DNA here is from genome assembly GCA_026014595.1 of Candidatus Bathyarchaeota archaeon. Lineage (GTDB taxonomy): Archaea > Thermoproteota > Bathyarchaeia > Bathyarchaeales > Bathycorpusculaceae > A05DMB-2. The sequence continues at coordinate 31,582 of JAOZHY010000002.1, forward strand.
GGCAGAACCCGGCGGCAACCGCGGCTTTGACGCCATCCAAAGCGTCGCCGATTCTTCCGCCAGTAAGCTTGTGATAAACCTCAGCGTTCAGAGTTGGCAGGCTAATGTTCACGCGTTTCAGCCCGCACCCACGCAGTTCCCTTGCTTGGAAGCCCAGCAAATTGCCATTAGTAGTCAATGAAAGGTCTCTCAAGCCTGGTATTGCTGCTATGCCCTTGACGATTTCGCAGAGGTCTTTCCGCATGAGCGGTTCTCCGCCAGTTAGCTTGATTCGGTCGATGCCTAAGCTTACAGCGATTCGTGCGATGCGTGTGATTTCGTCCACGGTCATTTCTTCGGCTTTGCCTCTTGAGCACTGGCTGAGTTCTTCGCCTTCTTTATGGCAGTAGTCACAGCGCAAGTTGCACCGCTGAGTAACCGCTATCCTCAGGTTGAGAAGAGGCCGACCGCAGTTGTCTATTAACACCATCGTTATTCCCGAGCGTGCTTAACGATATGAGGCGCCTCGGGACATATAAGCAATTCGACAGAAATCTGCACAGCGTCAGGGGAACCTGGTATACAAAACAGCGCCTTGCCCTTCGCCACACCAGCCACCGCCCGCGACATAACCGCCGCAGAGCCAACCCTGTCGTAGCTTATGCGCCTAAAAAACTCGCCGAATCCTGGCAGAGTCTTCTCCATGAAAGGCGAAACCGACTCAATCGTAACATCCGACCGCGTCACACCAGTCCCGCCACAGAAAATCGCTGCATCTACACCAGCATTGTCCAGAACACTCTTCACCGCGTGCTCAATCATCACCTTATCATCCGATACGACTCTTCGGAACAGCACCCGGTGCCCCGCGTTCTTCAGCAAATCCTCAATCATGTCGCCTGAAACATCTGTCGTCTGCTCGCCCTTCTGCATCGCCAGGTAACGCGAGGTGCTGCACATGAAAACCGCAAAGTTCAATGTCTTCGGTGCATGCGCTTTGTGCATCTTCGAGGTATCGCTCATCGGTTACACCTGTTTGAACTTTTTAACCACATGGATGTTTTCGATTGCCGTGGTGGGGTACTGTCCATCCGCGTCTTTTTCATACTGCTTGGTCATATCCCACACCGTCAGCAAACCCACGGAAACCGCGGCAAGCGCCTCCATCTCCACGCCCGTCTGCGCCCGAGTCTTCACCGTAGCAGACACTTCGACGGTAGACGAGTCTCTAACCGTGGCTTCCACCTCCACGCTTGTCAACGGCAGCGGATGGCACAGGGGGACCAGGCTGCTGGTTTTCTTGGCGGCGAGGATTCCCGCGATTTTCGCAGTGTACAAGGGGTCGCCCTTCGCGATTTTCCCCTCTCGGATAAGGTTCACTGTTCGGGGTTTCAGTTTAATCGTTCCCTTTGCGGTTGCTTCCCTGAAAACTTCGGCTTTTCCTGAAACATCAACCATAGCCACGCGCTTAGCCTCCAAGACTCTGTTTGCTTTTCTGCTTATTTATCCTGCTCCCACGCCTCTATTAGGTTTTGCACTGCCCGCGCCTTGGCTGAGGCTTCATTGAACTTGTACATGCGGATTCGCCCGTAAACCCGTTGCTGCAAAATGCCTTCACTTTCCAACAGCTTCAGGTGCTGATTAGTTGTCGAATAGTTCAAGCCTATCCGCCGCGCTATCTCAGAAACGTTAACTGCTCCCAACCGCGACAGCAGCTTCAGAATTTTCATCCTAGGCTTGGAAGAAAAAACCTCTTCAACATCCATAAACTTCACGCCCTCTCTTTTTCCAGCAACGCACTTAATTCTTTCTCCAACTCCACGGCGGGAACCGCGGGCAAAGAAATCCGCGTTGACCTGCCATGCGCGCCAGTTGAGGCGACCGCGGTTTTCAGTATGCCCAGCGCTGAGAGAAGTTGGACGTACTTCCAGAGCTGCACGTGGCTTTTGGGCGTCTCATCATATTCTTCGCAGACCACCGCGTAAGCCCCCTCAACCTCAGACAAGGACGCGTAAGCTTTCTGGCTTTCCTTGAAAGTCCGCGCCGCACCAAGCAGAAACAGTTTTTCATGCCGCCCAAGCGCGGTCAATTCACTTCTTCGCAGCGTCGGAAGTATGCTGGAAACTGCTTTCCGCACGCATTCAGGCTCCACTTGTCCCGCGTCTTCGGCGTCAGCGTATTTCCCTGCCCGCCACAAGAGTTCGATGGCGAAGCGGGCGTTTCCGCTCTCCGAGACAGCCAGCTCAGCTACAAGGTCCACGACGTCTTCGGGAACCGTTGAGGGCTCAAACGCCATGGCAACTCGGTCGTTCAAGATGTCTACAAGCTGGTCTTTCGGGTACCGTTCTAAGCGGATTACATTGCATTGCAGCGTGCTCCGTGCGCTCGCGTCTAACCGCTCCGTGGATTTCAGGTCCCGCATGACACTTATCAGCGATAACCGTTGGGGTCTGCCCGTCCGCATCTCCTGCAGCCGAGTCAGCGTGTAAACGGCTTCGGAGCCTTCTTTCTCGATGAGCGTGTCGAACTCGTCCAGCGTGAGAATCACGAACGCGTTATCCTCATCCAGCGCTTGCATGAGCGTCCTGAGAACCTCTTCTGTGGAGTAGCCGCGGCTTGGGAAGGTGGGACGGAAAACCGTCAGCGCGTGCTGCAGGATGAGGAATAGTTTGCCGCGGTATTCTCGGCAGTTAACATGGATGTAACGCAGGTTTACGCCCTGCTTGTTTGCCTCAGAGGTTATGTCTGCGCCGAAGCGCTGGGCTAGGACTGTTTTTCCCGTGCCAACCTCGCCCGTTATTATGACCCGCTGAGCCATGCGTTCGGGGAATCGCAGCAGAAAGTTGAAGAACTCCATTAGTAAGCGGTGTTCCTCTTCTCTGTGAGGCAAGCGGCGGGGAACATAGTTTATGTCGAGTTTTGACTCGTCTTTGAACACGCTTCGACGGGGCGCCACGTTTTCTTGACCTCACCAGACTATCCTTTTTGGACTGTGTTATTCTTTTCTCTTGTGCAGCGAAGATTCCTTTTGGAACAAAAGGCTAATAAAGCAATGCGTTAATCTCTATTTTCGATTCATCAAATGATACCCAAATACTTCTTCCTGACTAAGGGTGTCGGAAGACACAAAGAGCAACTGCAAAGTTTCGAGTTAGCTCTGAGGGACGCCGGCATCCACCACTGCAACCTCGTGAACGTTTCAAGCATCGTGCCGCCAGGATGCAAGATGGTCTCAAGAGAACAGGGCTTGAAAATGGTGCAGCCGGGAGAAATCACTTTTGTGGTTTTAGCCAGAAACGCCACCAATGAGCCGCATAGGCTGCTTGCTTCGTCCATAGGCGTTGCCATCCCATCAACCAAAAACCAGTATGGCTACTTGTCTGAGCATCACTCTTTCGGGCAGACTGACGATAAGGCTGGAGACTACTCGGAGGACCTGGCTGCCACTATGCTGGCGACGACGATGGGCATACAGTTTGACCCTGAGACGGCGTGGGACGAAAGAAAACAGCTATTCAAGACCACTGGGATGATTATCAAGACAACTAACATAACTCAGACGGCAATTGGAGACAAGAACGGCTTGTGGACTACAACAGTGGCTGCGGCTGTTTTTGTGTCTGCAAAGAATGGGCAACTTTTAAAAGCGAAAGCAAAGACGCGGTCGTAGACTTCGCCATCTCTCCATTTCTCAAATTCATTGGTTGCGTCGGCGGCTGGTCTCCTGTTTTGGTGCCATAAAGCCTTTATTAATGTAACTTACTTTAGTCTGGATGAAATGGTTTTCATGGAAACGCCCGATGATTACATCTTAAAAGTGTCTAACCTGAGCGTGGAGATCTCAAACCAACAAATCATCGATAACGTGACTTTTAAGATTAAGCGGGGCATATCCTTAGCCATAGTTGGACCCAACGGCGCAGGCAAAACAACATTGTTCCGGGCGCTGCTGAACCTGGTTCCATACAAAGGGAAGATTGAATGGGGCGCAAAAGTGAAAATCGGGTACGTGCCCCAGATATTGTCTGTCCGTGATGTTCCGATTTCGGTGAGGGAATTTTTGTCGTATAAAAACGAGTCGGTGCAGGATATGAAAGCTGCTCTTGCATCCGTCGGGTTGGACAGCGAAGCTATTATTGACAAGAGTCTTGCAACTTTATCAGGTGGAGAGATGCGCAGGGTCCTTATTGCTTGGGCTATAGTGGACAATCCTGACGTTCTGCTTTTTGATGAACCCACGACTGGCGTGGACTTGGACAGCGAAGAAGCCATCTATGGCATGTTGAAGAAGCTTACGGTGAAAAACAAGATAACCCTTCTCCTGATTTCGCATGATCTGCATATCGTTAGGGAATATTCGGATTATGCGTTGGCGTTGAATAAATGCGTGGTTTTCTTCGGCGAGTCTAAAGACGTTATGGACCCAGCTACTCAGAAGTTGATTTACGGAGAGCCCATATGCAAGGAGTTTGGTGAGGCTTATGTCTGAAGCGGTGCTGTACAGTCTCGTAGTGGGAGCCACCGTGGGGCTTGCCGCTGGCTACCTCGGTTCGATTATGGTGCTTGAGAAGATGGCGCTTGTTGGTGATGCATTATCGCATGTTGCCTTGCCTGGGCTTGCTTTGGGTGTGCTGTTTAACTTCAACCCGTTGGTCGGCGGTTTCGCGTTCCTTTTCGTCTCAGCGGTTTTGATTTGGCACTTAGGCAGGGTCACGAAGCTGTCGTTTGAGACGCTTGTGGGCGCCACGTTCACGCTGGCGTTGGCGATTGGCATATTGCTTTTTGGAGATAATCTTGACGCGCTTGAAGAAGCCTTGTTCGGGGACATAACCAAAGTCGGTGCTATCGAAGCCGTGGTCGCCGTGATAATCTCCGTCGCGGTGATTGCGTTGACGAGGCTTATTTACAGAAAAATAGTGCTGGGCCTAATCTCTGAAGAGCTGGCTATTTCTAAAGGCATCAGCATCGCCCGAAACAACCTCTTGTACCTGCTACTTGTTTCTCTCACCGTGGCTGTGGGCATACAGATCACGGGGACGCTGCTGGTCGGGTTTTTGGTGGTGACGCCTGCTGCGGCGGCGAAAACAATAAGCGCCAACATGTCCCGCTATCTGCTGCTTAGTTCCATATTTGGCGCGATTTCAGCGGTTTCCGGCATATTAATGTCCAGCTACTTCAACATCCTTCCTGGTCCCTTAGTGGTGATTTCGGGCATTGCGATATTCGTTATTGTCATCATTATCAGGTGGCGCAAGAAATTCACTTATTAGCGTTGCAAGCATCTACCGTTGATCAGCCGCTAAAATTTCCTGAAAGCTTATTAGCTATGTTGAGGGGGTTGAAGAAGCATGAAGTTCGCTGGCAGGACAGCAACCGCCATAATTCCGTTCCCTGAAGACAAGATTCTTCTAATCAAGAGGTCTACGCCGCCCTTCGTTGGGTACTGGGCTTTGCCCGGCGGAAGAGTTGACGCTGGAGAAACCGTGGAGCAAACCATAGTGAGAGAAGTGAAAGAGGAAACAGGGCTCGACGTGGCGGTGGTGAAGAAAATAGGTGAGTACCATGAGCAAGGCGTACAGGGCGGCATGGAGTACGATTACTATCCGGCCTGCTTTCTCGTGAAAATTTTGGGCGGGGAAATTAAACGACAAAAAAGTGAAATCCAAGACATCAAACTGTTCAGCTTAAGCGAAGTTCCAGAGCTTGCGTTTGAGCACTCGCAGATGGTTAAAGAATACGTTGCGATACGCAAGGCTTAGAGTTCAAGTGATTTCTACTGGCTGATTTGTCCATACGCATAATCCTTAACATGCTGCCTTCAGTGTCCGAGCAGTAAGCTAAGTAGCCTTCTAAGCGAAGGATGTTTTACTGAATTACTGCTGTGATGTTTTTGCTATGATTTTGGGCTTTCTCAGTGGCAACGCGTCTGTAATCGTCTCCTAACTTTTCTGTACGCTTCTCCAGGTTTCATTCCTTCGGTGCAAAGTCGAACATAGTCTGAGATTACCCGATTCTTGATTGTAGGTGTTTGGGGTTCAAGAATGCGCCTTCTTCCCATCCTCATTCACTCTCTACGCTTGACGGTCTGCTGGCTTCCTTGGAAAGTTTCATGAGGTACTCGCGATATTTCTGCATCATCTTATCGTGGGCTTCTCTCTCTTTCACCGACCAATCGTAAAGCTTTAAAATTCCACTCTTTGAGTAGTCCAAAGGCGTTAACCGCTTAACTTCCCTGCGAGCCTTCTCATCACCAAATTCCTTCGAGGCATGTGTTGCTGCTTGCACTTCAACGACTCTCCTTAAAACTTGTTTAGAGTTGGTTGCCTGTGATGTTACGAACAAAAATTATTTAAATTGTTGTAGTTGCATGGTTACAGTCACAGTCAGCTACTCATGCTGGGTGCTGCAGCTGACTTAACTCGGCAGAACCATGTTTATCCAAACAGTTACGTTCACTCGCGTCTTAAACTCGACAAAATTATGCGTTTTCTTCTTTGCTCTTCAATTTTTCTTCAATAAGCATCAGCAGTTCTTCTGGTTTTACTGGCTTCACCAAGTAAGCATCTGCTCCCTCGTCAAGCGCCTTGATGCCGCTTTCCAGTGATGGGAAACCTGTAATCATGATTTTTATAGTGTTTTGCATGGTGTTCTTCATCTTGGCAAGCAAGTCTGTCCCATCCATGTCTGGAAGCCTGACATCCACCAAGGCTAAGTCATAATGCCGCACCTCAGCTTTCTCAATTGCCTCTTTTCCAGTTTCCGCCGCGTCAATGTCATAGCCGTTCTTTTGAAGTATGCGGGTGAATGTTCGAAGTATGGACTTATCATCATCTACGACTAAAATGGTTTTCTTGTGTATAGGCATACTTTTGCTCCTTCGATACCATTTTCACACATTTCTGCATCAATTCTAAACCATTTTTGTTAGAGACTATTGATTTGTAATCAATAGCCTTGTATATGTTTGCAACATTTGCCTTACGAATTCGCAACATCCTAAATTGTGTGCGGAACAATGCTTTAAAGATTGTGCTCCACTTTTTCGGGATAGGCTTAGCTAAGCTTATAAATAATATTCCTTTTTCCATGTAAACTTGTTGAGTTAACCAGAGGACACGACCGAAAGTATCATATTTCTCGCTATCTGCGTCACTTGTACTACCATTTTATATATTAAAAAGTGCAAAATTATGAATCAGCAGTCCAACTTCACTTCAATCGGAGCATCTGAAGTGTGAGCGAGAAAGACATTTCAAAGTTTCTACAGGTTCTCGGCTTATCAAAAAGGGAAATACAAGTTTACATGTTTCTCGCCAAAAGCGGCGTCCAATCAACCAGTTTCGTCGCCAAACGTCTCAAAATGGAAAGAGTTCAAGCTTACCGCACGTTCAAAAAACTCCAAGAAAAAGGCTTCATTGAGGCAACTTTGGAAAGACCAACACGCTTTGCCATAGTTCCGTTCGAAGCGCTCTTGGAAACATTCATTAACGCCAAGAAAAACGAGATTGCCAGCCTCAACGAACAAAAAGAAAACCTTCTAACCGCTTGGAAGGCTGTTAGTGCGCCCGAATCCGAATATCCTGTAGCAAAGTTCTCAGTTATCAGCGGAAAAAAGAAGATTCACTCAAAAATGCTCAGTATGATTAACGAATCCAAGAAAAGCGTCTTAATCTTAACAACTGGCTTGGGTTTAATTCAGGAAGACATCGCCGGGATTTTTGATGCCCTCGTTCAGCCAGCCCATAAACGCAAGGTCGATTTCAAAATCTTGACCAATATCTCGCAGGATAACCTCAAGATAGCAGAGCGATTAGAAAAGACGTTCTCGGCTGAAAACGCGAACATAACGCTGAGGCACCTGAACCTGAGTGCGCGTTTTTTTCCGCGTTTCCTAATCAAAGACGACGAAGACGCCATGCTGTACGCGCCGTCAGGAGACGAGCAGTCAATACTGAACCTTGAGGACGAGGGCTTATGGATAAATGACAAGATGTTTATTTCAATCTTGAAAGCCTTCTTCGTTCAGATGTGGCAGAGTGCCATGGATGCCGACGCAAGAATACAAGAGTTGAAAAGCGGCATCCCTGCGAGCGAGACCATCGTTATAAAAGACCCTGAAGAAGCTTGGGCAAAAATCACGCAGGTTCTGGGAACAGCCAAAGAAGAGGTAACCATAATCACATCGTCCCAGAGCATTAGCAGTCTTTTGGATAATGACCCGCTCCGCAAATACTGCAAGGGAAACATTAAATGCCGAATCATGGCGTCAATAGACATTGATAATCTTGAACTGGCGCAGAAACTTTCAAAGCGCTACAGCATCAAGCATGTGCCAATCAGCTACTTGACCATGATGGTAGTTGACAACAAGCACCTCTTCATGTTTAAGAGGTCACCCGTCAGCGAGTGGGGGAACGAACTTTTCTACTTGGCAGACACGTTCTACACCACCGACCTAAGTTCAATCGAAAGAGTAAGCGAAATGCTCAACGACATCTGGAAACGCGGCGTAGATATCTCGGAAATAAGCCAGCAAGCAGGCATGAAAATGCCCACCGTGGAAATCTCAACCGCCGAGACAGCGGCCGCCCTCGCCAACGCCATGCTCAGAAACGGCGTTACGTCAGCCCTCATCACTGAAAACGGCAAGCCAATAGGCATGATAAGCGACAGAGACTTGTTGAAAGAAATCGTTGAAAGCCATCAAGATCCTGAAAAAACTCTTGCAAAGGACCTCAAGTACACGAAGCTCATAATGCTTGATAAGGAAGAATCTATAATTAACGCCTTGAAAATGATGCGTGAAAAAGGCATAAATCGCGTAGCAACCGTCAAAAACGGGCGGTTGGTCGGCATGCTAACCGAAGCCTCAGCCAAGAAACAGGCAGGTATATCTGCTAAAACCGGCCTTCCCAAAAATTAGCTTCTTTGGCGATTCGCCGCCTTTCAGGTGTCCATTAACCTCTCTGACATGGTGTTCTTTGAGGAAAAACGCTCGAGCGAAAGGCAAACGATATTAACACTGTCATGGCACAACCATAGCGTGGTGAAAAGCTACTTGAAGCCAAAACTCAGGACACCTCTAATAATTGTAAATTTTAAAACTTATGCGGAGGCAACAGGCAGAAAAGCCGTTGAACTCGCCAAGCAAGCCGAGAAAGTAAGCCATGAAACGCAGGCAACAATCGTTGTGGCGCCTCAATTTGCCGACATCTCGGCGGTGGCGAAAGCCGTTGACATCCCCGTCTTCGCCCAGCACGTGGACCCGATAGAACCCGGCAGCAGCACGGGGCACGTGTTGGCTGAATCAATCAAGGAAGCAGGCGCGGTTGGGACTCTGATTAACCATTCTGAGAGACAGCTTAAGCTAGCGGACATCGACGCTGTAATCAAGCTGGCGGACAAGAAAGACCTTGTCAGCTGCGTATGCACAAACAACCCTTCAGTAAGCGCAGCGGTTGCTTACCTGAACCCAGACATAATCAGCATCGAACCGCCAGAACTCATCGGAAGCGGCGTTGCAGTTTCTAAGGCGAAGCCTGAAGACGTTACCCGAACCATCGAGCTTGTCCGCAAAGTCAACCAACACGCTGTCATCCTGTGCGGTGCAGGCATAAGCCACGGTGAAGACGTCGCCGTGGCGTTAAAGCTTCAGACTCAAGGCGTTCTCGTCGCAAGCGCCATCGTGAAGGCGAAAGACCCTTATAGCGTGATGCGTGAGTTTGCAGACGCAACCAAACAGTAACGGCGTCGTGATTAAGCTTTGAAAGTTGAAGCGGAATGTGCATCTTGCCTGCTTGCGAGGGCGACAGCGGAGACTTACATGGCGACAACGAACCCAGCGTTGCGGTTCAGAGCCATCAAAGAAGTGACAAAACTCATAAACAGGGAATTCAAGCCATCCACAGTTCCCGCAGACATAGGCACCAAACGAGACCGCTTGATAAAGCAGCTCACAGGCAACAATGACCCGTACCAGCGAAGCAAGAAGCTGAGCAACCAGAAAGCCTTGAAAATGCTGCCTTACGCCAGAAAACTCGTGGAGCAGGGCTACACGCAGCAGGAACGCTTCAAGAAAGCATGTTTATGCGCCATCGTGGGCAACATACTGGAATTTGACATTCCTGGGCACCATGTTAACTTGAACGGCTTGACAAAGTACTTCCGGCAAGCAGCCAAAGACCTTGCGGTTGACGACGTGGATAAGGTTTACGAATTGGCGAAGAAAGCCCAGAGCGTACTTTACCTAGCGGACAACGCTGGCGAAATTGTTTTTGACACCTTGCTGGTTGAGCAGTTGAAGAACATGGGGTTGAAGGTGACCTGCGTTGTGAAGGACGGCGCGGTGATTAACGACGCCACCATGGCTGACGTCGCGGCTTCCGGGATGGATAAGATTGCTGACCAAGTTTTGACAACAGGCACGGACGCGGTTGGGCTGCTGGTAAAGGAGGTTTCAGCCGAATTCATGAAAGTCTACAACGACGCGGAGCTGGTCTTCGCCAAGGGCATGGGATACGCTGAAACCTTAACCGAGTACAAGCTTACAAAGCCGCATTTTCTTCTGTTCCGAACCAAATGCAACCCTGTCGCAAACTATTTCTGCGTCCCACGCGATAGAAATATCGCCAAGTTGATGCCTTAAATGAAGCTGCCAGCCATAACCCTGATCCAGGAGGCGCTTTCACGTTTTGACGAATGCATCCGGAAAGAGTGGCTGGTGACGAATGGGCTGGGCGGCTACGCTTCCTCCACAGTCGCGGGCGTAAACACGCGGAAATACCATGGTTTGCTCGTTGCCGCGCTGCATCCGCCGGGCGACCGAACCGTCTGTCTCGCGAAGCTGGATGAGGAGGCGCGCGTGGGCAACAACATTTACCCGCTTGGGGCTAACGAGTTTCAGGGCAAGATTTTTCCGCAGGGCTACCTGTCGCTGAAAGAATTCTCGGTTTCTCCTTTCCCCAGATACGTCTACAGCGTGGAAGATGTAGAGGTTGAAAAGACTGTTTTCATGCCGAGGGAAAGAAACGCCACCGTGACGGTTTACAACGTGGTGAACGGCAGCGATTCGGAGACGAAGCTTAGGATTTACCCCTTGCTGAACTGCAGGCATTTTCACTCTGTCGTGGACAGGAGACAAAGCCCGCTGGAGTTCAGCCAAACGCAAGATAGTCGAGAAGTCGAATTGGCGTTCACCAACCCGAAAGCCTCAGTCGTTGTCCGAGCCACCAGTGGAACGTTCACCGCGAAACCAAACTGGCTGGACCGTCTTTTCTATCGTGAGGAAGCCGCGCGGGGCGAAAGCAGCATTGACGATTGTTATCAACCTGGCTTCTTCGAGGTGGTCGTTCCGCCAAAACGACGAGACCGATTCGCCGTAGTCGCCGCGGCAAGCGAGAACAGGATGGATTGCAGGGAAGACTTGGACGCGGTCGGCTTCTCAATGTACGATGTTGATGGCTTGATGCGGAAAGAGCTGGACACACGTGAAAAATTGCTTGCCGAGTTTTACGGTTTGCACAAGCAGGTGCCGCTGAGCGACTGGCTGAACTGGCTTCTCTTGACTGCGAACGCTTTCATTGTTAAAAGCATAAATGATGGCAGGTCTGTCGTGGCGGGATATTACTGGTTTGAGTCATGGGGCAGGGACACTTTCATCTCGCTGCCTGGCCTGATGCTTGTAACGGGCAGGCTTGAGGATGCCAGGAAAATCTTTCTGCAGTTTGCCCGCCACAGCAAACAGGGTTTAATTCCGAACTATATTCAGGACAGGACTGGCAAGCCAGCCTACAACACGGTAGACGCCACGTTATGGTACGTCAACGCGGTTCTGCAGTACCTGAAGTACACGGGCGACTACAGATTCGTCCAGAAACACCTGTGGAACGACTTGAAAGCAGTGATTGATTTTCACGAGAAAGGCACCAGCTATGGCATACGAGTGGACGGCGATGGCTTGCTGGCGCATGGTCCGCAGTTGACTTGGATGGATGCTACTGTGGATGGCGATGCGGTGACGCCGCGGGCGGGAAAAGCCGTGGAAGTCCAAGCATTGTGGTATAATGCGTTGAGGACTATGCAGCGTTTAGCAGACAGGTTTGATGAGACGGGATTGGCAGAGAAGTATGGTGACATGGCTGAGAAGGCGCGGGCAAGCTTTAATCTGAAGTTTTGGAACAACCAAGCTAACTGTCTATTTGATGTCGTGGTGGAGTCGGACGCTGACGCGTCTCTCAGACCCAACCAAATACTCGCTGCTTCGTTAGATTTTGCCGTGCTGGACAGCAGCAAGGCTGAACAGGTTGTTGATGTGGTACAACGTGAGCTTCTGACACCCTTTGGGCTGCGGACGCTGGCGCGCAACGATGGACGGTATCATGGGATGTACGTGGGAGACAGGCGCAGCAGAGACCAAGCTTACCACAACGGCACGGTTTGGCCTTGGCTACTGGGACCGTTCACCACGGCTTATTTGAAGGTTAAGGGACACGCGGACTACAGGGTTGAGTATGCGCTGAAGAATTTCCTCTTGCCCTTGTTCACGCAGCAACTATCCGAGGCGGGGCTCGGCACATTAAGCGAAATCTTTGACGGCGAACCGCCACATGCTCCGAGGGGTTGTGTGGCGCAGGCGTGGAGCGTGGCTGAGCCGTTGCGGGCTTACGTGGAAGACGTGATGCAGGTTAAGCCTCGCTATGAACGAGAGGTTCTGCAGTTTTAAAGCTGGATTGTTTTCCTGAGTTCTGCGGCTGCGTTTTCTGGCATGATGGTGTTTATGTACATGCCCGTGCTTTTTTCGAAGCCTGCCCAGGTGGACAGTTGCGGATAAACCTCTAGGTGCCAGTGGTAGCAGTCCGCGTCGGTTTTGTCTATGGATAAGTGGATGCCGTAGTTGTATGGTGGGTCGTTCACCAAATTCTTCAGCCCTTTGAGGCTGGTTTTCAGGGTTTGGGCGAAGGCTTCAACTTCGGCTCTGTTTAGGCTGAGAAGGTTCATGTCGTGTTTTTTGGGGATTATCCAGAACTCCATTGGGTGCACGCTTGCGTACGGCGCGAATACTACAAATCGCGAGTTTTCAAGCACCAGCCGCGGAGTTTTCTTTTCTTTATCGATTAAATCGCAAAAAACGCATTTTTCATGTTGGTTTAGAAAGTTCTTGCTTGCTGCTATTTCTTCCGCGACTGTTCGGGGGATGATGGGTGTTGCGATTATCTGGCTGTGTGCGTGCGTTAGCGAGGCGCCTGCTTCCTTGCCGTAATTGCGGAATATCGAGACGTATCGCACGTATGATTTGGCGCTTAAGTCGTGGAGCCTGTCTATGTAAGCGTTAATAACGTGCACCAACTGTGGGAGGTCCGCGTCTGCTGGGTTTTCATCGTGGTTGGGTGACTCCACCAGAACTTCATGGTGTCCGATGGCGTTGCCGTAGCTGTCGCTTTTGATTATCTGCGTCGTGTCCAAGGAGTTTTGTGGTGGGGAGAAGGCTGGGTACAGGTTGGGTATGCAGCGGATGAGCCAGTTCTTGTGGCGTAGCTTTTCTGTGTCCTTGTCTTTCACTATGTCGCCGTTTGATTTTAGATAGAGCAAGACGGCTGGCGGTGTCATGTGTTCATTGCCAGCGCAGAGGGGGCAAACGACGTTTTTGGATGTTTCTGTTTTTGGTTTGGCGAAGTCGGTGGGTCTTCTGCCACGCTCGGTGGCGATTACAACCCAGCGGTTTAACAAATAATCTTTTCTAAGCTCGTTGTAAACCATTTATGATGCCCGAGAGGGTAGAAAGGCTGCGGCGACTTTTTAGCGTTTCCTAGTGTTTACTCCGAGAATTTGAGACGAGTTTCTTTGGGTTTTCGGTGGAATTATGGAGAAACGGACTATTTCAAAGAACGTTTCAGCAGCCGGCAGGTTTTTGTTGCGGATGTTGGAAGGTTTTAATTATGGTTTAAACGATACTTACGGAGCAAGTCGTGGTCCTGATGGGTCGTCAACCGCGTGGTCAACGCATAACTCTGGCTGTTTCATTGCTGTCTCTAATCGGGTTCCTTCTTCTTGCGTTTTCGCTGAGCAACTTCTCCGCAGTTAACGCGGGCGTGAATTCTTGGGCAGTGACGATTCAGGCGGACTGGTTTACGCCTGTGGCTGTTGCGATTTCGGTTGTTTTTGACACGTACAGTCTGCTTTTAATCTCGCTGGCGATGGCTGTCTTGCTCTTTTACAAGAATTGCAGGAAACAAAGCGTCCTCTTGCTGGGCGCCATGGGCGGAGACGCCCTTCTGGTGGCAGCATCCAAAGCGCTCGTTTATTCGTCGAGACCAGCCAACGAGCTAATCGCGGAGACGGGTAACTCTTTTCCAAGCGGGCACGTCACGGGAATTATAGTCTTCGCTGGTGTACTAACGTATTTCGCATGGCAAGTCTGGCGTTCCTCGAAAGCGAAGGCGGCGTCAAGCGTGTTTTATGTGGCAATCACTGTTGCCGTTGGCTTTGACAGGATATACCTTAACGTTCACTGGTTCAGCGACGTGCTGGGAGGACTCCTGCTGGGAACGTTCTGGCTGACATTTTCGATACTGGTTTTCCAGTACTTGGAGAGCCAGCAAATTATTCGTTGGCGGATGCTGTCTCGCTCGGGGTGATTATCCCCTTCCCTTATTTAAAGGACTAAAACTGGGTCTTTGCTATAATCTTCTGAGCATGTTTAGGGTTCCCAGATAGGTGCCGTCTAAAAGATACAGCTCTGCGTTGTCAACGTCCACGGCTTTCGACCGCAGGACTGGCCCGATGAGCGCTTCGCTGGCAAGAGTTTTTCGGGGTTTGGTTTCGTTCACAGGTCTGCCGCCGAGGATGTCGTTGAAGCTAGGCATCATGAAAATCTGCATCGCCTTAGGCGTGACGTTGTAATGCTTCTGAAGCGTCGCCTCAACTGTGCCCTCGACCTTCACGCCATGCTTCTGCAAGAGAACTTGGGCAAGGGCTTCAGTGTCGCAGGTGGCTTTCATCCACACTTGCCGCGTCATCTTGAAGCTTGCTGGGTCGCGGAACACCACGACGGGGTGAAGGTGCCCCATGACCAGCGTTTTACAGCCTAATAGAGCTGGGGATGGCCACTTGTGACCGTGAAACAAGCCTACGTCGCCTATAATTGTGCCTGTTGCTGGGAGCATCCGGATATTCTCTGGCAGCAGAGGTTCAAGGTTGGCGTCGTGGTTACCCCGCACTATGGCTATACTTTTCACGTGGTTTCGGAGTTCAGTGAAGAACTCAGGTATATCATGCCACTCGCCGGCTTCTGTGGTGACCACGGTGTACTTGACATCGCCAAGAATCACGAGCGCGTCAGGCTTCTGCTCAGAAAGCAACGCGACCAGTTTCTGCAGAATCCTCGGCGTCTGGCTCGGAACATGGATGCCCTTTTCCTGCAGCGCCAGCTCCCATCCCAGGTGAGGGTCGGCGATGACCAGAGTTTCTGTCTTGCCCGTTTTTATGAGCGCGGCAGGGTGAGGCAGCAGTAGCTTCAACATTTGGGTTTTACCAAGCCGAGGATGGTTTTATGAATCTGCGGGTTTCCCGAGGCTACAAACTTGATTTTTTCTTTGGCGTCCAGCTTGACTTCAAGCGCTTCGCCTTCAGGTGTGGTGACGGTCCCGCCTGCCTCTTTCAGTATGAGAACACCCGCTGCTACATCGGTTGCCCGGAGTTTGCCACGAATGTCCACGAAAGCGTCTGTTAAGCCCGCTGCCACGTAGCATAGCTCAAGCGCGTTGGCGCCGAAGTGCCTGATGTGCTTTGTATGCTGGATGAGGCTGGTTAGCTGAGACGCGATTTCAGCGACTCTGTAAGTGTTCAGGTCTAAACCAATCATCGCGTCGTCCAGTGACACCGCTGTGGAAGGGGCTATTTTTTCGCCGTCGCGGTAAGCGCCTTCGCCAGCCATTGCGGTGTACGTAGTATCGTGATGGAGGTCTGCCACTAAACCCGCGTAAACCGAGGACAGAACAGGCGCGGTGGACACGGCTATGGATGTGGCGTAAAAGGGAAGTCCGCGGACAAGGTTGTTTGTGCCGTCTATCGGGTCAACAGTCACGTAACATTGTGCTGGCGTTGCGCCGAACTCTCTCACGCCCGACTCCTCGCTTATGAGTGTAAACGACACGCCCTGTTGCTGTAAAACCTCCACGATGGCTTTTTCCGCAGCCAAATCCACTAGCTTAATTGGGTCGCCGCCAGCGCCCACACCCAAATCAGGCGGCGGTTCCCTTCGAACTTTCAGGTGCGGCTGTATGCTGGCTTTGACGTTGTCTTTGCACTGCAGGAGAATCTTCAACCAGTCAGTTCGTTTTTTCATTAAGACGCCTTCTTAATCGTTCTATATTGAGGTCGGACTGATAAAGACTTGTCCAACAACTATTCTTTGAGCTTTCTCAGCACGAACTCAACGGGGAAAACCTGGAGCTTTCCACCACCAACCTGAATGCTCCGGGGCGCTGTGAACCCTCGTTTTTCGCGAACCAGAAACGCGTGTTTCACGTCTAAACCGCCGCCGTAACCGCCCAACCCGAAGCCGGCGCTGACCACCCTGTGGCAAGGAACAATCGGAGCGAAAGGATTTCGAGCCATGACGTTGCCGACCGCTCTCGCGCCGCCGCCTGCTGCCTTGGCAACAGAACCGTAAGTCGCCACGTAACCAACTGGGATGGCGGATGCCGTTTCGAGCACTCGGCGAGTGTAGGCTGGTAGATGCTCGGTGGATAACGGGAAGTTTTGAGCTGCATCTTTGCCGTCATAGATGCTTTTCACGTATGCAATAACACGGTCTGCGAATGCAGACGGCTCAGCGAAAACTTGGAAGGGAACGTTGAAAGGCAAGCCATGCAGAAGCCCAGCAAGCGCTCCGTTTTCGGTGGAGGCGAATGAGGTGCCGAAAACCCTGTGCTCATCGCAGGCAACCCCTACCCAAACATCATCGATGTTTTTAGCGTAAACACCTATCATACTCTGCCACACCATGCATTGATAAGCGTATTAAGCGTTAAAACTCTTGTGCAGTTTCCTCGGCTCAGCGTTTTATGCTACTTCTTCTGTGAGCAATCCATGCAGATAGCGATTATCTTGACGTTTTGGAGAGGCTGCTGGAAGCGCAGACCTTTCGCGAGCACAGTCACGTAGCCTAAAGGTTTCCCGCATTTCTGGCATCTGACGGGTTTAGCTTCGCTCATTTTCCATCATTTGAAATATGCAGCGTAAACTCCTAATAAGCTCTTATTCGTTAAATAACTCGGTCAGCGCTTAGGTCCAGCAAAAGGCACAAACACGGCTGTAGAGCGCTTATAAGTAACCTTAATATGTTGTCTTGCGTATATCAACGAGAAAAGGTGAAAACCATGGAAGGTTACGGTTCCCAGCCACAAGCGCAACAAAACGGTTTAGCCTGGATTCCCGGCGCCACCACAATCGGAGTCGTCTGCGGAGACGGCGTGGTCTTAGCCGCTGAAAAACGCGTGACATACGGCTACTTCGTCGCCAGCAAAGGCGGCAAAAAAGTCTTCAGAATAACCGACTGCATAGGGGCAGCCTGTGCGGGACTCGTCGGCGACATGCAAATCCTAGCCAAAGAAGTGGAAGCCCAAGCCGAACTGTTCAACATGGACGTCGGCAGACCAATCACAGTCCGCGCCGCGTCAAAACTCATGGCAAACATACTCTTCAACCGCCGATACGCGCCATTAATCACACAGACAATTGTAGGCGGCTTAGATGACGAAGGTGCCTCGCTTTTCGTGCTAGACGTTCTGGGGTCGCTGATACCAGATAAGTATGCCGCAGTGGGTTCTGGAACAGAAATAGCCATGGGCGTCCTCGAAGAAGGCTACAAAGAAGGCATGAGTGTAGAAGAAGCAAAGAAGCTGGTGACCAGAGCCATAAAATCAGCTATAAGCAGAGACGCCATGAGTGGAGACGGCATAGACTTCCTGATAATAACCAAGGAAGGACTATCTGAAGAATCCATAAAATTCTAAACCCAAACCTATCCTAACGCTAACCAAGCAGCCGCAGGAAACTGCGCTTAGGGAGGAAACAGCTTGACGTTTGAATTGAACATAGAAGAAGGAAAATTCCTAATCAAACTTGCACGAAACGCGGTAGAAGAGTACTTAGAAACAAGGAAAACCATCAAGCCGCCAGAAAACACTCCCGCGAAGCTTCAGGAGCACTGCGGCGCCTTCGTCACCATAAACAGCCTCAAAAATGGCGAGAAACAGCTCCGTGGCTGCATCGGATACCCTTATCCGACTAATCCTCTGGTGGAAGCGGTTATTGATTCAGCCATCAACGCAGCAACACAAGACCCAAGATTCCATCCGCTCGTGCTAAGCGAACTCAGCAAAGTGATTTTTGAAGTCAGCGTGCTCACCCCACCTGAAAAGATAGAAGTTGAAAACCCGAAAGAGTACCTCAAGAAAGTCAAGGTCGGCGAAGACGGGCTGATCGTCGAAAAAGGCTACTACAAAGGGCTGCTTCTACCTCAGGTGCCAGTGGAGTGGGGCTGGTGCGAAGAAGAATTCCTCTGCCAATGTTGCGCCAAAGCCGGACTGCCCATGGATGCGTGGCTGACGAAGGATGCCAAAATCTACAAGTTCCACGCCATAATCTTCGAAGAAGAAGCTCCACAGGGGGAAGTCAAACGCGTGCACCTCAGCGGGGAGTAGCAGGGCTATTTCACGGCGTTTTCGATGATTTCCACGGCTCGGTCTAGCCCACGGAACCTGTTGGAAACCGCGTTAAGCACAGCAACATTCCGCTTGTAGAACTCCATGTTTTCTTCGATTTTCTGAATCGCCACCCGCAGCTCGTTCCTATTCTTCGCGGTTATAGAGCAGCCCAGGTTCTGGAGCTTCGCGGCGTTGCCCATCTGCTCCGGCTGCGTCGGAATACAGACACTCGGTTTCCCGTACTTTATGGTTTCGAAGCATGTGGCGTGTCCCCCGCTGAAAATCACCAGCTTGGCGTTTCTGATGCAGTTCTGCCGTTCAGCCGCGCTCAGCCATGTATGTATCTCGCAGTTGCCTGCTTTGCCCGTCTTTCTCGTGCCAAGCACGCCCAAGCTGACCACGCTCTTGGTTTCAAGCTTTTCAAGCACGGGAATTATCATATGCGTCAGCTTCGCCCTTGTCCCGAACGGTCCACTGATGGGCGCGAAAATGTGCTCTTCGCCGCCTTCCACGGGCGCGGTGTCAAGGAAGCTTCCGACGAACTCTACTTTTTCCCCGACGCCCATGCCGTCCAAATCGCCCAAATTATACTCTGAAACCGTGTACGGCGGCGGGTTGTCAGGCACGATTATCCATGCGCACTGCTTCACGTAACGTTCAACGAAGCGTTCGCCAGGGTTAAGCAACGCAGAAAAACCATAGCTCGGGCGCACCATGTTCGCTATGTAAACCGAGGGAATATGCCACCTGCTTGCGAGTCGGAGCGCATGCATGTCCCCGTCGGAAATGAGCAGGTCAGGCTTGATTTTCCTGATGTGACGCCGCAGGTCGTAGTAGCGGTGAACGGTTTCCATGCCGCTGCTGCTCTTGACTTCGAACGCGGCTTTCTCAGGGTTGTACGTGGGCAAGGGAAAGAGGATGTTGATGAGCGACGCGGAAGTGACGATGCCATGCGCGTTCTCGTACCACGCCACGGGCGTGCACGGGTAAACGTTCCTGAACTCTTTTTGCAAAAGCTCATAGGCTTTGCCGCCTGAAAAAAAATGTAGCTCGTGACCTTTTTCCTGCAGTTTTTTGCCTAAAGGTATGATTCGGGAAACGTGTCCTAAACCGAGTTCGGCGCAGCAGAGCATCAGTCGCATAAACCACAAGTGCGCGCCCCGATTTATTTTATTTTATCCCTAAACACATCAGAAAGCAAGTGTTTTAAGCCCAGAACGAGAAGAATAGAAGTCATGTTTATTCCACGCAAGGTTCTGGAAGAAAAACTGATTCGACTGCTCGCCGAAGATATCGGCCAGGGCGACGTAACCACAGCGGCGCTTGTTCCCGCAGACTTGACGGTGGAGGCTGAAGTCATTGCCAAAGAAGCTGGCACCGCGGCGGGCATCGAAGAGATCATTATTCTCGTGGAGACCTTAGGCTTAAGCGTTAAAGCAGAAGTAGCAGACGGAAAGGGAGTCAAGAAAGGACAGGTTATAATGAAGATTTTCGGGGACGCCCGAACCATCCTCTCAGTTGAGCGAACACTGCTAAACATACTGTCGCGCATGAGCGGCATCGCCACTGCAACCAGAAGGCTAAGCGAAAAACTGGAAAAGGCTCAGGTTAAGACGCGAATCGCGGCTACCCGCAAAACCGCGCCCGGCATGCTCTACTTCGACAAGAAAGCCGTGTTCATCGGAGGCGGCGACTCTCACAGGCTGCATCTTGATGACATGGTGCTGATTAAGGACAACCACCTCGTTGTGGGTGGAAGCGTCGAAGCTGCCGTGAAAACCGCAAAACAGAACGCTTCCTTCACCAAGAAGGTTGAGGTGGAAGTCACCAAAGCCGCAGACGCCGTGAAAGCCGCCAAGGCAGGTGCAGATATAATTATGCTTGACAATTTCTCGCCGCAGCAAATCGAGGAGACTGTGGAATCGCTGCGGAAGGCGGGGTTCCTTGGCAAAGTCCTGTTGGAGGCAAGCGGCGAAATCACTGAGGAAAACCTCTTAGAATATGCGAGGACGCAGGTGGACATCATCAGCTTAGGAGAGCTTACCCACAGCGCCAAAGCCTTAGACATGAGTTTGGAGATAAGTCGCATCGAAAAAAAGGGAAAAGAACTAGGCTCGAAAAATGCGTAGCCTTTTTACACTACGATTGAAATCAGAGCTGCCTCCACTACGGCGCCTATGGCAAGCAGCACCGAGCAAATCGAAATGAAGATACATGTGTTTCTGAGTTCACGGAATCCTCTGCCTTGCAGGAGACGGCGGAACAGCCAAACGCTCGCAGCCATGGCGGTGGAATAAGCGGCGAATTCCAGCCAGAACACCGGCGTTATAACCAATGTTACGAATGCTAAAATTGAGGGATAGCCTTGTGCTGTGGCGACGGCGCTGACTGCCGTGCCTGTGTTAAAGAGCACGAACAATCCGAAAACTGGTCCCAAGACGGGAACGAACATCAACAGACAAATGAGAAAGTTGTTTCCGAAAATATACTGCGTCAACGAACCGCTTTCGGTTGCCGTGGTGACGGTTTGGTTGAGGCTGTCGTTGATTTGGCGTGCTTGCTCCGCGCTGACTGGCACCAAACCGCCCAGCACGGTAATTATGACGGCGACTATGAAAACCGCGATTATCGAGTAGATTCTCTTGCGTCTCGGCGAAGCGTTCCTCCACACTGCGGGTAAACTCATGCTAACAAAACCTCTTCTCAACTCAACGGACGTATTTTCAGGGCGCGAAAACCTCTTGCACATGGATTTAACGTTTCCAAGATATTAACCTTTTTTAAAACGCCAGAAGCATCCTCAGCGAAGCCGCGGACATCATGCTCCGCCGCCATAAGCGAATACAGGTAAACTTTCCCGTCTGCAATTCTGTATTGGCACTTCGAAGGTAAACCCAGAAGCACGGGCTGCTTTTCTTCCACAACCTTAGCGCAAGCGAACAGTATAGCCTCAGCGCCGCTGGTTAGCTCTGCGACTCTGACAGGAATACTTTCTTTGCCGATTGCCAGAACCTCTATCCCCTGTTTCCGCCTGATTTCGCCCGCAATCTTCCGCAGCTTGGGCAACACTTTTAGAATGTGCTGTCGTGCTCGGGTGGAGATTCTCATGTTTGAAAGCTGCACAGGAGACAACTCTTCAAGCGAAATGGCATCCAACGACATGTCCAAGTGCACCACGTCAGCCTTCACCTTGTCAAGCAGGTCGCGGCAAAGCTCAGCCTCATGCACAATTACTTCGTAAGAGTCTTCCATCTCCTTGAAAATCGGCTCCGCCAAACGACACTGCGGCTCACGGTACGGCGGGTTAACCAGCACCGACGCAGAAGCAACAAGGCGCAGCGGCATGAACTTCTCATCCAGTATGGCGGCTGAAGAATCCGCAGAGATTACTCGCAAGTTTTCACCCGCCACTAAAATGGGCGCAGGTGAAGATTAGGTTTGCCCCTCAACCCGGCTAGTAGGTTTCAGATGCATAGCCAAAAGATACATTTCGCTGCTCTTCGCGCGGCTAGCCTTCGGCTTTACGACCTTTACAGATTCAAAGTGTGCCTCAACCGTCTTCGTGAAGGTGCTGAGCAGGTCGCCTTCAAACACCTTGACAAAGAAGTTGCCCCCGGGACGCAGCACCTGCAGGGCGATGTTTAACGCTTGAGTCGCCAAGTCGATTTGCCGTGCGTGGTCGACTTCCCAGACTCCAGAAATGTTTGGCGAAGCATCCGAAATAACAACATCTACTTTTCTCGGTAGAAAACTTTGAATTTGCCGCAGCGTTTCAGGCTCGGCTATGTCGCCGACGATGGTTCGGACGTAGTCTTGAGGAAACGGCTCGATGGGTTTCAGGTCTACGCCGAGGACGAAACCGTGTTTTCCAGCGATTTTTCTGGCGGCTTGTATCCACCCGCCTGGTGCCGCGCCTAAATCAACCACAACATCGTTTCGGCGTATAAACTGGTATTTCGCCACGGCTTGCGACAGCTTATAAGTTGCTCTTGAACGGTAATTCTCCGCCTTAGCTTTCTTATAGTAGTAATCCCGTTTTCTATCTTGGATCCATGCCTTGGGCAAAATCAGGTTCACCTAACGCGCCTGAACCCTCCTTATCCAATGAAAGGATCCAGTCGGTAAGTTTCGCGCAGCTCTTCGGCGAAATCGCAGTCGTGGGGTCGCATCTCGCGTTATCCTGACAAAGGAGACAGGGGCAATCAGCGATTGATTCTATTGAGGCAGGGAGCCTTTTGGGGAAAAGGCGGTAGGTCCATCTTCCGCCTTCTAGCTCTTTCTGTCGGCGGACTAAGCCTTTTTCTTCAAGTTTTATGGCTATTCTGGAGCCTTCTCTGCTGCTTGCGCCCAGCTCTCGCCAGAGTTCTGACTGGAGCACGCCGGTGTAGCCGGTGTTCATCACGAAATGGAGCGCTTTCTGTTCCAAATCATTACGTTTAGGCATAATCATCCTCGGTTCTGAAGGTCACATTAAATATATGCGCAGACTCCAGATAAAAATATGTATCCCCGAAAACGGCTAAAAGGCATGAAGGAATCACCGAAATGAAACGTGCAGATGAGCAGTACTGCTTAGGCATAGAATCCACAGCAGACGACTTCGGCGTAGGAGTCTCCACCTTCAAAGGTGAAATAGTAGCCAATGTGTCCAGCGGCTACATACCGGAAGAAGGCGGAATACACCCACGCGAAGCGGCAAGACACCACGCCGAAGTAGCCGATAAAATCCTCGAAGAAGCGCTAAAGAAAGCAGACATTAAGTCCAAGGACTTGGCGATAATCGCTTTTTCTCAGGGTCCCGGGTTGGGACCGTGTCTCCGTACAGGTGCCACCGTTGCCCGAGCTTTAGCATCGTACCTTAACATTCCACTCGTCGGAGTCAACCACTCCATAGCCCACATCGAGATAGGGAAGCTCGCAACAGGGACGCAGGACCCGGTGACGCTTTACGTTTCAGGGGGCAACACCATGGTCACGGCTTACGACTGCGGCAGGTACAGAGTTTTCGGCGAAACCTTAGACATCGCTCTCGGCAACTGCTTGGACGTGTTCGCCCGAGAAGCAGGACTCAAGCACAAGAAAGGCTTGCCTTTGGGCGCCGCTTTGGAACAGTTGGCTGCCAAGGGCAAAAAACTGGTTCCGCTGCCATACGTTGTGAAGGGCATGGACCTTTCCCTGAGCGGACTGCTCACGGCAGCCACAACCGCGCTCCGCAATGGCAGCTGCAGGCTGGAGGATTTGTGTTACAGTCTTCAGGAGAACGCGTTTTCCATGGTTACCGAGGTGACTGAGCGGGCGCTGGCGCATACCGAAAAGAAAGAAGTATTGCTGACAGGTGGCGTGGCAGCCAACAGGCGGTTGCAGTCGATGTTATCAGTGATTGCAGAGGAGCATGATGCACGGTTCAGCGTGGTACCAAGAGAATTCGCAACTGACAACGGCGCCATGATAGCTTGGACCGGAGTGCTGGCTTATACGCACGGCGTGGTCACGCCTGTAGATGAGAGTTTTGTCAAGTTGCGGTGGCGCGTGGAGAAGGTTGATGTTCCATGGCTGAAGTAACGTCGGGAACCCTGCTCAAGAAGGGGGCAGAAGCCAGCCTCTTTCTCACCGAGTGGCATGGCAGAAGAGTTATTGTCAAGGTGAGACTCCCAAAAAAGTACCGTCCCACGGAGCTGGATGAGTGGATTCGAAGATACAGGACAGCGCATGAGCCTGAGTTGATGCATGAAGCGAAGCTGGCTGGGGTGCCGACACCGACGATTTTTCTGGTGGACATGGCGAACGCGGCGATAACGATGGAGTTCGTGGAGGGCAAGCAGGTCAAGCTGCTGTTAGGCGACATATCGAAGGAGCAAAGACAAGAACTTTGCTTCAGAATCGGCGAGCACATTGGAAAGCTGCACGGGCACGGTATAATCCACGGCGACCTGACCACCTCAAACATGATTCTGAACGGCGAGGGCAAGGTTTTTCTGGTTGATTTCGGATTAGGAGAGAAAAACACGGAGCTTGAGGCGAAAGGAGTGGACCTGCACCTGATGAAACGCGCACTGCAGAGCACACATTACGAGTTCGCGGAAGAATGCTTCCAAAACGTAATGCGCGGCTACGCGGCGGTTCTCGGCGAACAAGATGCAAAATCGGTCTTGGAGAAAATTAGGGAGATAGAACGCCGCGGTCGCTACGTGGCGGAAAGAAGGGAGGAAGCCTAGCTTGGGGTTCAAATTGAAGGGCAAAGTCATCTTTTTTGCCACAAACAACATTCACAAGTTCAACGAAGCCCGCAGCATACTGTTACCATACGGCATCTCGGTGGGCATGCTCAAGGTAAAAGCCCTCGAAATACAAAGCAACTCGCTCAACGAAATTGCCACCGCCAGCGTTCTCGACGCGTTCAACCGTTGCCACCTGCCCCTTATCGTGGAAGACGCAGGCTTATTCATAGACGCGCTGAAGGGGTTTCCGGGACCATACGCTGCCTACGTGTACAAAACAATAGGCAACAAGGGATTGTTGAAATTGATGGAAAACGTGAAGGACAGAAAAGCCACGTTCCAGTCAGCCATAGCCTATTACAATGGACAATCGGCGCCCGTGTGCTTCGAGGGCGAATCAAGCGGAGAAATAGCCTTTGAGGAGAGATGGGGAAGCGGCAACTCTGGCTTTGGTTTCGACCCAGTCTTCCAACCCGTTGGAAGCTCTAAAGTGTTTGCGGAAATGACCATAGAAGAAAAAAATCGTTTTTCACACCGCGCAAGCGCTTTTCGCAAATTTGCTGAATGGTACAAAAGATAACACGCGTTGAGCCTCATGTTGCTCGTAAAAAGTGCTCTTATTTTGAAATATCGACTTTGATTATTTGCGGGACTTTACCTGCTGTACCCACGCAGCCCTTGTAGAGGATAAGTACGCCTTCGACTCCTTGAATGGATAGGGCTTTGTTTATTCCAGCTTGAATGGCGGCTTGGTAATCCTCGCCTTTCACTACGTTGCCCACTGCCGTGGCTGCGGCGTCGGCTAATCCTGCGTTTTTGCAAAAGACTGTTGCTGCTTCTGCGTCGCCGAAGCTTAAAGCGTGGCTGAACCGCCCCGAACTCGTGGCAACACCAATGGGAAATTCCGTGAGCCTGAAGCCGAACCGCTTTGACAGGGGCTCGTCTCCCGCGGCAACCGCCACGTCTATGGGCACGTTTGCCATTGCAGAGATTTCACCGCCGTCTTCCACAACCGCCACCGCGCAGCCAACACGGAGCATATCTTTCACCGCCAAGTCCGCCAATACGCCTGCGACGGCTGCCATGGGACCCACGTTTGCTCTTTCAGCTGCTTCAGCCATCAGCTTAGCAACCAGCGGCTTGCTCGGCGCGGGAACGGGTACAAGAGAGTGAAGAAATTTGGGGTGGATTTTGATGAACTCTTCGAGCTGTCGTCTGTGTCGCTTTATCGAGTCTTTGGCTGCTCCAATGCCCTCTGGCTTGTCGGCGATTACGTTGCACTGCGACTCTTTAAGGTTGAAGGCTTCGCGGTACAAATTCTTCATATCCGAACGCCTTCTCAGTGCGTGTTGTTGGCGGTGAGTTCCGAGTTGTTCTGCTTCACCGACTTTATCGCTCTCGACGGGCAAGCATCCACGCAAGCGCTGCAGGTGCTGCCGATGCATTTTTCCTTGTTAAAAACCACTGACGCGTCCTCATCTATAGTAATGGCTTCGACTGGGCACAGCGTGACGCAAGCGCCGCAGCTAACGCACTTTTCAGTGTCAACCTCGATGAGTTTCGGTATGCTGACCTTGGCGCCTCGCTTGCGGAACGCCTTAACTATCTTGTCCAGCGACTCGTCAGGCACTTCAGCCAAGACCTCGCCACCTTTTGAGTTCACGTGCGCCGTGATGATGTTGATCGGCACCTTCAGCTCTAGGATTATCTGTGAAGTTATGGGCTGCTCAACAATGTCTTCCGAGAACCTTAGCAGTATTCGCACCATTCTGCGTTCACCTTCCCAGAAGCTTGGACACGTCTTCAGCCGTGACGATGCCCAACACCTTCTTCTCGTTATCAATCACCGGCAAAGCGGAGATATTGTGTTGCGCCATCCGCTTCGACGCCGTTTCCAAAGGCTCATCAAGCTTCGCGGTTATCACACGCCGAGTGACGATGTCCGCCAACGCGGTTTTGCCCTGAGCCAACGCGCGCGTTATGTCCCATGAAGTCACTATGCCCGTAAGTTTGCCGTTGCCGTCGACCACCACGATGTGGTTAACTGACCGCGTCACGATGCGCTCTGCTACGGCTTTCACAGCCTCCGTCTCGCTGCATGTAACTGCCTTCTGCATCACGTTAGCCACGAACGATACCTCCTCGGTCTGCCTCATCGGCTTGAACACGGTGTCAACTGGCAAACGCTCTGCAGGCGCGGTCAAGAAGAACTCGCCCTGTTCAATCCACACTTTTAGCGTTGCAGCGATTTTCCGTGCGGTCTTCAAGCTGGACAGTGAGCTTACTCTGATCCGTTTGTCGCCTACAGTTATGGCGCCTGACTTCAGCTCTTTGTAGCTGACTTTTGCCAGTTTCGGGCGGTTTCTGCGCGGAACGCCGTAATCCACCACGTTTGTGAAGATTTCCTCGTCGCGTATCGCGGTTTTCTTGGCTAAGCCCTCGTTCAAGATGGGGATGGGTATGCCCAGTCCAACGTAGAGCGTCGTGCCATACCGCGTGAAAGTGGCACCCCGCAGGAACTCTGGATTCATCTTCTTGGCGTCTCCGCGGACCATGATGGTGCCGTTGAGGTTCTGAGGTTCATGCTGTGTTCCCTCGCCGATAACGTAGCCCTGTGCACCGCCTAAGAAGATTCGGGTGCCGATACCTATCGTCTCATAGTCGGGGTCGTTCATCAACGGGTTCAGTTCGCCCGCGCCCGAGTAGGTGGCGTTTTTCAGCCGCGGCAGCAGCTTGCCCATGTACGTGTAAATCGTCTCGTCGCGGCTGTTCACTGCGCAGTTATAGCGTTGATAGCAGTTGCGGAAGTTAAGCAGGTAAAACTGGTTCAAGTCATCCTTCGTCAAGTTGGTCCTAATCTGCGTCCGTGGGTAGCAGTCGGTGCCGTAAGCCGTGGCTCTCAGCTCAACTTCTTTTCCGCTGACGAGGTCTTCGATGACGTGCCCGCCGCCGTACTCGAAAGGCTGTCGCTCTGACATGGCGGTGGCGCCGATGTACAGGTCCACGGCAGCGCCGGGATGACAAATCGGCACATCGTTAATCCATGCCTGGTCTATTTTTATTGGGGGGTCTGAGTGCCCAACGTTTATGATGGCGCCTGAAGAGCACATGGCACCAAAAGTTCCTGTGGTTACAACGTCTACTTCTCGGAAAGCAACTTCGATGCCGCTGCTTTCGACGAGGCGTTTCATTTCTTCGGCGGTTAAAACTTGGGCATCGCCCTTTCTTATTTTCTCATTTATCTCTTCGATTGTTCGAGTATTCTTTTTTGGGTTGAGTTTTTATGCCTCCAAACGGTAACCAACCGAAATGCGCAATCGCGTATTAAAGGCTTTTGGAAGTTTCTATACCTTTAGAGTGTAGGTATAGGAAGTTTCACCATAGCTTCCACGGCAGCTCGTCCATGTACTCGTTCAACGAACGAATCGAATTGCCGTTGCTTTCCCGTTTCTTCAGTACATCCACCAACGCAGAAGCCAGTTCCAAATTCGTAATCACTGGAATGTTAAACTCCACTGCTTGCCGCCGGATGATGTAGCCGTCCGTCAGAACGTCGGAGTAGCTCTTCTGCTTGTTCCCCATCGGCACGTTAATGACCAAGTCAATCTTGCGCTCCTGCAGATAATCCAGGATGTTCGGGTTGGCGCTTTCCTCCTTGATCTTGTGCAGAACTTGAACGCTTTCAATTCCTGATGCACGTAGAACGTCAGCCGTGTGCGCTGTTGCGTAAATCTTGAAACCCATCTCCTCAAACGCCTTCGCTAACGGCACCACTCGACGCTTCGGCTCCTCGCCGCCAACAGTTATGAGTACTGAGCCGCCTTTGGGGGGGATGCGGAACTCTGCAGACTGCAGCGCCTTCGAGAAGGCATCAGCAAAATTCGGGCCTAAGCACGCCACTTCGCCCGTGCTCAACATCTCCACGCCCAGCACTGGGTCTGCTCCGCTTAAGCGCATGAAACTGAACTGCGGCACCTTCACGCCCACATGTGGCGTAGGTGGCAAACCACAGGTCTTGAGTCCTTCAAACTTTTTGCCCAGCATAGCTAGTGTCGCAAGTTCGATGAGGTTTATGCCCCGCGTTTTGCTCACGAACGGCATCGACCGCGAAGCGCGCAGGTTGCATTCGATAACGTATACCTCGCCTTCCTTCACGAGGTACTGGATGTTGTATGGACCTTTGATTTTGAGGGCTTTCACGATTTTCGCTGTGGCATCCTCAATCTTCCGCTGGACCTCAACGGAAAGCGTATGCGGTGGGATACTCATGGTGGCGTCGCCGCTGTGGACGCCCGCGTTTTCCACATGCTCCATAATCGACCCGATCAAGCAGGTTTCGCCGTCGTAGACGCCGTCCACCTCAACTTCTCTGGCTTTATCCACGAACTTCGAAATCACCACTGGGTGGTCGCGGGAAACCTTGGCTGCCAACTTCAGAAAGTTCTCCAGCGCCGTCTCGTTATATGCTACACGCATAGCTGAACCCGACAGCACGTAGCTGGGACGCACGATAACGGGGTAACCGATTTTCGCCGCAAACCCCTTCGCTTCCTCAATCGACGTGAGTTTGCTCCAACTCGGCTGTGGAATGCCCAACTTGTCCAGCAACGCACTGAACTTGGAGCGGTCTTCCGCGACATCGATGTCTTCCGCCGAAGTGCCCAGCAGTTTCACGCCAGCGGTCGCCAGCTTCATAGCCAGGTTGTTGGGGATTTGTCCGCCGACGCTGGTTATGACGCCTAATGGGTTTTCCTTCTCGTAAATGTCCAGAATTCTCTCGGTGCTGAGTTCCTCGAAGTACAGCTTGTCCGAGACGTCGTAGTCGGTGCTGACGGTTTCAGGGTTATAGTTGACCATTATAGCTTCCTGAATGCCATTCTTCTTGAGCGCCCAGATGGTGTTGACGCCGCACCAATCGAACTCCACGCTTGAACCTATGCGGAAGACGCCAGCGCCTAACACGATAACCTTGCTTTTGCCGGGACTTTGCTCTATGTCGTCTTCATCTCCGCCGTACGTCATGTACAGGTAGTTGGTTTTGGCTGGCCACTCCGCCGCGAGCGTGTCTATCTGTTTGATTGCGGGGACTATGCCGGCTGTTTTTCGGAACTGGCGCACTTCAAACTCGTTAGTACCTGTGCAGACGGCAATTTGTTCATCGGAGAAGCCTAGGCGTTTTGCTTCGCGCACGATTTCTGCTGCAGTGCTGTCGCGTAGGCGCAACTGGCGGAGTTTTGCTTCCATGTTGATGATGTTCTGGATTTTGTATAGGAAGAACGGGTCGATGCCGCTTAGGCGGTAGATTTCCTCGACTGAGATGCCCATCTTCAGAGCTTTAACGATTTTGAAAAGCCGCTCATCAGTGGGGTTCGCCAACACCTCTTTAACGCTTTCCTCCGACTCGGGTTCCTCGTCTTCAGGGTTGCCTACCAAGCCGATTTTGCCGATGTCCAGCATCCGCACCGCCTTCTGCAGCGCCTCCTCGAAGCAGCGTCCGATTGCCATGACTTCGCCGACGCTGCGCATCTGGGGACCTATGTGGCGGTCTGCGTTCTTGAACTTCTGCAGGTCCCACCGTGGAATCTTCACGGTGATGTAGTCCAAGGCTGGCTCGAAGCAGGCGGTAGTGACCTCAGTCACCTTGTTTATTAATTCTGGAAGCGTGTAGCCGATGCTGAGTTTGGTGGCTATGTACGCCAGCGGGTAGCCTGTGACTTTGCTGGCGAGTGCTGAGCTGCGTGACAGACGGGAGTTGACTTCTATGACGCGGAACTCCTCGGATTTCGGATGCAACGCCCACTGAATGTTGCATTCGCCCACTATGCCCAGAGCGCGAATGGCGTTTATCGAGGTAGAGCGGATAAGGTGGTATTCGCGGTTCGTCAAGGTCTGTGACGGCGCCACCACAATGGAGTCGCCCGTGTGGATGCCCATGGGGTCGAAGTTTTCCATGTTGCAGACTGTTAAACAGTTGTCTGCGTAGTCGCGCATGACTTCGTACTCGACTTCTTTCCAGTGACCTACATACTCTTCCACGAGCACTTGGGTTATTCGGCTCTGCACCAAGCCGCGTGTGACGATTTCTTTGAGTTCCCAAGCGTTGTGTGCTACGCCTGCGCCCTTGCCGCCTAGAGTGTATGCGACGCGGACTATGACGGGGTAGCCGATTTCGTTGGCAACGTCGAGGGCTTCCTTAACTGTGGTGGCAGGCTTACTTTTCAGCGGCGGCACACCTGCTTTGAGCATAGCTTGGCGGAAACGTTCTCGGTCGCCCGTGTCCTCTATCGCGCTGACGGGTGTTCCAAGAACCTTCACGCCATACTTATCCAGCACGCCATTTTTGACGAGTTCGATGCCGCAGTTTAGTGCTGTTTGCCCTCCGAACCCGAGGAGAATGCCGTCGGGCTTTTCCTTCTGAATCACCTTCTCCACATACTCGGGAGTAACTGGGAGCAGGTAGACTTTGCCTGACAGACGCGGGTCCGTCTGGATAGTTGCGATGTTGGGGTTTACCAGGACTGTTTCGATGCCTTCTTCCCGCAGGGCTTTGAGGCACTGGCTGCCCGAATAGTCGAATTCAGCGGCTTCACCGATTTTTATAGCACCGCTTCCCAGCACCAGCACCTTCTTTATCCACTCGAACTTCGGCATCTTAGGCAACCTCCATCATCTTTGCGAAGGTGTCGAATAGGAATTCGGTGTCGTAGGGTCCTGGCGAGGCTTCAGGGTGCCACTGAACCGCGAAAACTGGCTTGGTCTTGTGTTTGACGCCCTCGATGGTTTTGTCGTTGGCGTTTATGAACCAGGGCTCCAGCGGGGTTCTGCAGAAGCATTCGGTGTCGATGGCGTAGCCGTGGTTCTGGGTGGTGATGTAGCAGCGGTTAGTGTTCAAATCCAGTGCAGGCTGATTTTGAGAACGATGCCCGTACTTCAGTTTGTAAGTGTCACCGCCCACCGCCAAAGTGAGTATCTGAGCGCCGAGGCATATGCCCATCAACGGCACCCTGTCAACCAACTCGCGGACGCTTTCTATGGTTTTGACGCATTTTTTCGGGTCGCCTGGACCGTTGCTTAGGAAAACGCCGTCGGGATGGTACTCCATGATTTCTTTGGCTGAAAAATCGTAAGGCACACGCACCAAGCTTATGCCGCGTTTCAGCAGGTTGCGCATGATGCTGAATTTCACGCCGCAGTCAATCAACACAACCGTTTTGCTGCCCTTTGCCTTATAGTGCACGGGTTCTTTCACGGTTACTTCCTTGACTAAGTCGGTCAGGTTGGGGTCTGGGATATTCTTGGCTTCCGTTAGAAGCTCTTCCAAATTCGGTTCTTCGCCAGCCTCACACACTTTTACCATGCCCAGCATGACGCCGTGCGTTCTAAGCTTCTTGGTGAGACGTCGGGTGTCGATGCCGTAGATGCCTGGGATGCCTTCGTCTGAAAGCCACTTGTCCAACGTTCTCGTTGACGCCCAATGGTACGGTTCCGTGCACAGTTCATGGATGGCAAGGGCTCGCACTTGGATACGGTCTGACTCAAAGTAAAGCGGGATACCGTAGTTTAGGTCGTAGGGCGGAACGCCATAGTTGCCCACCAACGGGTAAGTCAAGCTGAGAATCTGCCCTTTGTACGAGGGGTCGGTGAGCGCTTCAGGGTATCCGACCATGGACGTTGAGAAAACAACTTCGCCAGAAGTCTTGCCTGTTGCCCCAAAACCCTTGCCGATAAAAATGGTGCCGTCTTCTAAGAGTAGAACCGCTTTTTTGCTTTTGCTGGTGTTAAGTTCTGGGACCAAAGCCCTATACTACCTACAATTTTGAATTTTTAAGTTTTACGTTTCCGCCGGAATTCACGGGCAAATATGCCTGAACGGCATTCTCCAGTTTGTTTTCAGCTTCTTCAAGCTCCTTGTCCATCTGCAATATATTGGATTTGGTCAGCAACAGCCGTTTCTTCCGTGCCTCTAACGCTCTTTTGACCTCGGCGGGTGCTGGTCCACCCTTGACTTTGCAGGCTTCAACGAGGGCAAGCGGGTTTGCAAATGCTTTCAGGTCTTCAGTTTTGACTGTTAACTTGATGCTTGCAACGTCCTCAGCCGCCTTTTGTAGCAGTGCGGGCGTAGCGTCCTTGAAAGTTAGCTTCGCCTCAATCAATGACTTGACGAGGGCACCGACAATCTTGTGCGCTGTTCGAAACGGGACATCGTACTTTCGGACAAGCAAGTTAGCCAGCTCGGTCGCAGCCACAAAACTCGTGTTGGCTTTGTCAGACACGTCCGCGGTCACTTTCAGTTTTGGCAGCAGCTTGTGGAGCATGTCCAGCGAGGCGTGCACGTTTTCTATCGATGCCCAGAGCTTAGGCGTGATTTCCTGAAAGTCAAGGTTATAGGTGGACGGCAAACTCTTCACCGCAGCGGTTGCAGCCACAAAATCGCCTAGCACATGGCTGGCTCTTGCGCGGATGACCTCCAAGACTTCCGGGTTTTTCTTCTGCGGCATGATGCTGCTGGTGCTGGTGAACTCGTCTGGAAGCTCCACCACTCCGAAGTCAGGTGAACTCCAGATAATCAGGTCCTCGGCAAAACGGCTGAGGTTCACGGCAATCAGCGTGAGCGCCGCGATGGTTTCGACGATGAAGTCTCGGCTGCCAACGGCGTCAATCGAGTTTTCCACTAAGCCGTTGAAGCCTAAGAGTTCGGCGGTGCGGTCGCGGTTTATCGGGAAACTCGTCGTAGCTAAGGCTCCTGCGCCAAGCGGGCAGAGGTTAACTCTGATGTAAGCGTTTTGCAGCCTCTGCAGGTCGCGTTCCAACGCGTCCACGTACGAGAGAAGATAATGAGCGAACGTGACGGGCTGCGCGGGCTGCAGGTGAGTGTACTCCAGAATGACGGTGTTCACGTGTTCATCCGCCACTTCCATCAAGTGGTCCTGCACATGCGAAATGGCTCGCATTAGGCTGAGCAACTGGTTGCGTAGCTCCATGCGGATTGCCGTGGTGACTTGGTCGTTTCTGCTCTTGGCGATGTGAAGGTTTCCGCCTGTTTCTGCGCCTGCCTCCTTAAGGACTGCCTCTTCCACGGCCATGTGCACATCTTCAGCGGAAGCATCCAACTCGGTAGTGGAGCATTTGGCTAGGGCTTGCAGAAGCTTGGCGCCGTCGGACGGCTTGAGGATTTTCTGCTCCGTCAACATCACCACATGCGCCTTGTTGATGGCAAACACTGCTTTCGCCAGTCTTGCGTCGTCTTTCATGGATGAGGTGAATTTGGCGACGTCTTCCCGTACAGGTGACAGGCGACCGCCCCGCAGAATCTTCGACACCTTCAGCGCCTCCGCATATCCGTTCAAGTTGGTTTGGCAGTTTTGGCGCCTTTCTGTTTCTTCGCGCTCTTCTTCAGAGCGTTGTGCATCCGTGTTTGCAAGCCCCAGAGCTCGATGAAGCCTTTAGAGTAGGATTGGTTGAATGTAGTTTTGATGTTGTAGTTTGCCAAGTTCTTGTCGTAGAGCGACATCGGCGACGAGCGACCAACCACTGTTAGCCCGCCCTTGTAGAGTTTGACTTTGACTTCGCCGGTGACGTTTTCCTGAGTCTTGTTTATGAAGGCGTCAAGATCCTCCCGCAGCGGATCCACCCACAAGCCCACATAGGCTAAGTAAGCCCATTCCGCGTCAACCTGCTGCTTGAACAGCACTTCATGCCGGGTGAAAACCATCTTCTCCAAGTCCTTGTGCGCCTCCAACAGCACGGTGGCGGCTGGGCACTCGTAAACCTCGCGGGACTTAATCCCTACCAAGCGGTCTTCGATGTGGTCTATGCGTCCGACGCCGTGTTTTCCAGCGGTTTTGTTCAGTGCTTCGATGAGCGCGAGGGGCTTCAGTTTTTCGCCGTTAACCGCGACTGGTACGCCTGATTCAAACTGGATGGTAACGTATTCGGGCGTGTTTGGCGCTTTTTCAGGCGCGACTGTCCATTCGTAGGCGTCTTCGGGCGGTTCTTGGCTGGCGTCTTCCAGCATGCCGCATTCGATGGCTCTGCCCCAGACGCTGGCGTCTATGCTGTACTTCTTGGCTGCGTTTGAGACGGGAATGCCCTTGGCTTTGGCGTATGCTATTTCTTCTTCTCTTGTCATGCCCCATTCGCGGACAGGCGCAATAATTTTTAGGCCGGGAGCCAGCGCGCCGAGTGTCACGTCGAAGCGCACTTGGTCGTTTCCTCTTCCTGTGCAGCCGTGTGCGAAGCCTGTGGCGTCTTCTTTCTCGGCGACTTCCACCATCTTTGAGGCTATGAGCGGGCGGCTTAGGCTGGTGCTTATGGGATATTTGCCTTCGTAGAGTGCGTTGGCTTTTATGGCTGGAAAAATGTAGTCCGTTGCAAACTCGTCTCGGGCGTCGATGGAGTAGTGTTTGAGTGCGCCCAGTTTATTGGCTTTTTCCTCTGCTGCATTGAGGTTTTCGTTTTGCCCGACGTTGACGGTTACGGTTATGACGTCGGCGTTGTATTTCTCTTGAAGCCACTTGATGAGCACGGACGTGTCTAGTCCGCCGGAGTAGGCGAGTACGATTTTTTCCTTTATGTTTGCTCCCCCGTTTTTGGTGCTGATTTATTCCCCTTACCTAACTTGCGGTATTTTTAAACTTTGCGACTTTTTTGTAACATAGCAAGGCTTAAATGTCCCAATTGATACATTACTGCACCATGACAATCGCCCAAAACGTAAGAAGCCACCTGAGAAACAAGCCGTACCTGCTGGAAGCCTTGGAAAAAGGCATAGTCAACCTCAGCGAACTATCCCGCCAAATTCAAAAAGAGCTGAAAACAAGCAACACCGGCGCCGTAAAAGCCGCCCTCCGAAGATACGCCGAGGAACTCCAGAGGCACAAACAGAAAAGAGAGGAAAAAGTTCTGCATGTCCTGAAGCGCAGCAGCATCGCGGTTTATGACAGAAAATCAGTCATGATAACCGCCAAAGAACTAGAAACAAAAAACGCGATGAAAGTGGACCTGCTCGACAAGCGCGTTTACCTGCTGGACAGAAGCGAGTTGCCCGAAAGAATCAACGCGCTCGTTAAACATGAGA
Source organism: Candidatus Bathyarchaeota archaeon (assembly GCA_026014595.1). Taxonomy (GTDB): domain Archaea; phylum Thermoproteota; class Bathyarchaeia; order Bathyarchaeales; family Bathycorpusculaceae; genus A05DMB-2. The sequence goes on from JAOZHY010000002.1 coordinate 67,563, forward strand.
ATTGCACCATGATAGTCATCCATTCCCCCGAAGAGTTGGAAGCCACGCCCGGAGTCGTCGCGTTCCTGACGACGCTCTTGTCGGAGCAGAACGTCAACATGATAGAGTTTATCTCATGCTGGACTGAGACCATCATCGTGGTTGAGAAGAAAGACAGCCTCAAAGCCTACGAGGTGCTGTCAAACATGGTGGGTTGATATGGGCTTCTCAGACAATATTATTTATAATCACGGTTTGATACTTTCTCCAGATTCACAGAGATGAAACCATGCCGTACAGCCAAGTAACCGTCAAGGCACCTGCAACGACCGCCAACCTGGGTCCAGGCTACGATGTTTTCGGCTTAGCCTTAGCAGAGCCCAGCGATAAAGTAACCCTAACGCAGATTCCCAGCGGAGTCAAGATAGAAGTGGCTGGGGTCTCTGCGGCAGCAATTCCCACAGCGCCTGAAAAAAACACCGCAGGCGTCGTCGCAACGCATATCTTGAATGAGTTTTCGTTGAAAACAGGCGTCCACATAAAGATTAAGAAGAACGTACTGCCTGGCATGGGCTTAGGCAGCAGCGCAGCATCAGCGGCAGCTGTAGCTTACGGCTTAAACCACATGTTCAGCCTCAACCTGAACACTAACCAACTGATTCAGCTTGCTGCGAAAGGCGAGGTTGCCTCCGCTGGCTTCGAGCACGCCGACAACGTGTCAGCCGCCATATGCGGAGACTTCGTCATCATCAAATCATACAATCCGCTGGAGATAGTTAACTTGAAAGCGCCCGTGGACATGGAAGTGTGCGTGGCTTACCCCAACGTGAAGACGCTTCAAAACAAAACGGAAAAAGCCCGCTCCGTAGTGCCCAAACAGGTGCCCATCGAAAAACTCGTCCACAACGTGGGCAAGGCGGCAGCCTTAGCTACCGGCTTCGCCACTGGCAACGTGGACCTCATCGGCGAAGCAATGCAGGACGCGGTTGTGGAACCTGCAAGAGCTTTCCTGATTCCAGGTTACGAGCGGGTTAAGGAAAACGCCTTAAAAGCCGGCGCGTGCGGCGTGGCCATCAGCGGGGCGGGACCTGCAATGATAAGTATAGTCAACAAGAAGAAGGAGGACGCAGCCAAAGTCGTCGCTGCCATGAAAGCAGGCTTCGCATCTGCAGGTGTTGAGGCAACAGCGTTCGCCACGAAACCGGGCAAAGGCGCATGCCTAATGGAGAGGGAATAATGCACCAAGAATGCATCAACTGCGGTAGCAAGTACGCCATCGACGAAATAGTTTATTTCTGTCATAAATGCGGCGACCTGCTCGAAGTAAAATACGACAACGGCGAACTGGAGAGAGCCGCCAAGAAAAGCGAGTGGCGAAACGCGCCGCTGTCGGTGTGGCGATACAGAGATTTCATGCCAATCCGCGACGCATCAAAGATAGTTTCTTTGAACGAGGGCGGAACAGGCCTCCACAGGTGCCGACGCCTCGGAGAAAAGCTGGGGCTCAAGCAGCTTTACGTAAAGAATGAGGGCGAAAACCCCACTGGTTCATTCAAAGACCGCGGCATGACCGTCGGCGTCACCAAAGCGGTAGAACTCGGCGTGAAAGCCGTTATCTGCGCTTCCACGGGCAACACCTCTGCGTCTTTAGCTGCCTACGCTGCGAAAGCAGGATTGCAGTGTGCGGTTCTGATTCCTTCGGGCAAAATCGCATACGGCAAGCTTGCGCAAGCCATGATTTACGGCGCCAAAGTGCTCCAGGTGCGGGGCAACTTCGACCAAGCATTGGATATAGTTCTGGAGCTTTCGGAGAAACACGGCAGCATTTACTTACTGAATTCGATTAACCCATTCCGGATAGAGGGACAGAAGTCTCTGGGCTACGAAATATGCGACCAGCTGAATGGGGAAGCGCCCGACCGCATCGTGGTCCCTGTGGGCAATGCTGGCAACATAAGCGCCATATGGAAGGGCTGCCGCGAATTCCACGACCTCGGTCTAGTAAAAGAGGTGCCGATGATGACTGGAATCCAAGCCGCAGGTTCAGCACCGATAGCGCAAGCGATTAAAACGGGAAGCGCCACAATCGTGCCTGTGAACAAGCCTGAAACTGTTGCCACCGCCATCAGAATCGGGGCGCCAGTGAGCTGGAAGAAAGCGTTGAACGCCATCCGCGAATCGCATGGGACGGCGGAGACTGTGACTGACGACGAAATCTTGAGCGCGCAGAAACTACTGGCGAGGGTTGAGGGCTTGTTCGTGGAGCCTGCGAGCGCGTCGTCAATCGCTGGGTTGATAAAGCTGGTTGACAGCGGCACGATAGATAAGGATGAGCGTGTCGTTTGCGTTACCACGGGGCACGGTCTCAAGGACCCCGATACGGCATTTAAGGTAAGCGAGAAGCCGGTGGAAGTTGACGCTGAGATAGCAGCGATAGAAGAGGCTTTAGGCTTAAAGAAGCAAGTAGCAGTATTGGCACGGTGAAAGCAGCATGAGAATTATCTTGGTAGGCTTCGGCGTGGTCGGGAAGAGCGTAACCACCATACTTGCTCGCCGATACGCAGAAAAGGTTAAGGATTACGGGTTTAACCCAAAAATCGTCGCCATCGCCGACATTGACGGCGCAGTTATAAATCCAAGAGGGCTAAGCCCTGAAAAGCTGGAAGCGATTAAGCAACGCGGTTTCCCGATATCAAAAGACCCAGACTTTGGGCACCCGGGAATGTCAGCGTTAGATGTCATTGAGTCGGTTGAGGCAGAAGTGGTTGTTGAAGTTACGCCTGTCAACATCATAAACGCTGAACCAGCCTTATCCCACATCACTAAAGCGTTCAAAACGGGAAAGCACGTGGTGACAACCAACAAGGGACCATTAGCCTTAGCTATGCCAGCCCTCACGGAGTTGGCTGATTATAACCATGTTTACCTGCGGTTTAGCGGCACCGTCGGCGGCGGAACACCCATGCTTGAGTTTGCCAAACGCTGCCTCGCAGGAGACAAAATCCTCGCCATACGAGGGATACTGAATGGCACAACCAATTACATACTGACGGAAATGTCTCAAAACCGCGTGACCTTCCAAGAAGCGCTGGCAAACGCGCAGAAACTCGGTTACGCTGAGAGAGAGCCATCCATGGATATTGACGGGTTTGACACCGCCTGTAAAGTAGTCATTCTGGCGAACTGGATAATGAACAAGAAAATAACCTTAAAAGACGTAGATAGGACGGGCATCCGCGACGTATCTTTGCAGGCGCTTGATGAGGCCGCAAAGAGAGGCAGCACCATCAAGCTCATAGGCTCTATAGACGGTGGAGGCAGACCGACGGTAAAGCCAACGGAGATACCGAAAACTGACCCCTTATGCGTCAGCGGCGTCCTAAACGCGGTGACCTTCTCTACCGAATTCGCTGGCGAGCAAACTCTCGTCGGCAGAGGTGCAGGCGGCATGGAAACCGCCAGTGCAGTTTTAAGAGACCTGTTAGATATAAGACATCATCTGGCGAATAAACTGCTCACGTAAAGGTTTGGAGTGGAGTGCATGAAGAAGATAGTAATGAAGTTTGGCGGAACCTCCGTGGCGACGGGCGAAAAAATACGTCACGTTGCAAACTTGGTGGCAGACAATGCCAAGAAGGGCTATAGCGTCGCTGTTGTAGTTTCAGCTTTAGACGGCGTGACCGATGATCTGGATGAAGCCGCGGAACGTGCTAAAAAAGGAAACGAAGCATCTGTTCGGGAATTCAAACAGAAAATTCTTAAGAAGCACTTGACTGCAGCTTCGAAAGCCATCGAAAACGCTCGCGTACGAAAGGAAGTCGAACAAATCATCGAAAAGACCGTAGACGCGTTGGAGAAGGTTCTCACGGGAATCAGCTACGTGGGCGAACTCACACCTAAATCAAGAGACTACGTCTTATCCTTCGGAGAACGATTGTCCGCGCCTCTTGTCTGGGGTGCCCTCCGAGACCTGAAATTTGAATCACAGTGGTTCACAGGAAAAGAAGCAGGCATAGTGACTGACTCAAACTTCGGCGAGGCCAGCCCGCTCATTAACGTGACTGTGCACCAGTTAAAGGAACGCATCGCGCCACTTCTGGAAAAGAAAATAATCCCCGTGGTGACAGGATACATCGCTGCAACACAGGACGGAGTAGTCACGACAATTGGGCGCGGCGGGTCAGATTACACAGCCACCATCCTAGGCGTCGCCTTAGCGGCTGACGAAGTTTGGATATGGACAGACGTTGACGGAATAATGACGGCAGACCCGAAAATCATCCCATCTGCGAAGATGCTGCCTGAGCTTTCGTATCAGGAAGCGGCGGAGATGGCTATTTTCGGAGCGAAAGCCATGCACCCACGAGCGTTAGAGCCCATAATCAAGGAGAAGATTCCAGTAAGAATCAGAAACGTGTTCCACCCCGAAAACCCAGGAACCCTAATCACGGATTCACAAAGCACCAAATCCACTGACGTCGTGAAGGCAGTAGCACTAATCCGAGATGTGGCGATGGTCAACGTAAGCGGTGCAGGCATGGTCGGCGCACCGGGAAGCTACGCCAAAGTCTTCGAAGTGTTGGGCAAGAACGGCATCAACATAATGATGATTTCAACCGCCATCTCCGAAGCCAACATCTCAATGGTCATTCGCAGAAGCCTCGTGGGCAGAGCACTCAGTACCTTGGAGATAGCACTTTTAGGCGGCGGATTGGTCAGCGAAGTAACCGCAGAAGACGACGTGTCAGTCGTAGCGGTGATGGGCGCCAACATGAAGGGCACGCTGGGCGTGGCTTCGAGAATTTTCACGGCTGTCGCCCGCAAAGGCATCAACATCCGCATGATTGCTCAGGGCTCTTCGGAGCTGAACATCTCGTTCGTGGTTAAGGAGAGGGACGGGGAAGCCGTGGTTAAAGCTATCCACGACGAGTTCAAACTCGGCGAAAAGTGACGCTGGGCTGAAGGGGAAGGGGCTATGCCCGTGAGCAGTCGGCTCCATTCCCATTTCTGTTGTGCAGTTCACCCAGTTTCAGGATGGTTTCCTTGAAGATTTGGATACTGTCCAGGTACTCGCTTATGACGATGTGCTCGTCTATCCTGTGGTCTAAGTGGGAGTCGCCTGGTCCATAGGTGACGATGGGCAAGTTCATGGCTCTGCCAAGAATGTTCATGTCGCCTGTTCCAGTCTTTCGCAGCAGTGTGGCTGGCTTGTTCAGCACTTTTCTAACCGCCGCAGACAACGCGTGAACCAGTATGGAGCTTTTGTTCACTTCAAACGGCTCCACCGTATCAATAACTGTTGCCTTCACCGAGACTTTGGGATTTCTCGCCTGATAATCCGCGATGATTTTCTGCATCTGCTCAATCACCTGCGCCGTAGTGAACTGGGGAGGAACCCGAATGTCAAGGGTCATTTCGCTTTCGAATGGAATCACAGAGGTGGCTCTCCCGCCAGTCAACTTCGTCAAGCAAGCCGTCACCGCGTTAAAGGGGCTTTCCGAGTTCTCCTGCTTATCCAGCACGGGGTAAGGATAAGCGTTCTTGATTTGCTGCCAAAGCTCATACGCCTTCTCCAGCGCGTTATCATAAAGCCAAGGCGTGGAAGAGTGCCCCGTCTCAGTCTTCACAACTACTTTAAGCTGAACCTGGCCCTTGTAGCCGATAGTTATGTTTTCGACGCCGCTGGGTTCGCCGAATATGGCGTAGTCAGCTTCTATCCCCTGCGTTATCAGGTGCTTGACGCCTCGGCTTGTGGCTTCTTCCTCCACAACACTAGCAACCAAAATCTTACCTTTGAAACGAGGGTCTTTGCTGGCGGCGGCAGCAGCCATGACCATGGCGGCAAGTGGTCCTTTCGCGTCCACGGCGCCTCTCGCGTAGATTTTGCCTTCTTCAACCCTTAGCGGCAGGTGTCCAGCCACGGTGTCCATGTGTCCGCACAAGAGAATGACGGGTTTTCCTTCGCCGACGACGCCTATGACGTTGCCGATGCCGTCTTTCCCAACCTGGAATCCCAGTTTGGTCATTTCTTCGGCGAGAAAGTTGCCTATGGCTTCTTCCTTGCCTGAGGGACTGTAGATGCCCAGCAGGTTAGTTAGCAGGCGCACCGCTTGATCTTGCATTCTCTTCTTCCTCCAAAACCTTGTCTAGGACCGACAGCGCCTTGTCAATTTGGGCTTTTTCGATGACGAGGGGCGGCAGGAAGCGCAGGACGGTTCTTCCCGCATCCAAAACAAGCACGCCGTTGTCCAGCGCCTTGAGTATCACATTGAGGACATCGTATCGCAGTTCCATACCCAGCATCAAGCCTAACCCGCGCACTTCCTTCACGATGCGGTACTTAGCTTGTAACTGCATCAACTGGTCTTTGAAGTATTTACCCAACTCGGCGGCGCGCTCCACAAGTTTCTCCTTTATCAGCACGTCTATCGCCGCGCAACCCGCCGCGCACACAAGCGGGCTGCCGCTGAAAGTGGTCGAGTGGTCACCGACTTTAAGCGAGGACATGACGTTTTCTTTAGCCACGGTTATGCCGATGGGCAAGCCGCCAGCAAACGGCTTACCCAAACACATCACGTCAGGAACCACGCCCCAGTGTTCGCAGCCGAACAGCTTGCCCGTCCGCCCGAAACCCGTCTGCACCTCATCGAACATCAGCAGAACGTTCTTCTCGTCGCATAACTCCCTTAAGCCCTGGAGGTAACCGTCGGGCGGGACGCGCACGCCGCCTTCGCCGCGGATGGGCTCGACAAGTACGGCGGCAGTTTTCTCCGTAATCGCTTCACGCATCTTTTCAACGTTATCGGGTGGAACGTGCTTGATTTCTGGCACCAGGGGCAGGAAAGGCTCGCGGTACTTCTTGTCCCATGTGGCGGACAGTGCGCCCATGGTTTTTCCGTGGAAAGCACCCATCACGGCGATTATTTCGGGCTTGCCCGTGAATTTGCGTGCCAGTTTTATGGCGCATTCGACGGATTCGGCGCCGCTGTTCGAGAGAAACGCCTTGCCCAAGCCTTTCGGCGTTATGCGTGTAAGTTTTTGGAGGAATTCCACGCGCACATCATTGTAGAAGCCCGCGTGGCAGGAAATCAGCTTCTCCGCCTGTCGGCAAACCGCCTCAGCGATTTTCGGGTGCGCATGCCCCAGCAACGCCACGCCGTAACTGCTTGTGCAGTCCACGTAATCTTTGCCGTTCACGTCCCAGACCACGGCGCCCTTGCCTCTGGTTAGCACTACGGGTTTTTTGGCGAAGACGTTTGCCATCAGCCGATTTTCAGCATCAATTATTTCTTGCTCATTCACGGCTAATCACTGTACCCGACTTGTGCTTTAACGCGGAGGAAACTGGGTTCGCGCCGGTTCCTGAAGTGATTAAGACTTCGCTGACGCCTTGGTTGAGCGCCTCCAAAGCCGCGTGCACTTTGGTGCTCATGCCATGCCCGATGCTGCCGAGAACCTCTTTCACCTCAGTGGCGCTTATCTTCGTGACTGGCTTGCCCTTCAGGACTAAGCCCTGCACGTCGGTGAGCAAGATTAGACGGTCTGCTTTGAGCGCGCCCGCGATGATAGCTGCGGTTCGGTCGCCGTCCACGTTCAGCGGTTCAAACTCTTCGCTCACAGCTATCGGCGTCACAACGGGTACATAGCCCTTTTGCAGCAGGAACTGCAGCAAGCCAGCGTTGACTTCGTTTATTTTTCCCGTGTAGCCGCCGTCAATCACCTTTTTGCGTCCGCGCTCGTCAACAGCGATGAGCCGCTTTTTCCGCTCCGCCTTCAACAATAGACCATCCAAGCCTGATAAGCCGACGGCTGGCACGCCTTGGCTTTGCAGTGCGAGGACGATTTGCTTGTTGATTTTACCCGCCATAACCATAGTATAAATTTCTATTGTCTCTTTATCGGTGTAGCGGCTTCTGAAGCCCTCAGGCGAAACAATGAAACGCTGCTCCTTGCCCAGCTTAGTGGCGGTTTCGGTGACTTCTACGCCTCCGCCGTGCACCAGCACGACGCGGTTGTCTTTCGCCAGCTCCTTCAAATCCGCCACCAAGTCGGATGAGGCTCCTTCTTTTAGTATACTTCCACCCATCTTTACTACGTACAACATGGCAGGTCACATCGGATGGAAACCCGTGCTCTTTATGCCCGTGGTTTCGTCTATGCCCATCATAATGTTCAGGCACTGAACGCCTTGCCCCGACGCGCCCTTAACCATGTTGTCAATCGCCGAGAACAGCAGAAGCCGGTTCGCGTGCGCGTCCAGTTCGAAGCCTATGTCGCAGTAGTTGGTGCCTAACGTTACTTTGGGGTCGGGAAGCTGGTAAGCGCCCTTCAGGTACTTGACGAAGCGGATGAACGGTTCGCCCTCGTAAGTTGACCGAAGCGTCTTCCAAACGTCCTTAGTTGCCAACGGGTTCTTGGGAAAAACGTGAATCGTGGCGAGTATGCCGCGTACCATGTTGACCGCGTGCGGCGTAAACGCCACAGTCACCGGCTCAGCGGATAGGTTGTTGAGTTCCTGCTCGATTTCAGCGATGTGCCGGTGACCCGCCACCTTGTAGGGTCGGACGCCGCCGAACCGCTCCGGATGGTGTGAAGCGATGGTGGGTTTGCTGCCTCCTCCTGAAGACCCGATTTTCACGTCCACGACCACGCGGTTCTTCTCTATGAGGTCCGCCTTCACGAACGGTGCCAGAGCGAGGATGGTGGCTGTTGCCATGCAGCCGGGACAAGCGACTAGGCGAGCGTTTTTGATTTCGTCGCGGTGAAATTCGGGCAAACCGTACGCTGCCTCTTCAAGCAGTTGTGGGTTGGTGTGTTTCCAGCCGTACCATTTATCGTAGTCAGCGGCGTTTTTAAGGCGGAAGTCTGCGCTCATGTCAATAACTTTTAGCCCTGCTTCCAAGAGTTTGGGGACAAGGTTCACTGAGCCGCCGTGCGGCGTTGCCGTGAACACGAGGTCACAGTTTTTCTGAAGCTCCGCTATGTCTAAGGGAACAAATTTTAGTTGGGTGAGTCCGCGGAGGTTCGGGTGCACGTTGAAGACGTATTCTCCTGCGCTCTGCCGCGAAGTGACTGTCGTCACCTCGGCTTCGGGGTGAAGCAGCAGCAAGCGTAGGAGTTCGCTGCCGACGTAGCCTGTTCCGCCGACTATTCCTATTCTCAACTTTCTTTCACCTCGATGTTACTGGGATTAGATGAGGCTTTGGGCGCCTTTCAAGAGGGGAACCGCCACGTTGATGCCGGCGATTAGCCGCGTGTGCTCCCAGAATTCCGGGCAGGAATTCGCCTCGTGAAAGACGATGCCACGCTTGTTCTTTTCCACGCTTTCTTCTATTATGCTTTTTATTTTTTGGTAAGGTTCGCTGCTCATGTAATCGTGGAACGCGGCTTCTAATCGTGCATTCCACTCTGCGAAGTCGCGCCGTCGCGTCTCGTCTGCCTTGACTTTTCGGGGCGTTTCAAACGCCAAGTCCGCCTTCTCAAGCTCCGATTTTAGGAGGGCGTCGTCTGCGGTTTTGTTTTCGCCGACGTTTATCATGGCGTCAAGCGCGAACACCCATGCGTCAGCGTTTTTGCCGAGGGCTTCGCCGCACTTCAGCGCGAGCTCTCTGACGTGCTGGGGCAGTTTGGCGTCGAACACCAAGTTGCCCAAGTAAGTGTTGGTTCGGAAGTCTTTGACTCCGCCCCGCGCCAACGCCACCGGATGGCAGACAGGCGCTTTACCCTTTTCCTTGTAAACTATTATTCTTAGATCGTAGAACCATTTCTCGATGAGTTCTTGAGCCACCACGCCCACGGGGTTGATTATTGACGGTTTTGTGTCGCGGATGTTGGCGGCGAGTTGCTTGTGGTCTTTGGCGAGGAGGATTTGTTTGCCGTGTGTTCCAGCGTCGGGTTTGATGATTATGCCTTGGTCAAGGACTATTTCGTTTTGGAAGAGGTCGGCGATGTCTTCATCGTTGTGGATTTCTCTGCCGTTCTTCATGGTGTCAGTGGCGTCGCAGGGAACGTAAACCGTCTTGGGGATGGGGAGCCCTTCCGCCCAGAGGTGCAGCAGAGTTCGGAGCTTGCTGTAACAGATGAATTCTATTTGGCTGGTGTTTATGGTTTTTTTGCCCAGCAGCTCCATGATGTATGAGGCCTGGAGTCGACGGTTTTTGCTCTGCGCCCGGTTCAGCACCACCGCGACATCTTTGACGGTGTCGGTGTAGTCTTTGCCTTTGGTTTTGGCTGTGAAACCGTTTTTGCTGATTGAAAACGCAATTTTTCGGAATGGAAGGTACGTTAGGTCTATGCCGAGTTGTTCGGCTGCGAGTTTGATGCCGTTTTCGTCGGCTTCTGAGCGTTCATAAAGAAGTGCAATGCTCACCTGTGGCGTGTCTCCTGTGGGAAAAAGTGTTTAAAAAATTTTGATTGTGTTTTCATTCCTGCGTTTAGAGGGTTGGGTGAATACGTTTATTCGCCCCAGTCTTCGCCTTCTATCGTTAACTCTTGAAGGTCGACGCATCCGCCGTTTACTTGCTTGACTTCAAGTTCAAGTCCGCAGCTTGGGCAGCTTAGGATTTCGCCTTTCTCAGTGTCTGCTGGAACGTCAAGTTCAGCGTCGCAGTCGGGGCACCTGGCTTTGTTCATTACCTTCACCTCTTGGGGCTCTAATTTTGCGGTTTGCTTAATCATCTTGTTGCTACCACGTTTTGTTTATGGGAAATGTCTCTTTGATTAACGCGTCTTTCTTTTAAACATTGCGACTTATTTGTAACATATTAGGCTCTTAATGTCCCATTTGGCACAACGGAAAAGCTCTGAAAAACGCCGCAGCAACGCAAGCCGCAACGGAAAACGCACCCACATACGAGGCAAAATACAGAAATCGTTAAATTTTTCCGCCCACAACAACAAGCAGGGAAACATGAATGGACGACAAGGACAGAGAGATACTGCGGATCCTCAAGAACGACGGAAGAGCAGGCTACGGCGACATCGGCAAGAAAGTCGGGTTATCTGAAGGAGCAGTCAGAAAAAGAATCAAAACTCTCTCCGACATGGGTGTGATAAGAAAGTTCACGGTTAAAATCGGCGTGGCTGAAGGCGCCGAAGCCATAACCCTGCTGGCAACCAACCCAGCGTACCCAACCCAAGAAGTATCTGAGAGAATTAGGAGCATACCGAACGTGGAAACTATCTACGAAGTAACAGGCGAGTACGACATCGTGGCGGTCATCAGCGGCATGAACGTCGCTGAAGTCAACGAATGCATAGAGAAAATCCGCCGTGTAGAAGGCATAATGAAAACCAACACCATGATTGTCCTGCGCAGTTGGTAACCATAAAGCAATAAGTCACTCCGCTTTTTTGAAGTGAGAGGACCTGCACAGAAGCCTATTTGGAGCCTATTAGTGGTTGGTTGCAGGAACCTATAGAGGGGAGGGGTCGCTATTGGTGCAAAAACCGCCGCGGGTCAGTCTCAATGTCCACTATCACAGCCTTATCAGCGTGAAGAGCCTTGTCCACAGCGCCTTCCAGCTCACTCGGCTCCGTGACTTTAATTCCAATCCCACCAGAGTGTTCAGCATAGTCTGCAAAGTCAAAATCGTACAGTTCGGTCTGCCAGCTCTCGTAGCCCTCCACTTTCTGCTCCTGCATTATCATGCCCAACCGCCTGTTGTTCATGATGAAAACTTTTATGGGCATCCTATACTTTAGCGCGGTGAGGAAATCAGCCATAACCATGGAGAAGCCTCCGTCTCCAGCTATGCACACGATTTGCCTCTCAGGATAAGCAAGCGCTGCCGCCATGGCGCCGGGCAAGCCGAAACCCATGGAAGCCAAGTAGCCGCTCATCACCATTTTCTGCGTTTGCTTCATCTGGAAGTTTCTTCCGAACCACCAGCAGTTCTCGCCAACATCCAGTGAAATCACGGCGTCCGCGGCTATTTTGTTGTTCAAAACCTTAATGATGTACTGTGGCCTAATCGGCTTTAAAGAAGCGTCTGCCTTGCGCTGAAGCTGCATCTGCCATTCCTGCTTTAGCTGCGAGATTTCCGCTAGATACGTGGGTTTCGGTTTTTCCTTCACTTTCTCGGTGAGCCTCGGAAGGAGCACGGCGCTATTTCCGAGCAAGCCTACCTCAACAGGATAAGTTTTCGCAATCATCATCGGGTTAATGTCAATCTGCACCGTTGGCTTTTCAGGAATCTGCGTCAACTCCGAAAACGAAGAGCCCACAACAATGAGCAAATCTGCTTTTCGCACAAGCTCCGCAGCTGCCGTTGACGCGATGGTGCCGTGACAGCCCACGCACAAAGCATCATCTTCGTCGACCACGCCTTTGGCTCTGAACGTGGTTACTATTGGTGCCGATATTTTCGCAGCTAACTTCAGTAGCTTTTCGCCCTGACCCATGGCGCCGAATCCCGCAATTATGACAGGTCGCGTTGCGCGGTCGATGATTGAGGCTGTTTTTTCAACTAGAGCGTCTTCTTGGCTGAATGCAAGGTTCGGGATTCTTCCTTCAAGCGGAAGGATGCTTTGGTTGCAGGGCAGTTTCTGTACGTCGTTTGGGATTCCGATGTGTGAGACGCCTCTCTCAAGCAGGGCATGTTTTATGGCAAGGGTGGTGAGCGTTGTGGTTTGGTCTTCAGACATCAGGATTTTGTTGAAGACGCATATGGGCTCGAAAAATGAGTACTGGTCAATTTCCTGAGTTGACCCAGGACCGATAAGTTGCCTAGCAACCAGTCCTGTTAAAGCCAAGACTGGCGCATGGTCTAGGCTTGCATCGTACAAGCCCGTTGCTAGGTTCGTGGCGCCTGGTCCTGAAACTCCTAGGCAAGCGGCTACGTGCCCCGTGAGTTTTCCGTAAGCCGAAGCCATGAACGCCGCTGTCTGCTCATGTCTCACTTGAAGGTACTTGACTTTGCCGTTGCTTTTTCTTATGGCGTCCACGACGCCCAAGGTTGAGGTGCCGGGGATTCCGAAGACGTATTGGACGCCCCACTCCGCTGCCTGCTCTATCAAAACTTCTGAGACCGTTCGCTCTGCCTTTTTCTCTTCCGCTGCCTCTGTTAACAAGACAAAGGCGGTTTTCGAAGCGCCACAGACAGGGCACACCCATTCTTTGGGCAGGTCGCTGAACTTGACTTTTTCTTTTGCTTCGTCATAAACGTAGTTGCACACGGTGCACCTATATTTTGCCATTCATCAAAACCTCATAAAAACCGTCAATGAACTAGTGGCGGTTTGGGTTTATCAGTTTTTTGGATGTTGATCCCGTTCTACAGAAAGGTAGATTGAGTCTTTTGAAGCATTATTTGGAATCTTCTATTACTTTTAGAACTTTCGCTGCTGAGCCTATCCACCTGAGGTAAGCGTTTAATGACGCCCGCAAAGCAACTGTGTCCGCTGCCTCGACCGTGAAAGCGAGACAACTTCCCTGTTTTTCAAAAGTTGTCTTAGAACGTCTATTCACTGGGGCATTGGCTTCTGGCAATAAAGCATCCAACACAGTGTCGAGTTGTTTCTCTGATGGAAAACGCAAGCGAACAGTTGCCTTCGCCTTCATAAAGGTTCATCTTCTGACTATACTTGGAAAACAAGCGCTTTATAAATACGTTTAAGTCGTCAACTGAATCCAGAAAAGTGGAAGGAAGAGAACAAGGGTTTATTCGCTTTCTTCTTCTGCCTCAGCGGGGGATGTCTCTTCTATGCGTTCGCCTTTGGCGGCGCGTTTCGCCACGACTCCGAGCTTTGTGACTGGTGTGTAAGCTCCGCCTGCAAACGTGTAGCCGCATTTTCGGCATTTCCAGACGCCCACGCTTTCGCGTTTAACCCTTACGAAGCCGCATTGTGGGCATTTGTGAGGTTTCTTCAGTTCCGTGATGACTTTTATGTAGCGTTTTCTCACAGTTGCGCCGTAACGGGTTCCTAAACCACGTGTTGGACCTACTTTTTTTGTTTTCGGCAAATTTTTTACCAGCCTAGTTTTTTCCGTAGTTCAGCGGCTTTTTCTATGGCAATGTTTTTTGCTTCTAAAATCTGTTGCGGTGTGAAGTATCCTGAACCGCCCTTCTGTATGGCGCAGATGTTGCCTTCTTCGTTAATCGCCATGGAAATTCTTGAGTCCATCACCTGCTCTTCTTCCAACCATGGGTCCACAATCAGGTTGCCGTTTATTTTTCCGAGAGTTACCGTTATTGGGCGGCTTTTCAGGGGTAACGTTGTGTATCCTGTCTTTATCTTGACTTCCCCGTCTTCGACTTCGTAGTTAGGCATTTTCGTGTTAAGCAACGCGGCAACTGCGGCTAAAGCGGAAGCGTCAATCAAGTTTCCGTCGTGGTTAAGCACATAAACGTCGACGAAGACAACGAAAACGTTTTTCCCTGGTTCAATGCACAGCTTTTCGGTGGCGATGGCTTTCGACTCTCTGATGCCTCTGTCAACTATTCTGGCAAGCTCTATGGAGTTTTCGTCTGGCGGACCTGGCTCAAAACTGGGTGATGCCAAAGGCACGAGCTCGGCGTTTACGGTTAGCACTCCTTCGTTAGGTGTGTCGGGAAACGGTTCGCCTGTTTCAATTTTGGTTCCAACAAGCACCTCGGTTTTTCCCAGCAGCACTCTGGCGGAGCCTTCAGCTTTTTCTATGAGGCCTTGCTCAATCTTGATTTCTCGGTAGTCGCCTATGCCTCTTCCGTCAAGACGTTTTCCTTTCGCAATCAACTGCTCTATTTGCTTCAGCTTAACACGTGTAACTAGCGATGACATTACTCTTCTTCAACCTCCTCTTTAATAGCCATATACTTGTTTTTCAACGCCTCTTTTTGCATGGCGTAAATCTTCTTGCAGCCTTCCATTGCCATGTTTACCGCTTGCTCAAACTCTTCGGGTGTGAGAATTCCATCCATCTGCAGCAGTGTCACCGCGTTCAAGTTAGGCATCAAAGCCAAGGGAACATCAGCTACTCCGAGCTTGTCCTCTAAATCGAACAGGTCCACAACCACTGTGTCATCAACTTTTCCTGCCGCGCATGCAGCCACTAAGTCGCGCATCGGAATGCCAGCATCGGCTATTGCTAAGGAAGCAGCGGTGATGCTTGCACATCTTGTTCCGCCGTCCGCTTGCAGGACCTCGATGAAAAGGTCTATGCCTGTTCTTGGGTACAGTTCCACAAACAGAGATGGTTCCAATGATTCCCTTATTACTTTTGAGAGTTCTACCTCTCTTCGTGAGGGTGCTGGTGACTTGCGCTCCTGCACCGAGAAAGGTGCCATGTGATAGCGGCATCGTATCACCATGCGGTCTGGAAGTGACAAGTGTTTGGGGTGCATTTCTCTTGGACCGAACACTGCGGCTAGAATCTTGTTTTTTCCATGTTCGATGTAGGCTGAGCCGTCAGCGTTTGCCAAGACGCCTACTTCCAGTTTTAAGGGTCTTAATTCATCTGCTTTTCTACCGTCTAGCCGGCAGCCTTTTTTATCGATTAGTTTTTCAGGTTTTTCATTCATTCTATTTTTCCTCCAGTTTTGCTTTTTCTTCTTTTAACAGTTGTGTAATACGGTCTGTGAGACCGCTTGTGTGGGATTCTTCTTCGATTTTTTTGATAGCCATCATGGCGAGTTCTTCATATTCTGGGCTTTTTCCAGTTATCAGGATGACTCCGTTGAGTCCAAGGATTATTTGGCAGCCTGTTTCCTGTTTTATCATGGAAATCATGGAGCCTTTCCTGCCGATGACGCGGGGAATTTTTGTGGGTGTTACCTGCATTATTTGTCCACGGGTTATTTTTCCCAGACCAGGTTCGCCAACGGTGAGTTGTGGGTCGTGTGCTCTGTCGTACGAAGCTATTTTGGCAACAATTAGGTCTCCTGCGTTGAGGACCTGTGATAACTCGTCGTTTTGCGGTTTGAACGGTCTGCTTAGAACGTCTGAGGCTCTTAGAAGAGCCGTGTAGGGTGCTTTGATGTCTACTGTCCAGCCGTTGAATCCGACTTCCTTAACGGTGCCTATTACTATGTCGCCTACCTTTGGAACGTAGAACGCTCTCAAGGCGACAACGTTGACTCTTTTGTTGTCAAGGTCTGCCAGCCCGATTCGTGAGGCATAGATCTTTTTTTCTTCCATGTAGGTGTTCTCGCCGGCTAAGTAGTCGCCTTCGGCGAGCAGTTCTCCAGGCGTTACAACCTGTTTTTTCTCAAAAAATGTTGGCATAACTCATTTAACCTCCATTAGTTTTTATGTGACTACTTTAGCTTCTCCACTTCCTTTAGTTACGTCTCCAAGTTTGTTAAGAAACGAAGCGTATGAGCCGGCGGGCATTTCTATAACGCCGTACCATGAGCCGTCTGCACGCCATTCCTCTTTTTTTATGGTGCCGAAGCTCTTCATTGCGCCGTAAGCTCTTGCTGAGTATTCTGCAGGTATGCGGACGCCCACGGATATCTGTTCGATTTTTAAAGGCAGGACGGGGCGCAGAAGTTTCACGATTTCTTTGGCTTGTTCTTCCACGGGCTTGTAGGGATCGATCGAGTATCGGATTTGCTCCATGGCGTTTTCTATGCGCATGGGCGGATGCGGCAGGTTAGTTTTCGGGTCAACTGCTTGCCGTGAGATGAAGTCGATTATTTGTTTTCGTTTGTCCTCAATCATCTTGTGTCTTTGCTCTGTGGTGAGTTGAAGCGTGCCTTTTTTGAGGATTATGTCCGCGATTTTCAGTGGGTCGGTGGTTCCGAAAGCCTTGCGCATCTGTTCTTCTGAAACCTTCGTGCCCTTGTTGGCGTCTGAGAATATGAAGTCAGCTACCAGAACTTCTGATATTCCAGCGATTTTTCCAGTGCGGTAGTCTAACGCTTTCTGGGGTTTAACCAGAATTTCAAAATGTTCGTTTTCTTTTGTCAAGCGTGCAACGGTGTACTTCTCACTCATCCAGTTTTCACTTGCTCGAACCCAGCTCTTTGATATAGCCTTCTATCGTTTCGTCGGTCAACATTTCCAGTTTCTTCGTTGCTGTGGGGATTACGGCTACTTTGATTCTGGGCGGCAGTTGCCTGGCTTCCAAAGCTCTGACGAGGCATTTCACTGCAAGATTCTTGCAGTCTTCTAAGCTTAAATCTTCACGGTATTCGTCCTTAAGTATCGCGAGGACTGTTTCTCTTCCAGCGCCTAAAGCCGTGGCTTTGTAGCCTCTATAGGTTCCGCTTGGGTGTGTTCCGAAGACATGTGTGCCTGTTTTGTCTACTCCGCCGAAGATTAGGCTCACTCCGAAGGGTCTTACGCCTGCATGCTGCGTGTACATCTGCTGTATGTCGCATATTCGTTTGGTTACGACTTCTACGTCGATGGGTTCGTCGTAGGTTAGCTTGTTGCTTTGCGCGTAGATGCGCGCTTGATCGATAAGGATTCTGGCGTCGGAGCTTAAACCCACTATTGCGGCGCCTACATGCTCGTCAACCCTGAAGATTTTCCATGAATACCCTGCTTCTTCAAGGGCTTCAACGTTTTCTTCTGAGGCTAGAACTACTCCTTCTGCGCATTGGATCCCTAGAATTGTTGCGCCTCGGTTCACTAATTCCATGGCGTATTCAACTTGGAAAAGCCGCCCGTCTGGAGAGAAAACCGTTATGGCGCGGTCATATGCTCCTGGTGCTGCGAACACGGACATAATGTTAACCTCTTAATTACGCTATACACTTTGCACAGTTTCATATAACAACTTAACTAAAAACCTTTCCTATTTAAACTGTAGTTTGATGCAGCGTCACAGTTGGCGTTTGTCGAGGATTCTATCATTTGCTATTCGAGTTTGTATATGCCCACGTGTTCACTTTGATTGGAAAATGCTTAATTAAGGGCTGTGCTTATTGCTGTGCAGACGGAAGGATGAAAGATGAGTGACGAAATCTCAAAGTTACCTCCTCAAGTTCAAGAAAGACTGTTAAGACTTCAGCAGCTTCAGCAGACTCTGCAGTCGATTTTGGCGCAGAAACAGCAGGTGGAGATGGAACAAACCGAAGTAGAGCAGACGATAAGCGAGTTGCAGAAGACCCCTGACGACGCAGTAATTTACAAGGCGGTCGGTTCGCTTCTGGTGAAAGGTGATAAAGCGAAGATAACCGAGGAACTGGTGGAACGGAAAGAGCTGCTTAACACGCGAAGCACAGTTCTCGCCAAGCAGGAAGAACGGATACGCAGCCAAGTGAAAGAGGCACAGACAAAACTGCAACAAGACCTCAGCCCAGTTTCGCCGCCTTCTGCGTAGCTTGACAAGGGTGAAACTCGTGGATGAGCTTGAGATTCCCGAGTTGACCACCGAGCAGATTGAAACGTTATGCACGACCGCGGAGAACGCGGCTAGAAAACACATTCTCGCAAAAGTTTCCTCTAAAATGGTGGAGAGGCTGGACATAAGCGTGGAAGCTGAAGGAGCAAAACCCTTAAACTTAACGGTTGAAGTAGAGTTGGCGCTCTCACCGCAGGCAAAGAACGTTGATGCTGACGCATTAGTGAGCGAAGCGGTTAAGGAAGCGGTAAACGCCAGTGAAAAATACCTGAGAAAATTAAAATGACAGCCACCGAAATAATCAAAATTCTAGACGAAATTAACGCGAGCCGCGTGCTTCTGCTATGCCACCACAACTCAGACCCAGACGCCGTTTGTTCAGCCTACGCTTTTCAGAGTTTGATAAAAAAATTCAAGCCAAACATGTCTGTTGAGATTGGAACGGGTAATGGAATAAGTAGACTTTCAAAGCACGTGTTGAAGTCCATTCCGATAGTTGTGAATGAAAACCCCAACGTTGAAGAAACCGACGTCATAGTTCTGCTTGACACTAACACGCTTCAGCAGCTGGGTGGTTTGGCTGAAAGAATTACGAAAACTGCGGCGCCCATAATAGTGATTGACCACCACGCTGCTCATCCTGAAACTGAACAGGTAGCCAAGCTTATCATAACACAGGAGGAAACTGCTTCAACATGCGAAATAATCTACAGCTTTTACAAGGAACTCGGCGCTAAGCCAGACTTGAACGCGGCTAAGGCGTTGTTTTTAGGCATAGCTTTCGACACGCGCCACTTTGTCCTAGCTAACACTTCGACGTTCCAGACAATTGCGGAACTCGGCGGATTAGGCGTGAACGCTCAAGAAACCTTGGCTACACTTTCCTTGCCCATGGACTTTTCTGAACGCGTGGCGAGAATGAAAGCGTGCCGAAGAGCGAAGCTGCTGAGGATTGGAAACTGGATAATCGCGTTATCACACGTCAGCGCCTACCAAGCTTCGGCGGCGCGAGCGCTGGTGGACTTGGGTGCACACATGGCAGCGGTGGCTGGGCAAAAAAACGATAACATCGAGATAAGCATGCGCTGTACTCGCGAGTTCAGCTTGGAAACAGGTATCCATCTGGGGAGAGACATCGCCAAACCTTTAGGCGAGTACCTTCATGGAATGGGAGGCGGACACGCCACAGCCGCAGGAGTCAACGGCGTTGGCGATGTGGAGTCGGGGCTCAAACGCTGCTTCCGACTGCTTAAAGAAAAGATGGCTAACCAATAATGGGTAGTTACTCTTAAATGGGAATTTAGCGCGTTAACACAGGGCAGGCACAATAAACATGGCTGTAATAGAAACAAAAAACGTCTCATACACCTATCCAGGCGCAACCAAACCGTCCATTAGCGATGTTACAATAAAAGTGGAAAAGGGCGAGTTTGTCCTGATAACAGGTCCCAGCGGATGCGGAAAAACAACTTTGTGCCGATGCTTCAACGGGCTAATTCCGCACTTCTACCAAGGCGAACTCAAAGGCGAAGTCATCGTCGCCGGCATGGACGTGACGCAGCACCAAACACATGAAATGGCAAAGCACGTGGGCTTAGTGTTTCAAAACCCCGAAAACCAGCTCTTCGCCCTGTCCGTTGAAAAAGACGTGGCGTTCGGACTGGAAAACCTTGGCTACCCCAGAGAAGAGATGCGGAAACGCGTGGATTGGGCGCTGAACCTCACGGGCATTTACGACCTGCGTGAAAGGTCACCGCACGAAGTTTCAGGGGGTCAGCAGCAAAGGGTTGCAATAGCGGCTGTCCTTGCCATGCAGCCTGAGATTATAGTTTTAGATGAGCCAACATCCTTTCTTGACCCGTTGAGCGCAGAGAAAATATTCGACGTCATCTATGAGCTTAACCAGAAGATTGGGATAACCGTCGTGCTTGTAGAGCACAGGCTGGATTTAACCGCGAAATACGCTAACCACATAATAATCATGGATGAAGGAAAAGTCTGCTTCGACGGTTCTCCACGGGAAATTTTAAGCGCTGAAGAAACACGCTTGATAGGAGTCGGTATTCCGAAAGCAACATTCCTCTATAAGCTGCTTAAAAAAGAAGGGATTAACCTCAGCAATGTCACGCCACTCTCCTCGGAAGAGCTGTCAAAACTGCTGCGAGGTGTTCTGGAAGCCAAATGATCGAAGTTGAAGATGTCCATTACGTTTATCCCAGCGGCGTGGAAGCCCTGAAAGGCGTCTCACTGGCCATTAAAGACGGCGAGTTCATAGCCATAATGGGGCAGAACGGCGCGGGAAAAACAACCTTGGTCAAGCACTTCAACGGTCTGCTGAAGCCAACGCAAGGCAATGTTCGCATAAACGGTGTGGACACCAGAAAAGCAAGCATAGCTGAATTAGCAAGGAACGTGGGTTTTGTCTTTCAAAACCCTGACCACCAGCTTTTCAGCGAGACGGTTGAAGAAGAGATATCGTTCGCCCTGAAAAACTTCGGGTTTGAACCAGGAGTCATAGAGAAACGGCTAGACTGGGCTCTCAACCTTTTAGGATTGACGCAGTACAGGAAAACCTCACCCTTCCTGCTCAGCGGCGGCGAACGGAAACGCGTTGCGCTGGCGTCCGTGTTGGCATGGGACCCTCAGGTGCTGGTTCTGGATGAACCCACGATAGGTCAAGATCATCAGCAGAAAGAGAATCTACGCCAATTTATAATTCAAATGCAGTCTCAGGGGAAAACCGTCGTTATAGTTACTCACGACGTGGAGTTCGTAGCTGAATGCAGCCCACGAGTGATTCTGATGAAGGAAGGAAAAATAGTTGCCGACGGCGAGGGAAAAGAGATTCTTACTAATCCTGAAGTTTTAGCTCAGTCGTCAATTGTTTTGCCGCAGGTAGCTCAAATCTTCACGCAGTTAACGGCGCTGGGTCTTCCGAAGGACGTCATCGACATCTACGAGGCGAAAGAAATACTTCTCAAGGCTCTGAAGGAGAGGCAGAAATGAGCGTTTTTGACGGCTTAAAGTTTCGCAAAGTCCACTCGCCCATACACAACCTTGATCCAAGAATGAAGTTCATATACGTCATTGCTTTGTTCGTGGTGGCTATCCTCTTTGGCCAGATCATACCCTTGCTCGCTCTTTTCGTACTGCAGCTTCCCTTTGTTTTGTTGGCTCGGGTACAGAGACAGTGGCTGCGGTCGCTTCGGGGCGCCGCTTTTCTGGCAGCATTCATATTTGTAATAAACATAGTTACCCGATTTTTCTATTCGGGATACGTGTTAACTGGTGCTGACTGGGAGTACTCAGCCGCCATGAGCTTGCGCTTCGTGGTGCTTGTTGAGTCCTTCTCGGTTTTCTTCTTGACCACGTCGCCTGACCACTTGGGCTTGGCGCTGGAGCAGACACGCGTGCCTTACGAGTTTTCCTTCGCTTTTACCACTGCCGTGCGATTCGTCCCTGTTCTGGCGGAAGAAGCTCAAACCATTATGGACGCTCAGAAGGCGCGGGGATTGGAGATGGAGAAGGGGAATTTTATGAAGAAGATCAGGAACTACATTCCAGTGCTTATACCTTTGATAGTGAGCGCTATTCGACGGAGCTTGGAGTTGGCTGAGGCGATGGAGTCGCGTGCTTGGGGAGCCACGAAGAAGCGCACCAACTTGTATGCGTTGAAGCTTCATCGGGGCGACTTCGCTTTGTTGGCTTTGACTGTTGGGATTTTGGCAGTTTCGATTTACGTTTACCTATTCATACCTGTGCCGACTTTGGTTGAGCTTTTATAAAGTAGCCTGTGTTGTCGTGTGAATTTTAGTAAGGATTTGCGGTACATATAACTTATTAAGACTTGCGACGCACTATACCCATTGGAAAACACCATCAGGCACCCTAAACCAACGGGAGGAACACCGCCGACGAGAAAAAAATCAGACGCAAAAGCAGCAGAAACCATGGAGCAGCCGCAAGCAGTAGCAGTGATAAGCAGCGAAACGAAGAAACCAGCCGTTTTTCAAGAAGTCTACGCTCTCCAAGAGCCATACGTGTACGCTGCAATAGTCAAAGAAAAGGAAACCCAGCAAACACGCTACGAAATCATAGAACCCACCCTCCAACCCGACGAAAAAAATCACCTCAACGAAATCAAAACCCTCCTGATGGAAGAACTCGACGTAAACCTCAAACAAATAGAAAACAAAGAAAAAGCAGAAACTTACCTCAAACAAAAAATCCATGAACTCGTGAAAAAATACCGCATAAAAATCCCCGCAGAAGCAGTGGACAAACTCACCTACTATATCACACGAGACTTCGTGGGCTACGGCAAAATCGACCCCCTAATGAAAGACCCGTTAATCGAGGACATATCTGCAGACGGCGTAAACATACCCGTCTATGTTTGGCATCGCCTTTACGAGTCATTACCAACGAATATCATGTTCAAAGACGCCTCGGAACTCGACTCATTCGTAATTCGCCTCGCGTACCTCGCCGGCAAAAACATCTCCATCGCTGCACCCATCCTTGACGCGTCACTCCCCGACGGAAGCCGCATCCAACTAACCTACGGACGCGAAGTCACCCGCAGAGGCTCAACCTTCACCATCAGACGCTTCAAATCCGACCCCCTAACAATCTCCGACCTGATAGGGTTTAACACGATTTCCTCGGAAATAGCCGCGTACCTATGGTACCTCATCGAGAATCGGTCGTCAGTGCTGGTGGCGGGAGGCGTAGCCAGCGGAAAAACCACCACCCTGAACTGCCTGTCCATGTTCATAAAGCCTGAAATGAAGGTCGTCAGTGTCGAAGACACGCAGGAAATCAATCTGCCGCATGAAAACTGGATACCTTCGGTCGTGAGGTCAAGCTTCAAGGGCGACGAAAAACAAAGCGGCACCATAACCCTCTTCGACCTATTGAAAGCAGCGGTGAGGCAGCGGCCTGACTACATCATCGTGGGTGAAGTCCGCGGCGAAGAAGCTTACACGCTGTTCCAAGCCATGGCAACGGGGCACTTGGGCATGTGCACCATCCACGCTGAATCCGCGGAAGCAGTGATAAACAGGCTTGAATCTGAACCCATGAACATTCCGAAGCCACTCATCGCCATGACCAACGTCATCCTAGTAATGGAGCGAACCGAAATCAACGGGAAACCCGCGAGGCGTGTGAGAACCACAACCGAAATCAAGGGATTCGACGCGAAAACAAACGAAATCATAACTGAGGAATCGTTTCGGTGGAGCCCGAAAAACGACAAGTTCACTTCAGGAAACAGCGTCCTCTTAGAGAAGTACATGCGGAAGATGGGTTTAACTGAAGAGGAAATGCAGCGCGAGCTGAATTGCAGGAAAACGGTTCTGGAGTGGATGGTGCAAAAAGGCATCCGACGCCACAGTGACGTTGCCAACGTAATAAGGGAATATTACGTTAACCCGAACCGGGTCTTCCAAAAAGCAAGAGTGGGGTTGAAATGAAAAATCAACTCCGCGAGAAGCTCAACGCTGCAATGCAGCACCTGCAGAAAAGGTTTTTCTCAAATAACGTCGAGCAGAGCGTATCCACAGAAATGCCCGTCGTAGAGCCTAAAGCGGACTTGGAAAAGCCGTTAGCCTTGGCCTACCAGCTGCTGGGTGACCGAAGTGCGCGGTTTTTGCCTCTTTTTACGGATTTAGACGTAAACCTGCAGAAGGCGGGTTTAAGGTTTAACTTCAAAGCTTACGTGAGCCTAACGCTTCTTGCCTCGTTCTCTGCGGCTTTGGCGGTTGCCGCTGTGGCGCCCTTGCTGCTTTGCCTATTTTTCAATATGTCTGTTGGCTCAGCGTTGCTGTTCGGCTTGGGCGCCTCGTTGTTCACTTGGGTGCTTACGGTTGTCGGGTTTTACCTTTATCCGGTTTATCAAGCGGACAAGCACAAGCGGGAACTAGACGATGAATTGTCCTTCACAACGGGTTACATGGCGATTCTGGCAAGCGCGGGGGTTCATCCAGAAAAAATTTTTCAGTCGCTGTCGGCTTTGGATGCGCCTTTGGCGGCTTCGAAGGAAGCCCGAGAAGTGGTCAAGAACATCAACCTCTTCGGTTTAGACATCATCTCAGCTTTAGAGAAGGCTTCAAGCCGAACGCCTTCCGAAAGGCTCCGCGACACCATAGAGGGAATAATCTCGGTGATTCACACGGGCGGGAACTTGGGAGTTTTTCTGCGCGACCGGTTCAAAACCGCCATGAAACTGAAGAGGCTAAGCCTGAAAAAGTACTCCGACAGCTTGGCAGTGCTGTCCGAGGTTTACGTGGCGTTGCTGTTGACAGGTCCGCTGCTTCTGGTGATAATGGTATCGGTTATGGCGGTGCTGGGCGGCGGTGGCTTGGGCATGCTCAGCCCAGACCTGCTGCTGAGCCTCTTGACTTACATAGGGATTCCAGTCTGTGCCGCGGTATTCCTCATAATCTTGGATTCAGCTTCGCCGAGGTGGTAAAATGCCAAAGATAGAAAAAAGAACCAAACGAACCGCCGTCGCCGTTTCGGTGCTGGTAGCTGCCGCCATAATCATGTTCGGCTATTTCACGGTCGGCGTCAATGCAGGTTTAGATGACTTTGTGTTCTTTGCGCTCCTCGCCGTTGTCTCGCCCATCGCGCTCATGAACTACATCGATTATAGGTGGAGGAAATCTGTGGATGAGCATTTGCCGGACCTTTTCAGGAGCATTGTGCAGGCACAGGAGACGGGGATGACTCTTCCCGCTGCTTTGGAGGAAGCTGCAAAAAGAGACTATGGCCCGTTGTCCACGGAGTTGCGGAAGATGACGGTTCAGATTTCTTGGGGCGCCAGTTTTGAGGAAGCTCTGTTGTCTTTTGCGCGACGCGTCGGCACCGTGCTGTCGCTGAGAACTGTGCCCCTGATCATCGAAGCTGGCCGTTCAGGGGGCAAGGTGGAGAAGGTGTTTGACCCTATGGGCAAGTTCATTCAGAGCACGCTCATGCTTGAGAGAGAGCGCAAAGCGCAGACGAGACCCTACATTGCCATAATCTACGTGGCGTTGTTCGTTTTCTTATTCACGATTGTAATACTCTTCAAGACATTCTTCACGAACGTGGAAGGCGTGCCTTTGTTTACGATGCCGACGACATCACTCACGGATTTGAAGCGCATCTTCCTACATTTGACGCTGATTCAGGGATTCTTCGGCGGGCTCGTGGCTGGAAAAATGGGCGAAGGCTCGATAAGCGCTGGGCTGAAGCACAGTTTAATTATGATGCTGCTGGGTTACGTGGCGTTGAGGTTCTTCCTGTGAGGTGCATGGAGATGAAGTTTGTTCGGCGGTTCATGCGGGATAAGCGGGCTATCACGCCTGTTCTCAGCCACCTCCTGCTCACTGTGATAGCGGTAGCGGTTATGTCGATTGCCACTTCAGCCACGTTCGTGATAACCACTAATCTCCGAGAGAGCATGGGTGAGCGCGTGATGGTTGAGGACGTCTGGTTCAACAGCGCGACGGGAACCGTGGATGTTTATGTGCATAACGTGGGGAAAGTGTCCGTTGAGGTTTCTGGGGTTTACGTGAATCACGTGCGCCAGCCTTTCGATTCACCGCTCCGGTTGGGACTGAACGGACACGACTGGCTTCGCATCGACTGCAGCTGGAATTCCGGGAGCGTCTACCATATAGACATTGTTACGAGTAGGGGGACTCATGTTGCAGGCTATTACAAGGCGCCTTAGACGCGAGAAACGCGGCATAAGCACAGTCATAGTCGTTATGCTAAGCCTCGTCCTGTTGGTGATTATAGTGGGCAACGTGGTTTTGTGGAGCTACCAGATGAACCAGTTCGACATGGACCGGATGCAGGAAAACTTTGCGATTGCGAATGTGGCGAGTGCGGAACCGTCTGGTATTTCTATGGAGATAAAAAACACAGGCTCGATTAGTGTGCACATCGTTGCCGTATGGATTTCAAACTCGACGGTACATACGCGGTATAGCGCGAATTTGTACTTGAATTCTGGGGAATCAACGACTTACGTTCGCGAGGATGTACCGTTTTCACAAAACGCTTTCTTGGTAAAACTGGTTACTGAGAGAGGCAGCATAGCGGTTTTCTCGAAAGACTAAGCGACTGCGAGTTTTTGTTTCAGCGAAGCTATAGCCGCGTCTTGGTTTTCAGCCTCAATGGCTTGGATGTGATAGAGTTCTGCCATTTTCTTACCGTTCTCGTTAAGTTTCGGAACGGCGATGAGGAACGCTCTTTCTGGTGAGACGTCGAATATTTTTGCGAATAGGGCTATGACAGGCTGTTCTGATACTATGTTTTCTGTTGACATAGCAAGGTCAAGCACTATCACTTTGGTTTTGTCGCCTTTGCAGGCTACTATGTCGAAGGAGTGGTTAGCTCCAGACTTGCCCTTGAGAAGCGCGGGGCTTTCCACCGTTAACCCCTCTTTGATGAGAAAATCCTTTATGGCGCCGACTAAGAGCCAGTCTAAGAAGGATTCTGGCTTAACGTTCTCGCTTAGAGTGTAGGAGTAAACTGGTTTTATGACGGCTTCCTCAAAATTTGAGGTGGCGTGACAGTTACGGCAGAAGTGTTCGGAAACGGGTATGTCGAAGCTTTTGCCGCAATCCTTGCAAGTGCACCAGATTCCAGCCTTGGTGTAATCCATATCGATTTTCTTAAGTTCTTCACGGCATTTCGGGCAAACCAGCTTGCCTTCCTTGCAGAAATTGGGCTCTATGTCCATGTAGCCGCATTTTCCGTGTTCGATTAACGCGTTTTTTTGAATGTTAAAGGATTTACAGAAGGGACAACAATAGTGAAATGAAACGTCAGCGGAGCCGCATTTTGGGCAGAAGATGACTTCGTCGTAGAGTTTCTTCTCTATGATTCCTGCGTTGTAAAGTTTGTTAAGAAACGGCTCAACCTGTGAAGCGTCACCCACGATTTTTTCAACCATGGGGTAGTGGTAACCTGTTTGAGTGTTGAATACGGGTTCAAGCGTTTTGATTTCGCCATTCAGAAACTTGTTCAGCAGATTCTGCACGTTACGGTCTCTGTATAGTGCAAACGTCTCTTTCTTTTCTTCCTTCTGCATTTTCTCTGAACCCATCTCTCTTTTGGATATTTTCACAACGATTAGTAATTATTGAACTTTTAACTACTATTTTTACGCAGATGCGTTTAAGCATTTCGAGAGCCACATCAAATCCGCATAATCTCTGAATATTTTGGCTGCATCGGTTGATTTTGCCCTTCACGGCGAACTGCTGTCTTTACAGCAAACAATAGATGAAAAATAAAACAATTAAGTCTATAACTCTTCAGACAGGTAATCTGCAGTCAACTTATAGAGCCAAAGTTTTAAATGAGAAAACTGCACTCTCACACCTAACCCAAAAATTTAAAGAAAAGGTAATTTCATGGCAGATCGCCCACGTTTTGGACCCGCAGGTGTTCCACCACTCTTCAGACTCCTCGGCGCACAGATGCCCGACGTGCCCAAACTTCTGCATGAAGAAGGACTGGACGCTTTTGAGTATCAAGCCGTGCGTTGGGGTCAGAAACCGCAGATGAAGCAGAAAGACGCTGAAAGCCTCGGTGCTGAAGCCGTAAAAAACGACGTTTTACTGAGCATGCACGGCTCCTACTACGTGAACCTCAGCGGCAAAAAAGAAATTGTGGAAGCCAGCAAACGCCGCGTCGTCGCATGCGCAACAGCGGCACAGTGGATGCGCGCTTACGTTGTAGTCTTCCACATGGGGTTTTATGGACGCGTAGAGAAAAGCTACGCGTTCAAAAACTGCGTCAACGCTTTGAAAGACATAGTCGAAACCCTGAACAGCTTGGGAATCCGAAACGTGAAGCTAGGTCCCGAAACCATGGGCAGAGTTTACCAAGTAGGCACCTTGGAAGAGGTTCTGACCATCTGCGAAGAAGTCGAACAGACCCAACTCGTCCTCGACTGGTCGCACATGCACGCCCGATACCTGGGGAAATTCAGAAAAGTCGAGGACTTCCGCGCAGTCGTTGAAGAGGTTGAGAGAAGGCTTGGAGCAGAAGCCGCCAGAAACATGCACTGTCACTTCAGCAAGATTGAGTACACGGACAAAGGTGAGAGGCGTCACCACATCTTGGACGAAGCCAGATATGGTCCAAACTTCGAGATGCTGGCGGAAGTCATCGCCGACTTCAAAATGCGCCCAGTAATGATATGCGAAACGCCCATTCTGGATGTGGACGCCGTGAAAATGCGTGACATTCTCAGAAAAGTCATGGAAAAACAGAGTCCAATTTAGCGGTAGCCGAGTTGCCCAGGATTGCCTTTAACAGCACTTCGCCTAAACTTTTCAGCTTTATGCAAGGAAGGAATAAACACTACACGATAGCGAAACAGGCCTATTTGGCTCCTATTAGTGGTTGGTTGCAGAAAACGATAGAGGGGTAGGGTCGCTATTGGCGCAGAAAAACGCCAAAAACCATGCTGCTTCCTTTAAATGAAGACAAGTAGGCGCGGCTCTATAGCTCTTTATATAAACGAACCATAATATGGGAGGGCCTGCGTCGAGCGCAGTATGAGAGCTGTTCTCTAAGAGATGTACGTGGTTTTCTTGTCTTCTTCTTTGCGAGTTTCCTCGGCCTGCAGAGCTCTTTTCTCTTCAATCTTCTGCAGCCGCGTCACCATCGTTTCCGCCTTTGCTATTTCCTCGTTTAACCCAGCCAAATCAACATCAAAATTGAAAGTTACCTTCAGCACTTCCAGCACGCTTCTCGCCGCCATCGGGTCAGGCAAGTATCCTCGAGTTTCTCCCAAGAGGCAAAGCGCTTCAATCTGCTTAAAACGCGCCAAGCCCAGAATCAACCCAGCAGTCCCGACAATGGGGCTTCCGGAGCTGCTGACAGTGGCACCTGCCTGCAACGCTCTATTCAAAAGCGGCTGACTTGTGGCGGCAACGTAAACTTTAGGTTTTTCCTTTGCCTCCATACGGTAGCCGCCGATGGTGACGATGGTTTTCACGTGGTGCTTCTGGGCGAAATCCAGCATGCGGTCAGCGATTTCGTACTGTCCTTCAACTGTTTGGGATTGGCTGTCACCCGTGAACAGGATAAGGTCGTTTGCTCCATCTTTGTTTTTCCAGAAATAGAATGTTCCGCGGAGCAAGCGAACAGCGCCTTTCTTGTTAACCAGCACGAAGTACGGGAAATGTGGGGAATACAAGTAAGCAAACCGTTTCGCGCCCAACCGTTTAATCAAGTAGCGAATGGCAATTTTCCCGACGAGCCCCAAGCCCGGAAAGCCTTCAACAAGAATAGGATTATTTAACTCAACCTGCGCGAACTCTTTGATGTAAGTGCTCTTCACTTTTCCAACTGCTCCTTCTTTAAAGCCATCCTGTACTTGAGGTACTTATCATCGGGCGAAAACTTGGGTGGATGGGGCGTGCGCACCGTTCCGCCGCAATGGGGACATTGGTCTGTTCTCAGAGTGTAGCTGCCACATTTCTGGCATTTCCGCAGGAGCTGTACCATTCTACTTTTCCCTTCTGAAAGTGCCTTGCCCGCCAGCTTTAGTGATGTTCGTGATGACAGCATCGGCGACTTTCTGAAGAACCTCTTCTGCGCGCTTGTAGTTTTCTGCTAGTGCTTCCACGCTGTACTTCGGCGCAGCTTTAACGTAGAAGCGAATTTCGGCGTCTTTCGTCTTCTCCGTCTTTTTAGCGTTCTGGAAAGCTTCTTTGATGATTTTGACGCCATTTGGCTTACTGCAGCGGACTTCTAACGTTCCCTTGACCTTAACCATCTTTAGACGGATGCGCTCCTGTGCCACTGCAGCGATAGCTTCAGCCAGCTTTTCTGGTACACCGATCTTCGTGAGAGCTTCAGGGCCTTCACGCAACGCTTTTTCGAAGCCCTCATATAAACCGTATTTCTCGTCCATGAGCACGCCAGCGATGTTGTAAACCTCGTCAGCGGTCAAGCCGACCTTTTCTGCGACGCCGCGAAGCAAAGCCTCAGCTTTCCGCTCCTTCTTCCAAGAAAGGATTTTTTCTTTCCGCTCTCTTTTCGTGACACGCCTAAGCGAAAGGTCAATGTGTCCTTTCTCAACATCTACACGGAGGACTTTGAGCACGACTTTCTGGTTTTCACGGACGTAGTCCCGGATGTTTCTTATCCAGCTGCTGCTGATTTCAGAGATGTGTAGCAAACCACGCTTATCGTATTCATCGAGTTTGGCGTATGCTCCGTAATCGGTGACCGTTTCTATGGTGGCGATTACGAGGTCGCCTGCTTCAGGATATTCGGGTTTGCGTTCAGCAGCCATGTCTTAAACTTTTCTCCTATTCGAGAGTGGCGAGTTTCTCGGCTTTCAGTCTAGCTTTTCCGCCTGTGGGTTCGGCGAGCGTGGCGCCACAGACGTTGCAGGTTACTTTGTTGGCGGCATGGCTATATAGAAGTTGTTCGTTTCCGCATTTTAGGCATCTTACGCGGATGAAAGTGCTTCTGGGTTTAGGTATGAGTTTGTTCCATTCGCTCATTTCTCTCCTTCCTCCTATGTGATTGCTAGCTTTCTGAGGCGTATGCCATCTTTGTGACGCATGTAGCCGCAAACTTTGCACTTAAGCCTCAGCGTCTGTTTCTTGGTAGTTTTGGCGAATTCTCGTTGAAGCGGATATTTCTGTCCACCGTAACCTGCTTTTTCTCTAGCGTGGTGGCGTTCACCTTTCGCTAGCGCACGGCGTTTTCCCGCCTTGTACAGGCTAACGGTGTGAGCTTGATGTTTTTTACATTTTGGACAGTACGTGGTAATTTCTTTGGGAACATTCATGTTTATCGCTTTCCAACTTTGCAATACAGAAAACACGCATACTCTTATACTTTTTCCGTTCAGTAACAGTCTGCGGCATTCTGATGCGTAAGGAAAACACTGCTGCCTCTGATTATTTAATTTTCAACATGGTTTTTGGCGTTTTTCTGCGTCAATAGCGACCCTACCCCTCTATAGGTTCCTGCAACCAACCACTAATAGGAGCCAAATAGGCCTGTTCGGCTTAACTGCAGAATGCGTTTGCTGCGTAGTTTTGATTGAAGCATTTAAGAGTTGCCTATTCACTTAAGAGTTGTATAGCCAAATCTCCCAAAATTAGAAACAGCTTTGTCCTCTTCGCTCCGCCTGTGCCAACCTCTGCAACCTCAGCAAGGCTGACGCCGTCGTTTATCAGCAAAACCTTATCGCCCACGACGTTGTCTAAGAGACCCGCGGAATCCAAAGCCCACAGAACACGAGCAGGTGTGGAAGCCGCGTCAACAAGTGACAGGCTATCAGACACGTTCAGCGTCTTTAGAAAACTGAGGGCATCAGCAAGTTCGGCGGAATCAGCTATTGCCAAGAGTTTCGCCGCCAAAACGGCTTCTGCAACGCCAATCGCGTCCGAGAGTGAGATCGCGGGCTTATGCCTGAAAAGTTGGTCAAGCACTGATAGCGCATCATTAATGATTGTCGTCTTGTTCACGTATGCCGCGTCCACCAAGCCGATGGATTCAACTATAGTTTTGATTATTGCCTCTGTTAATACGTTCACTATATCCGCGATGCTAACGGCGTCAGGCACGATTAATGGCGACTTGTTGCTTTTCGCCGCATCAGCAAAGCCAACATCATCCGATATTGCTAATGTCTTGTTCCTGAAAACTGAGTCTGAAACCGAAACCGCCTGAGTTATTGGTAAAAGCAGTTTGTCTCGCATCGTGGAATCGGCAAGCCCAAGCGAATCCGCCACAGTTTTGAGAATGGCCCCTGTTTCCTCGCTGCCCCATGCGCCATGCGACGGCTCGGTGCTGACGCATTTTCTGACAAAAACCCAATCGTACTCCGCATAGCTGCCGTCGCTGTTCGGGTCACTGGCGTGTTGCAAACCAACGTATCCGTGGTAAACTCCGCTTGCGCGTGAGCCGATGCTGCCTGTTGTCGTGCTGTCGGTGCCCGCTTCAGCGTAATAGGTTGAGCCGTGTTTGCGGATTCTGGCGAAAAATGTTGTATTGCCTCCGCGTGACCAGCCTGTGTTTTCTCCTGCCCAATTTGAGGCGCCGCCGCTGCTGTCGCGCCACTGAAGCGTGAGGTGCGAGGCATCATCGTCGAAGCATAGGCTTAGATGAGCTGAGTTGCTGGCTGCTTCATTCGTTCGTGTGGCTAAACACCGCTGGTAGTCGTTGCTGGCGCGGTAGATGCCCATCCTGATTTTAGCCTGGATAGCATAATTATCGCTCAGCGGTGTAGCCTTGTAGATTCCGCTTCCCGTGTCTGCAGCGTCCCAGAAGTCGCCTGTGGCGCCCACGCTTACTCTTGCCCAGCCGCTGACGACTGAAGCTGAACCTGCGCCGTCATAATGCCGCGTTGACCAGCCGCTTAGGTCACCGCTGAAATCGTTGAAAAGCGGGAAAGTATTGGCGCCGTTGCTGGTGGTTGACGCGTCAGCCTTGCCGTAGTAAACGTAGATGCTCTGGTTTGCGCTGAGGTCGTCAGCCACTTCAACCCAGAAAACCGCGTTGTCGCCGCTGACGTAGCTTTCCATCCAGTAATCCAGAAGCGTCGAGCCGTCATCGTCGGTGAACCGTACATCGCCAAAATCATCCCTGCAGTGACCGTTACAATAGACGTCTGCCCCACTGTCCGTTCCGCTGCCCTTGTGCATAATTAAGCGGATTTGATAGTTAGCGCCTGCCCCACTTGCACCGTTAAGCGCGTGGCTCTTGCGGTAGCTCCACCCAGTTAACCAAGCCATAAACGTCGCCTGTTCCGTTTGGAAAAGAAAAAAGCTGGATTAGCTGAAGGACACTTGTAATGACAATGTCCATGTTTCTCCAGAGCTTTTCGTGCCTTTGCTGGCGACCTTGCGGTTCAGGTTCTTGCCCGTGTCGTCCGCCGCGTTCACGACGGTGTATTCTTCCCATGCGTAATTTGCGTCTGCACTGCCGAAGGTTGCACGCCACTCCGCCGTCTGCCCACTCCGCTGCGGATACCCCGTATCCATCGCCTTAAACGTCTTAGACGCACCCTGCAGTCCTGTCTGCGACGCGGACTCCGCCGTGTTGCTGTTTCCTACGCCTAACCGAGCGTTCGCATTGTCCCATTTTGTCGGCGTGCCTAAACCGCAGATGATGTCAATCAGCTCCTGCAAACCCTCGTTTAAGGCAATGTTCGCTTCGAACTCCTCACAACCACGGTATGCATCGCGGAACATCTGTTGTGCATCGAACATTGAAAGCCCAGCCTGCAACGCCCCAGCTATCTTATTCTCTGCGTCATGGAACTTGTCTATGCGCCAATGCGCCTTCCAACCGATTTTCTCTTTTGCATTTTCCATTGTTTTTTCCTCCTTTTTTCTGGTTTCTCGCATAGCCAGGCAAACTGACTATGTTCGAGCCACCTCCTTCAACGTGCCGTCAAGGTTCCACGCGAACGCGAGGATGAACAGCAAGTCAGCGCCGTCGTATGCCCGCAAAGACGCCAACGTGCCGTCAGCGTTCCAAGTGAACGCGAGCTTGGTGAGGCGCTTACCGGGCGGAGGAACTGTTAAGCTGTTTAACGCGCTATGAATCGCCCTGAAGGCTTCGTCGTAGCGGTTGTAGGCCACCTCAGTCATCTGCCGTCGTCGCCTCCTTTGTTTCCCACAGTTCCCAGCCGAACTTTACTGCGTTCTTTCGGAATTCTTCTTCTCGTATGAGTTTCAGCTCACAAGCTCGGAGCATGTCGCTGACGTTAACTTCCCGGGTCTGCGGGCTGCCCCAGTGCAAACGCGGCTGCGCCTTTACCGTGTCCAATCCAGCTTGAGCCAAAACCACATCGAAAATCTCCCTCTCAACCTGGCGTTTGATGTAGCGCTGAACGGGCTGGATGAGCATGTTCTGCAACTCCAGCGCAGCTTTCGCTGAGGCTTCAGTAAAGCCAGGTGTACTGAACAGCCTCGGCAGAGGCGTCTCGCAGCCCAAGTAGAACTGGTTTATCAAGTGGTCCACGTAATATTCGAACCGCGCTCGCGGGTCCAGTGTGACGGGTCGTATGTCGCCTTTTCCGCTGTAGAAGAGCCATGCGCCTTCCTCGTTGCGGTTTTTGATGGCTTGCTCGAACTTGCGGATGGTTTCCGCGTCTGCACGCTCAAGTAGCGCCAGAACGTCTGGTCCAGCGTACTTCTCGAAGATTCGCGGCATTATACGCTCGATTTTTGCTTTCATCCATGCAAACGCGGGGCGCCTGTCCGACTGAATCGCCAGAGAGTGCAGCAGAACCTGCAAGACGCCTGTGCCGTATCCGGAAACGCCTAAGCAGTTTATGCGCCAATGGATTACAGCTTCCGCGGTGAGGTTTGCGCCTCCGTACGTTTGCCGCAGTTTGAAGCTTTCTGTTTTAAAAGGGATTTTCAGCGTCTTCTCTTCTATGAAGCCCTGATGGATGCGTTCCACCGCGTCAACGGGCAAGCGGTGCAGTTCTGCAAGGTTTTCAGGGGTCAATTTGAGCCAGAAATCGTTGCCGCAGGCAATCAGCGCCCGCGCCATGTCGCAGAGCAGTGCATCCAAGTTGACATCTTCGTTGAAGCTGTCCACGGCTCGTTTGGCTTCTGCCGCCTTCTCGTAGTCTTCGTTAACGGTGGTGTAGAAGCCAGAGCCCACGGCGGAAGCCGCCAGCAAATCCACGCTTGCCTTGCACGTGGGGTCGCGTTCGTAAAGCTGCATCACTTCAGCC
The DNA here is from genome assembly GCA_026014595.1 of Candidatus Bathyarchaeota archaeon. Lineage (GTDB taxonomy): Archaea > Thermoproteota > Bathyarchaeia > Bathyarchaeales > Bathycorpusculaceae > A05DMB-2. The sequence goes on from JAOZHY010000002.1 coordinate 102,542, forward strand.
AACGGAACCGCAGGAGTCTCATACACCAGTGCCCGCTGCGGGGAAGCGGTTCCGCTCTTAGCCTTCAGCGAGAAAGCCTCAACCAGCCTGCGCAGCGCGTTGCTCATTGGAGTGCCTCCAGAAATTTGGCGCCTTTCTCAGTTAGCACGTAGTCAGCGCGGTGTTTTTGCTCGCTCTTCTGCACGTAGCCGCTCTGCACTAGAAAGCGGAAAATGCCTTCGAAGGTGGCGTGTGTACCGTTCTTCCGCACGGTTCGCTTCTCCAGCTCGGTTCTGCAAAGCGGTTCCCTGCTGAGCTCTTTCAGCACGGTTTTTGCTAGGTTCATTCTGTCGTTTAAGCGTCTCATGTGCAAACAACCTCTACGGGTTTTTGATTACTGAAAAACATGGGGAAATGAAGGGTGCAAACCATCAGCACCTCAAGGTCACGGCGGTCGTCGAAGCCGTATGTGTTCATGGCGAGGTCAGGGGCGTAGGGCGTCATTTCGGCTCCGCACATGGGGCAGTACCGCCAGCAGTCGCAGACGACGATGTCGCCTTTTATGTCTGAATAGCGGGTTTTGCCGCATTTGGGACATTTGCCTTGGTACTTTGCCATTCCGCCCATCCTCCTTTATCGCTATAGCGTTGTGCTTATGTTGGTCATTTTCGCGATGGCTTTGCTGCGGAGAACACCCACGCCGAAACGGGTCGTTGCCCTGACGCCGTATTTGCCGTTCTTTATGTCTTCCCAGTCTTCAACTGTAACGTCCCGCCTGAGCAGCATAACCGACGCTACTCGCGTGTCCAAGGCGTATGCGGTTCCGTTGGGCACCAGCGTGCTCGCTTGGACTCGCATGCCCAGAACGCTCGTGACTGTCGCCTGTTCCAGGTCGGTCTGTCCTGCTGGCAAATACTGTGCGTGAATGAACTTGTCATCCGTCAGCAACTGGTGCAGTTGCACCTCGTTCACGGCTAAGACTGTGGGTCTCCAGTTCTCGCTTCGAACCGCGTTGTGCAGTTTGACCAGCCCGTTCCAGTTCATGGCGGCTCCGCCCTGGTTTATGGGTGCTCCACCTGCTAAGTCAGCGTCTGCGATTGCTCCGTAAAGTGCGATTATTCTATTTGTCTCCTCTTCGCCGAGGGCTCTGCCGACTTTCTCCGCCATGTTGTCCATGACGTTCCATGTGGCGTCTTCCAGAAACTCTCGTGTCCATTCTTCTGAGGCTTCAGCGGTAACGTTCGTGTAAACGTCGACTGTGCTGTTTTTCTTGCCGCTTAACCGTGTTGCCGTGCCTTCTGCGTAGCGGTAGGCCACCGCCTTCTCGTCCAGCGTAATAGTTTTCAGCGTGTCCTGCTGGAACTCCTCCACATCTCGATGTCCGCTGCGAATGTACTCTTCCGTGTTTTCCCATGGCATTTTTTCTTAGACCTCACACATCTGATACCAACCTAATATACTGGGAAAATGAAAAGTCGAATTGTACATCACACGGGTCCGCGTGTGGGGCAACGTGCGGGCTATCGCGTGGGGCTGAACCGAAAAAAAAGGTGGCTTGCATGGCGAGAAAATGCGTGGTTAAAGTGGTGCTAAGTAAGGAGCAGAGGGGAATTTTAAGCGAGTTAGCGAGGAGACTTGGCACAAGCGAGAGCGAAACGCTGCGGATGGCGTTGATGGATTACGCTAAAGAGTTAAGTTTAATGAAGGAAAGCATTCACAAGGGCACGGGTCAAGCTTGAAGTGCTCTGATTCCGAGTTAAAATCTAAGGTGAAAACAAAAATATTGATTAAGCTTAAATGTAAAACGTTTCCATTATAGTTATACTCATCTGGGGCATCAGGAAATTCACGCTGAGCGAGGTTCAAAAAGGTGACTAAAAAATCAGGAAACTTCGACGAGCTCTTGCTAAGCGCCATCGATGAAGCCTTAAGTTCTCTGGGCGAATCCGTGAAACAGTCAATTTACTTCCACATCGAGAACAAGTTCAGCGTGTCCAGAAACGATATCCCAGAAAATCTCGACCAGTTCCAAGGCGGACTGGAAAAAATTTTCGGCACCGGCGCACGGTTCATAGAAATCATGATTATGAAAAACCTGTATGCGAAAATCGGCGTTCCGCTTACGTTGGAAAAACGTAAACAACTTGAATTCATCGAGTACGTGGACGCTGCGAAGCAGGGATTCTTGAGCAAGACCAATTAGCGAAGAAAGCGCAACATAATAGAAATTCATATCCGCGGTTCATAAAGGCTTTATCACTGCGCGGCGAAGTGTGTTGCGTGAACTCACATGGTTGAGACAGCGAGAATACTTGTTATCGACGACGATGAGAACATAAGGAAAGTGTTAGAAACCATTCTCACAGATGAAGGATATAGCGTGGAGACAGCGGAAACAGCCAAAAAAGGCATCGAGAAAAGCGAAAAATCCTTCTTCAACCTTGCGCTCATAGACGTTCGCTTGCCCGACATGGAAGGCATCGAGCTTCTGTCAAAACTGCGTAATACCAAGCCGAAAATGCGCAAAATTATAGTCACCGGTTACCCGACGCTTCAGAATGCCATCGCCGCGGTGAACAAGGGCGCAGACGCTTACGTCATGAAACCCTTCGACGTGGAGAAAATCCTTCAGACCATCAAGGAGCAGCTGAAGAAGCAGGAAGAAGAGAAAAGCTTCAGCGAAGAGAAAGTCGTAGAGTTCATCGAGACCCGCATCAAAGCGCTGGAAACCCTCGACCAAAAGGCTCCAAAGCACAAAGCATAAATCCGTTTTTCCTTTGCCACAGCTTATTTTTATCAAGTGCGTTCTATTGCTTTCGGGTTCGAACTCGGTTTTGTGTAGAAAATCTTAAGCCTCTTTCTGTTTACCTTAAAATAAAGCCGCTTTTGGAAAAGGGCGTTGTTTTTTGCTTTTTTATTACTGCAATCTTGTGTAACTAAACCATAACTGCACGTAGCGGTTGGCGGAGTATTGTAAAATTGCTGTGGAAACGGCTTAAATAAGCCCTAAACATAGCGTCTATATTGTTTCGTTAACACTACGCGAAAGGAGAAGGCTTCAGTAAAGTGAAGTGCCCTTACTGTGGGTCTGAAGAACTCAAAACACTGGAAACACGCGACTCCCCAGAGAACACCACGCGGCGACGCAAAGAATGCAGCAAATGCGGAAAACGCTTCACCACATACGAGTACGTGGAAACCGTGGAGCTCATGGTCAGAAAGAAGGACGGCAAGCTTGAACGCTTCGACGTGAACAAGATAATCCGCGGCTTGCAGAAAGCCTGCGAAAAAAGACCCGTAACGATGGACCAAATCCACGAGTTGGCAGACCGCGTGCGCCAAGACCTCATGCTGAAAGGCAAAGAGGAAATCACAAGCCAAGAAATAGGCGACTTAGTCATGAAATACCTGAAAAAACTCGACCGCATCGCGTACATCCGCTTCGCGTCAGTCTACAAGCAGTTTGAAGAGCCTGAAGATTTCAGGCGTTTGCTCCTTGAGGTGAAAAAATGAAGTATGTCAGAAAACGTGATGGAAGATTAGAACCCTTCGACCAAGAACGCATAACAAACGCAATTTGGAAAGCCGCCAAGGCAGTGGGCGGAAAAGACCGTGAACAAGCCAAAAAAATCAGCGACCAAGTGGTGGCTGAGCTCCGGAACCGCTTCGGCGAGGACGGCTGCCCCACAGTCGAAGAAATCCAAGACATAGTTGAAAAAATGCTCATCGAAAACGGGCACGCCCAAACCGCCAAGGCGTACATCCTCTACCGCAAGCAGCACCAAGACATGCGCGAGTTAGCCGCGCTCCTGAGCAGCGCGGACTTGGTGGACCAGTACTTGGAGATTGAGGACTGGCGCGTCAGAGAAAACAGCAACATGAGCTACTCGCTGCAGGGCTTAAACAACTACCTCTCCAGCACCGTTATCGCTAAGTACTGGATAAGCAGGATTTACCCCTCAAAAATCGCTGAGGCGCACTTCTCAGGCGACATGCACATCCACGACCTAGGCGTGTTGGGACCATACTGCGTTGGCTGGGACATAAGCGACCTGCTCCTGTCAGGGTTCGGCGGCGTCCCAGGCAAAATTGAGAGCAAATCCGCCAAGCACTTCCGCACAGCGCTCGGTCAAATAGTCAACTTCTTCTATACGTTGCAGGGCGAGGCGGCTGGCGCGCAGGCGTTCAGCAACTTCGACACTTACTTGGCACCGTTCATACGCTACGACCACCTGAGCCAGAAGGAAGTGGAGCAGGCTCTGCAGGAGTTCTTCTTCAACATGAACGTGCCCACCCGCGTGGGTTTCCAGACGCCCTTCACCAACCTGACCTTGGACTTGACGGTGCCAGACTTCATGAAAAACGAAGGCGTGCTGTTCAACGGCAAAATCACCGAGGACACCTACGGCGACATGACTCAGGAAATGGAGATGTTCAACTTGGCGTTCGCGGAGGTCATGCAACAAGGCGACGCGAAAGGCAGGGTTTTCACTTTCCCAATTCCCACGTACAACATAACCAAGGACTTCGGCTGGGACTCGCCCGTATCCCAAGCCATATTCGAAGTCACAGCCAAGTACGGTGTGCCCTACTTCTCAAACTTCGTTAACAGCGACATGAAACCTGAGGATGTACGTAGTATGTGCTGCCGCCTGCGCATTGATAACCGCGAGCTGCGCAAGAGAGGCGGCGGGTTCTTCGGCGCCAACCCACTCACGGGCTCCATAGGTGTGGTGACGCTGAACATGCCACGCATCGGCTACCTGTCCCGCGACGAGGACGATTTCTTCCAACGCCTAGGCACCATAATGGAAACAGCCAAACTCAGCCTAGAGATTAAACGCAAGGCGCTCGAGGCGTTCACGGAGAACGGCTTGTACCCGTACAGCCGCCGATACCTGCGCCACGTGAAGGAAAGCTACGGCAAGTACTGGAAGAACCACTTCTCCACCATAGGCTTGGTAGGCATCAACGAAGCTATCCTCAACCTCTTAGGCGTGAACATCGCCACCCGAGACGGAAAAGACTTCGCCGTGAAAATCCTAAGCTACATGCGGAACAAACTGGTGGAGTTCCAAGAGGAAACAGGCAACATCTACAACCTTGAAGCCACGCCTGCTGAGGGAACATCGTACAGGCTGGCGCGCATCGACAAACGCAAGTATCCAGAAATTATCGCCGCGAACGAGCGCCTAGTCCAAACGCAGCACGCGGAACCCTTCTACACCAACAGCAGCCAGCTGCCCGTGGACTTCGAGGGCGACCTGTTCGAGGCGCTGCAGCACCAGGAGAGCCTGCAGACGCTTTACACGGGCGGCACCGTCTTCCACATCTTCCTCGGCGAACGCCTGCACTCATGGCAGTCAGCCGCGGAGCTAATCCGCAAAGTGTCGTGGAACTCGCGCCTGCCCTACTTCACGTTGACACCCACGTTCAGCGTGTGCCCCAGCCACGGCTACACCAGCGGCGAGCATAAGCAGTGTCCAGTCTGCGGCGCAACCTGCGAAGTCTACTCCCGAGTGGTCGGTTACCTGCGTCCCGTGGACCAGTGGAACGACGGCAAACAAGCCGAGTTCGCCATTCGCCGAACCTTCGACAAGTCGGTCGTTATGGCTACCGTGCCGATGGCTCAGTGAAAGGTGAAGACATGAAGTTCAGCGGCTTACAGAAAATCAGCCTCATCGACTACCCAAACAAGATAGCCTCAGTGCTCTACACGCCGGGCTGCAACTTGCGCTGCGGGTTCTGCCACAACTGGCGCATCGCCGTAGACCCGAAACCGCCGTTCCTGCAGGAAGCCGTGGCGCTGGAAATCCTCGAAAGCCGCAAAAAATATGTGGACGCCGTCGTGGTCACAGGCGGCGAACCCTGCATGCACAACGAGCTACCTCGGTTCTTGGCAAAGCTGAAGGAACGCGGCTTCACGGTGAAGCTGGACACTAACGGGTTTTACCCCGAAGTGCTGGAAGAATGCCTCCCAAGCGTGGATTACGTGGCTGTGGACGTGAAGACGTCGCTGGAGAAGTACAGGCTGCTGGGCGCCAAAACCACCACTGAACTGCTGCGCACCGTTGAAATGTTGAAGACGGGCAAGGTGGCGTACGAGTTCAGAACCACCGTGGTTCCCGAGCTTGTCACAGCTGAAGATGTCACGCGGATATGCGAGCTCGTCAAGGGCGCGAAAACTCATGCGTTTCAGCAGTTCGTGCCACGAGACACGCTGGACAAGCAGTTTGAAGGCTTAAAACCCTACGCGCCAGAAGTCATCAACGAGTTTGCGGGCACCATGAGGAGTTACGTGGAAAACGTGTTGCTTCGCATATAAACTAAAAAAAAGAAAACGTATGCATGAACAGTAACTCCATTAAGCAGTCCTTAAGCGAAAATTTGTAGTTTAGAAGTTTTTTCTGGTGTATTTTGAGATAGTAAATTTTATATGTTGGCGGGTTCTTTTGTTCTGGTCTGTAGTGATTTAAAATGGGGTATCGCTTTATCTAACCGCTTCCCTGAAAAAATAAGAGTTTTTGACACCACACTACGCGACGGAGAACAAACCCCCGGAGTTTCCTTAACACCTGAAAACAAACTGCGCATAGCAGAGCGGCTCGATGAACTCGGCGTAGACGTGATTGAAGCTGGGTTCGCGGCGGTTTCTGAGGGCGAAATGGAAGCCGTGAAGCTAATCGCCGACGCCGGTTTAAGAGCGGAAATCTGCAGCGCTTCCCGCGGCGTCCGCAGCGACATCGACGCTGTGGCGAAGGCGGGCACAGACAGCATCCACCTCATCATCCCCGTCTCCGACCTCCATATCGAGGCGAAGCTCAGGAAGACACGTGAGCAAGTGCTGGAGATAACGCGGGACATGGTGCGGTACGCCAAGGACTGCGGTTTAATCGTGGAGCTTTCAGCGGAAGACGCCACACGCGCCGACTTCGATTACTTGAAGAAGGTGTTCGCGACGGGTATCGAGGCTGGCGCTGATCGCGTGGTCGCTTGCGACACAGTCGGCGTGTTGACTCCAGAGCGAAGTTACCAGTTTTACGGAGACTTGCGAGAATCGCTCGCGGTGCCCGTGGTGAGTGTGCACTGCCACAACGACTTCGGCATGGCAGTCGCCAACACCGTCCAGGCGCTGCGGGCGGGCGCCAACCAGTTCCACGCAACAATAAATGGGCTGGGCGAACGCGCCGGCAACGCTTCGCTGGAGGAAATCGTAGTTTCGCTGATGGCGCTGTACAAGCTGAAGCTGGGCATCAAGACGGAGAAGCTGTACGGCATCAGCCAGTTCGTGCAGCGGTTGACAGGCGTCTACGTGCAGCCCAACAAAGCCATCGTGGGCGAGAACGCGTTCACGCATGAGTCTGGCATCCACACGCAGGGCATGCTTGCACACCCATCAACCTACGAGCCCATAGCACCAGAACTAGTCGGCGGCACAAGGCGACTGGCACCTGGGAAGCACTCGGGGTCGGCTGGAATCAAAGCCGCCTTAAGCGATATGGGTTTGGCGCCAACCGAGGAGCAGATGAAGGAAATTTTCAACCGCGTCAAAACCGTGGGCGACAAAGGTAAAACCGTCACGGACGCCGATTTGCTTGCGATTGCGGAAAGCGTCATGGGCTTGTCGAAGACCAAACCTATCCAGCTTCTGGAGGTAACGGTGGTCAGCGGCAACACAGTCACGCCAACAGCGTCCGTCAGGCTGAAACTAAACGGCAACGGCAAAGAAGTCAGCGGCGCAGCCATGGGGGTCGGGCCAGTGGACGCAGCCATAAACGCGGTTAAGAAAGCTATCGCGGAAGTGGAACCGATCCTTCTGGAGCAGTACAGCGTGAAGGCGATTACAGGCGGAACCGACGCCATGGTCGAAGTCGTGGTGCGCATGCGCAAAGGCGCCAGGACAGCCACGGCGATGGGAGTGCGCGAGGACATTGTGATGGCAAGCATGGACGCGGTGCTCGGCGCCATGAACGTGCTGACCACGGACTACAACGGCTCAAACAACAAGACAAAACAACAATAATTCTCAAGAAGTGTCTGCTCGGAAGCTCTACCCCATCCCTAAATAAATCGTCGGGAATGAACTCCCCATTAGGCTCCAGGTGTTGCAACCAAATTTAGTTCTGCTTTTTTATACTGTTATCCTGTTGCCCACGAGATGGGTATATGTCCATACTGTCCGTCGAACTGTTTAGTCTTCTATCGCATGTAACCAGGTTTATTGCTCAAATAAGTAACAATCCATGGGAAGAACATATCAATCTCTAAATAAGAGTTCCACCCATAAAATCATTTGGCCAATAATCTGGGATTTCAGCCAAGTAAAATTCTGCTGATTTAATATTCTTTATTGCACTAATTTGTTTTTTGAGACAAAAAACATCTGAAAAATCTGACACGTTAATTGCGACTCTCAGGTCATAGGCTCCGCCGACAAATTTGGCGCAGAAGACTGCATTCGGTATCTGAAGTAATTGTGCCTCGACCTCAGGCAGGTTTCCTCTATTCTCAACTTTTATGTAACTGTCTGCTGTTGCTTTGTAACCTAACTTGTGAAGGTCAAGAGATATGCTTGAAAGGTTCAAAACGTTTTTTTCTCTAAGGAATTGGTATCTTTGAATAACATTATTTGTTGAAATTCCAAGTTTTTCCGCAATCACTTTGAATGGTGTCCGTGAATTTTCCATGAGCATCTTGGCAATACGTTTGTCTATTTCATCTAGGTTTAGTTGTTCATATTTGGGTTTTGATTTTTTAGGTATAATTAAATTTTTTTGTTCAGACGTTTCAACCAAAAGGTTTTCTGGATGCCATGGGTTATTCCATAAGTCAGCAAAAATTAAAACGTCTAAGCTTTTAACGTATGGTTTAAGATCTATTTGTTGGACTGTTTCATTTAGCTCATTTAATTTACGTGCTACCACCAGAGCATATATGCTGTATTTGCCTAAGGATCCAGCGATTTTTACGTGTGAATTAGTTCTTAAAAATTTTCTGACTTTCTCTTGGTCTGCTAAGTCTGTCATTATCCCTATTTCCGCTATGCTTTCGTAACCTACACTAAGAGGGTTAAGGTGCATGTGTTCGCCACGAATAATGCCTGTTCTTTTTAATCGTTCATACCTTCTTATTACGGCTGTGACAGAGACGTTGCATATTTTAGATAATTCTGTGAAACTCGTGCGGGACTCTATTAGCAAGGTCTTTAGAATCTTGAAATCGGTTTCATCAATTTGCTTCGTCTTGTTTACACCTTTGTTTTTTTGGGGAACTGTCATCAACGACTAATCGGCTCCTCATTTTAAATATTGTTGTTGGTTTGCTTTCGTATGTTAGGTGCATTTTTTAAATAGTAAATAGGAAATAATATTTATTATTTTTTTTAGTTTGGCGAATTTTAGAAAAATTTAAATAGTAACCAATGGAAAATAGGATGCCGCATAAAATAAAAATAAGGAGAAGAAAAAATACATGAATATCTCAAAAACCAAACTGGGTATTGCGTTGTTTCTGACGTTAACTATGGCTGTTTCCTTTGTTGCTTTGCCACTTGCTAACGCGCATGATCCTGCATGGAAAATCCCAACATACGCTTTCATTAATGTCGCGCCTAACCCTGTAGGCGTCGGTCAATACGTCAACGTCATCATGTGGATAGATAAGTGTATAGAAGGAGCAAATTGGTATAATAACATTAGATTCCGCAACTACAAGCTTACCATCACCGACCCTGACGGTCACGTTGAAACGAAAACTTGGGATGTCTGTATAGACACGACATCATCACAGTATTACCGCTACACTCCGCAAAAAACGGGAACTTACACCTTCAAGTTCGAGTTCCCAGAACAAACATATGATTTCGGCGGTGCATACAACGGCGACATCTATTTAGCCAGCAGCGCAATAACTACACTTAAAGTGCAGGAAGAGCAAATAACCACCATAACAAGTTACCCGTTGCCGAATGAGTACTGGACGCGGCCGATTTACGGTGAAAACACTGACTGGTGGTCGATTTCATCAAACTGGCTCGGTGAGGGCGGGCCGCAGACAACCGCTAGTTTCTCTGGATACCAAGTGGCTGTTCCTGATGCTGTGGGTTCTCAAACGTCTCACATCATGTGGACTTTGCCGCTTCAATCTGGAGGAGTCGTCGGAGGAGACATGTTTCCTATTCAGGGTCAAACCTACTTCGAAGGCACTGCATACATTCCTAGATACACCAATCCGATAATAGTTGACGGAATGCTCATCTACACTACACCAATATCGTTCGGAAACGTCGACGCCATGTCAGGCAGTGGCACTTATGGACCGACTGTCTGCCGTGACTTACGTACAGGAAAACTTCTCTGGTCTAAAAGTCAGAGCGAAATGGGCAAGATATCTTTTGCCCTCATCTTTGACGTCCAAAACCCGAATCAGCACGGAGTTTATCAGCCAATAATAGTCTCAGTTTCAGGTTCAACATGGTATGCGTATGATGCATACAGTGGAACCAAGCTGTTCACTGCAATCAATGTTCCCACAGGCACAGAAGCAATGGGTCCAAATGGGGAATACTTGAAGTACGTAGTTGCAAATGCAGGCACCGACGCGGCTCCTGACTACCGTTTATGCCAGTGGAACTCGTCTAAACTTTGGTACGGAGCAAGCGGAGAACAATCAATAATTGGCGGCACAGTAGACGCCAGCATTTGGAGCGGAGACAATGTCCGTTACGACTGGAACGTTTCGCTGCCATGGCTTACTCAAGCAGCAAGTCAGCCAGATTGGATGGGACAAGCTACTGCGATGCAGGCCCACGCAGCTAAATACAACGATCTAATACTTTGCCACAACGGCACTCTGCCTTCAGGAGGCGGCTTGTTAAGTCCAATAAGCTGGACGCCTTACAACTACTTTGCTATCAACCTTAACCCAGACAAAGGTACCATTGGTTCGTTGCGGTGGATAAAGGAATTCACTCAGCCGTCAGGAAACATTACTGTAGGTTTCGGTGGATGCGACTTTGAAAGCCGTGTCTGGCTTCAGGAATACAAGGAAACCACCCAATGGGTGGGTTACGATATGGATACTGGTGAGAAACTTTGGGGTCCAACTAAGCCTCAAGAGTCAGGTTGGGACTACTATGGCATACCTGGTGTTGAAGATAGAGTCGCTATGATGGCTTATGACAAGGTATACGTCCAATTCTTCTCAGGAATACTCTACTGCTATGATGCACATACTGGGGATTTATTGTGGACTTACGGTAACGGCGGAGAAGGCAACTGCACCGCTTCAGGCTACTACGGAGGTTACGGCGTATACCCAACAGCCATAGCCGCTATTGGTAACGGAGTGATATACATGGTGACTACTGAGCACACTGTCAGCACACCGATTTACAAGGGAGCAATGACGCGCGCTATTAACGCTACTGACGGCACGGAGATCTGGAAGCTTTCGTCTTTCACCAACTCGTTCCATACTATGTCTTATGCTATTGCAGACGGTTTTTCAACATGGTGGAATGGCTATGACAACAGCATCTACGTTGCAGGCAGAGGACCCAGCGCCACTACCGTTACAGCACCCGATGTTGCAGTATCATTCGGAACACCTGTGGTGATAAAAGGCACAGTGATGGACATTTCTACTGGCACGACGCAGGATGAGCAAGCAGCTCGCTTTCCGAACGGTGTTCCCGCTGTTTCTGACAAGAGCATGACCGATTGGATGGGCTATGTGTATCAACAAAGGCCTCGTCCGACAAACGTTACTGGCGTTGAGGTTACAATAAGCGTGCTTGACTCCAACAACAACTACAGGGAAATCGGTACCGCCACAACTGACGCGGATGGCTTCTTCAGCTTTGAGTGGAAGCCTGACATTCCTGGCAAGTTCACTGTTTACGCTACGTTCGCCGGCACAAACGGCTACTGGCCTTCACATGACGTAACCGCTTTCACCGTCACGGAAGCACCTGAGTCTACTCCACCGCCAACGCCTGTTCCGCAAGCGCCAGTTGAAACCTACTTTACCGTCTCAACGATCGTAATAATTGCTGCAATCGCCATAGTTGGCGTGCTGCTGCTCAGGAAGCGTTAGACATGCAGAAAACACGCAAACTCTATTTTCCCCTTTTTTGGGTGCTATCGCAATTGAAAAGTGAAGGGCTGAGAGGGCTTTGGACGGTAAAATCGCAATTGTAGTTTTTAAGCAGTTTGCATTTTTCTTTTCTCCTTTAGTTTCCGCCGTCCAGAGCCCCAGCAAACTCTGAACAGAAACTTACCCAATTACATCGACCCGAAACAACACGTAATTTTCCTGATTTGCCGTTTATTTCAGAAGTTTGGTTTTCGCTTGGCTGATTAGGCTCAGTGTTTGCTGGCGCCACTGCTCAAAGTTTTCCGGCGTCTCCGGGTAAGCATCGTAGTGTGCTCTGACTTGCCGCATCATGCTCACCGTCAGCCTCAGCTTGTTCAGGAAGCCCATGCGTTTCCTGCCCCTGAAAACTCTCCGTGCGGTTTCGGTGATGTTCAGGCGGAAATCATCTCCCATAGCGGCTCTCAGCACGTCTTGTTCGGTGACAAGCTTGCAGCCCATGCCGTAGTCCAGGTCCTCGTCACTGCTTGCAATGAGGAATATGCGGAAAATGTCGAGGCTTGCCTGCTTCTTACCGTAAGTGTCATGGTACCGCCTGTTGTAGCGCCATAACGCTGCCTGGTCAGCGTTTCCATTCTCAAGCGCCTCCACAATCGTCTGCCCCGCAAAGTATCCGCTCAGCATCGACGGTCCGATGCCGCCGCCGTGAATCGGGTTCACCAAGCTTGCCGCGTCACCAACCAGGACAACGCCGTTTCCAACCATGTTGTCCAGTGGTCTGCGCGTCGGGTCCCACCATGCTCCCCCGTTCAGGAGCAGTGAACCTTCAAACTGCGGCCTCGCCAAAACATGCTCGTAAAACTGTTTTTTCGGGTTGGGAAAATCGCCGCGCATACAGATACCTAAGCCCGCGTTGACTTTGGCTCCGCCTTTCGGAAAAATCCACATGTAGCCGCCGGGCGCCACTTTTCCGCCGAGGTAAATCTCGCAGTACCGGGTGTTTTCGCTTTCCTGCTTAAGCTGCCGAATCTCCCTGTAGCACGCTTCCACATCCTCGTTCGCTATCTCACGCTCTATCTGCATGCTCTCGGGAAGCTTCCGTCTGACCACGCCCATGAAGCCGCTGGCGTCCACCACAACCTTGGATTGCAACTGAACCTTCTTGCCCGCAGCCGTTTTAGCCACGACGCCCGTCACGAAGCCTTTCTCCAGCACGGGTTCAAGGAACTGCGTTGAATCCATGAGCACGGCGCCCTTATCCACTGCTTTTTTCAGGAGCCACTGCCCGAAAAGCCGGCGGTTCAAGATGTAGCCGATAAAGTCTTTGTCTGCAATCGTGAATATGGTCTGCTTGTCGGGCGAGTAAATCTGGACGCCCTCAATCCGCTTTTCAAGCTCACCGCTGTGCGGCTTCTCCAAGCCCAAAAACTTCAAGTGATGCTCGCCGAGAGCGTCGCCGCAGATTTTTTCCCCGATTTCCGCTTGCGGCTTCCTATCCATTAAGCACACTTTCAAGCCTGCTTCAGCCATGGTTTTTGCGGCTAAGCAGCCCGCGGTTCCTGCGCCTACAACGACGGCGTCAAACTTTTCCAATAGTGTTTCCTCCACGAAGACTTTGAAATTCTACAACATGCTGTATAAACAGCACTTTATAAATTATGCAGTGACGTGATTTGCCTTCTCACGCTGAAAAGAAGAAAATGCGTATGCTTAAGGCTTAGCGGGCTTTTTCAGCGGCAGAGCGATGGCGGTAGTTTCTTTAACTGTTTCGAAAACCATACAGGTAAGCGTCTTTTCCAGCCCCTTGATAAGTCTCAGCTTATCCACGACGAACTTGCCAACCGCGTCCACGTTTTCGGCTTTTAGCTTAATCAGCAGGTCCCAGTCGCCAGTGATTATGTGCACTTCTTGGACCTCGGGGAATTTTGCGATTTCTTCTGCCACGGCTCTTTGGGACACCGAGGCGCCATCCGACTTTGATGTGTAGTAGACTGAGGCGAAGATGAACGCGGTTGTGCCTGAACCGAGCTTCTCAGGTCTCAGGATTGCCCTGTACTCTTTGATTATGCCGAATTCTTCCATGCGTTTGGTCTTTGCGAAGACCGTTGTTACGGGCGCGTTTATTTTTTTAGCGATTTGTTTGGCGGTGAGTTTGCTGCTCTGCTGTATCAGCGCGAGTATTGCTAGGTCTTTTTCGTCAAGCTTGATTTCCATGATTGTAATTATTACAGTAATCAGCTATAAAAGCTTGTAGTTTTTGGAAAAATTACATCATTTTTCATAAAAAATTTATTAAATACTCTGCTATTGTGTTAAGGCAACAAAAAACGAATAACTCGAAAAGAAGGAAATGTCCTTGAGCAAACAAACAACCGTCCTGAAAAGCTCGCCTGTTGAGGCGCCAAAATCTCTGGAGCAGTTGTCAGAAAGCGAAATCGAGAGGAAAGCCGTCATCGGCAGAGTGACGACTTACACCCTGAAGTACTTAACCTCCAAGTTCGTGGACAAAGGTTTCCAATGGCTGCTTCCCGTGGCACTTTCCCAATGCACCGACCCGTTGTGGCCTGACCCAGGTGCTTCCATAGAAAAGCGGATCGAAGTGGACATTTACGGAAAAACTGTGCGCACTACAGCAAGCATGATAATCCACAAACTGATAGCCTCTTCCACGGCTTACCCGAAACTGTTCATACTGTCACCTAACATTCGCATAGAAAAAGCTGAACGCGCACACACGGGCAGGCACGTGTACGAGTTTACACAATTAGATTTTGAAGCCCGAGGTGCCACATCAAAAGACATTATGAGTCTCGTCGAAGATTTGCTGTGCGGGTTGGTAACCAGCGTGAAACGCGACTTGAAAGGCGAGTTAATTTACCTGTCCAGATATGACACCCTGAAAGTTCCGAAGGCACCGTTCAAAACCTATGACAAGCAAGAGCTAGAAGCAGAGTACGGCGAAGACTGGGAAACCAGAGTAGCCATGGAAAACGGAGCCCCCGTGTGGGTAACCAACATCCCCCGCGAATTCTACGACTTCGAAGACTTCAAGACGGGCAAATGGGACAACTACGACCTGTTCCTGCCCCAGTACGGTGAAGTCATGTCAGGCGCCAAAAGAGAATGGGAATACGAGAAAATCCTCGCGAAGATTGAACGCGACAAAATTAACAAGGACAACTACTCGCTGGTGCTGAAACTGGCGAAACAGGGAAAACTGAAACCATGCGCAGGCGCGGGAATCGGCATGGAACGCATTGTAGGCTGGCTCACCGGCGTCAAGCACATAGCGGAAACGCAGCCTTTCCCGAGAATTCCTGGAACCGTGCATGAACTGTAAAGCGTAAAGGAACAGCCATGCCAACAAATTCTTCTGCAACTTTTCCATTTTCTTACGCAAAGTTTATCATTCACCCATGTAACTCAGTGAAAGGAAACATTGGCAAAAATGAACCCGTACCTTGAAGCGTTACAACCTAAATTAAGCAAAAAGGACTATGACGAGCTCTGCTCCATAGACAACCCCATCGTTCACGAATTCATAGCCAAAGCCAGCGACCTCTGTCACCCCGACAACATCTTCATCTGCAGCGACTCCCCCGAAGACATCGCATACGTCAGACGCCAAGCAGTCGCCAGCGGTGAGGAAAAAGCTATTCTGTCGATTCCAGGGCACACAGTCCACTTTGACGGCGAATATGACCAGGGAAGAGACAGGCAAGCCACCAAGTACCTCGTGCCCCGGGGAATCACGCTCAGCAAGGCACTTAACCAGATTGATAGGCAGGAAGGTTTGGCGGAAGTCAAGGCTCTGCTCAAGGACTCGATGAGAGGTCGCACGATGATTGTGCGCTTCATCTCTTTGGGACCCGCCAACTCCGTATTCACCATCCTTGGTCTTCAGTGTACCGATTCGTGGTATGTGGCGCATACGGAAGACCTTCTCTACAGGCCAGGCTATCGAGAGTTTTTGAAAGCAGGTCCAAAGAGCGATTTCCTGCGCGTCCTTCATTCAGCAGGAAAATTGAATGATGACATGGTCAGCGTGGAACACGAGAAGAAACGCATCTACATCGACAACATGGACAACACAATCTACAGCGTCAACACGCAGTATGCCGGCAACTCTGTGGGCTTCAAGAAACTTGCCTTCCGCCTCGCCATCCGCAAAGCCAACTACGAAGGGTGGCTGGCTGAACACATGCTGCTCATGGGTGTGCATGGACCGAACGGTCGCAAAACTTACTTTGCTGGCGCATTTCCAAGTGCCTGCGGCAAGACCTCCACCGCCATGTTGCCGGGAGAAACCATACTGGGCGACGACATTGCCTACATTCGAAACATAGATTCGGTTGCCCGCGCAGTCAACGTGGAGTCAGGAATCTTCGGCATCATTCAAGACGTCAACCCCGAGGATGACGCCCTAATCTACAAGGTGCTCACCAGTCCTGGCGAAATTATCTTCTCCAACGTGCTGGTCAAAGATGGCAAACCCTACTGGCTGGGTATGGGCTGCGAGCTTCCTAAGGAAGGCATCAACTTTTCAGGAGCGTGGTACGAGGGCAAAAAGGACGAGGCAGGCAACGAGATTCCACCTGCGCACAAGAACGCACGTTACGCCGTTGCCCTTAAAGCGCTGGAAAACTGTGACCCTGAATTGGACAATCCGATGGGTGTGGAGTTGGGCGGAATAATGTATGGCGGCAGAGACACCAAGGCATACGTGCCCGTTCAGCAGAGCTTCGACTGGTGCCACGGTATAATCGCGTACGGCGCGTCGCTGGAGACTGAAACAACCTTTGCCACTGTCGGTCAAGAAGGCGTGCCAGAGATTAACATGATGAGCATCCAGGACTTCATTTCCATTCCCTTGGGGCAGAACGTCCGCAACAACTTAGAATTTGGAAAGAAACTGAAGAAACCCCCAGTCATCTTCGGCGTTAACTACTTCCTACGCGCCAGAGGCAACGGCAAATACTTGAATGCCATCCAAGACAAGCATGTGTGGATAAAATGGATGGAGCTCCGCGTGCACAACGAAGTCGAAGCGATAAAGACCCCAACTGGTTATATTCCGAAGTACGAGGACTTGCAGAGGCTCTTCAGTCAAGTGCTTGGGAAAAACTACGCAAAAGAGGATTACATCGAGCAGTTCACGATTCGGGTTCCTGAAAACTTGGCGAAGATTGAGCGAGTGCAGCGGTTCTACCAAGAAAACGTCTCCGACACACCGCTAGAGCTCTTCGGCATCCTATATCTGCAACGTGAGCGTCTGCTGAAGGCACAAGCGAACTTTGGCGATTACATATCACCAGAAAACTTTGAGAGGTAAAATCGAAATGGTGTGCACAACCGCCTTGGCTGAGGAGAACATGTGTTTCGCAGAATCTTGTAGTCAAATCTTAAATGCACTGTCTATACTGATTAGTAATTCATAATCGTTAATTATTAACGGTCATCCATGAAAGTCAAGAAACAAAGACGTGAAAAAACATGATGAAAAAAACCATAACTAAAAAAAGCGTGCCTTACACAATAGACTTGAGCAAAATCGACGGAGACGGCTCATTCCCATGCCCCAAATGCGGCACGGTGATATCTCCTGAAGATGAAACCGAAGAAGTCTACAAAATCGTCGACACCAAAGTAATCAACGATGAACTGGTAGAGCTCGTCGTAGTTTGCGAAAAATGCAAAAGCAGCATAAAGCTCACTGGTTTTCAACCCACAATCGAAGGCTTAGCCAGCGAGTAGCGGCAGACTTTTTTATTCGCCGAGTTTCCGGCTTATCCCAACGAAAACCGCCCACAAAATAACGCCATAGAAAACGCCATTAAACAGCGCACTCAGGATGCTCACGTAATCTCGTGCTGCTTGTCCCAGCGCTGCACAGAACCAACTTCCTGGAAACAGTGGTACGGGTATCAGAAGCGATGCCACTAGGAACAACGAGAAGAACGCTAAGGCTATCATACCCTTCATGCTTTCCAACCACACTTATTCCAATTCGGATTCTTAATCCATATTCCGCATGGACAGATAATCCATAATAAACCTTTTTGTTTACCTGCACAACACAAATACAGTTGTCCAACTACACCCTTACAGGAAACGCCAAAACAAAACAGCCAACCAACACGATTGTCAATAGTTTCCTTTTACGGGATAGGCTAGACACGTCATCCAACGGTCCCGGATGTCCAAACATCGACATAAAAATTATCAAAAACGCCATAACAATGAACTCCGTGCCCGAGAAAAGCAGAAGAGCAACCGAAGCAAACGTCAAAACAAGTCGCGGTCTGTCGCCTACAAGAGCAGACCTCGCCACATGACCACCATCCAACATAGCAGCAGGCAGCAAGTTCAGCATCGTAACAACCATGCCTGCCCACCCTGCCCAGAGCAAAGGGTGCAAAGCCCACCCATTATTTGCCCCCGTTAACGGCGGAATCAAGTTCAAACTGGACATAGCAGGCATCAAAAGCAGCCAGCTTACCGGAATCAAGCTCAATCCTCCACCATCAGCCGGCATAACCGTCGGAACAAGCAGCGTCATGCCAGCGGCACTAAAGATTAATGCAACCACGAAACCTGCTATAGGACCGTTCGCTCCCACATCAAAAAGTGCGTCTCTGTTCGGCGGCAGAGATTTTTGCATGATTACCGCGCCCAAAGTTCCAAGCATCGGTGGTCCCGGAATGAAGTACGGTGCAGTCGCGTCTATCCCCTTCTTGTTCGCGGTTAACTTGTGACCCATCTCATGGATGCCAAGCACCGTCAAAATGGCTGCGGAAAAGATTGCCCCGCTCAGAAATGGGTTGAGACCGGTTTCTGAGAAACCAATATATCCTGTGAAAAACGTGGTGGCAACGGTTGCCAACAACAAAATCAGGTTCGTTCGGGGATTGCTGGGCTTCACGGGCGGTTTCGGAACCACTCTCAGGACTATGCGGCCGTCTATTTTGCGAAGGAACGCAATCAACTGCATTTCTTCAAGCTTCTTCAGCAACCTGAGAAAAGCCTGCTTAGTCTCCTGAGGCCACACCAAATAATATGTTGGCGTGCCCTGATCCATCACTGCTTCTTGGACCTGGAACTCGCCGGAGACTAGCTGAGTTATTCTTTCGAAATCCGCTTGCTGAAACACTTGTGCATCAGCCATGCTCTCTGGTGCCTCGCTCATGGCTCCTTTCCTGACCTGTTTCCATGCTACAAGCCATTGGGAGATAAAAAAGCATATTGGCTTTTCCCGAGAAACACCAAAGTTCGACTTCTGCACCAGAAATCACCGAATAACGGCGGCAAACGTTTTATTTATCTTTGACCGCAATCCAAACGAGAGATTCGCTTGAAGATTAAAACATTCACTGTCGGCATGCTGGCAACCAACTGTTACGTGGTTAGCTGCCCAGAAACACTTGAAGCCATCGTGATAGACCCAGGACTAGACTATTCTCCTGAAGCTGAGCAGATTTTCCGTTACGTGAATGAGGGCAGTTTGAAGGTGAAGTTTATCGTGAACACACATGGACATCCAGACCACACCAGCGGAGACGGAATTCTAAAGAAGAAGTACGGTGTGCCCATCTGCATTCACGCGAAGGATGCGCATTTAATCCGAGACTTAGATGTGGAGTCTCCGCCGTCTAACGTCTTGCTGAAGGATGGGGACACGCTTAGATTTGGGAACGCGACGTTGAAAGTTATGCACACGCCGGGGCACACGTCTGGCGGCATTTCACTTGTGGGCGAGAACCTCGTATTTACGGGTGACACGTTGTTTGCCGGCGGGATTGGGCGAACAGATTTTCCAGAGAGTTCTGATAGTGATATGAGGATCTCGTTGAAAAAACTGCTGGGGTTGCCAGACTTTTTCGCGGTTTATCCTGGGCATGGTGCCGCGTCGACGATTGGTGAGGAGAGGCGTGTTAATCTTTTCTTGCAGTGGCTTTGATTTGGTGCTGTTTTGCGGATTTGGGGTTAGTTGATGGTCAGCGGTTTTTGTGAGTTGTAGTTGTCGTTTTTATTGTGGATATGTATTTGTGTTTAACATGTCTCCAATATTATCTATTGAGACGTAATATTTAATAGACTGGGCCATCCAACTACATAAAGGAGAACAAAAATGCCCAAGCTACGCCTCAAAGAGTCCTTTTCAGGAATCAAAAACCTGAAAAAAATAAAAATAAACATACACTTCAAGAAAAAGCAGGAACAACTGCCAATCCCTCCGCCACCACCTAAACCAATACCGAAGGGACTCAAAGTTGTCGAGAAATATCCCCTATACGAACCATTTTCACACGTTGTAATAGTTCAAAACCCCAAAACAGGCGAACACCAATACATACTCGACGAACTCCAACTTGACCCACTTGAAAGAGGCGTATACAACCGCATACTAGAAATCCTCCTCGCGGAAATCGAGTCGCCAAAAGAGGAAATTCTCGACCCAAGAAAATTCTTCGCAGAAGAAGCCAAAAAAATAGTTGACAAATACCGAATCAGCTTGGGCTGGCTCCCGGATGTTTCATGGTACAAGATTCTCTACCACGCAGAACGCGACCTTGTCGGCTTCGGAAAAATTGACCCCTTAATGCGCGACCCAAACATAGAAGACATCTCATGCGACGGTGTGAACAAACCAGTCTACATATGGCACAGAAAATACGAAAGCATAGAAACAAACCTTGAATTCCCAAACGACGAAGTCCTCGACAACACCGTCGTCAAACTCGTCCACATGGCTGGAAAACACGTCAGCTCTGCCTTCCCCATAGTCGACGCCTCGCTCCCAGGCAAGCACAGACTGGCCGTCTGTTACAGGCGAGAAATCACCCCATTCGGAACCGCATTCACAATCAGAAAATTCCGCGAAGACCCATACTCAATCGTAGACTTAATCAACATCGGCACTTTCTCCGAAGAAATGGCCGCCTATTTCTGGGCATGCCTCGAAGCCAGATCATCTATCATGGTTTTAGGTGGAACTGCAGCAGGCAAAACAACCGCGCTAAACGCTTTGGCATGTTTGATTAAACCAGGCAGCAAAATCATCACCATCGAAGAAACAGCCGAGCTGAACCTACCCCATGACAACTGGGTTTCACTAATCGCCCGACAAAGCTACGGCTTAGGCGGGAGCAGCGTAGGCGAAGTCGCCCTCTTCGACTTGGTAAAAACGTCAATGCGTCACCGCCCCGACATGCTCATAGTGGGTGAGGTCAGAGGTCAAGAAGCATACGTTCTCTTTCAGGCGTTAGCCACAGGCCACGGTGGCATGTGCACCATGCACGCTGAAAACTTGGATTCAGCCGTAAAGCGTCTTACACAAAAACCCATGGATATCTCACCCGCTTACATCCCGCTCATGAACATCGTGCTCTCAGTACAGCGTGTTCACCTTACGAAGGACAACGAGAAAAGAGCTTACAGAAGGGTCATCACAGTCAACGAGATTGCGGATTACGAGGATTACCGAATGCCCTTCAAGTGGCAACCCGCTAAAGACGACTACTTGATAGACTTCGACAAGAGTACTCTCTTGACGTCCATAGCTGAGCGCCAAGGCATATCGAAAAAAGACCTGATCGAGGAAATTGAAAGACGCAGAGACGTCCTCCACTGGATGCGGGAGCGCAACATCAGAAGCTACCGGGACGTTGCTGCCATAGTTGCAGAATACTATGCGAGACCTAAGCACATTTATGAGAAAGTTCTCGCAGGGGAGGAGGTAAAAGCAATTGCCGCTTCTAAAGTCGCTTGAGGCGTGGTCGTTTCGCCTCTTCGGAGGCATAGCGCCCTACTTCCTTAAACATGTTTTCGAATTCAAAGACATGCTGGAAAGGGCACGAATCAAGATTTACCCTGAAACTTATGTTTCACTAATGTTCTTCGTCGCCGTGCTAACCCTCCCAATAACCGCCGTGTCAGTGGTGCTTCTAATAGTATTCGGCTTCATGCCCGTCATATTTCTGATTCCTTTTCCATTCTACGTGATGGTAGGCTTCCTTATCATGCCGATGTCCAAAGCCAGCGACAGAGCCTCTGGCCTAGAAAGGGAGATGCCGTTCGCAGCAGCCTATATCAGCGTCATGGCTTCTGGCGGTATCGCACCTTACACCAGCTTTAAACGGCTGGCAGAAGTCGAATTAATGCCTGCTTTTCGAGGCGAAGCTAGAGAAATAATAAAAGACGTGGAAATCTTCGGCATCGACCCTCTAACGGCTTTGGAGCAAGCAGCGAAAAAGAACCCCTTAGACATATTCAGAGACTTCCTCTCAGGCTACGCGTCCACAGTCATCATAGGCGGAGACATAGGACACTTTCTTGAACGAAAAGCCGAGGAAATATTCAAGACACGCGCGTTACGTGTCAAAGCCGCGGCGGAACGGCTCGGCATGCTGCTGGAAACATTCATCATCGTCATGGTCATGATGTCGCTGTGCTTCTACATCCTCTTCAGCGTGGACTCAATCTACAGCGTGGGAGTGACCCTGTACTCGGGCATCATACTTTACACGTACTTGTTCACGCCTCTGCTGTCGCTCATGTTCATCTATCTGGCGCACAGCATGCAGCCTAAAACGCCCATCGTGGATATGCGTCCTTACAAGGTATTTGGGGTCTGCGGCGTGATTGGCATAGTCCTGTTCCTGCTGATGACGAACTTCATGGGCGCCGTGCAGGTCCCGCTGTTCAGTTCGCTTCAGGGAATCTTTGACTTGCCCATGGCGATTGCCATAGCCTTGTTCGTCGCCACCGCGCCAGCCGCTGTCGTCCACATGAAACTTGCAAAAGAAAAAGCCGGTATGGAAGCAGGCATCACCAGTTTCCTGAGAGACCTGACTGAGGTTCGGAAGACTGGTTTGTCGCCGGAGAAATGCATCGAAAGCTTAGCCAACCGCGATTATGGAGTGTTCAGCAAGCAGCTGCGGAAAATCAGCAGCGAGATCAGTTGGGGCATACCTGTGAAGAAGGTTATTATGGATTTTCTGAAGCGGACGAAGAGCTGGATGACTCAGCTGGTCATGTTTCTGCTGGTTGAAACCATCGACGTGGGCGGGGGCACGATTGCGATGATTGAGTCGCTTGCCCGGTTTAACAGTTTGACGCAGGAGGTTGAGAAGGAGAAGCGGATGTCGGTTCGCCCCTACATCATGATGCCGTATTTGGCGTCGATTTTGCTTGTGGCGACGACTATTATGATGATGAGTTTCACGACGGGCACGTTGACTGTGGGCATGCCGGGCGCGACGGGTCCGCAGAAGGATTTCACGATGATGAAGACGATTTTCTTGACGTCAGTCATATTCCACAGCTACCTCATCGGTGTGGTGGCTGGGAAGATTAGTGAGGAGTCCGTTGCCGCCGGGTTCAAGCACGCGTCCATACTGGTGATTATTGCGTTGTTAGCGGCGAAGCTCATGCCCATGTTCATAAATCTTGGATAGGAGCGAAGAAAATATGCGGTATGCTCGAAGTTTGCGGAAAGATAGAAGGGCGGTTAGCCCCGCTATTTCAACAGTTATCTTAACCTCCGCGGTGGTCGTCATGATTTTGGTGGCGATGACTTTCGCAAACACGTTCTTGGGCGCGAGGATGGCGGAGAACGAGTTCAGTGCTAACAAGCAGTTTATGTTGACGACGGGGCTGCAGATTGATGATATTGCGTGGACGATTGGGCGCACGCAGACGGTTCGTTATTCAAGTCAATATGGAAATATAAAGTATCAGTCGCTTGCGTTGAATTACACTTTCGAAGTTTACAATGGGTCATGGACAACTGTGTTTTCTCAGGTGACAGGAATGATTTTGTTCAATATTCCCGTTAGCACTTATTCTTTAGGCAACAATTACTTTGAGCGTATATCACCTTCTTCAAACGGCAGTTTTCTGCAGCAAGGTCCTTCGGCACCTGTTGCGCATGTGTATTGCATTGAGAAATTACCCATGAATGAAGGGAACTACACCAGGATAGTGGTTGTTCCTACGATACGGGTATTAAATTCTACAATTGTGGGCCCTCAGCAGAATGCGACAAATTATTTCAAGTTTTATCTGCCCACTCTCCTCAACGGCACTAATCCCTATAGATCTCAGTCGATTACCTTGACTGGCGACGACATCACTAAAGTTATACAGAGCGGAATCAGCCGAGTTCGAATCAACGTTACTTTTCCTAATGGTCAGCCGTACTCGAATATGGGTTTTGACTCTGACTTCTTCAAGTTTGATCATACTGTTGACTTTTACCATGCGAGCGAGACTGTAATCTTGCCAGCGAATTCTGTGGCTGAATTTTACGTCGGTAAGATTATGGTATCCTTGGGGAAGGTTTAGGAATGGAGGATGAGGTTTGACACAGATCACCATCGAGTACATGATCATGATTCCCATCCTGATAATGCAAATATTCCTCTTTCCGTTGACGACGGGCATAATCATGAACGGCTGGGTGGATTCCCGCCGGACGCTGGCGCTGCAGGAAACGGCGAGCCACTTGGGGAGTTCGATGCAGCAGCTTTACTCATCGCTGAACCATGTTAGTATTTCGGCTGGTAACGTTACGAACAGGCTTGATACGCCGCCTTTCATAGAGGGCTACGCCTACACGGGAACCGCTGAGTTGAGGAATGCTTCGGACCCTAATTCGGCGCGGATTCTGGACATTACGCTCAGGTTGGTGGGCACGGAGATTGTGGCTACGTCTTCGGTGACGCTGGGGCAGAACGTGTTGTGGGGGAACTCGACTCTCATGAGCAACTCGACGAGCGCGGGGATAAGCGCCGCGAAGCTGGGGAACGGGACGATTCAGTTGGCTTTCACATCATAGGTGATGGTTAGGCATGGTGAGCTCAACTATTGATCACATGGTGGCGGTCACGGTGTTTCTAGCCGCTACGCTGCTTTTTATTGGGCTTTTCAACCAGACCATTCAAACTGCGGTTCTCTATCAACAGCACAGGGCGCTTGCGACGAAAGCCAGCGACCTGCTCGACGGGATACTTCTGTGCCCAGGCATTCCGGTTAGCTGGGGACAAACCGATGTGGCTCCGACTGGGTTTGGGTTGCAAGATCCAGAGTTCACGCAGTACCGGATTAGCCCCTATTCCCTTATGCGTCTTAATTCATCAACGGGGCAGCCAGTGTACTATAACGGGCAATGGTACAGCAATGTAACAATTGGAGGTCGCAATTTCATGCTTGTGTCCTCTAATTTGGCATTGAATTATTCAACAGCTGCTAGGCTGCTTGGAATAAACAACACTTACGGTTTTCAACTTACATTAAGGCCGATAGTGACTGTTTCAATAGAGGAAATGCGCCCTTCAAATCCTCTAACGATAAGGGTAAAGGCTGACGGAATAGGCTTTCCACTCTCGTATGCTACCATAAGTTATTGTTTTCTAAAGGTGAATGATGCTGGCGGACAAAGTAGTCCTTCCTATGATATTTCATTTAACACAACCACAGCCGATAGCACTGGGTCAGTTAATATAAACATCCCAAATGTGAACAGTGGTGATTCATATGCTTTAGTGGTGTATGCGCGTGAGGGCGGACTAGTTGGAGTGGGCTATCATGAACGTACGTTTGATAATGAACGATACGTGATTCCATTCATTGATAGCTTTGATGCTGGGCGTGTGTTGGTCGCACACAGCTATGATGTACACTATTATGGACCCCCAGAGTCTGCAGTGTTTTACAATGCCACTTACGTGTTGATGACAGAAGACTTCACTCTGCGTCAAATGCCTATTAGCAATGAGACGGGCAAGGTTGTTTATGGACATGGAACTGAACAAAAATACGACAACATCACAATTCCAACACACAACCCAGGCATCTTAGTTATCACGTATAACAGCAACAATGGAGTGGGTGTTGTTATGATGCCCTGGGGCATTAGTTCTCTGGCTTTCCCCGTAACCTTCGGGGGTGATGCTTCGCAGCAGGAGTGGGTGGCGACTGACATGCGGCAAGTCACGGTTGGCGGAATCGCGTATCAGGCGCAGATTGCGGTTTGGAGTTTACAAGGGTACCAGGTGAAAGGCTAAGATGATGCGCACAATCGAGGTTCTAATCGTAATAATCATAATCACTGGCGCGTTCATAGCGGCGTCTTACTTTGCCGTTTTGCCGTGGCCCAGGCAGGTTTCGCCCATGAACCTCAGGCGTCTGTCGTTCACGACGCTCCAGCTGCTGGATTCCGATTACGCGTTGAGCGACGCCGCTTTCCAGACAGATAATGCTACGCTTTGGGGCGGGCTTCAGGTGGCGCTTTCGGCGAGTCTGCCGCCCAATGTCATATACAACTTGACCGTTTACGACGTGAGCCAGGGAGCAACAAGCCAGCTCTACGTTCCCGTGGCGTCCATCTCTAACGCGGAAAGCCTAGGCGCAACCTCAGACGCCTCCTCGTATCTGGTGGCTTCTTCAAACGTGACGTTCAACGTGGTGCCCGAAAAAATCGGCGAACACAGCGGTGGAGGAACGCTTTATATATTGAACTGTAGCGACGCGCCCGGCTGGTGGATCACAGGCTACACAGCCCAAAGTCTAGCACAAGACCTCTACAACCTGCTATCGCCATATTTCGCTAATACAATAATGGTCCAAAACACGACACAGCTAGGAACGATACTAGGCAACACATCATTACAGGGTGAAACAGTTCAGAACGCCGTAGTCATCAATACTTGCGGCGAAGCAGTACCAATGCCTTCAGCGTACAGTTCGACAGGATATTATGCTCCACGTGATTCCTACAATCTGTATTTCTATATTTTAGGTCAGAAAACTCGCGAATATAACTGGACATGGGCGAGTATAGTAGGCTATCCAATGTATTATGTCAGCAATACCGGTCTCTTTTCAACTCAGAATGACTGGGGGGTTTATGGAATGAAGTCAGTTGGTCCAGCCGGGTTTAACGCTTTCCTCAGAGGGTTGAATCAGATAGCTTATAATGCAACTTGGTTGGATGGCGCAACACCGAGGCAGGCTTGGTGGCAAGATATCTATGGGAACTGGATATACGATCACGGGTGGATAACCAGCGAATTGACAAGCGTACCACTTTCAGCGAATGCCATTTACTACTCCAATTATTATGGCATTTATCCTGCCTCTTATCAAACGGCAACAAGAGCCTTGCCTACTTGGATAACCACAACATACAACTTGACAGTGACAACTTCCCTATTTGATGCTGTTAACAATTATAGGGCTGGCGCAGTCTATAGAAATGCAGTCTCCGGTGGTTTTCTCGCGTTAGGTCTGACTCGAACGCCTGACATCCGACTTACTGCCTTAGGACTCTTAGCCGATTATAAGCCTAGGCTATACCGCTCCGAATACACGGCTAACGGCACTTCTAGACTCGTCGTATTGCAACTCGGATTGGTAGGAGGCGTCTAACATGAACAAACGAGGGCAGTTTACGATTATCGCTGCTCTGCTGGTCGCTGTGGTCCTCATAGCCGCAGTCATTTCAACTTATTCAGCGATACGTTACAGTCCGCTTCAAGAGCAGCCTCAAGTTCTGAACGCAATAGACGAAATCAACTTGGCGCTTAAACAGATTCTAGGCTTTACAGTAGGCTATTACGGGTCAGTCTTGAAAGTCACAGGCAACACGTCATACGCTCAAAATCTTGCCACAAACTATCTATGCAGCGGTTTAAGCAACATAGGAGACATCAGGCCCGAATGGGGCGTAGCATTTAACGTGGCTGAACTAGATTTGAGTGCAAACTGGTTTTCCAACGTAAGCTACAGCAAAGGAAGCGTAACCGTCAAATACAATTTGACAGGCTTGGGTATTTACGGCATAAGCTACTCAGCATCATCCCGACTAGACGTGAATATCTCGAAATCTAACTCCACTCAAGCGAGCCTAACAATATTCAAAGACGAAAACGAACCCCTTGTTAACCTTGGAAAAAGAAACCTAAAGTTTTACAATTATTCCTATGCAGATTCAACCTGGCAACTAGTTGAACCAACAAACCTCATATCTTACCCGAACGGCACCTATTCAATCGACCTGCCATCACCTATAACAGGAGACGCCTATGTGCTTCAAGTGGAAGACCCCAGAGGAATAATCGTCACAGCCTCTTCATTCACACGCTACTCATCCACAGTGGCGTGGAATGAAAATTACTCTACAATTCCAGACGAGAACATCCTCGTGGAGCTATTGCAAAACGGAACTATTCGCTGGCTTGGACAAAACCTAAACTTGACAAGCGCCATGAAACCGATTCCGCCAATACCTGTAAAGTCCATACATGTCAATCAAACAATCAACGGGGTCAACCAAGAAGTACCTTTTCAAGTCGAAGACTGGGCTTCAGAGTACAGAATCCCACTTGGGATGTCCAGTAACACTACGGTATTCAGCAACAGGCAAATGATTGTCTTCCTCATGAACAACCAAACCTCAAAATTCACGATATGGTGGAACGGAAGCGACGAAGCAATCCAAACACCTTTGGCATCCACTCCCAGATTTACACAAGACGATATTAACAATGGAATATTGTCAAATGGTAACCTAAAACTAATTTCTAATTCAAGTACATACCTATACGTAGATGGCTTTGATTCTTCATCTACTTCTTGGACAGAAAGCGGGTCATCACCTTATCTTAACAATAATCAAAATAACTACATCTACCACAATGGTGATAACCAAAGAGAAGGCTGGTTCTCTTTCCAAGACCTTCCAACAGAATTTTCTCAGCTTTTCGCGTCAACCAATCAAGCCCTTGGCGCCACCGTTAACATAGACTTTGAATGCACACGACAGAGCAATAATGATTATTTCGAATTTCGGATAACCGACGGTACCACAACATATGGTCCATATAGAATTGATCCGCCCAATGACGGTAACTATGGCTGGAGATCCTATGATGTTTCAGACATAATCAACACTCTAGGCAGATTAAACAACGCGAAAATTGAGGTAACATACAGACAAAGTGGGTCTGGCGCATCAAATGTTTACATACGCCAAGCTAGGCTTTCTCTGAACTTTTGGTTAACCTCGATTTCTGGCAATTCTACAACAAAAGCAGACTTAATGCGGATAAATACGGAAAAAAGTGTTTACGGTGCTTCACCAGCCTTTGTAATCCATCATGGAATTGTAAGAGACATACTGCAACAGGAAGCAGAATGGTCTGGTGGAGCTGACGGCTGTCCAAATCTTTACGCAAACATTGTGCTCACTCTGCCGGCTAACGTAACCTATTACACTTATCAGCTGAGATTGATGTTCATAAATTCAACACAGAGCAGAACAATTACTGACTTGTGCCCAATCAGCATTTACTCCTCATCAATTAGTCAAATTCAAACCGAAAACGGAACACTCGGCGGTTTACCACAGCCCGTTATTACCTTATCATCATTCAATAACTTCTACAATTTCTCGGATGGTAAATGGCAGCATCATTGGAGCCAGCTTATCTCAGGAACCTCTGGGACTGGAATAATGTTCACTGACACCGCTAACCAAAAACTGTACACTTTTGACTCCATAGCTGGAACCAGAACGGGCGCCCTCAAAGCAGATTCAAGTAACCATAGAATAGAACTGCTGCCAGTTACTAGCTCAACCTCATTTCAAAATGCGTTGGATGTTACTTGGCAGGGCGCAGTAGTCACCTTTGACGGAACAGCGTCGATATACCAAACCAGCAACGGCGGCGGCTTGTGGGTTCTTGTTGAGTATCCGCCCACAATCACCGTGACCGCGGAGACCTAAAACGCACCGCACTCACCCTGCTCAGCAGCGCGTCCACGCGCCAACCTGAACGCAGCCCAAAGCTTTTATGAACGCTTGCCTGAAATAGAAATCAGTGGCAACATGAAGTTTTCACTTATCAGCGCAAGCCCAAACTACGGCATCGACGTCCGAGAAGGAAAAAAATCAATCGCCGCGTTTCCACCCCTCAGCCTAGCATATTTAGCCGCAGTCCTCGAACAAGACGGCGTTGAAGTTTCAATCCTAGACCAGCCTGCACACGGCTTATCAAACGAAGAAGCCGCACTATGGGCAGAAAACGAGAACCCAGACGTCGTGGGCTTTTCAACCCTCGCCAGCTCAGGACGCACAGCCGCAGAAATCAGCCGAAAAATCAAAGAAAAAAACCCCAACATAATCACGGTCTTCGGCAACCACCACGCCACATTCAACGCCGAACGAATCCTCAAGAAATACGCCGCAGTGGACATAGTAGTCCGCGGAGAAGGCGAAAAAACCATCACAGAACTCGCGCACAGCCTCAAAAACGGAGAAAACCCCAAAAACGTCAAGGGAATCACCTTCAGAAACCGCAGAGAAATCGCAGCCACACCAAACCAGCCGTTAATCAAAGACTTGGACAAGCTGCCTTTTCCAGACCGCAACCTAATCAACGCCGAATACCACTGCCTCATGGCAGGAGCCAACGTAGCACCAAAAAAATTCACCAGCATCGTCACCAGCCGCGGATGCGCCTACGCATGCAGATTCTGCAGCTGCACAGAATTCGCCCAAAGACGCTGGAGAGCAAGGTCACCCGAGAACACACTTGAAGAACTATGCCTGCTCGCCAGCGAAGGCTACAAACAACTCATCTTCGTAGACGACAACTTCACCCTCAACCCAAAAAGAGCAATCGCAATCTGCCGAGGAATACAAAAAGAAAAACTGGACATGGACTGGATTGCAGAAGGAAGAGTGGACAACTTCTCCTACGAGCTAGCCAGAGAAATGGTCAAAGCAGGACTCAGAATCCTCTACCTCGGCATCGAAAGCGCCAACCAACGCATACTGAACTACTACAAAAAAACCATCACCCCCGCGCAAGCGGCAACAGCCATAAAAACAGCGAAGAAAGCAGGAGTAGACGTCGTAGTAGGCAGCTTCATCGTAGGCGCCCCAGACGAAACCAGACAGGAAATCCAAAACACCATAAACTTCGCAACGCGAACCCACATCGACATCCCACAATTCAACATTCTAGGCGCACACCCCGGAAACGACATATGGAACGAGTTCGAAGCCAAAGGACTCCTAAACGCCGAGGAACACTGGGAAGGAGGCATCGCAGTCTCCGAAATCTGCCCCACCGCCGTGCCCCTTGAAGAAATCAAAAAGATGATTCACAACGCCTTCCGCCGCCACATCAGCCGACCAACCTTCATCATTGAACAAGTCGCTAAGACGCTGAGAAGCGGATACCTGAGAAACGTCATGTTAAGCAACATCACACGATTAGCTGAAATACGCGAGGGCGCCAACAGCGTAACCTAACCGCACAAGAAGGTTTTAATGACAAGTCAGCAAAATAAGAAGTGGCTCTCGAAAAAGGGAGAGAAGTTATTATGAAAATTGAAACCGCTGTCAAAGAGATTATACCACGCACCACAGACATGGTCAGCTACAGGTTCCCAAGACCGAAACAACTAAACTACAAACCAGGACAATACATGCTTGCCACAATAAAAGCAAGCGGCAAAGAACTGACTCACCCATTCAGCTTCTCCAGCAGCCCCACAGAAAAAGACTTCATCGAATTCACCAAGAAACTCACAGACAGCGAATACTCCAACACACTGAGGACGCTTAAACCCGGCGACTGGGCAAGAATAGACGCGCCATACGGCACATTCACATTCCAAGGAGAACACCAGAAAATAGCGATGCTCGCCGGAGGAGTGGGAATAACCCCCTTCCGAAGCATATGCCGATACGCCACAGACACGCACCTCAACTCAAGCATCATCCTGCTTTACGGCTGCCGTAACGAAAACGAAATCGCCTTCAAAGCAGAGCTGGAAGAGATGCAGAGGCAAAACCCAAACCTGAAAGTCGTCTTCATACTCGGCGACGCAAGCAACCAATGGAAAGGCTTAGTCGGCTTCATAAACGCGGAACTGGTGAAAACCCAAGTTCCCGACTACAAAGAAAGAGTTTTCTACGCCTGTGGTCCGCCGGGAATGGTGAAGGCTATGAAAAACCTCATCACAAGCATAGGTCTGCCGCTGAAACAGCTGAAACTGGAAGTGTTGGCAGGGCACACGTGACGGCTTGAAAGCGGTTAGGGATAGAATCTTCTGGTAGTCCGCGGGAACGGAATAGCGTCTATGATGTTTTCTAAGTCAAGCATCCAGGTTAACAAGCGCTCCAAGCCCATGCCGAAGCCGACATGCGGCACAGTGCCATACCTTCGAAGGTCAAGATACCAGTCGTAGTCTTTTTCATTTAAACCCATCTCCCTAATCCGCTTTATGAGCATGTCTTTGTCGTCTTCTCTGGCGCCGCCTGTGCTGATTTCGCCGATTCTGGGAACCATCATGTCCACGGACATGGCTACTTCAGGCTTGTCACGGTAGGTTTTGCAGTAGAACGCTTTAATTGCCGTTGGGTAATCGTACACGAAGAAGGGCTTGCCGAACTCGTCTGCCAAGGCTTTTTCATCCTCGTATCCAAGGTCGTCGCCCCACGTGAGCTTTGGATTTTTTGTTTTGAGTTTTTCGATGGCTTCGGTGTAAGTTATGCGCGGGAAGGGAGCCCTGACTTGGGCCACTTTGGTGATGTCTGCGCCGAGTTCCTCGAACTCTTTCTTGCATTTGTCGGCGGCACTCTGGCAAACGTGCGCCATCAAGCCTTCCTCGAACCGCATCAGGTCGTTCATGTCTGCGAAGGGCCATTCGCCCTCGATGTGCCAGTACTCTGTCAGGTGCCTGATGGTTCGGCTTTTTTCAGCCCGGAAAGACGGCGCTATGCAGTAGACGTTTTCGAGGGAGTAGATGAGAATTTCTAGGTAAAGCTGGCTGCTCTGCGTCAGGTACAGGTCTTGGTCGAAGTATTTTAAGCCGAAAAGCGTTGAGCCGCCTTCAACCGCTGCGGAGATGAACATGGGCGGAGAAACTTCAATAAAATCTTGAGCTTTGAAGTATTCGCGAGCAAAATCCAAGACATCGGCACGTACCTTCATGACGAGGTTCATCCGGCGGCTACGCAGCCAAAGATGCCGTATGTCGCGGATGAATTCTTCGCTTTTATCCTTAGCGATGGGGAAGACTTCAGCCAAGCCGATGATGGAGATTGAATCGACGGATATTTCGTAGCCGCCTGGCGCACGCTTATCTTGCTTAGCCACGCCTTCAAGCGTTAAGGAGGATTCGATGGTTAAACGCTCTGCCACGTTCCACGCTGGGCTACTCCTCCGCACGGTGCACTGGATAAACGCTGTTGAGTCCCGCACTAACAGGAATATCATTTCTTTTCCTTCGCGTTTCCGGTAAACCCAGCCTCTTATGGAAACTCTTTTGCCCTCGCAGCATTCTTCTAAGACTTCGCGAACCTTCACAAGCGCCATTCAGCATCAACCGTTTCCTCTAAATATTGCTTTCAAACCTAAATGCCTATCGATTAGCGTTTAAATTTCCTCAACGAAGGAGGCAACGCGAAGAGTTGCTACGAAATTTCTAAGTTGAAGGCGAAAGAAGGCTGCATTTGCGATGCCGGCTAGGCAATTCTTAAATCGCCCTTAAGTCGTGATTATTGACTGATGGCTCGATGGCAAAGTCTCAGGAAGGCGGTCATAAGCTTAGAACGCTCAAGTTATCAGCAGTAGCCATCTTCAGCGTGGTTGTCGTGGAAGTTGTGATAGGCTTAGTCGTAAACAGCTTGGCTGTTCTAAGCGACGGCTTGCACGCACTTCTTGATGCCTTGTCAACGGTGATGCTTTTTGCTGCGACTCGCGCTGCGCTTAAGCCGCCTGATGAGGAGCACATGTATGGGCATGAAAAGTTTGAAGCCATCGGCGGATTGATAGGTGGCATGGTTCTTGTGGGCGTTGCCATCCTGATTTTTTATGAAGCTGGAGTACGATTGTTGGCTAATGTGCGGGTCAATGAAGGCTTGGAGCTGGCGGGTTTCTTTGCAATCGGCTACACTTTTTGCATAGACATCTTCAGGGTGACCATATTCAAGGGCGCAGACCATAGCCAGAGCCAGTCTGTTAAAGCGGGATTCTACGATGCCATCGCAGACCTTGGTTCCACTATAATTGCTCTTTTGGGGTTTGGCTTAGCCACCTTAGGCTTTTATTACGGGGATTCGGTTGCGTCCATTTTCCTTGGCTTCATGCTTGTCTTCCTAAGCGTCAGGCTGGCACGCGTTAGCATAATGGAATTAAGCGATACCGCGTCAAAAGAAATTGTTCAGAAAATCAGAAAACGAATAATTGTGCACGAAGGGGTTCTGCAAAGCGAGAATCTGCGGATCAGGAAGGTGGGGTCCAAATTGTTCATTGAGACCACGGTGAAAGTTTCAAGTCTGATGAGCCTCGATGATGCTCACGCGTTGGCTTCGAAGATTGAGGCGGATTTGGAGGCAGCCTTTGGGAACGTTGACACGACTATTCACATAGAACCTTCCGAGAAAGCTCCTAAGATGGAGCAGCTTGTGAAGTTGGCAACGGTGGAAGGCGTCAGAGAAGTGCACGACGTCGTAACTGTCTACGCCGGCGGCAAGCTGTACATTACGTTGCATGCTTATGTTGACCCGCGGCTGCCCGTTCAGGAGGCGCATGAAATCGCGGATAAGATAGAGAGCAGAATGCACACGGGAATTGAGCAACTGGAAAACGTGACAGTGCATCTGGAACCCTATGGCACAGAGGTTCGTGCTGTGGAAGTGGACGAGGATGAGGTGAGGCGGATAGTTCAGAAAGTGACAAAGGACGTTGAAGACAGCCTGTATGTAGAGAGAATTGTGACTTATACAGCGGAAAGCAAGCGATACATAAACTTGGATTGCTGCTTCACGAAGCAGATCCTGATAGCAGAAGCGCATGAGATTGCATCGCGGATTGAAGAAGAGTTGAGGAAGCATTTCGAGGATTCCGTGGTGACCGTGCACATAGAACCTCGCTGTGCGTAAGCGTAAGTTATTCAGTCCCAGCCGAGCTAAGGCTTAAAATTTGAAATTCTCGGCGCCAGTTTAGGCTTTCTAACACTTGCCAAAGAACAGTTCTCTCCATTTAAATAGGGGAGGAAGTACTTTCCGTGAATAGTAGTTTCTGCTGTCTCTTGACTAAATAGGAACTGATAAAGAAAAGGAGGGTTTGTGCGAGTTTATTTGAGGTTTACTTCTGCTATTGGTGCAAGGCTGGTGAGGCTGTTCAGTTTGATTTTTGCGTTGGATATTGTGTAGAGTGTGTTGCTGATGTAGAGTGCTCTGTTAACCTGCTGGTTGTAATTGACTTCGTAGTATGATGCGCTTGTTGTGTTCTCAGCGTGTGTGATTCCGCCTCTTAGCGTGAAGCCGCTGGTGGTCACTTTGAAAACGTACGCGCCTTGCCAGAAACCACCGCTTATGGAGGCATCTTTGCTTGTTGAGTCTACTACGCCGTATTGGGTTATTGAAACTGGAATAACCAGTAGCTCCTTCTGTTTGTCGAATAGGAATGCTTTCGGATCATCCAACGCCTGTGAATATGTCCAGTCGCCTTCTACGATGTACCTTGCTGTTTCAGTTGGTGCATTAACATTTGTAACGTCAAAGAGCGAAAGCTTCACTGTACTGTTCTCCATGCCTAAGCCAATCACGTGGTTCTCATCAAACGGATGCAGGTAGCTTGAGTATCCCGGGATTTTCAGTTCGCCTGCGACTCTCGGGTTTGCTGGATTGCGCATGTCAATCACGAAAAACGGGTCTGTTTGTCGGAACGTGACGAGGTAAGCCTTGTCGCCCATGAACCTGGCAGAGTATATTCTTTCGCCCTCAGCCAAGTTTTCCAGTTTCCCCACCTGGGACATGTTCATGTTCAGCACGTAAACGTTGTTCATCTGCGTGGTTTTCTCCCAGGTTGTGGCGACCCTGAAGTACCCATTGTATTCGTCCATGGAGTACTGGTTAAGCACGTAGCCGGGAATGCTGCCTTTGGCTTCAAACTTCAACTCGCTGCCGTCTACTCGCACCCGGTAAATTGACGTGTATTGTCCATCGTTCCAGGTTGAGTATGTCACGTAGATGTTGTCCATGGAAACGTACATGGCGCTGGTGCCGCCCATCATCACCGTTATATTGGTGGGTTGCTGCGTGTTGTCTAGGATGTTTAAGCCGATGAACGTGGTGAAGGTGAAGTAGTTGTCAACGGACTCAGCGTAGTAAACCTGCTCCGCCGTAATCTGGGAGGCTTTTGCTTCGTTCTGGTAAACTTTGGGGAGAGTAACCACGTCTTGTATTACGTATGCGGGTTCGCTGATAACGGCGTACACGTAGTTGCCAATCATTCGGGAGTTGAAGTAGCTGCCGCTTAAGGTGAGGTTTCGCGCGAGCACAGGCATCGCTTTCTCGGAAATGTCGTAGACAGTGATGAACGTGTTGACACTGCTGAAGTAAGGATAGATTGCGATTTCAGGCCGTGGCTCATTAGCCGCGTACAATTGATATTGGCTGCCGATGACAACGAGTTTGCTGCTGTCTTGGCTTAAGAACAAGCCGGCCACGTACGTTTCGTTGCCGAGAGCAATCTTTGCGACTACATGTGGGTCTTGCAGGTCAGCTTTCACGATGTACACGTTGTTTTGGCTTGCTGAGTTAAAATCGTTGTTGCTTGCAACGTAGATGTACTTGCCGTCTGTTTTCACGATGTCAGCTTCGTCAACCCCTGCAACCTGAATGTTCGTGGTGGAGTAACTTTCTGCAGCATTATCGGAGCCATAATTGCCTACAGACGCAGGCGCTGGAGTTAGAAGTGGCGCAATTCCTTTCGTCCACATAACATGGGCGTCCAATGGACCTCCGCTGTAAACAGTGTAGCCTCCTTTTGTGTTGGTGGCTAAGAAGTTTTTGAGTTCCTCATAGGAGGAGAACGTTTTCATGCCTGCAACTGGAGGTGTCTCGGTTGGCGGGAGTACCGCTGGGACTGTGCCGTATACATAGATTAACGTGACCAGCACGATGGCTGAGAGAACCGCGACTGTGCCGTAGATTGACGTTTTCTTTTTAACTTCTTTCTGTACCACTTTCTTTAACACCTGCTTATGTTTGAAGGCTCCGTTTTATTTTATCCTAAGCCATAGAACACCATGTTCCAATTGTTAGAATGGACGCATAATCCATACTCGATACGCCTCGTACCAGAATATGGCGCAGACGATGGCGCCGAACGTGATTATGAACAGGCTTTCCCGCGTGAAATCCTGCACGAGAAACAGGAGAAACGCAGCGTAGAAAACGGTGGAGAAGAGAGCATAGAAAAAGTATCTTGGAAACAGCAGCTTGCCAAGCCTAACGTAGTGGCGGAGCACACCGATTTTCACCTCGCTCACCAGAACATAATGCCCGCCGATATCCTCTTTCTGCACCAAACCCAATTCGCGGAGCTGCTCCAGATGATGATACGCCACACTGGGGCTGCTGAAACGTAGCGCACGCTGGACTTCGCGAACGCTGACAGGGCTGCCATTTTTCAGCAGGTACCAGTAGACTTTCCATGCTTTGCCGCGGAGGGCATATTCGAGTTGTGTTTCATCGCCCACGTTAACTCAGCTCTAAGTACCAGAATACAGAACGGGGCAATCACATATAAGTCCAACTTTTAGAACAGGTGCTCTGCCCAAAAAGAGCTCCAGAGGAGACTATCCGTTGCCATATTGGATTTGCGTCGAATACCTTTTTACCCTCAGACACCGCTTTCTCTGTAGATGTGATTGTATGCAAGAAAAAGCAGCAAAATACAGGAAACTGACGAGGGAAGAGGAGCGAGTCATCGTCCATAAAGGCACTGAGGCGCCTTTCACGGGCAAGTACTACGCGTTCTGGGAAAAAGGCACATACGTCTGCAAACGCTGCGGCGCACCGCTCTACCGCTCAGAAAACAAGTTCGAGGCTGACTGCGGTTGGCCAAGCTTCGATGACGAGATTCCAAGCGCGGTGAAGAGGTCGCCGGACCCTGATGGAGTGCGGACGGAAATATCCTGTGCCAACTGCGGCGCCCACTTGGGGCACGTTTTTCTTGGCGAAGGCTTCACGAAGAAGAATACGCGGCACTGCGTAAACTCGATTTCAATGGATTTCATTCCAGATAAAACATCGAAATAATTTCCACCGAGTTTAAACGCGAAAGAGTTATAGATAGGATAGGCGCAAAAAGGCAGCAAGGCGCTTTGCTATGGCTGAACTCTTCGGAATCGACCTCTACACCATACTAAACCTGATATTAATCGCAGCGGTAGCCGTAGCGCTTGAGAGAGTGTTCACCCGTTACCTGTCGCGGTTTGCTAAACGGGCAAAACTTGAACGCAGCGTCGCAAACAACCTTATCCTTACCTTCCGAATCCTAATCTTGATAGGTGCCCTGCTTGCCTTGAGCCGCGCAGGTGGCTTGCCGCCTGAAATTCTTGTATCTGTTTCCGCGATAGGAGGCGCCGCAGTGGGTTTTGCATCTCAAAAAACCCTCGGCAACTTCATCGCTGGTCTTTATCTTCTCGCGGCACGCCCCTTCAAAGTTGAGGATTACGTGCGCATAGGAACCGTCGAGGGCATCGTGCAGGAAATCACCATCAACTACACCAAGATTCTCACCATGAGCAACAACATTGTGTCCATCAGCAACCTGCAGATTCTCGACAGGGACATAACCAACTTTTCATATCAAAGCGGCAAAGACCTGAACATTTATTGCTACACTTTTGAAATCGGTTTCGACCACAGAGTCACAACAGAAAAAATTGCGGCGATATTTGAGGAGGTTTTTGAAAGACACAAGCACCTGCTTCCCAAAAAACCCAGTTACATGCTGACCCGCTCAGACGCGTATGCAAGGGTCTACACGGTTTACCTCTACGTGGAGCACCCGGAAGATATTTTCTCTTTGAGACAGCAGATTGCGGAAGAAGTGTTTAAACGCTGGGACATGGAAAGAACAAAAGTACAACCCTGAGAAGATGGTGAATATGGCTGAAAACAAAAAATCACAGAACCTGGCGGCAAAAGCCAGCAATCTATCCGACCTAATAAGCTACCAAGAAGGCGCGGTGGTAAGCCGCACCATAATCGACAAAAAAGCGGGAACCGTCACCCTGTTCGCCTTCGACCAGAACCAAGGATTAAGCGAACACACTGCGCCCTACGACGCCGTGGTCTACATCATCGAGGGCGAGGCAGACGTGGTCATATCAGGCAAACCAGTTCGTTTGAAGACGGGTGAAATGACCATAATGCCCGCGAACAAGCCGCATGCGCTGTCGGCGGTTACTCGCTTCAAGATGCTTCTGATAATGGTGCGGTCTTAGCCGCCCGTTTATGGCGCGCACGATTACCTGAGGGTTATCTTCTCGCCAGTGTCGATGTAAACTATTGCTTCGGCGATGTACGTGGTGTGGTCGGCTATTCGTTCTAGGAAGCGTGCCACCAGAAGGTTGCACATTGCGCGTTTTGTTTCCATGGTTGATGCTGCCAACTGGTCTATGTAATTGAAGAATATTTCGTCTACTTCTTTTTCAGTTTCCGCCAAGGTCTTAGCCAGTTCTACGTCGTGATGCTTCAATGCTTTTACGCTTTTGTTGACCATCTCAGAGACTTTTTCCATCAGTTGCTCTATTGAGCCCCAAGCTGCGCAGTTGTTTAGCCCGAGTTTTTTGTGAGTGAATGATATGTCCCAAGCGTATCTGACGTATCGTTCAAAGTCGTACGCGATTTTCATGTAGGAGTTGATGATTCTTAAATCGGACGCGACTGGCTGATACTTGACTATTAATTCGAAGGCTTTGTCTTCGATTTCCACGGTTCTGGGAACCAGAAAATCAGAGAGCTCTCGCACTTCTCTGGTTACATCTTTTCCTTCCATGAAGCCTTTGATGGATATGTCTATTGTCTTTTCCGCTACTTCGCCCATCCTGTAAACCAACGCGGTTAACTGCTCTAAACCTACATCTAAGAGTCTACTCAAACTTTTCACCTAACCGAATTTTCCTGTTATGTATTTTTCTGTTAATTCGCTTTTTGGCTTCTCAAACACGCTCGTCGTCTCGCCGTATTCTACAAGCTGCCCCAGATACAGGAAAGCGGTGAAGTCAGAAACCCGCGCTGCTTGCTGCATGTTGTGCGTGACGACTACGACGGTGTAGTCCCTTTTGAGCGAAACAATTAATTCCTCAATCTTAGCTGTGGCAATCGGGTCAAGAGCTGAGCAGGGCTCATCCATCAGGATTACCTCAGGCTGCAAGGCAATCGCCCGCGCAATGCATAACCGTTGTTGCTGCCCGCCAGAGATGCTTGTCCCCGACTTCTTCAGGTCGTCTTTGACTTCATCCCATAAATGTGCTTTCTCAAGGCTCTGCCTCACGATGTCGTCGAGGTTTTTTCCTTTCTTCACTCCTGTGAGCTTCAGCCCTGCCGCCACGTTGTCGTAGATGGACATTGTGGGAAACGGGTTTGGCTTTTGAAAAACCATGCCTACTCTTCTGCGGATTAGCACCGGGTCAACATGGTCTGCGTAGATGTTTTCGCCGTCGAGAAGCACCTTTCCCTCTATTTTCGCATTCGGAGTCAGCTCGTGCATTCTGTTGAAGCACCTGATAAGGGTGGATTTTCCGCATCCTGAGGGTCCTATGATCGCCGTAACGGAGTTGGCTTTGATGGTGAGGTTTATGTCTTTTAAGACTTGCTTGGAGCCGAACCAAGCGCTTAATCCGTTGCTCTGCATTTTGTCTTCTGAAGCCATTTTACTCATTTTTGAAGCCGACTCCTGCTTGCTATTCTGACGCCTATGTTTAGGCTTAACACGATTAAGATGAGCACCAGTGCGGCGCCCCAGCCCTGAGCTTGCGAACTCGGGTATGGCATTAGCGCGTTTTTCCAGATTCTCAGCGGAAGCGCGTCAATGGGCTGGTCGAAACCTGAAAAGAAGTTCTGATTCCCCAAAACCGTCATTATTAATGGTGCTGTTTCGCCAGCGATTCTAGCAACTGCAAGAAGAATCCCCGTGATTAAACCAGATTTAGCGGCTGGCAAAACAACGCTGAGGGTTGTTCGCCACTTGTGCACGCCCAACGCGAGTGAAGCTTCACGGACAGAGTTCGGCACAAGTTTCAATGATTCTTCCGTGGTTCTGGCGACTATGGGAATTAGGATGAGGGCAAGGGCGATGGCGCCTGCCAAAGGCGAGTGGTAACCCGTGCTGAGGACGACCACGCTGAAAACGGTTATTCCCACCACTATGGAAGGAAACTCTGTCAGAACATCATTAACCGTTCTCATCGAAGCCGCATACCTGTTATTCCCATACTCAGCCAAGTATACGCCGGACAATACGCCGATTGGTACGCCGATGAGACTGGTGAGACCAATCAGGATTAACGTGCCCTGTATTGCGGGACCTATGCCGCCTGCAGACTGCCCAATCACGCCGGATGGTTGAGTGAGGAATTGCAGGCTCAGTTGTGGCGCTCCTCGAACAACTACCTCGAAAAGGATACTCAGCAGCGGTATAACCGCAATGATGACGCATATAAAGCAGAGCACGAAGAAAAGCCGGTTCTTAAACTTCCTAAAGGCGTAGCTGGCTGCTATTCTGCGGCACCTCCTTGAACCTTTAGAACGCGGGTCACCATCATATGAGCGATTATGTTAATGGAGAGAGCGAGCAAAAGCAGAATTAATCCAACGCCTATGTAGGCTGGCAACTCCAATGATGAGGGCGTGGCTTCCAAGAAACCGTTGGCTATAAGAGAGGACATGGTTTGGCTGGGTTTGAAAAATGATGTTGGAACCGCCGCGGGACCGATGGCGTTTCCGATGACCATTGTGACCGCCATCGTTTCGCCAACAGCTCTACCTAAGCCAAGAATAACTGCCCCGAAGATGCCTGAACGCCCATAACTCAGCACCCAGTGCCTGGTGACTTCCCATTTTGTGGCACCTATGCTGTAAGCGGCTTCGCGTATTGAGTCGGGAACCGCCTGGATAACTTCTCTGGAAACTGAGGAAACAGTTGGTATTATCATAATCGCCAAAATTACGCCCGCAGTAAACACGTCTATGCCGAACGGGGTTCCGCTGAACACGGGAATCCAGCCTAAGTACGTGGATAATGGTGTTTCTATGTAGTTGAGAATCCAGAAGCGGAACACGAAAAGCCCCCAGAGCCCATATATCACGCTTGGAACAGCCGCCAGCAACTCCACCAGATACGAGATTGGCACCTTAACCGTTTTTGGAGCCATCTCCACGAGAAAAATAGCTATGCCCAGACTAAGGGGCACCCCTATTAAGAGAGCAATAGCAGAGGTTACGAGTGTTCCAAGCAGGTAGGGCAACGCTCCGAATATCTCTCTTCCAGGCACGGGGTTCCATTGAGTTCCAATGAAGAAATATCCGCCGAACCTCTGCAGAACTGGAAGGGCGCCCGTGGAAAGCGTGTACGCATTTACAATAAGGATAACTGCGGCTGACGCCGCGATTATGGCGGTAAGTAATTTGAAGAGGTTATCGCCTGACAATTTTTGGTTCATTAAAATCGGTCTCGCGTCTAAGGAGATTTTTAAGAAAAAGACTTTGGAAGGTGGTGCATGGCAACATTTACCACCACTTTAGGTCGTTGGCAGTTGCTGCCCGTTGAAAGTTATCGACTTGATGGATGCCTCGTTTATTTGCACTACGTTGCTCGGCAACTGAGCGTATTCTAAATCAGGTGCCAGTTGTTGACCGTCATGGATGACCCACCAGAGGAAATGCACAAGCGCCGTCGCTTTAGCCTGCGTCATGCTGGGAATCACGTTGAGTTCTTTGTAGACTAATAGGTAGGTGAAGCTGACGATGGGATAAGCCTGCGAACCTGGAGCATTGAGGACGTTCACGTGTGACCAGTCTTCGCTGCCGGCGGGGAGTCCTTTAGAAGCCGCTGACTGTACCGCTTCTTTTGTTGAATCGAGCGAAGGCAGAATCCAGTTGCCTGCAGGGTTCTGAATAGCAGCCACGGTCATGTTGTTCTGTAGTGCGTAAGCCAACTCGACGTATCCTATAGTGTACGGAGTCCCTTGTACAACGCCTGCTACGCCAGTGTTGCCGTTGGCGCCGAGTCCAATGGGCCAAGCAACAGTTTTTCCCTGTCCAATTGCCTGTTTCCAATCAGAACTCACCGCGCTCAGGTAGCCCGTAAAGATGAAGGTTGTTCCAGAGCCGTCGGAGCGGTGCACCACGATGATGTCCTTGTCCGGCAGCGTCACTCCTGTGTTGAGGTTTTGTATGGCTGGGTCGTTCCATTTTGTCACCTTGCCTTGGAATATGTCAGCTATGACTTTGCCAGTCATGTGCAACCCGGTCGGAACGTTAGGTATGTTGTATGCCACAGTGACGGCGCCAATTGTTTCTGGTATGTGAAGTACGTTTGGTGCTTTCTCCCTGTCCGCGGCGCTGAGTGGTGCGTCTGAGGCTGCGAAATCTACAGTTTTGCCTGTGAGTGCGGTGATGCCTCCTCCGCTGCCTATTGCTTGGTAGTTGATTTGAACGTTGGATTTGACTTGCTTGTACTTCGTAATCATCGAGTCAAGCAGTGGATACGGGAATGTGGCTCCTGAACCATTCAGTATTGCTGTTTCTTGACTGGGGTTTGAAAAGTATATGTAGCCAAGAACGCTTCCAGTGATGATTGTTATTGCTACTAGTGCAATGGCGATTTTTAGTACATTTTTCATTTTTCAATCCTCGTTTTGGATTAATAGCGGAGAACGGCTGTTATATAGATAATCTCCGTAAACTTTATAGATTGCATTAGTATGTATAGACTATATAGAATTGGAATTTAAGTAAATATGCAAAAACATGTTTAGAACGGTGTACAATTTGAAAACATCAGAAAACAAGGGAAACGAAGAGCAACGAAAAGTCCAGTTCACGGGCGGATCCACGTACATCATATCGTTGCCTAAAAAATGGGTTGACCAGAACCGCATCAAAAAAGGAAGCATGATAAGACTTCGTGAGGAAGAAGGCGGAGTATTGTCAATAATTCCAACCGGCAGTTTAGTAGAGCAAAAACCCGAAGAGGCTTTACTTAAAGTCTCGCCCAAGGACAACCCTGACTCAGTGATTCGAAAGGTTGTCTCCGCTTATCTAGTGGGCTACAATCTTATTCGCATAAGAGCCGAGAAACAGCAACAGTTATCCACGGAACAAAGATACGATATAAAGAATTTTGCGCGGCATATGCTTGTCGGAACCGAAATCGTCACAGACACTCCCTCTGAGCTGACATTGCAGGTTTTGTTAAGCTACCCAGAACTTTCCATTCAAAGTGCCTTAAGAAGAATGAGCATCATAACGTCTTCAATGCACAGGGACGCCATAACCGCGCTCAAAACGCTTGACCACCAAATAGCCAAAAACGTAATCACCACAGACAACGAAGTTGACAGGTTCACTCTGTACATAATCCGCCAACTCAAAACTGCAGTGCAAAATCCACGAATCATCAAAGAAATAGGCTTAACCAACGCCAGAGACTGCTTGGGCTACCGTTTAGTATCAAAGTCCGTGGAAAGAACCGCAGATCACGCAGTCAACATAGCAGAAAACATTCTACCCCTAAAGCGACGGTTAAGCGCCGAGATCATTAAGCAAATCGAAGAAATGAGTGAAACTGCGGTTTCCATGTTTGAAACAGCCATA
Source organism: Candidatus Bathyarchaeota archaeon (assembly GCA_026014595.1). Classification (GTDB taxonomy): domain Archaea; phylum Thermoproteota; class Bathyarchaeia; order Bathyarchaeales; family Bathycorpusculaceae; genus A05DMB-2. Next base: position 147,309 of record JAOZHY010000002.1, read on the forward strand.
GACGCGCTGTTGAAGCAGGACTTCAGTCTTGCGGAAAGCATAATCGAGAAAACAAAGACCGTTACCTCAATGGAAAAGAAAGCTGTGGCTTCTTCGCAAAAAATCGATGTTGACGAAGTGGCAAATATGCGGTTAATCATCGAAAGCGTCAGGCGCACAGCAGAATACGCCGCTGACATCGCAGAGGTTGTGCTAAATCTCACCGTGGAATCAATAATAAGTGGAGAAACCGCTTTCAAACAATCATAGCTTAAAGGCTTTCCGCCGTTTAGAGCTTTCCACCCCAGCAGTCCCGATAAGAATAACTCTGCAACTGTTTTCTGCGAGGTGTTCTCGGCTTTTCTGCTGGATAACCCAAAGTGATTAGCGCTTGAGGCTCAACCTCTTCTGGTATCTTCAAAACTTTTCTAACAGTTTCCTTACAGAACGCAGGTGCACAATACCAGCAAGCTCCCAACCCGCAAGCGTGAGCTGCCAAAAGCAGGTTTTGCAGTGCCGCGCCTAAGCTCTGAACCGCCAAGTCACGTTCAACTCTTTGCCTCGGCTCATCCGCATATCTATCCATGTCCTCCATTGTTATGCACGCGATTATCAGCACAGGCGCCCGCGTGAACCGCTCCACAGACGCCTTGCACAAGCTTTCCTGAACCTCAAGCGTGACGCCTTGCTTAGCCAAATCCGTCATCCACGCTTTCGCCATTGCCTCAGCCAACACTTGCTTCTCGGCTTCGCTGGCGAGGACTATGAACCGCCACGGTTGCGCGTTATGCGCTGACGGTGCCCAACCTGCCGCCTCTAAAACTTGCTGGAGCGTGCTTAACGGGACCGGTCGGGAGGAATAGGTTCTGACGCTTCGACGCGTTTTAATGGCGTCTATAACGTGTGCCATGGAAATCTGTTAATCAATGCCGCATAAACGCATTTTAGTCTTTGCCAACATTGCAGCGGTCACGTAAATTATTTTAATACCGCATAATATACTCCGAAACCGAAAATGTTGCAGAAGAAATCAGCCTCCTTCGCAGTAATCCTTACAGTATTGCTGATTGCCAGCTTAGCCGCAGCAGCCGTCAAGGGCTGGAGCAACGGCGGCTACAGCGCCGACCCATCGCATCCAGATTATGGTACGCACGACTGGATTGCCGAGCACGCGCTGGATTGGCTGCCAACGCAGGAGAAACAGTGGCTCTTGGATAACAAAGCCGCCTACCTTTACGGCACCGAACTGCCTGACAACAACCAAGCGCCAGACGGCATAGGCGACACCACCAAACACCACATCTACATCACGGCAACCGGCGCGGTGCAAGACGGCGCCGCGGCAGTCCGAGCCAGAGACGAGTACAGCCTAGCACTCGGCTACTACCGCGCTGGCAACCAGACGGAAGCCGCGAAGCACCTGGGCGCCGTGGCGCATTACGTGGCGGACATGGCGGTTTTCGGGCACGTCATGGGCAAGTCAACGCCTTGGGGCGAGGAAACGCATCACAGCGACTACGAGGATTACGTGCAGACGCGCACGAACAGCTACATCGACGACTTTAACGTTTTCTTGGTGTTTGACGGCAGTCTAAGCGTTTTGTCGGCTTACGATGCGGCGGTCAACTTAGCCAACGACACCACTCTGGACGGGGGCGGGCAGTACACGTGTGTCTGGATGGACGCGCACTATAACTGGAGCGACTCTGTGTTCAGGAATCGCGCTGGCGAATCGCTGAATTTGGCGGTGAACGCGGTGGCTGATGTGCTGCACACTTTCAGCACCGATGTCGTGGTTATCTCGGAGTTTCCAGGATGGGTGGTTTTGCCTTTGTTCTTGTTTGGGGCGCTGTTTGCCGTGATGATTAGAAGGCAACGGTGAGTGACCTGAAAACTTTTTGAGCTAAAGCAGCACCTAATAGAATGGGCGCAAACATGCCTGACCCGAAAACACGCAAACCCACAGCTAAGAAAGAGGTGTTCATTGTTCACGGCACCGACCATGGACCCATGAACGAATTAAAGGCTATACTTTCTGAAGCAGGTCTGAAGCCAGTTGTTCTCAGCGAGCAGCCGAGTGGCGGCAGAACATTGGTGGAGAAGCTGGAGGAGTATTCTGATGTGGGGTACGCCTTCGTCATTTTGACGCCAGATGACCTCGGCGGCGTCTATGAGAACGGCGGAAAGTGGTCAAGGCCAAAGAGGTTGAGGAGCTTCTTGAAGCAGGCTTATCCCCGTGCGCGCCAGAACGTGATTCTGGAACTGGGCTATTTTATTGGGAAACTGGGGCGGGACAGGGTTTCGTGTTTGCTGAAGAAGCCGCTTGAGCAGCCTTCGGACATTCACGGCATCGTTTACATCCGTTTCGAGAAGTCGCTGGAAGAAGTGCGGAGCGAAATCCTGAAGGAGCTTGAGGCAGCAGGCTACACCATTAGACGCATCTGATTGCTTGCGAGTAATTACTTTTCTATTTAAGCCTTTTTTGTTAAATAGGCTTTAATTAGGATTTTTTATCGTGAAAATTGTTTAAATCTGGCTTATTCGCCTTTTCAGCGTGTGAGGTTGACTCGGTTTGGCGAATGTTTCCCTCAGCGACGTGCGAGACACAATTAATGTCAGCGCCACGGACATTCCAGACGCTAAGCTCCAAAAAATGGTGAAACGCGCCGAAGTCACGCTTGAGCTGGAGCTCGGCAAGGACATAGACTACGCGGACTGCTCTGACGCGGAGAAGGAATTCATCACCGTTCTAGCCGCCATCTACGCGATCTGCTACTTGACAGGCGGCTCCGCTGTCGGGTTAAGCTTCAGCGTGGGCGACCAGAACGTCACAGTAGCCGATAAGGCGCCTCCGGTGGCGGTGCTTCAGCAGGAGCTTGAACGAATTCTAAGCGGGCTCAAACAGCCCATCATCGGGAGCGCATGAAGGGCATGGCGAAGGTTCCTGAAGCTTACTACCAGTTCGTCATGGACTACGCACCCTACGTGTACGTAGTGCCCGGCGCAGGACCAGACTTGGAGTGGGGCAGAGCTGCGTTCGCGGCGGCGTTTGCGGTTGATTTTCTCTTCGAAGCTTACTTCGACCCCCAGTTCGATGACCGAAGCGGCGAGATAGAGGCGAAAATCGTGGGGCTCGCGGACTGGATACTGACGCAGCAGTGCACAGACAGCGGGAAGCAAGCGTACGGCGGGTTCAAAAGCGCCGAGAACAGCACGGCGTATTACAGCGTGGACGCGTGCCGCACGGTGCCCGCTTTGCTGAAGGCGTATGAGTTGACAAGCAATACTACGTACCTGAACGGCGCGACGCTGGCGGCGGGAACGTTTTTGTACAATATGCAGCACAAGCCAAGCATTTTGGGCGTGCACGACCGCTATCACGGCGGGTTCGCGAGAGCCGTCACCTTGGCGGACGCGTGGCTGGGGCAGATGGATGTTGAATGCCTCTACGGTCTCATTGCACTAAGGATGCTGTGTGAGTCAGATCCAGCCAACAAAGACAAGTACGAAGCCATGATGGCGGACGCTGTTGATTTCTACCGTCCAGGACTCGAGGGCGCTTATGTCTATTTTGACCCGTTGCCCACTGGTGACGGGAAATGGCACCGCACAGACGCTGACGAGAGCACCGTTTTCGACGACTGCTTAGCCTACGCGCTGCTGGGCGTTTACGATAACGAAGGCTGGAGTCCCACAGTGCGGAAGACTTACCAGCTTCTCAACGCCGTCGGCACTTCGCCGATGTATCCAGCATATAACCCGGCTGTGTGCTGGGCTGGCTACCTCAACATGGCGACGAAGGCTCCCGCATGCGATTATTATGACTGCGTGACCGCCGGAATCCTCGCGAGGCTGCGCCGAGACCGCGACAAGCCCGCCTACCAGTTCAGCGCCGAAGCGGTCAGCAGCCACGCTGAAGCGTTCATGTTCTGGGGCGCCAAGCACGCGGACTATGCGCCAGTGGAGAACAAGCAGGCAATGGCAACCGTGTGCTGGCTCGGACAACTGCTCCTGGGCTATGAGGTGCCGGTGACGCGGTTCACGCAGGTGCTGAACAGCAAGGGCGAGGACCTGACGCTTTACCCAGTCGTCGAGGTGGACGAACGCTTAGCTTACGGCGAGGGCGTGGCGTTGAAGGCGATTGTTTTGCCAACGAAAGCCGAAGAAACGCTGCTGGAGCCCGGCTACGTCGCCAACGATTACCTTACTCTTCACGTGTTCGCGCCTCTGCGGCGTCGGGATAAAGTCCGCAGGAACGGCGTGGACTACGAGGTCACGAGCGTGCAGGAGTTCACGTTCAGGGGCGAACCCGCGTTCTACAAGGCATTGTGCAGGAGGCTCATAGGACAATGAACGAAGTGGAAGACGCGGCTATAACCGTGGCGAGGCTGCTCAGGACGCAGATGCGCGTGGTCAAGGACGACGGCGCGCTCGCCAGCGTAACTGTGACGGGCGAGTGGCAGAACACGGACGCCTTCAAGAACTGCGACGGGCAGGTAACCGTCGGGCTGGCAGAAAGCGCAGACCAGAAAATCGAGTTAACGGGCAAAACCCGCAGACGCCTCTCAACGCTAAGAGTCAACGTCTGGGCAACAGACGCGGCTGGCGCAGGCGAAGCAGGCAGGCTGATGCGGGGCAAAATCGTGGAGGAAGTTAACCGCGTCTTGAGGCAGAACCGCAGCAAACCCAACGAGACACTCTACGACTTCTTCAACGCGGGACCCACTACGCAAACGCACAAGGCGTACAGCGGCACTGGCGAAGCTTCGCCTGCTGCGGGCGGATGGGTGGAGCTTTCAGGCTTGCAGTATCAGCAGCTCTGGTACAGCGACGACAACCGATGCCAAGTAAGCCGCGGAGGAAACGGAGAGTACGCCGCTGTGCTGCTGCGCTTCCAGGTTGAAAGTCGAAAGAAAGCCGTCAAGAAAATGCTCTTAACCTTTGAGGGCTACGGGATGGCGCCAAGCGGCAACGGCGTAGCGGTCAAGGTCTGGAATCACTCTTTAAGCGCGTGGCAGAACGCCCAGATAGGTGGCGCTGGCGGAACCGACGAAACAATCACCATAACGCTGGCGGCGAACCTGACGGATTACATCGATGTCGAGGGATACGTTTGGTTGCTTGCCCGAACGCTGTACGCCAGCGACGGCGCCACACCCGCAGTACTCTGGTGCGATTACGCCTGTTGCGTGGTCACGGTTAATGGCGTCACGTACTGCGATGTCTCGGGTTACCGTAACCTCGACCGCGTGGATGTTAAGCCCTTCATTTACCGCACGGAATTCACTGTGAAGTCATGGTTCTTCGAGAACATAGGAGTGTGAAAAACAAAATGCCAGAAACATATAGTGCGCATGAAAGCCGAATCTACTACGTGCCCGAAACCACGTACGGCCAGACACCAGCGTCGCCGTCGATGCTGAGCGTCCCAGCCGAAAGCCTAGAGCCTTCCGTGAACCCCAACAACATCAAACTGCGCGGAGTAGGCTCCATCGACCTGCAAGCCGTCAAAAAGGGCTTGAGGGCGCCCAGCCTGAAAATCGTTTATCCTTTGCCGAGTGACGCGCCCATCGACTTCCTCCAGTACGTCAAGAGCGAGTTGGGCAAGTCGCTGAGCGTGCAGGTGCTTTACTACAAGGGCGTTTTCGCCGCTGCCACGGACATAATCTCGCTGCTGTACGTGGGCTGCAAGTTCCAAAGAGCCACGGTAGAATGCAACGTCGAAGACGTGGTAAAGGCAAGCGTGGAGCTGCTCGGACAAGACCTCACAGCGGGAACCGCCAAGCTAAGCGGCGCTTCGTACGCTGATTATGATGGGGCGGTGCCGTTCTACGAGAGCTACGTCAAAAAAGGCTCTGCGGTGCTGGAGCGTGTGACCGACTGGAAATTCAGCATAGAAAACAACCTCAAACAGGTCCCAGTCATCCGCAATCCGAACGGACACCTGCTGAAGTATCTGCCGCACAGGCACAGGGACTTGACGGGCGAAGTGGTTTTCGAGTTCGAAAGCAAAGAAGAATTCGACGACGTGGTCAACGACGCGGAATTCAGCCTAGAGTTCGGTTTAGGCGGCACCAGCAAGGCGGTTTTTACGGGTTGCAAGTGGGAAACCACTGCGTCGCCGACGCACATCGAGGAGCTTGTCAGCCTGAAAGCCACGTTCGTAGCCAAAACAGTTGCAATAAGTTAGACGGTGAAGTGCATGAGCGATGTGGAAGTTAAGGTCTTAGAGGACTTCGGCAGAGAAGCAGAGCTGCGCAAGAAGTGGATTCGCACCTGGGAGAAGCTAGGCGAACGCATCTTGAAGCTGCCCAAGTGGATGCAGACGATAATCTTGGAAGACGTGAACACCGCAGTAGCGAACCGTGTAGCCACGATGGAGATGATTCAGAATGCGCAGAGAAACCGTTAACCTCGGCACAGAGTACGGTGCGGAGTACGCGGGCAAGTACGTTTTCCAAGAGCTCACGTGGGCTCGGCGTAGCCGCATAATCCAGAAGCACACGCGCTACCACCCCGTCACGGGGCAGGTAGTCAGCAGCGACTTCATTGCGATTCAGGCGGAGACCATCTGGGCAGCGCTCAAGGAACAGCCCCAAAACCAGCCCATAACGTTGGAAAAGCTGCTGGGCGAGGAGAACGGCATCCCCATAACGCTCGGCGAATTGTTTAGCCGAATCGTTAACAATCTCTGCGCCATGAGCCGGGAAGAGACGGCTTTTTTATCCGCGCCGTCAGACGCCGACAGCCGCACCCAGCGGTCACCAACTTCCGCCTCTGCAAAGAGTTCGGGTGGACCCCAACCCAGCTCGCTCGTCAGCCAGCCCGCGTCGTCCACGAGTTCACCGTCATCCTCAACGAGGTAGACCGCGAAGCGGAGGAACAGCAGCGGAAAGCGGAGAAAGAGGCAAGAAAACATGAGCGTTGACATAGGCATCGACGTCGCGGGCGCCGAGGAGTTCCAGCAGGCGATAGCGCGTTTTGACGCCGACATGCAGCGGCGAGTGCAGGAGCAGTTGGCGCGCTGGGCTGAAGCGGTTACAGCAGAGGCGCGGCGCCTTGTGCCCGTCCGAACAGGCTACCTGCGGAGCACCATTTACGCGCGAACTGTGGAGTGGAGCACAGAGGTGGGCGCCGAAGCCTCTTATGCTGGCAGCGTCGAGTTCGGCACGCGTTACGCCGCGGCAAAGCCGTTTCTGTATCCTGCGGTTCAGGCGCGTCTACCCGATCTGGAGCGCTTTTTGCTGGAGGCGCTGGACTTGGCGAAGATGGAGGCTGGCGTGTGAGTTTCAGGGAAATCGCTGTCACCATCCGCGCGGTTAATCGTGCAAGCGCCGAGTTCAGCCGGGTGCAGACGGACGCGGAAGCCCTCGCCGCCCGAGTGAAGAGCTTGGGCTCCGCCATCGCGGGGCTAGGCGCCACAGGAACCGCCATAGGCTACATCGCCAACCAGTTCGGGTTGCTGAACGACGCGCAAACGCGGGCTTTCAACTCTGCCCTGATGGTGGTCACGGTGATGGGCATGTTCATGCGGACAAGCGCTGGGGTGGCGGTGGCTCAGAAAGTGTACGCAGCCGCGACAGCGGTCGCTACAGCAGTGCAGAACAGTCTGAACATCAGCTTCGCCACGTTTCTGGCTTTAACGGGTGTGGGCGTGGCGGTCATCGTGGCTGCTGCAGCGGCGATGCTGAGTTTCGCGGACAGCATGAACTCGGCAACCGCAAGCGTCCAGAACTTCAACCAGGCGGCTGCTGCGTCGCCTTCGCATGTACGTAGTATTCAGCGAGCTGGCGAGGCTGAGCTTTACCGTCGCGGAGTGGAGTAACGTGAGCGTGAACCCGCCTGTCGTGGCACTCGTGTTCGGCAGCGTGACGCCGCCTCAGGGCGACGTCGTTGAGCTACGTGTGCACTTGGGCTGCACGCGTGAGATGAGTAGCTTCGAGGTGGTGCTGCAGAACTGGGACGGCAAGTACAGCCCCAACGGCGCCACGCCTATCAGCGTCGGGTTGGACGGCAGCCTAAGCGTGGGCAGAGGCGCCGCGTGCCCTTTGCTGATGACGTGCCGCGTTGAAAGCGTAAAGTTCGAGTCTACGCCCGTGGAGAACTACGTGCGGGTGAGTGGGCGATGCTGGGGCGAGCGGCTGTTCCGCCGAGTCGTCACGAAGATTTACGAGAACAAGAAAGGCGAGGAAATCGTCAAGGACCTGCTGGACTACTACGTGGGCTTAAGCCACAACCGCGGTGGCATCGAACTCGTGGAAGCCACGGATACCACGTACACCTGCCTATCGTATGAGAACACGCCTGTCTTCGACATCCTCCGCTATATCGCGGACAGCGCCGACAAGGCAGGCGTCATCGGCTACGACTTCCGCGTGGCACCAGACGGCAAATTTGAATTCTTCCCCAGAAACAGCAAAACCAGCGGCGTCAGTCTCGCCGAGCGCATCGAGCACAGCGCCTACACAAGGGACGTTATCCGCGTGCGCAACCGCGTCACCGTCTACGGCGCGGCAGACAAGAGTGTGCCGTTGGACAAGGATGCGTGGACCGAGAGCCTTTCGCCCGCGGACGGCGCTTGGACGGCAACTTCGGGCACAGTCAGCTTCGACACCACCGCCAAGGTGAAGGGCGCGGGCAGCGTCAAAACCTACGCGCAAAACCTCAACTACGCCAGCTGCCTGTTCACGCTCAACGCAGGCAAAGAGGTGGACACAGCGCTCTACCCGACACTGAACCTGTGGCTGAACCGCGAAACCAGCTTCAACGGCAACGTGACGCTCACGCTCTTCGACACGGCTGACCGCAGTGCGGCGCATGAGTTCACGGTCGGGCATGAGAAATGGTTTCAGAAGCAGGTGCAGGTGGGCGCTGCAGGCGCGGACGCGTGGCAAGCTCAAGCGGGCTTCGCCTGGTCAAGCGTGAAGAAGGTGCGGGTGGCGTGCTGGTTCAACGGCGCCGGCACAGGCGCGTTCTGGGTGGATGGCTTGTTCTTCGGCGGCCGCCGCTACAGCGCAGTCGCGGAGGACGCGGGCAGCCAAGCAGCCTATGGCCTGCGGGAGCTCGTGGAGGTGAACGAGGAACTCTGGAGTGACGCGGAATGCGCGGGCAGAGCTGAGGCGTTGCTGGCGAACCAGAAAGCTCCCGCGGAGAGCCTGACTATCCGAAGCACAGTGCTGGACTACGGCAACTCGCCCATTCTCGCAGGCGACAAGGTGCACGTGGCGCTGCCCAACGAGGGCGTTGACGCAGATTTCTGCGTGCTCAGCGCCGAGTACAACGTGGACGCGGCTACTCAGACGCTGGAGACGGTGCTTGAACTGGGCAGAGAGGCGCCGCTACTGGCTGACTACGTTTACGCGCTGCGGAGCAAGACGGACAGCCTCAGCCGATACAAAGTTGCGAGGACGTAGCCTATGGACGCGCACAACCGGAAAGTCATCGAAGTCAACGCGGATTTGCACCAGCAGATCAGGAAGCTGGCTTTGCTGAACGACCTGAAGATTTACGTGTTGGTGAACGCCATAGTTGAGGACGCGTTGAATGACAAGGAGAGAATCACAGCGTTGATTAAGAGGCTCAAGCTGTAAGCGAATCACCTCTTCCGTAAAGTGGAGAAGCTGCCTAACCTTCATTTGATTTCGCCGGGACTATCGATAAAAGTGAACGATGTAACGGGTCCCGTGGTGGATGGGGAGCTGCCGAAATGCGTTGATTTCGAGAAGAAAACAGCAAAGCAGCTTAAAAGCCAACAGTTTTCAAGTAGCTCCCGTTTATTGTAGGAGCGATTGTTAGCTGAAATGAGTATGGAGAATCGGTTACTGGACCATAATATCCTTTGCACTCAATGGTTTGTCCAATCGCAAGTTCGGGCTTATCTGGGCAATCGTACCCTACACCGATGCTGTTCCAACCATTCAGCGTACAATTTTCGTATGAGACGGTAACCCAGCCTGACAAGCTGTCTTTAACCCATACGATCTGAGTTATGTTCACGCGGTAGTAAAATCGAAATATGTGGTAGCCGTTCATTCCGTCGACTCTGCGGTTCACCTCTATCGAGGTAACTACGCCTTTCAGGGAAAGATTAGAATCGGCGTGAAGAGCGTCCTGCGGATACATGTGCGAAAGAATCAATACTTGATATGCTATAAGCGTTAAAGCGACGACTGACAGAGCAACGGCTACGATAGCTAAAAGCCATTTGCGCTTCGCCGAACGCCACTTAACCATAAATGCGCTTCTCCTTTACACTGCCATTAATCACAGAAATATTTAATTCTAATTTTTGGAACAACGAGTTTTACGATTTTAAAAATGGAAGTGGAAAAAGGTGGATGGTGATGTTTTGGAGCAGGATTTTATGCGACGGGTGGTGTTTCGCTTGGAGGTGCCGTGGGTATTTCGGTTGGTGGAGGCGTAGGAGCTGGCGTAGGTGTGGGGGTAGGCGTGGGCGCAGGGATTAGTGCAGGCGTCGGTGTAGGCGTAGGCGTCGCTTCGATCGTGGGCGTAGGTGTTGGTTCCATTATGGATTCTGTTGGTGGCGCAAACAAACTGCCTGAAACTATGAGCCCAACGATAACAGCGATGATGATTAAGATTACGAGCCCCAGAATCCACCACAACAGTTTGGCAGGCTTTCGGCAGAAGTAGCTGCCTTTCAGGTTGTATTTAGCGTAGATTGGACATTTAGCGCAGACACAGCCTTCTTTGGCGGCTTTTTCTTTGGCTTTGCCTTTGGCGCAGAAGAGTCCGCCAGTTAACTCGGATTTTTTGTAGGTTGGGCACGTGGCGCAGATGCACAGTTTCATGTTTTCCGGCGTGTCAGGTACCTTGGTCATATGCCTTCAAAATAACCCGTTTTATTTGAGTCGCTATTTAAAATCTCCGTTTTAGTCAATTTTATGATCAGTTTTTCATGCGTGTCTTTTCAGCTTAAGGGTTGGAAACTTTATCTGTTGCAAAGTAGTGGCATTTTTCTCGCGTAGCGTTTTTTCCTTCCGTTTTAATCATTTCGCGGAATACTGTTTTTATACACCGACAGCCATTCCAGATGGGAAGGAAGCGCGCATCAAGTGACGATAATCGTGGACGACGCGGGCAGCGGTGACTTACTCTATGGCGTGGTCATTGGCGCTTACCGCGAAGAAACCAGCGAGTTCAAGTATGACCTTATCGACGTGCGGTTCTATCAGCCTGAACTCTTCAACGAAAAAGAGTACCTGCAGGAATCCAAGCGCATCGTCTCTAAGCTTCTAGCTAAACTCGACGTGAAGCCCGACGAGGAAATCCACATCTGCCAAGGCTGCATATTCGACGTGGCAGTGGAGGAGCTGCGCAAAATCTACGGCGAAGACAGAGTGAAACGCGTCAAAGTCGTCGGCGAACCACAGCGGCTCGTGGAAGTCTCTTACCTGGACGAGATACGGAACCTCGGCTACGAACCGCTGGCGGAACGCGAGGAAAAACGGGCAAAAAGCTTCTTCCACATGATGCGCTGGCTGAAAGCCCACCCTGAGATGCTCCGCTACGCCAAAACGGGGTGGCCACGGCTGAAGAAGTATCGGCTCTTCAAAGAAGCGCACAACGGCGACGAGGATAACGGCACCTACGAGGCAGTCTGCACCGAATGCGGCAGTCCATGCGAGGTGCCCTTCAAACCCGCCCCGGACAGGCCAGTTTATTGTCCAGCATGCTGGAAGAAAAGGAAGCCGAAGCGAAGCCGCAGATTAGCGCAGTAGAAGCGAAAACTGGCGAAACCTGATTTATCAGAGCCTTACAGCGTATTTGCTGCAGGTGCCAATGACTGGATAAAGACCGCGAGCGGTTGGAGTGTTCTAAGCGCCACGTCGGCGGTGACCGTGCCATGGATGCGTACCAAGTTTATCGAGTGGCGCTTTCGTATGCTTGGCTAAGCGAAAAGGTATTAAGCCATAGCGGCTTCTGTAAGAAAAACCAAAATAGGTGGAAACATGGCTCAGGCAGACGCTGGCAAACTTGGCAAAAACGAGTTCTACAAGTGCCCCTTCCAGCACCCGCATCCTAAGCAAAAGTTGGCGTTTTTCAGGGATTTTGACCAGCACTTCCGTGTCTTCGGCGACAAACCCGACCATTTCCAAGCGGTGCAGCTTCACGAGGAGCTGGCGTGGCAGGCAAGGCGTGCGGAGTCTGAGCGGAGAAGCCTCAGCAGAGAGGACTTGCAGAGAATTTCATTCAACGCGTGGCTGGAAGCCGTGAAACAGCTCACTGGGAAAACGGTGGAAGTTGTTAAAAAATAGCGGTTTGCCGCCTCTTACTGGACGGCTACGACTTCTTTTATTTCGGGCACTCTTGCCTTTATCAGCCGTTCAACGCCCTGCTTAAGGGTCAGCATGGACATGGGGCAGCCTGCGCACGCGCCTCTCAGCCGCACCTGAACCGTGCCGTTTTCGACTGCGACGAGGTCTATGTCTCCGCCGTCGGCTTGAATCTGCGGTTTTATCTCGGCAAGCGCTGCCTGCACTTTCTGTTTCACTTTTTCACTCATCTGCTTCTTCACCACACTTCCGTTTAAAGCACAAGAGTGGCACTAAATCATAAAAGGATTCCCGTTGCCCTTTCGGATTTTTGAACCCAGAACCCCTTTTTCACGCGCCAAAACAATAAATCATTTAAACTACTCGTCTAATTATATTAGATTTTTGAGGAGTGAAACTTGAGAGGAAAAGCTATCTGGGCATTAAGCTTCCTTACGTTCTTTTCAGGACTGAACGCAATCACCGCCGTAGTTCTGGCGCTCAACCTGGGAGTAACCAGCAATTTCCGACCATTCCTGTTTGACAGCATCACTGGCCCCGTTCCAGTGTACACCTACCTGATTGGGTCGATACTCGGGACACTGGCTTTCCTAGGATGGACCTCCCACCAAGTCGTATCCGAACTGTCAAGCCTGGAGCTGCTTGCGGAGATTAATCAGCGCGCAGTCAACCTGGAGAATGTCCAAAACGAGCAGACGAAGACGCTGGAAACCCTCAAAGCCAGAGTATTCCTAGTCGACGAATCAGTGAACAGCATGCGGAAAGACGTTGCAAAAGCGTTCGCCAAGCAGGGCGAAGACCTTAAGCAGGTGCAAGCGGACCTAGTCAAGAAGCTGGACAGCGAATTAACCGCCACCAAAACAGTAATCGCGCGGCAACTCAGCGAGCAGGAAGAAGAAATCAAAGAGGACCTGACAACTCTGTCTAGCACATTCGACAGCAAGCTAGCCGAAACCAGAGACGGATTAACGAGGCAACTTGCAGACTTAGACGCAACCATGACGAGACATGAACAACGGAACAGGCAGACTGAGAAATCCATCCTGAAACAAGAAGAAGAAATCGCAGCCATCAAACTGGAACTGGGACGACTGGAAGAGGCGTTCGCCGCACCGAAAACACAGTTGACCAGCAACAGCAAACTCGAAGACGTCAGAGGAATAGGCGAGAACACGGGCAACGACCTGAGACAGCAAGGAGTGAACAACGTGGGCGACCTGCTCTTATCCGACCCCGCAGTCCTCGCAGAGAAAACCGGCATGTCCGAGAAGCAGGTTGAGAAGCTGCAGGGAAGAGCCCAGCTTGCCATGGTTCCAGGCGTAACAGAGAGAGACATCGTCTTGCTGGAAGAAGTCGGCGTCACAAACAGGAAAGAACTCGCCAGTCAGGACCCGTTTGAACTCGGCAGGAAAATCAACAGCATCTACAAGGCTACCGTGGAAAAGGGAAAAATCTCAGAAGGCGAAAAACCCACAATCGAACAGGTACAGTCCTGGGTAAAATTTGCCAAAGCCTAACTGGCTGAGAAACGTCAGGCTTGCGCTTTGTTCGATTGCTCAGCTCTTTTCTTTTTTAACACACTTCTAGTTTGCTCTGCAGGCGCCTGCTCACGGAGAGCTGTTCCTCTGCCCGGGACGCGTTTGCGGTGCTGCGTCTTGGTGAGGAGCATGACGGCTGCGGCGTGGCTGCATCTTCCTTTCTGGAGGAAGCCGGGGCAGTTGCAGTTCAGCTTGCCAGCGGGGTCTTCGGCGACGATGTAGGTGCCGTGATCTCCGACAACGTTGTAGACTCCGTTGCCTAGGAATTCGATTCTGCCGCTTTCCACGAGTTTGAGGGCTTTTTCGAACAGGGGGTCGCGTCGCCGCATCATTCTTCGCCGCCTGGTCTGATAGTATTAGTTTTGTGTGTCGCCTATTAAATTCGTTTGCTGGAATGACACACAAGGTTTCAATGTAGGGATACTGGCAATATAGGAAAAATCTTAAATTGACTTAGCCGTATAATGTTTTCTCAGAAAGACAAGTGAGTGAAACGTGATGAATAAGAATACGATGTATGCTTTGGTGGCTGTCTTGGTTATCGTTATTGTGATTGCAGGCGTCGTTATCTACATGTACATGGGCACTGGCGGAGGCGGTGGAGGTGGCGGAGGTGGGGGCGGCGAAACTGTCTATGTTCCTACCAACGCGACGAGCTTATCATTCACCGTTGTGGATACAAGAGCTGACACAGCGGGTACATACAACTATTACGCGAAAGAAGACAGTAACGGTGATTGGTCGCTGCGAATCGAGGTGACGGGCGACCAAGGTTACGTCTACATTTTGGATGGTGCGGGACACAAAGCGTGGACTAATTCAACGGGCACTTGGGAAGAAGTAGATTTCACACAAAACTGGGATTACTGGGGTCCAGCGTTTGAAGGCTTCAAGGACAGTATGGCACATTGGACAAGCGGAGACATAACCTCCATCCAAGGCGTGACGATAACCAACATCAAAGTGCAACCTGAACTGGCTGACTCTTTGTTCCAACCTCCAGCTTAAGCTTCTAAGCTGTTAGAGTGGTTGGGCTCCCAAAACTCACCTTTTTTTCTTATCCTTCTTTCTTTTTAAAGAAACGCGTTGAATGTTGCGCTTCAAAAAGCCAGAACTCTCTTAGGCATCAACGTTAAAATGTGCTGGAAAAGTCAAAGGTCGTTACGACGAGGGTGTGGGTGATTCTTCGTGAGGTTTAGGCATGCAGACAGCACGGAATATGAAGCCACAGCCGACGGCAAAGTCACAGACATAACCTTGCTCTAACAGTTATACTGAAGATTTTTGAATAAAGACGGAAGATTCACAGATTGTGCGAGTTTCTCCTTGAAGCAGTTACTCTAATTCTTTTTGGTTAAATAGCCCAAGGATCAAATTTGATTTTTATTTTTGAATTTTAAGGAAAAAAAGGAGTGAAGATGAGCTTTAAACGCCCTTTTTATGGTCTTTTTCTAAGGAGCAGTAAAGCTGTGACTGCACCGACTATTATGATTGCAACTAAAATGCTGGCTACGGCAGGTACGAAGTATGTGTCAGCTAGTGATTCGGTTGCGGGTGTTGGTGATGGTGACTGCGGCGGTGTTTCATCCACCGTTATGTATGTTGTTGCCATTGAGGGTCCATACGATTTGCTACCATCAAACTTAGCAATGATCTGATATTTGCCAGGCACTTCAGGAGTGAAGTCGCATGCAAATCGTCCTGTTATGTCACTTGTGGTTTTTCCAACCTCATAGTAGTTGTTGTTAGGATCAAGAACATAGATCGTTACTTCAACCCCTTTTGCATCAGTGGGTTTCGGTCGTTGTGCGAATAGATATTCCATCCATGGCGTCATGTACTCGTCAGCTATTGCAGGTGTACCCTTGAGAGGAACGATTAATTTGCCACTGCTGTCCTGTCTCCCTCCCGGCGATTGATCCGTTACTGTGCCTTCCACCAGAACTTTCGTTCCTAGGACTGACACTTTTGGATCAGCTGTAACTGTGGTAGCGCTTGGTCCTTTACCATAGCAGTATACAGAGTTGTCATAGTAGTTGAGAGCTACAAGATATCCATCTGATATAGCAAGGTTAATCGCCCAATGAGTTACGTTCCAAAGTTGCTTTCCTGTATTTGCGTCTATGCAGCGTATCAGCGCATCTCGTCTATAGGGCATGCTGGGTGAATGCTCAGTTGAGAATATGTAGATTTTGTCGTCGCAAAAGAGCGCACCCGATATCGGAGTGTTTCCGTACCAGCTTTCCAAACCAACAGGTAAGGAGGTGTAGTTCCACACTATTTTGCCTGTTGTGATGTTGTAGGCTAGCAGTTCGCCGCCGTAACCCCATGTGATCAATTTTCCCTCATAGATGTCCTCTGACATGCCGTAGAAGTTCCATTGTGATTCGGGTTGACTCTTCCATAATTGCTGCATTGTTTCCATGCTGTAAGCCCAGCGTTCTCGTGTCTGCGCGCATTCAAAGAAGAAAGCGCCATCTTCCGGATCAACTTGCCCCATGCTTATGGTTAAGCCGCCAGCTGATGACGGAGGAGTAAAGGTTTTGTTCCATAGAATTCTTCCTTCTTCTCCTTTCTTCAGACTCATTTTCCAAAGAACTCCTTGGACAACACCATTTTCATTGTTGCGGCCTGTGCTTCCACCATATATTGCATCGTCGACTCGAATTGCGCGAATGGTAGTCAAATCTGAGTTTAAGGGAGGTGATATCGTCACGTTTAGTGAATATCCATTGTTGCCGTCGTAGGTCATGTTTTGAGGCCTATAGAACCCTGAACCGTAGGTAACCTGAAGCGTTTTAGTGGTATTCCAGATAAGTAAGCGCTGGTTTGCACCTGATCCTGAAATGCCAATGCGTACTATGCCGCCAAGTATCCATAGCCCATGTTCCGGTAGTGGACACGTTACCTATAGAGCATATGTAGTTGCCTGTAAATTCAT
Source organism: Candidatus Bathyarchaeota archaeon (assembly GCA_026014595.1). Classification (GTDB taxonomy): domain Archaea; phylum Thermoproteota; class Bathyarchaeia; order Bathyarchaeales; family Bathycorpusculaceae; genus A05DMB-2. The sequence continues at coordinate 164,063 of JAOZHY010000002.1, forward strand.
CGAACATCATCCAGGTGCTTCCTCCATTGCCAATTCCACCATGCATCCCTTGAGAAGGGCTTCCATGTGACCACAGGTATCCAAAGCCTCCGACCATATTCGGGTTTTCGTAGAAGAGGATTTGGCCGAATGCTAGTCGTTCACCTTCAATGCCCGTGGGATAGGTGCCCATCATTCCCATTTGGGTGTACGCGCCAGTAGTATTATGGAAGTAGACAGTTTCGCCTGTGTACAGATCTACACAGTACCAGCCAAACCTTGGAGGATAATAGACGTTGTAGTAGAGTCTGCCATTCATGACTATTGGCGGCCATAAACCGAAGGTTTCATAGACCAGTCCTCCATAATAGTCTACAGACCTGCCGCTTCCAACTCTCGGGTCAACGATTCCGCCCAGCCAATAGGGTTTTGACCACATTATGTGAGAACTTTCTGGTCCGGCACCGTAGGCATAGTTGCTAGTTGGTCCTTTGCTTTGTGCGTTATAAAATGTTCCTAGCCAGTTGCCCATAATGGTCAGCCATTCTCTGTTGACAGCGTTTACAGGACGGGTCCAAAAATCTGTCGGCAGTGGTGTTTCAACGTAAGATGGGCGCTTTTCTTCTTGTACCAGAACGTCTATCCATTCGCTTTCACTTGCTGCCCATGTATCGTTGCTGATGTCAGTTGGCGGTTGAAACACGCCTAAGCTTACTGGTGGTGTACCGGGTGGGTATGTGACGCCTTTAAAGCGCGCCTTCATCTTGTAAATGCCAAGTTGGTCAGCCGTGTAGTATGTGTAGCCTGAGCCTGCTGTGTCGCCTGTGAAGGGTCCAACTGTTTCGTTATCTCCGTTAGGTTTCACTATGTCAATGTAGTATTGCCACGGGACAGCTTGAGTTGGCGGTATTGCGTTGGTCCAAGCGTAAATAAGGAATTGTTGGCCTACGCCTACAGGGTTTAATGAAACGGCAATGTACGTCCAGGTTGGGGTAGTAACAGGTGGGTCTCTTGCATAGGACTGTGGAAGTATCATCAGCGTGATAGTGATGGTTAGCAGCAGAAAAATTGTTGTGTAAAATTTCGGCTTTTTGCTAATTTCCATTGCCTTTTTCTCTCTCCTAATTTCGGTGAAACTTTTATTTGCGTTGGGTGAATTTATAAAATTTTGCATGTTGCCGTCTGACAGCATAAATGGCTAGATCCCAAGCTGGCCATTAAGTGGAGATTTTTAGATTGGTGAATTGGCGTGCTTGCTGAGGAAGTTCTGAAGAAGTAGCAAGCGAATTTTGAGTTAGTTTTATAGGTTGATTGAGTTTTCTGTTGTTTAGGGTTGCTGATGCGGGTTGTGGCTTTCGATGGCACTGAGGTGATGTTGAGTGAAGAGCGGTGGGGGCATATTGTTTTTCGGCATCCCGAATTGAAAGATAAGCAGCATTTGGTTTTGAAAGCGGTTTCGGGTCCTGATGAGGCGTATGTTGACGCAACGCTTGCGGTTCACGTTTTGAAACGGTTGGCGGGTGAGGCGTCTGATTTTTTGGTGGTTATTTTCAGCGTGGAAGGCGGGAGAGGCTATATAAGAACCGCCTATTATACAAGTAGTAGAAGGAAAGCGAGGAGGTATCGGCTGTTCAGAAAGCTAAAACTCTCCTAGACATTGACGTGCGCAGCCTGCTGGAGAAGGTTGAGGCGGAGTATGGCGTTAAGCTGCCTAGGCGAGTGATAACCATTGACTACGGCGAGGACGTGGGCGACCTCTTCGTGAGGTTCCGTCACGCGGAGCAGACGGAAGGCGAAGCCACAGCTGACGGCAAAGTCATAGTCCACTATGACAAGAAAGGCAGGATAGCCGCCGTAGAAGTCACAGACATAACCGCGCTCTAACAGTTTCGGTGGAAGGTTTGCGAACAAGAGAACAAACCAAGACTTGCAGATTCTACGAGATGTTGCTGGAGCGGAGCGGGGAAGCGCGGAAGCATCCTGAAAAGCTTGTTCCTTTAAAAGAGGCATAACCGTTTTCTTGTAAGGCCTCGGCACCCCCGTGGAAGGCTGGGAAACCGCTGCACCCCTCACATTTTGGGAAGCGTAACGCCCGGGAGATTACCGCGCCACATACGAAATAGACGCAGATCGAAACCAAGTAACAGTGCGCTTCATCGGACACAGAAAAAAAGTGCACGACAACATCACAAAAACGCTCTAATCACAGAATCAAGCCAATACTGCGGCGGCTATTATAAGAACGAAGACATAGCTTAAACCGAGAGAGTACACAAAAAAACTAAAAGCTAAAAGAAGCTAAAATAATTAAATATGACTCAGTGCGACCAATGTGGAGCAGAAGTAGAACTTCCTTTTCGATGTAATTTTTGCGGAAACCACTTCTGTATAGAGCACAGGCTTCCCGAAAACCACGACTGCAGAGGGCAACCACCGAGAACACCATTAGGCTCTTGGGAGTCCAAGAATACAATTGAAAGAGCAAGAAAGCATAAATGGAGCAATATGGAATCGGAAGGTGAATTTCACTTTAAGAAGAAAACGCCGTTTTCAAACAAAACTGAAAAAAGACTATACCAGACTGCGAGAAGAAAAAGGCGGATTCCTGTTGGAAAAACAGTGTCTGTTGTAACTGGCATTGTTGGTTTTTTGATAATTGGTCTCATAATTGGTTTTATTTTTTGTGGTTTAGGAGGACTAATCACATCTTCTATCAGCATTAGCCAAACTGAAGATGAGATTTTTAAAGGCATCAACGAACAAAGAGCAAGTATGGGATTACCGATTTTGGGCAACAACTCAGCTCTTGTTTCTATTTCAAACTCTTGGAGCAATCAATTAGCTACAATGGGTACTCTTACACATGGAGATTTTGAAGGCAGAATAGCAAGCATTGGCTACTCATATTATTCGTGTGGTGAGATTATTGGCTCGTTCACAAGTGGGAGCATAAATGGAGTACCTACCACAGACTCTCCATCTGAATTAGCGAGAGAATTTGTTGATATGTGGTTGAATTCTCCGCCTCACCGAGAAATTATGCTAACTGCATCAAGCGGTTTTATGGGAGTTGGGTTAAGCAGAAACGGTTCAACATTTTACGCAGTAGTAGATTTTAGATTCGGATAGCCCTTTCATGTCACACGCAAAAATAAAAATAGAACAAGTCTTAAATCTGCATAGCATAAAAACAGTTTAAACATGGAAACAGATGATAATGTGAAATTTGCGCTTGCAGTTCTCGACCTGGTCAGCAAGAAAAAAGAAGAAATCAAGACCTTAACTTCAGAAATAATAGAGTTGGAAAGTGAGCACAAAAACATTGTAAAAATAAAGCAGAATGTCCTCAGCATTCTAAATGCAGTGGCTACTTGTTCAAACTCCAGAAGTTGTGACTTGCAGCTTGTCAAGTTAAGCGCAGAGGATATCTTCCACACAATCAGAATGTTCCGAGGAGACAATGATAATCTTTGGGGAATACTACTTGCACATAGTCTGGAGGATTTCTGTACTTACGCCAATGCTTGGAACCCAATAAAATTCGACTTTCATAAGAAAGGTTGGAAGATAGAATTTAAGAATTTGAATATTGGCGCTTTTATATGCAACGAATAGGATTCTCTTCTTTTCCAACTTCCAAAAACATAATAACTGAACCGAAATAACTATTAAAAATAAGTGAAAATTAAAAAATGAATGAAAACGCCAGAGTTTTCATAAGTTGTGGTCAAAGAAAAACTTCCGATTATTTAGAAATAATAACTCATGATAACGTAAGTCTAACTCCACCTGAACTAGCAGTAGCTAAAAAAATTTTTGATAAGCTAAAGAAAATGGGTTATGAACCATATCTTGCTCTTGAACAACAAACACTTCAGGGCGTAAAAGAAGGAATTTTCGAAAAATTGAAGAATACGGAATATTTTTTGTTTATAGATTTCAAAAGAGAGGGGTTATACAAAGACGGCACGATTGACTTTAACAGTGGAGAAGCACGTGGTTCTTTATTCACTAATCAAGAATTGGCAATAGCAACCTTTCAGGACTTGGAAATTTTGGCTTTCCAAGAAGAAGGCGTAAAGAAGGAAGATGGTATCCTAAAGTTCATTCAAGCAAACTGCAAAACCTTTTCTGATAGAAAAAAGCTGCCAACACTTGTTATTTCACAAGTACGTAAAAAGTGGAACCCAAATTGGAGAAACGAACTTTTTATCGAACCGACTGTTAGTTTCGTGGATAACGTGTTTAATCCAAATGAAGGAATAGGTAAATACTTTCACATTAAAGTGACGAATAAACATAAAGACAGAGTAGCGCGAAACTGTGTTGCCTATGTAGAGCGAGTAGAAAATCTTGCAACAGGAGACCATCGGGTTCTTGAGTTGGTAGAATTAAAGTGGAAGGGCGTAATAACAACTGGTGTTTCAATCCCTCCTAAATCGCAAAGGCATGTAGACGCTTTTCATGTAAATTACAACCAGCCCAGCACAGCTATGCTTGGACTGAACACCCATATTACAGATTTTAGTGGTTACGGAACTGAGTATCAGGTTTCAGGAACAGGAGACCATCAGATAGACTATGTTGTCTTTTCAGATAACTTTGCGCCAGCTAGAGCAAGGTTCAAACTTCACATAGGCACAAACGTTACTGATGTTACTTTTCAAAAACTTTAGTTCCCTGCAAGGCTAATAGTTTCTATTGCCGCTTGTAAATTTGTGAATTTATCAATTGGTAAATTTCGCGAGTCTTTATATTCACGATTTGCTGCGTTTTCTTTTGATGATAACGCATGAAGGAAATCCTCAACCAGATTAAGTGTTTAACGGCTGGCGACTTAGTCATGCTGGAGTGGCATGACGCTTCAATAGGCAAGAGCTTAAGCAACGGCGTCAGCGGCATAGACGTGCCCGTCAAAAGCTGGGGCGTCTACATCGGCACGTTGGGTCAGAAGCGCCGGCACATCATTCTGGCGCAGAACTGCTTCCGCTACAGCGACGGCCTATACGACATCGACTACACCGCCATTCCGGTGCCGTGGACCACCAACGCCACCATCATAGCCAAAGCGCACGTCGACGAGGCGGAGGCGAAGGATTTGCTGAACAGCTTCTTGGTGAACGAGAAAACGAAGAGCGACAAGCCCACGTTGGGGCGGTGCCTTAAGCAGCAGAGGGTGCGAAACCATGACTGACTGGATTAGACGCGCGTTAACGCGGAAAACCACCGATAAAACCGCGCTTGAGGCGGAAGTGCCGCCGAGCGAACGCTTGGTGCTTGGCGTCAAATTCGCCATTGCGCTCACCTTCAGCCTCACGGCACTGGAAATCGCGCATTTGGCATTACTACGTACATGGAACAGCGAGGTCTTCGCAGCCATCACAGGCTTAGCAGGCACCATAACGGGCATACTGATTTCGCAAAAAATATAGAGGGGAGGGGTCGCTATTGGTGAAAATTTCGCGCAATAGTATGTTGAAAAACAGAGTGCAGAAGCTGCGAGCAGAAGTCAGAGTTGACACACAGAAAATTCGCAACCAAGCCATAGAAAACCTGCAAGAACTTTTCACTCTAGCGAAAGAACAAGCCCAGAACCCAAACGTCAACCTAAAACAAAGACAATCATGGGCACGAGTTGCAGCTTACATTTGCCAAGTCATAAACACCATCGCCGTCCACTTCGACGAACGCCAAATAGACCTAGACCTAAACAAACTGGAGGAGTTGATAAACGAAACCACAACAAAAAAGCAAACTCAAACATCTTGAACAGCAACTCCTCAACAACCAAACCACCGAAGTTCCAGAAGACCCCGTCCAATTCTGCATGGAAACCTTAGGCTTCAACCCAACCACGTATCAAGCGGAAATCATCCGCCAATTCCAAACCAGCCAGTTCATAGCCGCCCGCTGGGCACGGCAAACAGGAAAAAGCCACATCATAAGCGCCCTGCTCCTGCATTACGCGCTGACAAACCCAAACATCAACATCGGCATCGTCGGACCAAGCTGGAGACAAACCAAACTCATCATCAAACACATCAACGCCTTTCTGCAAAAACTCCCCAAAACCGCCTACAAGAAACCACAGAAAACCGCCGTCGCCCTCACCAACGGCAGCACAATCGAAGCCTACCCAAACAACCCCGAAACCATACGCGGACCCAAACTCCACATAGTCTACGCCGACGAATTCAACTTCATCCCAAATGACGAAGAACTCTACGACGCCATGCTCTTCACCCTCGGCACCACAAACGGCAAATTCATCTGCACCAGCACCCCATGGCACACAAACAGCATCTTCCACAAAATCTTCCACGACCAGACATACGCTGACTACGCCAAAACGCATGTGACTTGGCAGCAAGCACTCGAACCAGCTGGACCGCTGAAGCAGCAGATTCTCAACCGCATAAAACACCAACTCGAAGGCGACCCCGCACGCTGGAAACGCGAAATGGAAGCCGAATGGGCAGAAAACGAAAACGTCTGGCTCCCACAAGCACTCATCACCGACTGCATCGACCACACACTCGAATACGCATCCTTCGAAGAAACACAAGGAGGTGATTTCTACGCAGGACTAGACCTCGGCAAACACCGAGACCACAGCGTTCTCGCAATAGTAAAGGCAGAAAACAACGCACTGAAGCTAACGCACATGCACCGCTTCCCACTGGAAACGCCATACGCAAGCGTCATCGGCTACGCCAAAACCATAAACGACAGGTGGCAAAAAATCCACAAAATCCTCGTCGACTGCAGCGGCGTCGGCGACTACATCACCGAAGACAGGACCAACACCGGCTTAACAAACACCGAACCCGCCAAATTCACCCAAGAAACCAAACAGCAAATGGCACAATGGCTCAAACAAACAATGACGGAAAAACGCCTCAAAATCCCCTACGACAGCAACCTCATCGCCGAACTCAACACCGAACGCTACGAACTCACCAAAGACGGAAAAACCCGCTTCAACCACCCCGAAGGCACACACGACGACCAATTCTGGGCGCTCGCGCTCGCCGCATACGCCACAAGAACCGAACCCGCACCCCAACTCTGGATAGTCGCCAAAGCCAACACAGGCAGAACACGACTCCAGAAAATCCGACAGCAACTCCGCATACACCGCACACAAGGAGACACACGATGACACGCCGCAAACCCGAACACTTCCAAATCCACAAACTCAAACGCACTTACAACCGACAAACCGACACCTTCACCATAAACATAAGCTACGAAACCGCACCCACAACCCCCACAGACCGCACACGCGCAGTCGCAGAAGCATTCGGACTCGGCACAGACCAAACACGCCGATTCACAATCTACGACAACACCACCATACGCATACACCCAACCGACATCGTCCTCATCACAGGCGACAGCGGCTCAGGAAAAAGCGCATTGCTCAAAGCACTAAAAACCGACCTCGCCGACGAAGCCCAAGACACCGCAACTCTAAACATCAACCCAAACACGCCCATAATCGACACAATCGGCAAAAACACGCAAGAAGCCCTCGAAATCCTCAGCAAAGTCGGACTAAACGACGCCTTCCTCTTCCTCCGCACCTACAACCAACTCAGCGACGGACAAAAACACCGCTACCACATCGCACGCCTCACCGAAACAACCGCACAATTCTGGATTCTCGACGAATTCACCAGCACCCTCGACCGCGACACCGCCAAAATCGTCGCCTACAACCTCCAAAAACACGCACGCCAAAACCACAAAGCCGTCATCGCCGCAACCACACACACCGACCTCAAAGCCGACTTGGCACCAAACGTCCACATCCACAAAAGCTACGGCAAAGCCGTCACCATCCAATACCACCCCAACGCAAAAGCCACACAATGCAGCCTCACACGGCAAATGTGCATCGCAGAAGGCACACTCGCAGACTACAAGCAACTCAGCCAATTCCACTACCGCACCGCAACCAGCCCCGCACCACGAAAAATCTTCACCCTCAAACGCAAAAACGAAACCATCGGCGCCATAGTCTACAGCCACCCACCACCCACCTGCTTCGGCAGAGCCAAAGCCTGGAAAGGCACCATCCAACAGCTGCAACAGGAAGTCAGCACCATCACACGCGTCGTCATCCACCCAAAATACCGCAGCATAGGATTAGGCACCAAACTCGTCCACGACACACTCACGCAAGCGGGAACACCACACGTCGAAACCATCGCCGTCATGGCACGATACAACCCCTTCTTCGAAAAAGCCGGCATGCAACGCATCGCCGAAAGCACACCCAACCCACACATCACAGAAGCACTACGGCAACTCACCGCACTCGGCTTCGAACCCGCACTAATAGCAAACACCAGCTATAACGAACGAAAAATCGCAGAAATCGGAACAGAAAAAATCCGAAACATCCTAATAACGCTTTCAGCCCGCAACCCAGCCATCCGCAGACGTCTCACCACGCTAACAGGCATATACCCCAAACACCAAGAATTCACACAAAAAATCCACAAGCTCGACTCGACAGGCTTGGCGAAAACCCTCAAACGCCTAAACTTCACAAACCAAACCAAAACCTACCTCCACTGGACAAACCAAACAATAGCCGACGCCCAAACTCCGCCCAGAAAAGGTTACCGTGTTTTCGTAAATTAACGCCATGATTACTTAAAAAATGGCTATTTTATCGAATAATTTCGTTAACATTGGAAAGTTTTATAAGGTTTAAGAATCCAAAAAGTTTTCTCACAAAAATAAGGAGAAAGAAAAGACATGAAAAATTCCAGTAAGCTCTTTGCATCGATTGCGTTATTTCTGATGTTTGCTATGGCTTTTTCGCTTGTTGCTTTGCCAACTGCAAACGCCCACACACCTGCATGGCAAATTCCAGTATATGCCTACATTAGTGTTGCACCTAACCCTGTGGGTGTCGGTCAGACTGTTAACGTTGTAGTGTGGGTTGATAAAATGCCGGACATGACATCTATCTATAACGACGTTAGATTCAAGAACTTTAAGCTGGCCATCACCGATCCTGATGGGCACACGGAAACAGTAACATGGGATGTCGTTTGGGACACAACGTCGTCAGCTTACACCAAGTATACACCTGAAAAAGTCGGTACATACACTTTCAGGTTCGATTTTCCAGAACAACAATACACATGGACTGGTCCCATCCGGAGTTGGTTCGGTCCTCCCATGCCAAGTGACTACGTGAATGATACTTATTTGGCAGCCAGTGCAACGACAACGCTTACTGTGCAGGAAGAACAAGTACCTGAATATCCAATTCCTCCGTTGCCAACTGAGTATTGGACACGACCGATAGAAGGAGAGAACACAGCGTGGGCTAGTATTGCATCAAACTATCTTACTCCATTTGGTGCAGCGTATAGTCCTAATGCATTACGTTTCCAGCCAGACGGTACGGCACCCAGTAGCGCACACATATTGTGGACTAAACCAATTTCGTTCGGCGGTGTCGTCGGAGGAAGCAATACTGGCGTTGAAGGAGCGACCTTTTATCCTGGCCTTTCATACGAGACGAAATTCAATAGCCCCATCATTATCTACGGAAGACTCTACTATGGTCTGCCAAGAGGCAACGATGGCTCTGGTGGAGGTTATGTCTGCGTTGACCTGAAAACTGGCGAACAACTGTGGAAGCAGAACTATACTACTAACCCATCCTTCGCTTCATTGGAATGGTTCGATTCACCGAACCAGCACGGCGTCATACCGAACGGCTACTTATGGGCAGTTTCCGGAACAGCGGCTCCATACACGTGGACTGCTTATGACCCATGGGATGGAGGCAAGCTATTCACCATAACTGATGTTCCTGCAGGCACAAGAGTCACCGGTCCTAACGGAGAGATACTTATCTACCAGATGGACGTGGCAAATAAATGGCTGGCTCTATGGAACTTAACCCAAGTGATAACTAATGGGCCCTCTGGGGCACTAGAGTTTACAGGTTACAGGCCTGTGGGTCAGACATTCAATTCAACTCTGCGCAATGCATATTCATGGAACATAACATTGCCATCATCATTGCCTTCGGACGCGGTCATCAGGTATGCTGCCGTTGATGACATACTATTTGGCTCTTCCCACGTTAGCAGTGTATTCGGGCAGGCATTTTTCGGCGGAATTGGCACTGCTCCTTCTACTGCCTATGGAACATTCTGGGCGATTAGTTTGAAACCAACCTCACGAGGTACCCTGTTGTATTCTACGGACATCCCAGCGAAGTCAGGTAACGTCAGCAGTATGCTTGGTCCAATTGACGCAAAAAGCCGCGTGTTCTTCATAAGCGACAAGGAGACAATGCAGTGGTCAGGCTACGATTTGGACAACGGTAAGAAACTTTGGGGTCCTGTTGGAAAGACCCGTGGTTGGAACTATTACCCCACAGTTGGAAGCGGGGGTGTTAGCCAAGTAGGCTTTGTCGCTTACGGTAAACTTTACACAGGCGGCTACGGCGGAGAAATCTTCTGCTACGATTCGAAAAACGGGACTCTGCTATGGAAGTACAACAACACTGATAGTGGCTTTGAAACACCCTACGGCCTTTATCCCACCTTCCCAGCTGCCATTGCCGACGGAAAAATCTACCTTTACAACAACGAACACTCTCCCAACTCGCCAATATACAAAGGCGGAAGAGTACGCTGTCTTAACGCAACCACTGGAGAAGAATTATGGACTATGCTGAGTTGGGCTGGCGTAGGCGGTTTCGCTGATGAAGGCTGGCCTGTTGCAGACGGCGTCATAGCATACCTCAACGCATACGACATGCAGATATATGCTATCGGCAAGGGTCCAAGCCGCACTACAGTAGAGGCTCCGATGACGAGTGTTACGGCAGGAGACACCATGATAATACGGGGTACTGTAACTGACATATCTACTGGTACAAAGCAAAACGAACAGGCAGCACGCTTTCCAAACGGCGTTCCAGCCATGTCCGATGAGAGCATGAGCCAGTGGATGGAATACGTGTACATGCAGAAACCGCTTCCGACAAACGCTACCGGTGTTACCGTAACATTAGATGCCATTGACCCGAACAACAACTTTGTTCACATCGGAACAGCCACAAGCGACACAAGCGGTACCTTTGGTTTCGCTTGGGAGCCACCCAATATTCCTGGCAAATACACCATAATAGCGAGGTTCGCTGGCTCTGAATCTTACTATGGCTCGTACGCAGAAACTTACGCGTTCGTGACAGAAGCACCACAGTCCACACCTGAACCTACGCCTGAACCTGCTTCAGCGGCTGACCTGTACTTTGTGCCAGCAACAGTCGGCATCATCATCGCAATTGTAGCAGTCGGCGCCATAATGATCCTGATGCTTAGGAAGCGATAGCTGTGCAGAAAACGCAAAACAATCTTTTCCCCTTTTTTTGGTTGTGCATAGGCTAAATGGGGCTGAGAGGGCTTTGGACGGGAAAATCGCAATTGCTGTAGCTTTTAAGCAGATTGCGTTTTTCTCTTTTCTCCTTTAATTTACGCCGTCCAGGACCCCAGCAAACCCTAACGAAAGCTTTTTGATAATTAGCAAGCTGCCTTGAAATATTCAACTTCTGGGTTTTCTGCCGAGGCATGCGCTCGAAACATGAGGGAGAGAAGGCTCAAAAAAGCTATTCTTATCAGACGTAAAAAGTCTCCCTTGGAATTTCAAAATTAAAAATAAAGGGTATTGACCATTCTTGTGACAAATACCAAACCGTATCAAAGAGACTTACCTCTTCAATTTTTCTGATTTTACTGACTACTGTGGCAATATCTTCATATTCCCTAAAATGAACGTTAACGTTAAAATCGTATTCCCCAATTAGATAAAATACACTAATAGCCGCAGGGATCTTCATCAGTTTTTCTGCAGCATTCAAAATATTTGAACCCGCTTTTGTCTTAATATAGAAGGCACAAAGTCCCTGGTAGCCGCAAGCTTTAGAACTAAGAACAACTGTCGATCCCAAGATAATGCGTTTTTGCTTAAGCCTCTCAAGCCTCCTACAAACAGTGTCATCGCTTACTGCTAACGTTTCGCTTATTTGTTTAAGTGGCGCTCTGGCGTCTTTCGAAAGAATTCTGAGTAGTTCATAATCAACCTTATCTAAAACTACCTGGGGAACGGCGCCAGCAGCAAACTCCGTTTTTATGCCGCTTTCCCAAAAGTATCGATTGATGTTTATGCTTGCGGTTTTCACTGAAGGATGTTGCATGATCATCTGTTTAATTTTATGAACGTCCAAAAGATTTGTTGAGCCTAAGCCTACCGTCATATTGTATCGACCAAAGGTGATCCAACATTTGTGAACAACGGTGTTGTTAATTTTTAAGCTACTGACGTATTTAGCGACATCTTCAAGGTCTGTCTCTACAGCGTTGACGCCTATATTGACCGTATAACGTATTGATGTGCGTATCCTAGGCAGATCGAGTATTAGTGTTGTCCCTTTGATCAAGCCAGTTTTTTTCATTTTAGCGTAGTGAATTTGCACTGTTCTGGGGGAGACCTTTAGCCTCTCGGCGATTTTGGCAAAGGCAATTTGCCCATCTTTTTGAAGCATATCGATTATTTTGGAGTCTAGCGAATCGATCATATCAACTTCAATCCAGCTTTCAGATGGAATGCATTTCTTAATATTTAAGGGTGTTGCACTGCGTTTGGTACGGATAACGCAACTACAGTGCTAAAACTAGCGCGCGGAAAGCTTCTGGAAATTGTTCTTTGAATGAAAAATCCTCGAAATACGCAGACCTTGCTAAAATATGCTAACTTTGCGTATTTTTTGCTTATATTTTTAAAATATTTCCGCACATCAAGCAAAGGCTTTTAAGACTTTCTATCGAAAATGACTAGCCACCCACCAAAAATGGTGAAAAAAATGAAAAAAGAAACTTCAAAGAAAAAAATGATGCGTATCGCTATTGCTATATTGTTAATGCTTTCTATGGCAGTTTCAGTTCCATTAATTTCAGTTGCAAACGCTGCTTCGTATCCAACGTACTCTTTCATAAGCGTCTCACCGAACCCCATTGGCAAAGGACAAACTGTCAATGTCAACTTCTGGGTGAACGTACCGGTAGGTGGCTTCTCAAACATAACGGTGAAAGTAACGAAACCAGGCGGAACCACCGACACTCTGGGGCCGTTCACCGCTGATCTAACAGGTGGAGCATACACCACTTACATCCCAAATACTGTCGGTAATTACACTTTTCAAATGAGTTTTGCAGGACAGACAATAGGTGGTAGCTACTGGGAACCGAGCAGCAGCAATGTATTTACATTAACCGTGCAAGAGGAACCGATTGGCTATCCGCCCGAAACGCCTCTTCCAACGAAATATTGGACACGACCAATCTACGCGGAAAACAACAATTGGTATTTGATTGCGGGCAACTGGCTAAGCTTGTGTGGAAACGTGTTATCAGAACCCGGCTTATATAATTCAAGCGGAAATTACAACCCCTATACTACTGCGCCTAACAGCGGACATATACTGTGGACCAAGCCCCTAGCGTTTGGCGGAATGATCGGTGGAGAATACGGCAATACCCAAACAAGCAACTTTGCCTCAACTGTGCAGGACGAGTCGAAATTCATGCCCATAATCATGAACGGCGTAATTTATCAAACAATGGTTCCCGGATCGGCCGCTAACCCCGCAGGATGGCAAGCAGTGGACCTACGCACTGGGCAAACATTATGGACAAAGAACACCACCGATTACTTACTTTGCGGCCAAATTCTGAATGTGGTTACACCCCAGCAATATGGCGCTACGGCCTTCTTGTGGAGTAACCCTCTTGCCCCGGTTCCAGGAATTCCACCTTTCCAGATTAACTACGTAGGCAGCGATTTACATTTGAATGACGCTATGACAGGTAACTACATTTTGACAATTACTAACGGTCCTGGGGGTTATCACACAGGCGGCATGACAATAGATGAGCAGGGTGATCTAATTTTCTACTACGTTAACGCGACCGATAATACACTTAACATGTGGAATTCTACCGAGTGCATACGAGCACAATGGCCTTTCCCTATCTCCCTCTTCACGCAGTTCTGGCGAACGCCGCAAAATGCAGTTCTCGACTTTGGACCGGGAATAGAATGGAGCGTCCCATTGGCAAATAACGTCTCAGGTGTCCCGTTGAATCCGCCAGGTCTCAGCATAGCTGGAATAGGCAGCGACGTGATACTCATGACTCAATATAAAGCCGTTGCAGGATTTACTCAGTCGGGCTGGCAAGTTGAAGCAGGATACAGTGCAGTCGACGGCAGACAGCTTTGGATAACCAATCGAACTCAGACTCCAGGTTCAATTGTCCTTGGAGGCAGCAACCCATCCAATTCGTTCACTATGAGCCGGGGTGTCTATGTGGAAATCACGCAATCCACTTTCAAAATTAGCGGATACAGCCAGACCACAGGACAACAAATATGGGGGCCAGTGACATTGCCAGACCCTAATCCGTTCAGCTCCCTTGGCATGGCTGCCCAGGCGGCTAACGATACAATCTACATAATCGGCTATGGAGGAGACTGTTGGGCTTACAATATCTTAACTGGCGAATTTAAATGGCATTACAAAACTCCGAGCAGCATCGAGTCACCTTACGGTGTGTTTCCTTTTTGGACCTACCCAATGTCAACTGTTGCTGACGGCAAAATCTTCATCGCCGAGGGCCATGAGTACAGTCCACCCCTGTTCCATGGAGCAAAAGAAGTGGTTCTAAACATTACAGACGGCAGCCTCATTTGGAGCATCAGCGGCTTTTACGTTCAGACTCCCGCCGCTATTTCGGATGGCATAATGGCAACGTCTAATTCCTACGATAACCAAATCTATGCTTTCGGCAAAGGCCCCACCAAGGTGACGGTTAATGCACCTATTGTTGGCGTGACAACTTCTACTCCTATAACGATCAGCGGTACCGTGACTGACATTTCTGCTGGTGCTTCGCAACAAGCGGTTGCAGCGAACTTCCCCAATGGTTTGCCATGCGTTTCCGACGCTAGCATGTCACAGTTTATGGAAGCTGTTTACATGCAACAGCCAATGCCAAATAATGTAACTGGAGTTCCAATTTCAATCGATGTTCTCGACGCTAACGGCAACTACCGTAACATTGGCACTACCACAAGTGATGCCAGCGGCGCGTTTGGCTTTACTTGGACGCCTGACATTCCAGGCGACTACAAAGTTATCGCCACATTCGTAGGCTCAGAATCGTACTACGGCTCTTCCGCTGTAACATACTTCCACGCAAGCGAAGCACCCTCTGTTACTCCTGTGCCTACGCCTGTTCCGCAGGCACCTGTTGAAACGTACTTTACCGTCTCGACAATTGCCATAATCGCCGCAATCGCAATTGCAGTCGTGTTGCTGTTCAGGAAGAAGTAGCCATGCAGGAAACGCGCAAAAACAATCTTTCCCCCATTTTTTTGGGTTACGCATAGGCTAAACGGGGCTGAGAGGGTTTTGGACGGGAAAATCGCAATTGCAGTAGTTTTTAAGCAGTTTGCATTTTTCTTTTCTCCTTTAGTTTCCGCCGTCCAGAGCCCCAGCAAACCTACAACGCATATCAGGTTTAAGCCAAGAATCTTTATTTTAAAGATAATAGCGGTGGATCACTGCGGTTCGACGCCCAGACTCCGCCCAGAACCCTCCAACCCTAAACTCGTACCCGCACCCCCTTGAGCGCTGAACGTCCAGACTTAGGTTGCTCTCTCCCGAGCCTGGCCAGGTTCACCTGGCAAACCATGAAACCGGCTTCCCTACGGAAACCGCACACAGACCGCCAGCCGCAAAGGACGGATAGTCAACGTTTCGGAAAGGAAGGTCCAGATGGCCTTTGGCGCCTCATCCGCAGATGTCAGCCCGTCGTATAGAGGGTTTACGGTGCAATGGACCCCTACCCCACCGCCTAAGACCCACCGCCGAAGGTATAGAGCGAGTACAAAACTATAAAGTTTTATCTTGTGAGGCGAGTTATATTCTGAATTCATAATTCTTTATATATACGATATACCTAGTTGTAAGGGAAAGCAACCAAACAAAGGAAGATTGTATGAAAAAACAAAAATCTTCTGGGAACGCTTCTCATCACAATCGCAGTTATCAGCTTGATCACGCCGCTCGCACGAGCCGACACACTTGTCAAAACCGATTTTGAACAGGAAAGCTTCGCCAAAACAGTCGACTACTTCGACTACGTCCGCGCCTACGCCACGCTGCACGGGGTTCCAACTCCAGAGAACTTCGACAAGTGGCATGCTAACATGTACATGACTTACGTGAACAGCAGTGGCTTGAAAATGCTCTACGCAGGGCTCGAAGAGATAACTACGGACGAATCTGCGTACCTGAGAATTCCGATGCAGTCTTTCATCATGGCTTACAAGACTAACGAGAACAACCGTGATGTCGTCCTTGCCTCCACGTTTCTCATGCTCATGGCATTCAACGAAACCAATAACACGCTTTACCCTGACTCACCCGACAGAAACGACATTCTCTTCGCTTCATTCAGTCTCGGCTTCGACCTCAGCAATCTCGGTGCAACACTGCCGGTGCTAAACAGCAAAACCGAAACCATCCCGCTAACGCACGAAGGCAACCAATGGACCTGGGGCATGAAGTACACTAACCTCACCGCGCTATGGTGGAGAACATGGATAAACCCCAACAATCCTCACTTCGACAATAGTTGGCCGCTTGCGCTAACGGTTTATGATGAATTGACATTCACCTACACGCTTACTATCGACCCAGCCTCGGGAACCGCTACGTTGCAAGAAAACCATGTAATCGGGAGAATGCGTCACCTCTTCGTCGGCGTATTACCCCTGCTATGGACATACTACAACAGCACAGGCAACTATGGCATGTTGGGCAGGAAAATCAGCAACGAGACCATCTACGACTACATCCAGAACAACGGGCTTGAGATTAGCATCATAAACTTCCAAACCTCAGTGATAGCAGACCACGAAACCTACAGCCAGACACCCGCTGGACAAAACGTCACTGACACGGAAGTGCCAGTCACCGATACTTCCATAAACACGTATGCGGATGATGGCGAAAAAATCTTCACCGCCGACTTCTGCACCAAAAAATCCTACGACCTCTACAACTACACCGCCGACTCCACAGAAACCCAATTTGAAACATATGACTCAACGGCTCGAACCGCTAAAATTGCTGGTTACGCAGGGAACGCAGGCTTGTTTGCTTATCATATAGGCTTGATGAAGTTCCTTCCTCTCGTCGTTGTTCACATGTACCCCGCACTCTTCGCTAAATCCCTCTCAACAATCGCAAACATGAGCCGAGCCAACTACTTCTACATAATTGCTTACCCGCATTACAGTGGATACCGCGTTGTGCACGACCCCACGTTCACTGCCTACATTGCTGCAAGCCAATCCAGCACACCTAGCACGCCAACAAGTGGCGGCGCAGTAATAATGGCAACCGCCATAATCATTATTGTCGTGGGATTAGCCATTGGGGTGCTTCTGACTCGGCGAAAGCTCAAACGTCAGTGGCCCAGCTAAAACCTTGCCTTTTTTTTCTTTTAGTGAACGTCGTTTCCTAAGCATTGTGTTGTTTTGCGGATTCTTTTAGTTTGCACGCGGTCTTCTCAATTTCATTAAGCATCTGGTGAACGTTGCTTCTACATCGGGAAACGATGTTAACGAAGGCGCTGCCCACGATGGCGCCGTCAGCGCCAGCTCCGATGACGGCTTTAACATGCTCTGGCTTTGAAATTCCGAACCCAACAGCCAACGGCACGCGACCACGGGTGACTGGAAGCACTCTCTGGATAAGTTGAATCGTTGAATGCTCCATAGCCGCTTGCTCTCCAGTAACTCCGAAGTGACTGACAAGATAGAGGAAGCCCGATGTGGACTCGACTATCCGCTGAAGACGCGCGGCAGAAGTGGAGGGCGCCGCAAGAAAAATCGTGTCCACCCCGCAGGTCTCCGCAGCCTCCTTATAATCCGCCGCTTCTTCCACAGGAAGGTCAGCCACAATCACCCCGTCAACGCCGCTACTTTTCGCCAAGCCGAAGAATTTGTCAAGTCCCATCCTGAAGACGGGGTTGTAATACGTCAAAATCGCCACGGGCACGTCACGCTGGTTCTTGATTTCTCCAACCATTTCCAGCACCATCTTCGGCGTCGTTCCCGCCTGCAACGCGCGCACGCTGGCAGCCTGAATCGTAGGACCATCTGCAATTGGGTCAGAGAACGGAATTCCCAGCTCGAGAATGTCCACGCCACCTTTGACGAGTGCTTCGGCAATTATAGGCGTAAGCTTGGGTTCAGGGTCGCCAGCCGTAACGTAACCCACGAGTGCGCCTTCGCCCTGAGCCTTCAGGCTCTGGAAAACCTTGCTTATCCGGCTCATATTTTCACTCCCAGAAAATCAGCCACAACCTCGACGTCCTTGTCTCCTCGCCCCGACAACGTCACAACAATCGCTTGGTCACGCCTCATTTTCGGCGCCAGCTTCATAGCGAAAGCAAGTGCATGTGCAGATTCCAAAGCGGGAACTATGCCCTCCTCCCGTGAAAGTGTGCAAAAAGCATTCACTGCCTCCTCGTCCGTCGCCGTGGCGTACTCGGCTCTCTGCAGCGTTTTCAAGAACGAGTGTTCGGGTCCGACGCCGGGATAATCCAAGCCTGCGGATACGCTGTGCGTGTTCAGTATCTGCCCTTCATTGTCTTGGAGCACATAGGTTAGCATACCGTGAAAGACTCCTTCTGCACCGGCGCCCAATGAAGCGGAGTGCTTGCCCGACTCAATTCCCTGTCCCGCTGCTTCAACGCCGTAAAGCTGCACCTCAGGGCAATCCTCGAACGGGTAGAACGTACCTATGGCGTTGCTTCCTCCGCCCACGCAGGCAACCAACGCGTCTGGCAATCGTTGCTCCTTCTGCAGGAACTGCTCTCTCAACTCGCAGCCGATGACACTTTGGAAGTCGCGCACCATCATGGGGTATGGGTGGGGACCCACAACTGACCCGATGAGGTAATAGGTGCTTTTGAGGTTAGTAACCCAGTCTCTCATGGCTTCGTTTATGGAGTCCTTCAGCGTTTTAGAACCAGACTCTACTGGGTGCACTTCTGCGTTCAGCAGCCGCATCCTGAAAACGTTAAGCCTCTGCCTTTTCATGTCTTCAGCGCCCATGTACACCTCCGCTTTCAAGCCCAATGCGGCACATGCCATTGCTGTGGCAACGCCGTGCTGACCCGCGCCTGTTTCCGCGATGACCCGTGTTTTGCCCATTCGCTTAGCGAGTAGCGCTTGCCCGAGTGTGTTGTTAATTTTGTGGGCGCCGCCGTGAGCTAAATCCTCCCGTTTCAAGTAAATCTTCGCTCCGCCTAGTTTCCGCGTGAAATTTTCTGCGTAGTACAGCGGGGTTGGTCGCCCAGCATACTCCGAAAGATAATACTTTAGCTGCTTCTTGAAGCTTGGGTCTTCTCTGGCTTCCACGTATGCCTCTTCCAGCTCCTTAATCGCTGACATCAAGATTTCTGGAACGAAGCGTCCGCCGTATTTTCCGAATTTTCCCTCAACAGGGTAACTGCTCAGTTTTCTCATCTTATCGCTCTTCATGATGTTAACACGAACTCCTTAACCTTCTCCTCTACGTTGTCAGTCGCCATAATAGCTGAACCGATTAAGAAAGCTTTGGCGCCACATCCGCGCAGAAAACGCAAATCCGCCGGCGCTTTGATGCCGCTTTCGCTTATCACAATTTTCCCTTTCACATCGTTACTCTCCAAGATGCGTTCAGTTACGCGCAAGTCAACTTTCAACGTCGCCAAATCTCGATTGTTAATACCTATCAAGTCCGCATTGCTGTCCACGGCGCGGCGGAACTCGGTCTCTGAGTGCGCTTCAAGTATCACCTCGAGACCTTTGGAGTGAGCGTTCGCAATCATCTCTTGCATGCCGCATTCGCCGTAGCCCCTGTCGAAAAGGGATACGATTAACAGCACAGCATTGGCGCCTAGTTTTGAAGCCGCCTCAAGCTGCACAGGGCTTATGATTATGTCTTTCATCAGGATGGGCAGTTTCACCGTTTTCCGTGCTTCGGCAAGCGAACGAAGAGAACCGTGGAAGTGTTTTGGTTCCGTTAACACTGAGATGCCGACAGCCCCGCCTTTCGCCATGTCTTTCGCAATTTCAGCCACATTAACGTCTCCTCTAATGGTTCCCAACGACGGGGAAGCTGCTTTAATTTCGGTGATGACGGGGACAGTTTTGCTTTTCAAGATTGCTTTTTTCAAGCCGACGCTGGATCCTGCGGTTTCCGCCACAAAGTCGTAATAGCCCGACTTTATCGTTTCTTTTGCGTCGCGCGCAAGCACATCAAGAAAGTCATTCATACTTTGCCTCTAACTCCTCCAGTTTCGCTGAGTCTCCATCAGAGGCTTTGATTAGAGCTTTAAGCTTCTTGTAGGCAGCTCCGCTCTCGATTGATTTGCGTGCTGATTCCATGCCGTAACTGAAGTCTTCTGCTGCCCCGCCCACGATGATTCCTGCGGCGCTGTTGACGAGCACTATCTCCACTTTCGCATCATCCATCGAACAGTGCCCCGTCAGAATCCTGAACAGCGTCTCGGCGCTTTCATCAGGCGCTGTGCCGCTTATGTCCGCTATCTGTGCCTGTTTGACTCCGAAATCGTTTGGCGCAAGCTCCATGGTTGCGACTTCACCCTCTTTTAGCCATGAAATAACAGTTTTGCCAACTGTACTAATCTCGTCCAGCCCGTCCAAGCCGTGGACAACCATTGCCTCTTCGCAGCCGAGTCTCTTCAACGCGTAAGCAAGAGGCTCCGTTAGTTTCTGGTCGTAGACTCCAAGCAGTTGAGCGTTAGCAGAAGCCGGGTTCGTTAAGGGACCGAGGACGTTGAATATGGTGCGGATGCCAATTTCTTTTCTCGGTGCAGAAGCGTACTTCATGGCTGGGTGAAAGGCTGGAGCGAACATAAAGCCGACGCCTACATGCTCGATTGCGTGTTCAACCGCCTCAGGTTTCATGTTCAGGTTGAGTCCAAGCTTCTCCAGCACGTCAGCGCTTCCGCAGCCGCTGGTTACCGAACGGTTCCCATGCTTCGCTATGGCGACGCCAGCGCCAGCAACAACGAAAGCCGCGGCTGTGCTTATGTTAAAAGTTTTGATTTTGTCCCCGCCCGTTCCGCAAGTGTCAACAAGGCGACCATTGAAGCTGGGGCGGATTTGGAGGCAGTGCTCTCGCATAACCGAGGCGAATGCTATAAGCTCATCCACAGTTTCGCCCTTCATTCGCAATGCTGTCAAGAACGCTGCTGTCTGCGCGTCCGTTGCTTTTCCCGACATGACCTCTCTCACGACTTCCCGAGATTCCTCGGGAGTAAGGCTGGCTCCTTCAATCAGCTTCTGTATTCCTTCTCGAATCATTTTGTTTCACCGTCAAGAAAATTCTTCAGAATGAGCTTTCCATCTTCGCAAAGTATCGATTCAGGATGGAACTGCACGCCGTCGATTGGGTATTTGATATGGCGGATGCCCATGATTTCCCCGTCGTCGATGGCTTCCGCGGTTATTTCGAGACACGGCGGAATGGACTGCTTATCGCCAGCCAGCGAGTGATAACGCGTTGCCGTGAAGGGATTACGGACGCCCTTGAAAATGCCCTTCTCATCATGCCTTATGGTGCAGGTTTTCCCGTGCATCAGCTTCTTTGCAGAGACTATTTTGCCACCGAAGGCATGGATTATTCCCTGATGACCCAGGCACACGCCCAAGGTGGGAACCATGCGGCTCATGCTCCGCAGAATTTCTGTGCAAACGCCGAAGTAACGCGTGTCTTCTGGAGTGCCTGGACCTGGAGAAATCACGATTCTGTCAGGCTTAAGCGCAGTCAGCCGCTTCAACGTTGCTTGGTCGTTTCGGTAAACCACTGTTTCTGCGCCGAGTTCTCCGATGTACTGGACAAGGTTGTAAACGAAGGAATCGTAGTTGTCGATAACCAGCACTTTCAAGCTGTCTCGCCTCCAGCAGCCGCAAGCGCCTTCATCAAAGCTTCGGCTTTATGGTTGGTTTCGAACCACTCGCGTTCTGGAACTGAATCCGCCACGATGCCCGCGCCAACTTGAATATGCGCTTGATTTTTGTCGGCGAAGAGAGTTCGGATAGTTATAGCGAAGTCCGCGTTTCCGTTGTAGGAGAAGTAGCCGACGGCGCCAGCGTATGGTCCTCTCCTTGTGGGCTCCAGTTCTTCGATTATTTCCATGGCGCGGACTTTGGGCGCTCCGGAAACCGTGCCCGCGGGAAAAACCGCTCGGAGGGCATCGTAGCTTTCCAAGCCTTCTTCAAGGTCGCCGACCACCTGCGAAACGATGTGTTGCACGTGACTGTATTTGTGAACCTTCATGAACTCTGGCACGTGTACGCTGCCGAACTTGGCAACCTTCCCAACATCATTCCTTGCCAAATCCACCAGCATCACGTGTTCAGCGCGTTCTTTGGGGTCTGCCAGCAGTTCTCGGGCTAACCGCCTGTTTTCGCTGGGCTTTTTCCCGCACGGTCTGGTTCCAGCAATGGGGAAAGTCTCAACTCTTCGGTTGTCAACTCTGACAAGCATTTCTGGGCTGGAACCAACGATTTGCCTGTCGCCAGATTTGAGGAAGTACATGTAAGGTGATGGGTTTATGTCGTGTAGTGAACGGTAAAACGTTATTAGGTCGCCGCGAACGTAAAAGTCGTAGCGTTTGGAGAGAACCACCTGAAAGATGTCTCCTGCAGTGACGTATTCTTTGGCTTTTTCCACCGCTTTCTCGAAACGTTCCTTTTTGATGTTTACTTTCGGCTGAGTGTATGATAAGGCGTCGGAATCGTCAGGCTGCTTTATGAGTTCTGCAATCTCTGCGAGGCGGTTGACACTGGCGTAGTAGTAGAATGCGCTTCTTTGGCGGTGGTCGAAAACTATGCCGTCGTCGAAAATTCCTAGTTCAGCGTCGGGAAAATTCAAGTCGTCACCCGCTATTTGGGGGAGTTTTTCCCAGTACCGCACCGCGTCGTAAGAGATGTATCCAACGGCTCCTCCGACAAAACGGAATTTTTCGTTTGGAACAGCGCAGCTCTTTACGAGTTTCTCGAGGATAAGCAGGGGGTCACTTGCCCTCTCTGCGTTTTCTTCACCAGTATTCTGGTCACGGATTGCGGCTGACCCGTTTTTTACGCTGATGGTTAAACGCGGGTTGAAGCCTATGAACGAGTACTGCGCGAGTTTCCGTGGACCTTCTATGGATTCGAGGATGTAGGCTGTTTCGTAGTTCTTGTGAAGCTTTGAGAATATTTCGAGGGGCGATTGGGTGAAGGGTAGTTTTTTAAAATTCAGTTTGTGGGCTTCGTGGATGGTTGATTGGGTTGACCCAAATGCGATTCCCCATGTTGCAGTGCTCCTTAAGTTCTGAACATTACAGAAGTGCTTTATTTAAGGCTTTTCAGTACAAAAATGTACATGAGCTTACGTTAAGCAACTATCCAGCCAATCCAGATAAGCCTTTGAACCGTCAACAATGGGAAGAGCGAGAATTTCTGGCACGTCATAGCTGTGCAACGCCTTCACGGTTTCCGCTAATTTTTCAAAGAGGTCTCTGCGGGACTTCATGAGCATCAGGCATTCTTGGGCTTTCTCCATTTTCCCGGACCAATGGAAATGCGAGGTGACAGGGTCTATGATGTTGGCGCAGGCGATGAGTTTCGCCTCCAGCAAGCGCTGCGCTATCTTTTCCGCTTCCTGCTTGTTCGCTGTGGTGACCAACACGACGATGTAGCGGTTCTCCAAGAGCGTTCACCGTATTTTATGTGGGCATTAACACATTTAAGTTTCCACCTGATAATATTTCAGGCGCACGTGAGGCGAACAAGGTTGAAGGAGGAACCACTAAAAGTTTTGAAGGTCATGAGTGAAGTCACCAGCCGCACAGACCTGAACGGTTTCGCTCGGATGGTCGGCTTAACTCCATCTGAAACGATTGAGCAGATACAGGAACTTTTGAAGGCGGGGTTAGTGAGGAAGTCAGGTGGCGGATACGGCATAACCGAGAAGGGAAAAGCCGCCATCAAGGCGTTCACGCAGGTTCCGGAAGAGGCGAAGTTTCATTTCTACACTGGAATCGGGCAGCCCACGGACTTTAAGGCAGGAAGCATCCAAAGCTTCTACGAAACCGCAAAGCAAGTGTCTGCGGAATCACTGGAATTTCACCTTTACAGGGGCGATTTTGAAAACTGGCTACGCAGCGAAATCCAAGACGCGGCGCTAGCCGACGAGATGGCGAAAGTGAAGAACGCAGGACTGAAGGGCGAAGACCTCAGACGAGAAATCCTGAAAGCAGTAGAGGCAAGATACGACGCAGAACTGCTGTAGCTTAAGCGTTTACGCTTCGTTCATCTTCTTCATGGAGTTTCAGCCACCAGCCGGGCATTCGGGCGTTTTTTCCTATGTCCCAGAGGTCGAAGGGTTTCACGTCCAAGACAGGTGTACCGTCAAACGCGTCAAGACCGCGAACCGTGAGCACGTTGACCTCTACCTTTACGAGTTCGACAAGTGTCAATCCAATGGGATTTGGGCGCAAATTGGTTCGCGTGGCGAAAACTCCGAGCAAAGGCATGTCTTTTCTGCCACGTGGATGAACCTTCAAAATTCTGCGCTGCTCGTTGGAAATTTGGCTTAGCCAAAACAGCACAAAAAGGTGCGAGAAACCTATCAAGCCGTCCAGCGCCTCAGTTAACTCGCTGCGGATGACGATTTGAGATGTTCGGGTTTTGTCCTTGACTTCGTCTCCAACTGCCGCGGTTTTGACGAAACCTATGGGTTTCATGACGATTTTTTCTTTGGAAGCCATTGGTGCTCCGCTCACGTTTGAGTGCGATGTGAAGCTATTTAAGGGTTCGATTCGCCGTTGGCACTGTTTGGTTAGACGCCGATTATGCTTGCCTTAATTTTCAACATGGTTTTTGGCGTTTTTCGGCGCGAATAGCGACCCCTCCCCTCTATAGTTTTCTGCAATGAACCGCTATTAGGCGCCAAACAGGCGGTTTGTCAAGCAACATGTTACTTTTTTGCTGTTTCCGGCTTGGTTCTTGTATAGTAGTATTCGCCTATGCTTTTCTGGAA
>JAOZHY010000005.1 GCA_026014595.1 Candidatus Bathyarchaeota archaeon
TGATTTATAATTTGTCAAATCTTGAACATATGTTTTTCGCAAAAAATATTGACATATGAAAAATCTTTTAAGTAAGGCTGTGTCAACGCTAAACGGCATTTTCTGGTTTTTAAGACATAATTCATCGGATCGGAAATCCGAAGACTAGCACAATGCCTTTCAGCATATTGGATTGTTTTTCCAATCTTGAATAATGTTAATAAGCTAATCCGGGCTGTTGAAATTATACTCAAGGTTCTAATTGTTTATGGCACAAGGACTGGGACAGCCGCCATAACAGCAGAGGATGTCGCCAAGCAACTCCGGGATCAGGGCGTAGAGTCGAGGGTCGCAGATGCAAAGAGAGAGAAGATCGAATCCGTCGCCGAATACGATCTCATAATAGTCTGGAGCGGTATCCAGATGGGCCGCTGGACCAGTGATGCCGACTCATTCCTCAAGAAATACCAGAAAGAAATGGCTGGAAAGAAGGTTGCGCTCTACGTTAACTGCGGATCCGCTGTCGAGGCAATGAATACCAATAAGCCTGGAGTAGCAGAGGAAGCGAGGAAAAAGTACTTGGAGGAAAAGGCATCTAAGTACGGACTTTCACCGATATCCTTTGGGTTCTTTGGTGCGATCTACAACTTCACCAAGATGTCGTGGATAATGCGTAAAGGAATGGAATCTGAACGCCCCAGGCTCGCTGCCATTTCAAGAGAGACAGAACCGGGGGTTTACGACACACCTGATTTAGACGGGATTAGGAACTGGGCAAACGAACTTTTGTCAAAAGTGAATATGCAGCCATTCGCGGCTGCAGGAGCTTAGGCGCTCTCCTCACGCTGAACCCTAGGCGTTCAGAAATAGTCCAGCTTTGTTAAGCTTGAGACCGCATAAAATACTGGTAAACGTGATAGAGGGAAATAGGCGTTCAGAAATAGTCCAGCTTTGTTAAGCTTGAGACCGCATAAAAGGTGTTCTCTAGCGTCGGGATCCCGATCCCAGTCCTCGCGAAACCGCCGTTGAAGCGAAAAGTCTCAGTAATGCTCCTGATGCACTCTTGGGGGTATCTGGGTCTCAATCCAAAGATCTCTAGGAGCTCGATGCCTGCGTAGGTGCCCTCCAGATAAGAGATGTGGGAGTTGGGAACCAAGTCAAAACCGCCTTGAGTTCTCTCGCACGCCCTGACAAAGTCTTTGGTCGA
>JAOZHY010000049.1 GCA_026014595.1 Candidatus Bathyarchaeota archaeon
CTTCTCAGAACGCACCTCTTCAGGCAGAGAATTGGCGTCAATTAGAGGAACACCTTTTTTGTCGGTCCTTTCACTGCGTTGTATTTTCTTAATGGCTGCCAGGTCATCTATCATGTCCATGTGTCCAAGCGCATTGTACCATACGCTATCTCCTGCAACACATGCCCAATAGTTGCTTGTGCTTCCACAGTAGCCGGTGCCTGAGCCTCCTGCAGGCCAGAGGTTATAGTGGTTTTCATGCCAAGCAGGCGTGTATCTGCCGTTAGGGTTCACATACATTGGCCAGAACCCAACTCCCTGGGCTTCCAAAACGTAGCCTGCGGCATCTTGGGGCATTGATGACATGTTTATTCTGCCCGTGTTGGCTACGACTTCCCAACCTGCCACGTAGAGGTTATTTTTGAGGTAGGCTGAGCCGAAGCGGAAGGTGCCGTTTCCGAGGTCGTCGCTGCCGTCTGTGATGGGTCGGATTAGATGATTAGCTGAGTACAGGATTAAATCGCCAGTGTAGGTGACGACAAAGATGTTGGCGCCATCAAAGCCAAACGCTGCTTTCAGCGTTCTAGATGTTAATAGGTTTAGGCACGGGGATGTCTTGTCGATTTCCACGTTGCTGGCAAATATGCTGCTGCCTGAGCCTCCGCCGCCTCCTGTAGAGATGGGGATGCCTCTTCTGCCAAGTTTAGTTCGGCTAAGCTTCTCAACGTTAACCGTGAAGGTTCTTAAGCCATAGAGATAGTCGGCAAGCTGAGGCGGTTCTTTTTCGAAATTGATGGTTAATGTAAGCGTCTGGGTTTCTGCATCTACCTTGTACTCGATGCTGTCAACGCGGAAGTAAGCAGCTATAAAGGGCACGTATAGCTTATCGGCAGCCAAAATCGGCGAGTTGCCGTAGTCGATAAGGGTGCTTGTTACGGTCAGATAAACTGCAGGTGATTTGAGATAGTTAAGCAGTGCTCTCGCTCGTAGGTTGCATTCGCTGTCGCTCCATAGTTCCTCGTCGGTTTCATTGTACTCCCGCAAACCATAGGCAGCTTGACTGGCTGCATCTTCTAAGACTGCGGAGTATC
>JAOZHY010000022.1 GCA_026014595.1 Candidatus Bathyarchaeota archaeon
GCGAAAACCCTTAAGGTCATCCACCAACTCCATCGTCCTCAAAAGGTCATCCTCCCTCTCCTCGGGAAGCCCCACAATCAACGTACAAGCCGGAACCATCATGCTATCATGCATCAAACCCATGCCAGCGCGAACCACCTCAGGCCAGTCCTCAGCCCTAAACGGATGAGCCTTCGCAGGCATAATCCTCTTAGCAAGCTCAGCAGAACCAGTCTCTATCCCGATTTCCGCGCCCCACCACGATTGTTTCGTCAAAATCATCTCAGAAAGTTGTGAGAAGAGTTTTGGCTTCGACGAGACCGCTGCCAAAGAGCAGTGGCTCCAGCTTATTCCCGTGCAGTTCTTCGCTACGAACTCATGCAGCCTCAGAAGCTTTTCATCTTCAGGCGTGGTGTTCTTGGAACCGTAAAGCATGACATCCTCGGCGTGGAGGCAGCAACCTTCCACGTTATCTGCTTTTAGGTTCAGGCTTATTTCGCGCTTAATCTTCTCGAGAGGATACCATCTTAAGGGTCTAAGTGTTACGTTGCAGAATTCGCAGCCTCTGCAGCATCCACGCCCAATCTCGACCAAGCCGTTAATCGAAGGATTCACGATGTCAGGAATTTCCTCCAAGCTAGGTGTCTCTCGGACACTAACTTCATAGAAACGCGGGAGCTCCTCACCTTCAAGGGCAGCTTTAAACAGTTTTCCAACAACGTTCTCGCCTTCGCCCTCAACGATGCAGTCTATTTGATGGTCTTTGACAAATTTCTGCCTGTAACGGAACTGCCATGCACCTGGACCGCCAACTATGATTTTCAGTCCGTTCGCTTTTGCTTTCTTAACCGCTGGGTCATCCATGAGGCAGTGAAAGTGCTTCGCCAAGTACGGCTCTTTCTTGAATATAGCAGCAAGAGTGCTTGAAGCCGGACCTAGACCAAACGGGTCCATCGTGTGGATACCCAGCACTTTGGCGTTGCCGATGTACTCTTCAAGGTAGTCTGGGCTCACTGTGGCAACCCTGAATCCTTCCTTCAAAAGTTGCGCTTCCGTCTTCCGCAATCCGTAAGGCGCGGCTGAAGGAAAACCTTTTGAGGCTTTCAGCGGTGGGAAAAATAGAAAGCTGTAGAACCATTCAGGAATAAAGTTTGGAGGAGCGCAGGTTCCGAAGCCTAAGAACTCGTTGTTGTGGTAGTTGCTCATGAGGGTTCTATCAGCGGTTAAAAGCACTTCTGCCATTTCATCACCAGCTTCCAGACCCGTTTTAAATCAAAAATCTCTCTTATCTTTTTCTTAGAGGTTTTCACTCAGATATAAAATTTCGCATGTCAAGGCGACGTCTCACGGAAAATTAAAGGTTTCAATTGCCTTTTCACTTGGCAGATTCTACCAAGCATCATGCCCTATGAGTTCTCCTTGCTAAAACCACAAGACAATCGTTCGATTTCTGCTACCTGCTCAGGGGATTGAAAAAATGCTTTAATATCGTGATTTTAGCTCGGCAAGACGTTTCTCCACAGCTTTCAGAATGTCTTTTCTCAAGGTTTCATCAGACGACCAAGAAGACCATTTCTTTAACTGTTCGATCTGCGCTGCTGCTTCATCATCGCCAAGCGTGTTCTTAATCCATTTTTGAAAGTCGCCGCGCTGAAAATGAAACACGACAGATTCAACAGGTACTATTTGAA
>JAOZHY010000006.1 GCA_026014595.1 Candidatus Bathyarchaeota archaeon
AACGTGAATAATGTTTAAGCCGAGAGCAAGTGAGAAGAAAACAAGTTCAAAGACGGCTTCTTTGGCTGATGACAGTAAGCAATCAAGCCAGCAATAATGTTGATGAAAGCGTTGATCGGGTTGCGGTGGCGAGTGTGCTCGATTTGAGAAATATTCTTGAGCTGGTCGATGACACTTTCAATAATAGCCCGTTTTCGGAGCAGAAGTTTGTCTATTATAGGCATCAAACGGTTCTTCATATTCTTCCTGAGTTTTGTAATGAGTTGGAGGTCGAAGGTTTCCAAAAGTTGTTCAAACAAGGCTTGAGAAATATACCCACGATCTGCGATCAACTTCCCAAACAGCCTTTTGCACAGTTCAGGCACCGGTTTGCGGTCATCGGTGCTGGCAGGTGTGATCTGACAAGCCAGCAATTCGCCACAGTCATTCACAACCAGGTGTAATTTGAAGCCAAAAAACCAACCCATCGAGCCTTTGCCACGATCTGCAAACCCCGCAAAGACCTTGTGATTGTGAATGCGATGGTTGTCGCACACGCTCAGAGCCGTCGAATCGATAAACGAAATGCCACGACAATGACCATACAAGCTTTTCAGGTAGGCGCTCAAGGGTCCAAACGCAGAAGGCATCAAGGCTACAAAGCGCTCGTAACTCACCAGGTTCGGAAACTCGCTGCGCAGATGCTGGCAAACATGTTCCGTGTAGTAGGCTTTGAAATTCCGATACTGGGACTGATGAAAGTAAATGATAATGGTCATGATCTCACTGATGCTCAATTGTCCTCGGCGAAGTCGCTTTTTGCTACCGTCTTCCAATTGTTTGGCTTCCCAGAATGGCAGGAAGAACTGGCAAAAATCATCTACACTGACAAATAATTCGAGTAAACTCGTCATGGCGCGGGGTTCCTTTCTCGGTTCTTTTTGGTTCGCACCTAAAGTGTACCGAAGAACCCCGCTCCTTATCCATTATTCACGTTAAATACATTATGCGTTCTTCCCTGATCTTCTATCCCCTTCAAACACTTTATGTCAATCGTGAACTGATAATCAGCCTAACCCGCCGCGAGATTTTAGGGCGCTATCGCGGCTCGCTCATGGGTCTTTTGTGGTCCTTTTTTACCCCTCTGCTCATGCTGGCGATCTACACATTTGTTTTCAGCGTGGTCTT
>JAOZHY010000021.1 GCA_026014595.1 Candidatus Bathyarchaeota archaeon
TCCATCTGAACTGGGCATTTTACGTCTTTGCAGAATTCTCGGCGCTTGTACTCAATGAACCCATCCAAGGACATTTTTCATCACGGCTACTCTTCAGCCTAAGTTAATAAGCATTATTGGCTGCGTAAAAACGCGGTTATTCCACGAGCAGTCGATGCCAAAAATTTCTGCACTTGTTAGCGAATAACCCTACGAAAAGAAACGCAAGAAGAGCGTGCACCAGCAGAGACGCAGTTTCCACACCACCTAGGATTGGAACGATTGGGCTTGGCGTCTGATTCAACGCGAGGAAAGGCCAGAAGACTGGGTTGTAGGCGTGGTTTGTAACGTCCAATAACACATGGAAAAGGCAGCCTATAGCACAAGAAAAGGCAAGACTATGGGAGAATCGGCATTTTTCTTTAACCTTCAGCTTGTCAACTGGGAAGACCGCGCTTGTTAATTTGGGGTAGATTAGAACAGTAATGGCTATGGCGAGTGCGGTGCCAAGCGACAAAGCGCCAAGTAGGCTGTGCAGCACCAGCCTGTCTGAAACTTAGTTCCTGGACAGCAGAAATATGAAGGGGGATTTCAAGGTCTGGTGACATGGAACCTACAATCAACCCTGGAAGGCTGAACTTTCCTCCAAGCTTGTAGAAGACGTAAGCAACAGGATAATGGAAAGGCGTGACGGGCAAGCTTTCTACACCTCTTTTGCCGCAGGTTTGACGCGCCATGCATAAATGACTTGTGACGAAAAACAAATGGTACAAACTGGATAGTGTGAACTGTAGCACATCTTTGTCTATAGCCCCCTTTTATATACTAAGTAGTGTTGGATGCATCAAACTTCCTCGTACGCCAAGGATAATAACTTTTGAGTCCATTAATGCGAGAGTTATTGGGGTTGCTCTCTGAGAAGCTGCACGCATCAAGAGATAATTAAGCATAAAACGGACTCTGTTCGCAAATCTGAAAAAATCTTTAAAAATGATTCCATGCTAAAGAGGTATAGTGTCTCAAAATGGTTGAACCCGTTTCGTTGGCGTTAATAGTTAGCGCGTTAATTATCGTGATAGGTTTTTTGGGGAATTTCCTCTTTGAGAAAAAAGGTGTGCCTGACATGTTGTTCTTGATATTCCTCGGCATAGCCGTTGGACCAGTTTTGCACATTTTTGAACCAAACATCGTTAGCGGGTTGGCTCCGTACATATCGGCTTTGGCGTTAATCTTCATCCTGTTCGACGGCGGAATGAGAATGGGCATACGCCAAGCGTTGTCTCACAGCCCAAGAGCAGTTTTGCTCGCAGTTACAGGCTTCATACTGAGCATGCTGGTGGTTGCCCTGTTCACGATTTTCGTTATGGGCGTCCCACTTTTTTACGGTCTGCTGTTCGGTAGCATCTACGGCGGAAGCAGCTCCATCGTGGTGGTTTCGTTGACAGCAAAAATTAAAATCAGCGAAAAAGGCGCCACCACTTTAATTTTAGAATCCGCCATAACCGACATTTTATGCATCGTTGTGTCCCTTGCCTTAATCGGAGTAATTTTAACTGGACATACAGATTACGCTTACATTGGTCTAGGAATTGCGGGCAGATTTATAATAGGCGTTGTTGTGGGAATTTTCTCTGGAATCGCATGGCTTATATTCCTCAAGAGGGTTGCGGACCTGCCTTTTTGTTACATGTTGACGTTGGCAATCGCGCTTTTTGCGTACGCAATTTCAGAGGTGCTTGGAGGAAGCGGAGCATTAAGTTCACTGCTGTTTGGACTTATACTGGGCAACGAAACTCAAATCCTTAATTTTCTCCATCTTGGGACAGCGTCAAAGACATCTGTAGACGAGGGGTTGAAGCGCTTTGAATCTGAAATTGCCTTCTTCATTAGAACTTTCTTTTTCGTGTTTCTTGGAATAATCGCAACAATATCCAATGTTACCTTCGTTTTTCTCGGCGTCATGTTATCTCTGCTTCTTCTTGCAGTCAGAATAGGTGCCGTGCAATTGTCAACCTTTGGAAGTGAATTAAGAAAAGAGAGGTCCATTATGTCGGTAGTGTTGACGCGTGGGTTAGCCGCTGCTGTTTTGGCGACATTACCAGCGCAATATGGTTTATTGTACTCTGATCTGTTCATCAACTTTGCAGTGGTGATAATCGTTTCCACGGCTATCATCGCTACGGTAGGCGTAATCGGCATTTCAAGAAAACAAGAACGAGCGCCCAAGAAAACGCCAGTAAGCCATGATCAAGTCGCTGGAATAGGCTAAGTATGAATTTGCATTAACCGCATCTGCTAAAAGACAGATCTATCGTCAATGCTTGCGTTCTTAGGAAACTTATGGAGAAGCAAGTTCAAATCGAAAGGTTGTGCTTTGCAGCGTACACTTCTTTGAGGGTGTTCTGAAAGGTTTTCTTTATGTCCTCGATGAAGATAGCCCTGTTTTGAATCCCTTTCTGAATAGCTCCTGCGGCTACGAAGCATGCGCCGATGGTTTCGCTTATC
>JAOZHY010000046.1 GCA_026014595.1 Candidatus Bathyarchaeota archaeon
GGTTCCGGCTTGTACGTTGATTGTGGGGCTTCCCGAGGAGAGGGAGGATGACCTTTTGAGGACGATGGAGTTGGTGGATGACCTTAAGGGTTTTCGCAGTTTGATTGTGCCGTTGTTCTTTGTTCCGTTGGGCAGGCTGAAGAGTGAAGACTGGTTTAAAGATACCGCGATGACTGAACTGCACAAGCAACTGATGTTCCAATGCGCAGAGCATAGTCTTCGGTGGACGGATAATCTTATTGATTTGTCTTTTGCAGATGAGGGGTACAAGCTTATCCTTAAGGACTGCTACAAGGTTTTCACAGGGATAGCGAAACGTCAGATAAGGCAAGCTGAAATCACAGTGCTGCAATAGAAACCTTTGCTCTATTTATCTAAGGTGTTTGTTGACGTGGTTTCAGGGAAGAAAGTAGCCGTGCAATACCTGCAATAGAGCGCTGTCAAGGAGGTGCACGCAGGAGCATCCGTCTGTGAAAAAACGAAAATAGCAGAAAAGATAGTGTGTTTTGTACATATGATGGCGGGTCCGCTGGGATTTGAACCCAGGACGTTCAGCTCTCTCCACACCCAACAGGGCGTTAGAAGGCTGACGCGCTATCCGTGCTGCGCCACGGACCCCGCAACGGAAACCAATAATGAACGCGTTAAAATATAATTCTACCTATCGCTTAGAGAGAAAAGGGCGCTCCATCACAACCGCTGGCAGAGCTAGGAATCTGCCAGAAACCTATAGAGGGGAGAGGTCGCTATTCGCGTTTTCAGAAGCCAAACCATGCTGAAAAAACAGCAGAGGAGGACTCTAACAGGGCAAGTCCGCTTTCAACGCTGTTCAGTATATAAAAGGGCTATAGCCTGTTTCGAGCTGCCAGTTTGGTGCCAAAAGCACAGAAAAAATGTTGTTTTAAAGAAAAAGAGAGGAAGGTTTATCGCAAGAAGTCGTCAAACGTCCAGTAATGGTCTTCTTCTTGGCTTACTATGTCTTCAAACATGCGTCGTGTTTTGCTGTCGCCGCGCTTCATCGCTTCTTCGATGATTTTTCTGTAGAGTACCAGCGCGTAGTTTTCCGCCTCATGGTCCAGTTTCAAAAAATCGTCTGCGTTGTCGCCGACTTGCGGAAGTGGTTCCGGTTCAGTCACTGCTTCGCCTTCAAGCAGGTAAATCCGCTCGGTGATTTTCTCTAGGTGCTCCATCTCCATGAGGAAGATGGGCTTCAACAGGTCGCTGACCACTTTCGCCTTGTTCGTTTCCCGGATAACTTCCAGCGCCGTGTCTTTCCCGCGCAAAGCAAGCAACGCCGCTTTTTCATGCTGGTTTGTGTACTGAATTATCGCGGAGATTTCAGCCGCCACAGCCTTGTTCAGCAACGCGAAGTAATCGTCGGTGAATATCCTGCGCCACTCGGACAGCGGAACAGTTTCAGCGCTTTCAGGCTCATCTTTGTAGTTGACGTATTCTTGGAACTTGAACAGGTGCTGCTCTTCTTCCCCGTATATTTTCTCGAATATCTCGCGTGTTTCCCAATCGCCGACTTCTTTTGCGGCGCTGATGATTTTGCGGTACAGCACGAGCGCTTCTTCTTCAGCTTTCACGCCGTTCTTTGCGAATTCACTTAAACTGTTGCCGACCATAACTTTATTCGCCTTGGTTGTGGCTGATCCGCCGAGATAGTAAATCCGCTCCATGATGTCAGCAGCGTGCTTCATCTCTACGATGGCGAATTCCTTCAGGAACTTTCCAACCGCGTCATAGGTTGTTTTGTCGAGAAGTATGTTCTCGGGAATAGTCTTTCGTATCAGTTTCTCCATCTTCGCGTGTTGCAGCATGTACTGGATTGAAACCTGGATTTCTCTTGCAACCGCCATGTTTAGCAAGTCAAAATATTCAGTTGTTGGTTGAACAGCCATAATTAATCACATCGTTTAGCTATGGAACAGTGAACAGTGGGAATATAAAAAGATTCTTTAGCCGCCTTCAGCGGGCAACCGCCAATGTGTGGTTTTGTATGTTTTTTGCGGGGTTTGCTTAATAACGGGAGTTTAAGCTATGGAAAATGAGAAAAATGGGAGTTAAGCAAGGCTCTATAGGGCTTTATTTCTTCTTGGCAGCCTTTTTCTTCTTTTCTTTGGCAGCTTTAGCCACGATACTGACCTCGAAGCTAATATTGTCCTCAATTTGTATTTAAAATTTACTAAAGCCTTGACTCTGTGACTCGCCTTCGGAAAGTATTGCGGAAACGGTTGTTACTAACTAAACAGGCGTTTTTTGCCCTAATTTAGTAAAAAAGACACAAAAGCATCCTTTTGAATCTTCATCGCTAACGGGCTATTTTCAGATTTTGATGGAAGTTTTCATTAACGGGCCGTGAAAGCTGTTGAGGCTCACGTGACTACCGCAAATTTTTTATATCCAGTGTAAAAAATTACACAGCAGTGAAGAAAACTTCCGAAGGTGCCTCAAACGAGCAGCACAATAGACATAAACCAAAGAACAAAAACCATCGCCACAATCGCAATATTTTCCGCGTTATATTCAGTACTCAGAATAATGCCGACAGTGCCAATGATAGGCGCTCAAGGAGCCAGCTTTTCTGTATCAGACGTTATCGCTCCAATTTACGGAATCCTATTAGGCCCCTATGTTGGAGGTATAACTGTGATTATAGGCACTTTTCTGGGAATGGCTATGGGAAAGCCAGTGATATTCTTGGGTTTGGACTTTCTTCCAGCCCTCGTAAATGTAGTCGCATTAGGGTTTCTCGTTAGGCGCAAATTGTGGCCAGTCGTCGT
Source organism: Candidatus Bathyarchaeota archaeon (assembly GCA_026014595.1). Classification (GTDB taxonomy): domain Archaea; phylum Thermoproteota; class Bathyarchaeia; order Bathyarchaeales; family Bathycorpusculaceae; genus A05DMB-2. The sequence goes on from JAOZHY010000046.1 coordinate 2,787, forward strand.
ACTTTACATTGCCCTGTTCACAGCATTCTTGATAAACCCGCTAACTAGCATAACCGTTGACATAGGTGGTATTGCGGTTCCGTTCTTTTGGCTGCACATAGTAGCGTTTTTGGTGCTTCTTTCACCGCTGGGGCGCAAAGCTGGCCAATGGGTGGAAACTCTGAAACCAACCATGCTGGCTGCGGGAATCGCAATCCTGGCGTTAATAGGAACCATGATGCAGCACCTCATGGGAAACATACTCTTTGAGACGATACTCGCACAGCCCATTGGATACATTGAGAGAGCTGCGTATCCTGCAATATGGGGAAGCATTTTCTTTGTATATCCAGTTGAACGTTTGGCTCTGGTCATACTGGCAGTGATAGTTGGAACACCTGTGGTGCGGGTGCTCAAAACATCATTTTTCAACGATTCAAGAAAGTTAGCGAATAAAGATTCTGAGTCAAGAGTTCAGCCTTGACTCCACTCAACCATATGAGAAGTGTTATCCTCTAAAACAGGGAATGATCTTGAAGGTACTGCTTACCAGTTTTCAATGCTATTTCAGCTTTCGCTAATTCGCTTCCAAGATAGGCTGCGTGGTCGATTCGAGTCACTAAGCCCAACTCCGCAATCTTCATGTAAACGCTATCAGCTGTTTTGCCCTTAATTATGTTCACGGGCTTATCCAGTCCCAGTGAAGTGTAATGCAGCGCGACGATGTTCCCGTCAACTCTGTCTACGGCAATTCGGAACGAGCCTTTCTCGTCCAGCACAACCGGTTCAGGTTTCTCGGACGTCACCGCAACATGAACGTTGGTTTCTAACGTCCTGTCGTAGGGTTCTTCTCGGTTCCGTTTGTCCTTCAGCACGAGCAAGTCCAAGCCCAAGTCTTTCGGCACCGAACCGCGCATTTTAGCCAGAAACATCATCTTCGCCGCTGTCACCTCCTCTCGCACAGTGCCCTTTGCTTTGTCGCTTTTCTCCGTCGCCAGCAACATGCTGGCGCCAACCTCAGAGGACAAACGCGCAAGCAACGCGTTAACACCCACAGAGTCAGCGTCAAACAGTTCCGTAACGTTGGAGACTCCGACGAAAAGCGGCACCTCAGGGTTTGCGGCGGAAAACATGCGGAAGGCAAGCATGGACTCCAAAATATTCGACGGTTCAAGAATCAAGTCGCCCATAACACGGGTTATCCCCAGTTTTCTCGCCTTCTGGATGATTTCTTCGAGGAATTTTACGCGTTCTTCCGCTTTTTTAGGGAAGTATCCCTCACGTTGGTTAGTCGGAATGGCAACAACCGCAACCTCAGAAGCAAAAGGCGCAATTGCCTCAACGTTTCCAGCGTCCACGCTCAATATAAGGTCTGCGCCAGCTTCAACGGCGGCTTTGATTTCCGCGGGGTCAAGTGAGTCAATGCTAACAGGCACGTCTACTACGCTCTTGACGGCTTCAACCAGTTTCCGCGCGTCAGCGGGTCTGGATTCGCCTGCGACCATGCCCACGTCAACAACATCGGCGCCAAGCTTCACGAAGGTCGCCGTTAATCGCTTAACCTCTTTCGTCGGCATCAATGGAGCATCGACAACCTCCGCCATAACACGCATGGGAAAATCCTTGCCCACGGCCAAGTTCTTGATTAGCATGTTGCCCGGGTTTTTCAGCAGCCTTTCACGGTTCCTCTCGACTTTATCCAGTTCCTCCAGAGCCTTTTGCCGAAGCTTATCCCGAAGCAGGTCGCATGCAGGTGTGACGGTTGAAAGTGTAACTTCGCCTAGCGAATCGAGAACTGTTGGCAGGTCAGCCGCATACCTTGGACCCTTAAACGCAGGAACACCAATCGCATTCGAGATAACTGTGGTGTCGCCTCTGATGAGCCCCGGCACCAGAATCACATCAAAACCTTCAGTTTTCGCGGCTTTGAGGGCTTTGGCGATGGCGTCGGGCGTCAGAAGAGCAGCCACAGGAACCTTCAAAACATAAACATCAGTTTTTACACTGCTTTCTTGTGCGTAGCGTTTCACAGCATCTTCGGCAAGTGTTCCCGTAACCAACAACGCCTTCAAATCTTGCCCTTCTTTGCTATTTGGTGAGTTTGATGTAGGCTCCTCGGTTGTTCGCCTTTGCAGTGAAAACTTGTCCGCCGACGCTGTTCTTCAGAAAAGCTTGAACCTTCAGCTTAGCTTCTTTGGCTTCTTCTTTTGGGAAGAGTCCATAACAGGCTGGTCCCCAGGAACTCTGTCCCACGCCGTAAGCGCCCAGTTCCTGCATGAATTTGATGCATTGGGTTACGGCTGGACTAGAGTATCTCCCGCCTTGAACCTGCGCGAAATAATCTCCAATAGTGATTTGGATGTTTGTTAGGGCTTCTCCGAAAGCGCAAATATTGCGTTCTGCTAACGCTGGGAGAAGTTTCATCATGATCAAGCGGCATACTTTACCAACCGTTTCAGACGGCATGGGAGTCAACTGTTTGAATGCTGTTTTTTCCTCGTCGTTGGATAATCCCTTGTTTGCACTTGGAACTGCAACGACAAAACGCCATTCTTTAGGAAAAGGCTGGCGGAAAATTATCGGAGGTAAATCTGTCGTTGGAACACCGTTTGCCAGAGGTTTTCCTCCGTCAACTACGAATCCGCCTTGCTCAAAGATTGTTGTTCCCACGCGGGTTCTTTGGCATCTGCCCATGGCAACGGCGAGTCCCTGTGTTGATGCGTTTACGTTGGATATTTTTGCAAGTGCTGTGGCGACCGCGAGAGCCAATTGGGTTCCAGAGCCTAATCCAGCGTGTTCCGGGATGGTTTGCACGACCTGCAGATGCACGTTGGCTTGTACGTGGTAAGTGTCAAAAAACCGCTTAGCCAGCGCTGTTGTCAACTCAGGTTTTTCGCCGCTAACCGCGAATCCCTTGGACGATTCGGCTTTGAGAACGACGTTTGGCTGGTTGATGCCAACACCTAAGCCGCCGAAGATGCGTCCCAGGTCACCGTTCAGGTCTATCAATCCAAACTGGAGTCTGGCAGGAGTCTTAACGTAAACTTTCAACTTTCAACCCTCCATGAATTCACCCGTTTCGTCAGGTCGGCCATGATTTCAGCATAGCATGAGTTGGGCGCCACACGGTTCACCAAAGCGCGGTAATCCTCGATGGTTCCCAGCAGCTTCAGAGCTTGTTCTCTCTGTTTTTCGTCACCGCTTAGGTAAGCTTTCACGCGGGTTGCATGTATAATGGCTTCAATAGTGGCGAACAAAGCGCGGCAGTAAGCCTTAGGAAACGTTTTTGCTGCTTTAACCAGTCTCACTTCGCATACCGCTTCCGTTCTTCCCTCATCGAGGGGTTTCATTTCTGCGACAGCTATCTCCACGGTTGCTTCCGCCGAGCGCAATCTTGGCGCGTCCACGCTTTCTGCTTTTTCAAACCAGTCCAAAGGAATTTTTCCTGTGAGATTTGCCTCTTTGAAGGCTGTCTGGTAAAACGTTTCCACGTCAGAGGTTACGTTTACTACGGCACACTTCTTTAATAGAAGGTTTCTATACGTTAATGACGAGTTGTAAATCCTGATAATGACGCGTTGTTCGTTTTCCATTATGACGCCCATGGGCGCCGCGTTTGGCTGTCCATCCGTGCTGTAGGTGGAGACTATTGTCTCAACAATCGTGCCTTTTGAGAAGCCTAAATCAGGCAGTTTCAACGTCTAAACCATCTCCAGCCTAAGCGTTAAGACCGCTGGGCATCTTTTTTCAACCGAATGTAAATTTTCACAGTCGAATAATAAAGTTTTGCCGATTGCTAAGTGCTTTGGTTTTTGAGTTGTTGGAGTGGGCTGCGTTTTGGGAACTCAAATATGCCAGTGCCATATTTCTAGCAGACTACCAGGAAAGGTCACAGTCGCTTATGACATGCACCGCTGCGTCGTCAACATCACTGATGCGGCATATAGGTTGATTCGCTAAAACAACATGCGCCATGTTGGCTTTGCAAGACTGAACTGATTTGCAGTTTTTATCTATAGTCCCCTTATTTAAAGACGCTACGTCAGCGTTGACATCTCAGGTGTATCCTCTTCCATCACCTCTGCTGTTCTTCAACATGGTTTGGCGGTTTTCTGCACCAATAGCGACCCCTCCCCTCTATAGGTTTCTGCAACCAACCACTAATAGGCGCCAAATATGCCTTCAGTCAAGAAACCTTTACTAAGAAAGGCGTGGTTAGTCAAGAAATATTGACTAAAAAATGGCTTTGCGGGCGTGTTTAGTCAAGAAACCTTTACAAAAAATCTTTTATCAGAAAAAACCCGTAAAGTAAACATGAACTTTCCTTCCTCTCCTTGCAGCGATGGTTAAGGGCTGAGTGGGTCTTTGGACGTGTAAAACCTGAAAGCCCAGGCTTTGAAGCTAGTTCCCTTCCCAAAGTAACTCAGCGCGCGTTCCGAGCCTCAGCAAACCTTCACCATCAACCTGAAAAAATATGTGGAGTTGATTTACATGGCGGTTGCTTTTTTGGGGTTTCGGTGTCGCTGTTGTTATTGTTTTATCCGCTTGCTGTGCTGATTTGCGCGACTTCTCCAGTGTCAGCCCAAACGCCGACGATTATGCGGTTAACTCCACCTGGGTAAACCTTGTCAAGGTAGAGCGTAACATACCAGTATGGAACTAGCGCTAAGCCTCCTGCTCGGGGACTCGGGTGGAACATCACAGAGACAGGCTGCTGCAAGACGGTAAAGTTGGATACTTCTTGGCTGTCGGCTATCCACTTGAAGTTAGCTGCGGCGTTTCGTGCAATTTGGACAGCTTGTGCGCTGGAAATGGTAACTTTGGTGGTTTCGACGGTGAACAGGTACCAGCCGTCAAGTATTTCTTTTAGAACCCCGTTTTCGAAAACGAAGCTCAGGCTTTTGGGTGAAAAATCAACGCCGTTTTCCGTGTACAGAAGCATGATTCTGACGCTGTCGCCGGATGTTAAGAATACGAGTTTAGTGTGGTTTAAGATTGTTTCATTGTTTTCCGTTCCATTCACAAGTGACATTAAGGTGCGCATGTCTTCCAGATAGGTGTCTCCCGTGTACGCTTCATACCTTTCAAGGATGTCTCTGGTGGCGGCAACGATGTCTGAGGGCTGAGTCTGGGAGTATTGCGGTGAACCTTCATCGATGAACAGTTGATACCGGGAGAAATGGCTGTTTCTAAACCTCAGCACCACGTCTATTCTGCTTTCGTTGCTGGTGAGCGAATACTTCACGAGTTCCTCCACGACGCCACCGAGGTCGGAGCGGTACTCCACCGTATCGCTTAACATTGTTGCTTTATACTTAGTCATGTCAAGTTTAACAACGTCTTGAAGTACGTCTAAGACCTTTTCCGTGGGGCTGCTCCAGGTTAACAGTTGCTCGTTCTCTGCTTTCACCTTGTCCAAATCAGCCTGCAGTCGCGCATGGTCGCTGGACAACTGAGCCACGTAAGCGTACTGAATCATGGATATGCTTGCGAATAGCATGCTGATGATGATTAAGACGGCAAAAATTGTTTTCCATCTGGGAGAAAAAGCTGCAAAATGCTTTTTTGGGGCAGTAGGTGCTTCTTCCACGCCTCTCATGGTTGCCACGGAGGCTTCGCCGAAACTGGACAGCTTGTATTTCCCGTTATCCAGCTTGACCACGAGTTCTCCGAGGTTCTCAAGGTGATACGTCAAATGTGAACTGGAGACTGCGAGTTCTTCCAGCAGTTCAGAGAACGTCATTGGCTTTTCCGCCAGCATTCGGAGAATTTTTCGCCGCTGCGGGTGCTTCAAAGAACTGAACATGAGTGAGTAGATTTCTTCTTCTGAATTAGGCATAACCCACCACTTAACTTTACTATGCAGGATAGCCCCTTAGAAAACTTTTGTTTTTACGTTGCCCCAAAGATGTTTTCGTGGCTGAGCAGTTATGAATTGTAACTCTGAATGGGGCGTTTTTTCCTTTTATCCTTGGCATACTCGTAAACCAGCCATGCCGCTGGTATAACTAACCCAACAAGCATGAACAAGGATAGTGCAGTGTTCCCAGAAACCGCGTTTCCAATCATTGCGAGAACATAGAAGAGGATGAACCATAAGAGAACGCCTTTAGCAACGTCGCCGATGGTGGTCATGGTCCTAAATCTCTTCTAAGGCACTTTTAGCACTTACGTAGTCGGAATCAAAATTATCAGTAATTTGGTCGTTTCGTTTTCAGAATTGTATGCTGTTTTTGAAATGGTTTATATGCTATGCCCGTTTCTTATTCAGTAAGATTACAAAGGTGGAAAGTTTTGACGGAGCTTGAAGAAAAAGTCCGCGAAGAAGTAGGCAAAGTCCTAGACCCTGAAACAGGCATGAGCTTCGCTGAAATGCAGATGATAACGAACGTGAAGGAAGAAGAACCAGGCGTAGTCAGGGTGGAATTCATCCCCACGAGCCCCTTTTGCCCAATCGCATTCAAACTGGCAGCTGACATAAGAGACGCCGCAAAGAAGGTGCCGGGAGTCAAGAAGGCTCTGGTTTACTGCCGCGGACATGCGATGGAACAGCAGATTAATGAGATGACAAACAAATAAGTCATGAAGCAAGTTTCATCCACTTTCTCCTTTTGGCTATTAGAAGAACTTGCGTTTAAACCATTTTTCTCTGAATCTTTGCGTGTGAGGAGGCTATTTCATTCTGCTGAACGCCCAGGTTCCGATAATTATCATGGCGACATCGAAAGCGCCCACGATAGCGATGTCCACGAATAAGGGCTGAACTTGGAAAGGTTGCCAGGCCGCGCCCAAGATTACGTTTCGTAAAGCGTCCACGCCATAGGTCAGCGGGTTCGCTTTTGAGATGTCCTGCATCCAGCTTGGAAGGCTTTGAATTTGGAATAGCGCGCCGCTTAGGAAGAACAACGGCAGGTTGATGAAGCTCTGTATTGCGCCGAAGCTTTCCAGACTTCCCATGAAACTCGCTATGGTTAAACCTATGCTAACTAAGCCGAAGGTGATTAGTAGCATGATTGGCAGGGAGACGAGAAAGGTCATTGGGTCAATGTTTATTCCCAAGGCTAAACCTAGGACTATTACGATTATTCCTTGAATCAATGCGTCAGTGCTGTCGCCAATCATCTTGCCGAGGAAAATGGAGACACGCGAAATAGGAGCCACCAGTATTTCTTTCATGAAACCGAATTCTTTGTCCCAGATGACTGAGATGCCCATGAACATGGACGTGAACAAGAGCGTTTGCCCGATTATGCCTGGAAAAATCAGCTGCTGATAAGTCAACCCTGGAATGGGTATAGCGCCTCGCAAACTGGCGCCGATGCCGACCCCGAATATGACCAGCCAAAGCAAAGGCTGGAAGAAACTGCTGACTATTCTAACCCTGTCACGTAAATAACGTTTGACTTCGCGTAGCCAAAGAGTGTAGAGTCCTCTAAGCTCGCTCACCTTATCTTCCTCCTCTGTATTGCTGCTATACCGTGGGGTTCTCTGCCGCTGTCCGCGCGTATCGTCCTGCCTGTATAGTGCAAGAAGACATCTTCCAAGTTTGGCTCCCGCAGTGATATTGACTCGATGAAAATATCGTTCTGCGTCGCCGCCTCCACTATTCTTGGCAGCATACTTTTTCCATTCTTCACCGTGACTTCAACAGTGCCGTTGACTACATGCGCCCCTGGTAGCCCCATTTTTTCAGTGAGCAATGACATAACCCCCTCGGCATTATTCGCTTTGATAATAATGACGTCGCCTTCAAGCGTTTCTTTCAGCTTATCTGAAGTGCCAAGCGCGATGATTTTCCCGTAATCCATTATGGCTATGCGGTCAGAAAGCTTATCTGCCTCATCCATATAATGCGTCGTCAACACCACAGTTATGTCGTGGGCTTTTTTCAATTCGCGGATGTATTTCCACACGTGATCTCTGGTTTGCGGGTCAAGCCCCACTGTCGGCTCATCTAAAAACAGCACTTTGGGATAATGGATGAGGCCACGTGCAAGTTCTAACCTGCGCCTCATCCCACCCGAATAAGTCCTCATAAGATCGTCTGCCCGGTCTTCCAGCTCAACCAGCTTCAGGATGCTGTCGATACGGTTTTTCTGCTCGCTTGCTGGAACGCCGTAAAGATTCGCGTGCATGTAGAGATTCTCTCGTGCGGTCAGTCTGTCGTCGATGCTTGGGTCTTGAAAAACTATGCCTATAGACTTTCGCACCTGCATAGGTTCTTTGACGATGTCGAAACCATTGATTTTCGCGGTGCCTGAAGTTGGCTTTAAAATTGTGCAAAGCATGGAAATGGTCGTGGTTTTGCCTGCGCCGTTGGGTCCAAGCAAAGCGAAAATTTCGCCGGTCTCGACGCTGATGTCAAGTTTGTCAACTGCTGTGAGCCCGTTGAATGACTTGGTAAGTTTAAAAGTCTCGATAACGTTGGCCATTGATTTTCAGCTTGATAGCTGAGGTGCAGATGCCCCGATTTAAACTTATTTGGCTAATAACCTCTCATTGCGTTTCGCTTTAACTGACCGCTATGTGTGCAGGCGCGCTAGGCTTAAATATCGTCTTCCTCTCTATTGCAGAGGAGCTGTTGACAATGTTAGGTGCCGTTGCTGTTGAACTGAAAGGCGTCGTAAAACGTTACCACGAAATCTTAGCGGTTAACCAGCTAGACTTAACTATAAACACGGGAGAAATCTTCGGTCTCCTTGGACCAAACGGCTCCGGAAAATCCACTACTCTGAAAATGCTCATGGGCTTAGTTACGCCAGACTCAGGCTCAATCACCGTGTTAGGCAAAGATGTTCAAAAAGACCCTGTAGCCGTGAAGAAGCTGGTGGGCTACGTCCCTGAATCTCCACGCCTCTACGAGTTTCTGACAGGCATCGAGTACTTGGATTTCATCGGCGACATCTACGGCATGCAAACAGAAGAGAAGAAAAGCAGAATTACGGAGTATCTGAAGGCGTTTCAGCTTGAAGGCAGAGAAGGCGACATGATAACCAGCTACTCAGACGGCATGAAACAGAAAATCGCCCTGATCTCAGCCTTTCTACACCGCCCCAAACTCCTAATTCTGGATGAGCCGCTGAGCGCTTTGGATCCGAGGTCCGCGAGGATTGTCAAGGATTTCCTGCAGGAACTGAAGGCTCAGGGTGTAACCGCCATAATGTCCACGCATGTGTTGGAGATAGCCCAAGCGATATGTGACCGCATTGGCATCATGTATCAAGGGAAACTGTTGGCTTTGGGCAACATGAAGGAGCTCCGGCAAATGTCGAAGCTGCCAGATTCAGGTCTTGAGGATATTTTCTTGAAGCTCACGGGTACAGGCGACACGAGAGCCATCGTTGAGGAACTCTTGAAATGAACTGGAAGAACGTGCTCAGCCTGATGCAGGTTGACCGGAAATCCGGCAGGCTCATCAGAGGGCAGAAAGTCACGCGGTATCACGAGAACCGTTTTCTCGCTTACTGGCCTTACTGGGTTGCCTTAGCCATCGGCGTGGCTGTCGGCTTGCTTGCAAGGTTGGCATACAACTCCTTCGCCGCGACTGACCCAAGCAGTGTAGGCAGCTTCAGGGATGGAGCGCTGAGTGTGTTCGCCTCGTTGCCCACTCTGGTTGTAATCTACAGCTTTATTTTCACGCTTTTGCAGCAGGTTCAGCGGAGCGGTGTTAGGGCGGCGTCTCAGGTGCCGTATTGGCTGCCTGTTACTTGGCAGGAACACACTTTAGCTTCTATACTAGCGAGCCTTTTTGGGCTTCCGCTCGCTTCAGTGGTGCTCATCGCCGCAGCGCTTGTCGTGTTTTCGCCATTCATCGGTCTGGTCGTCCCTGCTGTGGCAGCTTCTCTTGCAGTTTTCGCCGCTGCCTTTATGGCGAGCGCCACAACCGAGGTCTTTCGGATACTGCAGGTGCGGTTTATCGGGGCAGTTTACAAGTCCACAGGACGAGCGGCGGTGTGGGTTCGATTCGTTGGGTCGCTGCTGCTCTTCCTTGTCTTCTATATTATTTACTTCTACGTTATCTACGGCGCAGGTGCCGTCAACTTCATCCAAACAGTCGCATCAGTTCAGAGTGCGGCATGGTTTGTTCCCTTCGTGTGGCTGGGCTTGGCTCTCCTTTATTCTTTCACAAGCGGTGAACTGCTTGTCGGACTCGTTTTTATGGTTGTCTCCATCCTGTTCATCGTTGGCTTGTTTCTGCTTGCCACCTCGCTGAATAGGCGATTCGGACTTTACGAGCCACCAGCCATAACGGTTTCCCGCGGAGTTTACGCTCCCAAAACTGGCATGTTAGGCAGGCTTGGCTTCTCCTCAACTGAGGCAGCGTTGATTAGAAAAGATTTGAAGGCTTTCACACGCCGACGGGAGTTAATGACCATCTTCATATTTCCCATCATAATCATTCTGGTGCCGCTTATACAGACCCTTGGAACGACAGGGCAGGCTCCGCCCATAGAAGCCTCTGCGTATTTAACTGCCTTCACGTTTCTCTTTCCCGCCGCCATCATGGCGATAATGTTGGGCAACTTCATGATAGGTGAAGAAGGTCAGGCGGTCTGGAGAATTTATGCCTCTCCGATTTCAGCGCGGAGTCTGGTGAAGAGCAAATACTTCTTCATCGTGTTGTTCTCGCTTATCATCTTGGCAATCACAGGCGCCGTTGGAACCATTATATATCAACCGTCGCTGCGATCCATCATCATTTCCTCGTTAGAGGGCGTTTTCATAGTTTTTGCCTTAGGCGCGCTTTCGCTGTCAAACGGCATAGGAGGCGCCGACTTCACCGAGACACCCCGACCCAGAATGATTCGACAGTCCACCAGCCTAATCAACTTAATCGCGTGCCTCGTGGCTGGCGTCGCTATTCTGGCACCTTTCATTCCCTACATGCTATCGTCCACGCTTTCCACCTTCATGCCTAGTCTAAGCATACCTGTTTTTCTGGATCCTTACACGGCAACCGCCATAAGCGCAGTAATCGCCATCGTCTTAACGGTGATTTTCTACCGAGTTTCCCTTAATAGCGCGAGAGAACTCCTGAGAAAGGCGGAAATCTAATTTTCCCGTAGCGTCTAGATAGACTCAGGTTGCAGAGCAAGTTCTGCTTCCTTCGGACTTTTAAATAAAAAGCTGGCGTTTTTCAACGCTGCAAGAGTCGGCGTTTTCGCGTTTTGGCGCGCTTTTTGAGGGCAATTACGGTCACTATTATTGCCACTGCCACTATAGAAACTGCCGCTGCGAGGAGTTCTATGGGGAAGGCTGAGGCGGAGGTGGATGCAGTGAAAGCGTTTGTGTCTGTGATTATCCATATTATAGTTTGAGTGTATGCTGGGTTAGTGTATATTTGTACGTCGTGCAGCTCAACGAGCATTCCTGTCTGCTTGTCAAACTGCACAGTCATGTAATCAGTGTATGTGCGGTTGGAGTTATCGGTGCTGGCGAATTGGCCATTTATAACAAGTTTGTTTGTCTCTCTTTGGTTGCCTCCATAACTATTGGTTTGAGAACTATTAACGGTTACCTGGTCTGGACCTATAGGATGAATCCTGTCGCCTGTGTTGAGGTTCCCAGCGAAAATAGCCCAGAAGCTCGAGTTTCCGCTGTATATTCCTGTCGAGAGATCTATCTTCGTATAGCCATCGATTTCGGTTCCGTTTAAGAACCGCCACACCGTGTTCATAGTGACCTCTGACCCAGAGACATCTGTTATTTCAACCTTGAAATAATCGGTCATGTTCATTTGCCGAATATTTTCTGACATGGTTGCGTTCGGGTCACTTGAGCTCCACAACGCCTTCACGTTGTAAGTGAAGGTGTCGCCCTTACGGACGCCGGGAGATACTGTTTGAGGTTGAGCTAGCGCTGTTGCAGTCATCATGAAGCATAAAACTGTTAAGAGTATGGTTGCTGCTGCTATTTTCTTGATCATGTGCATAGGTGCAGTAATCGCCCCACTTGGTTTTTATAGTTTGTGGAAAATCAACTTGGATGCCTCGTTGTCGTGTTAGATGCTGGTTCGAGAAGTGACGCTGTTTCTTTTAGCCAAGAAAGGGCCGTTGCTTGCGTGGCTTGCTTTGCGGCGTCCAAAAGCCTTTTGTATGTTTTTGGGTTAAGTAATAAGTGGGATGGCAACCTTGCGTGGGCTCGTCATTTTCCTGATAGTCGTTGTCGTTCTCGTTGTTTGCATCGCGCCTTTCACGCTTTGGGGGCAGATTCAAAATTTTCTCTCTCAGGCTAACGAAAGGCTTACTCCCAAAGACTCCCAGCAGGAGACAGCAAAGCCACGGTTAGCCGTTAACGTTGAGGAGAATAGCAGTTATTGGGATATAACTGCTGAAGACCTACGTGTGTTAGTCAGCGAATTAGCTTTTTCGGTTTCAAACTTGGGCAATGCTTCCGCTAAAAACGTCAAAATCAACACCATAATAGATGGGAAAACTGTCAGCACCGAATCTGTAGCGCTTCTGCAGCCTTCTGAAGTGTACACAAGCTCAGTCACCGTGAATGTGGTTTATAACTCAGCGATGATGGTTACAGTAGACGCGACATGCAGTGCATCTTCTGCTTCCAAGACCGTTATAGTGAACGCGAATCTCACGCGGTTTTTCGATGAAAATCTGTGCCGCTCCTTCATAACCCCTCAAGACCCAAACGTGATTGCGTTGAAGAATAAGATTTTGCAGGATAAGCTTCCCGTGGCTCCTGACTGGATGGCGATGCGCGATTGGGTTGGAAACAACATAAAATACAAAACCGATTCAGAGATCCATGGCGTAGCGGAGTTCTGGCAGTTCCCAAACGAAACCCTACAGCTTAAGACAGGGGACTGCGAAGACTTCTCGATACTGCTGTGCTCGTTGCTCCGAGCCGACGGATGGGCACCTGACAAAGCCTACGTCATAGTGGGCGAACAGAACAACCAGTACCACGCGTGGGTTAGGGTAATCTGGAACGACATAAAGTATAATATTGAACCGCAGGGAAACGGTTTCGCCATCGCACTGGGCGATGTTCTGAGCTTGTCAGGTTACACAGCAAAATACTACTTTAACGACGTGAACTTCGGAGCCTTCCAATAACACAACCACTTATCCCTTATCTTCCTAACATAATTCTTAATTATGTCTGTTTGGTAGAAGCTATCCTGATTTGAGGAATAACCATGGTCGAATTAGACTTTGGCGGCGTGGAAGAAAACGTCGTCACACGAAAAGAATTCACGTTAGAACAAGCCCGAGAAATCCTGAAAGGCGAGGTTGTCGCCACGCTTGGATACGGCATCCAAGGACGAGCTCAATCTCTGAACATGCGAGACAACGGCATAAAGGTAATAATCGGCCAAGAAAACAGCGGTGTACACAAGCGCTACTACGACTTGGCGGTTGAAGACGGCTGGGTTCCCGGCGAAAACCTATTTCCGATGGAAGAAGCGGCACGGCGCGGAACCATAAAACAGTTTTTGCTCACTGACGCGGGACAGATGGAGACATGGCCAACTGTGAAAGCCAGCCTAAAAGAAGGCGATGCACTCTACTTCTCTCACGGATTCTCAATAGTCTACGGAAACATGACAGGAGTTATTCCTCCGAAAAACATCGACGTCATCTTGGTTGCGCCGAAAGGCTCGGGGACATCTGTCCGAAGGAATTTTGTGGCGGGAAGCGGGATAAACAGCAGCTTCGCCGTTTACCAAGATTATACTGGCAACGCTGTGAATCGCGTGAAAGCCATGGGAATAGCCATCGGTTCAGGCTACCTGTTTCCGACAACCTTTGAGAAAGAAGTGTACAGCGACTTGACGGGCGAACGCGGAGTATTGATGGGTGCGCTTGCAGGAATAATGGAGGCTCAGTACAACACTTTGAGGGAACGCGGCCACAGCCCAAGCGAAGCCTTCAACGAAACCGTGGAAGAACTCACGCAGAGCCTCATACGCTTGGTTGACGAGAACGGCATGGACTGGATGTACTGCAACTGCAGCGAAACCGCACGCATCGGCGCACTCAGGTGGCGCGAAAGATTCCGAGACTGCACCAAACCGCTCTTTGACTCGCTGTACGAACTGGTGGTTTCTGGGGAAGAAACCCGAATCGTCCTTGAGAAAAGCAAAGACCCAGATTACAGGCAGAAACTCGCCGATGAGTTGGAAGCCATGGGTAAGTCTGAGATGTGGCGTGCAGGCGCTACAGTGCGGTCACTGAGGCCGGAAAGGCAGAAAACTCAAGAATAGGCGCCTTTAATTTCTTTACCTTTTTCGATTGTTTTTCGTTTTACGTTCAGTTGGGCTATTTCGGATATGCTAGTTTTTATACCTGAAACAACGCTTCGCTGATAAAACAAGTGGCGCGGTTTGCAATGAACTACACCTCTGCAGCGGCGTTAATTGTTTTCGGCGTTACGCTTTTCCTCATGATTAAGCGTCCTCGAAACCTGAAACTGGGTTACGCGGCAGCAATCGGCGCGGTGGCTTCGCTTCTGCTTGGCACGGTAACTTTGGGCGAAGCGGTGCAGTCGTTCTTTGACATTTGGGACGCTGCGCTTGCGTTCATTGGCATAATCGCTTTGTCTGTGACGTTGGACGCGTTGGGTTTTTTCAAGTGGGCTGCTCTTAAGGTGGTGCGGCTTGCGGGTGGAAGCGGTGTCAGGCTTTACTTCTACGTTTCGCTGCTGACCGCTGTTGTAAGCATTCTTTTCGCCAACGACAGTGCGGTGTTGATTTTGACACCTATTGTTCTGGAGATTATCAGTCAATTGAAGATTGATGCCAAAGGAAGGCTTGCGTACCTGTTTTCGGCTGGGCTTATCGCGGATACCGCTGCTATGCCGCTTATCACAAGCAACCCGATTAACATTTTGAACGCGGACTTTTTCAAGTACAGCTTCATCGAACATGTGATTTTCATGGGTCCTGTTGCTGTAGCAACAATTTTGAGCAGCTTATTGTTAGTGTACCTGTTCTTCAGGAAGAGAATTCCGAAGGTTTATGATGCTGCGTGCGTTGACCTACTAAGTTCTGGGTCTCAGCTTTTGTCACCAGTCATGCTGAAGGTGAGCGTTGCCACGCTGGTGGCGATTGATGTTGGCTACGTATTTGCATCACTGATGCGGGTTCCTGTTTCGCTGGTTATCTGTTCCGGCGCTGTTTTTCTCATAGCCGTGTACTGGACGCACTTGAATAGCAGGGTCTCTTTTGGCGAAGAGAGGAAGGGGCTGAAGAGTTTGGCGAGGGAGATTAACTGGGACATCGTGCTTTTCATGGTCAGCATCTTCATCGTGGTTCAAGGGTTGAAGGAGGCAGGAGTCATCGAGTTTTTGGCGTCGGTTCTTGCTCAGTCAAGTTTGCTTCCTTCGGTTCTGAGCGTTTTTGTGCCGAGTTTGGTGGTGACGGTTGGCGCCAGTTTTATGAATAACTGGCCTATGACTATTCTGGGGCTGCTGTCAATCAATCAAGTGGCTTCATCGGCTGGTTTAAGCGGACAAGCGTTGACTGGTCTCGTTTTCTCCAACGTTATCGGAAACAATCTGGGTTCACATTTTTTCCCGCTTGGGTCTTTGGCGATTCTCATGTGGCTTGAGACGATGCGGCGGAAAGGCGTGAAAATAAGTTTGAAAGAGTACTTGAAGGTGGGTGCTGTCTTGTCGATTGCTGAAGTTGCGATTGCATCATTGATTTTGTGGGTTGAGTTGAGCTTTTGCGGTTTTCGTTTGAGTCTCTAACTAAAGAAAGGGTAGATTTTTCTACACTTTAAAGAAACTAGCAAAAAATTGAAAGAAAGAGGCTTTTAGTAGGGCATTCCGCCCATACCGCCACCCATGCCGCCCATTCCACCCATGCCACCTGGCATTCCTGACGGCGTTGGCGGTGTTTTTTCGCCACCTTTAACGCTGATGAGGTCATCGATTTTCAGTATCATGTTCGCCGCTTCAGTGGCTGACTTCATCACCTGCATCTTCACCCGCAACGGTTCAAGAACCAGCAGGTCAAGCATATTCTTGATTTTTCCCGTGGTGACCTCGATACCGAAGTACTTGTTGTCTGGGTCTTCATGCTTGGCTCTCAGCGCCACCATGATGTCGATTGGGTCTAAACCTGCGTTTTCAGCCAGCGTCAACGGAATCGCCTCAACCGCCTCCGCGAAAGCTTCAATGGCCAGCTGCTCACGCCCGCCAACTTTAACCGCGAAGTTCCTCAGGTTCTTGGCGACTTCTTCCTCTGGTGCGCCGCCTCCAGCCACGATTTTGCCGTCTTCAACAGCGTTTCTAACCACGCATAAGCCGTCGTGCAATGAACGTTCAGCTTCGTCGATTACGTGGTTTGAGGCTCCTCTGATGACAATCGTCACGGCTTTCGGGTTCTTGCAGTCCCGTATATAAATCAGCTTGTCGTCGCCGACTTTGACTTCCTCAACCCTCTTAGCCTTTCCAAGCGCTTCAGCAGTCAAGTCCTTGACGCTTGCTAAGATTTTGCCTCCTGTGGCTCTGGACAACTTCTCCATGTCGCTGCTGCTTACGCTTTTAACCGCTAATACGCCTGCTTTCGCGAGGAAGTGCAGTGCCATGTCGTCGATGCCTTTCTCGCAGAAAACCACGTTGGCTCCAGCCTTGGTGACAGCCTCAACCATCTCCTTGAGCATGCGCTCTTCCTCGTCCAAGAAGAGTTTTATCTGGTCTGGACTTTCAATGTTGATTTTCGCGTCGAACTCCGTCTTCTCAATCTCCAACTTCTCATTGAGCAGCGCAATCTTGGCACCATCAACGAGCTTCGGCATCTGTGAACTCGCAATTTCTTTATCGATAACCATGCCCTTCACCAGCTCTGTCTCATCTAAGCTTTTGCCGTGCTTCTTGACGATTTTTATCAAGTCGATGTCAGCCTTCATTTTACCGTCAACTTCTTCAGCCACCTGCCTAACCGCGTCTACGATGATCTTGGCAAAGTGTTCCTCAGCCACACTGACGCCCTTGCTGCTTAAAGCCGTGATTGCAACGTCCCGCAGGGTCTTGTCGTCAGTAAGACAAACCGGTATGGCGATTTTGTCCAAAACTTCTTGAGCTTTCTCACTGGCTTTCTTGAAGCCTTCAATGATGACAATTGGATGCACGTTGCGGTCAAGCAACTCTTCTGCCTTAGCGAGCAGTTCTCCAGTCAAAACAGTCGCGGTTGTGGTTCCATCACCGACTTCGTTGTCCTGCGCCTTAGCAACCTCCACAAGCATCTTCGCCGCTGGATGCTGCACGTCAAGCTCCTTCATTATGGTTGCGCCATCGTTCGTTATTGAGACGTCTCCGAAACTGGTGACAAGCATCTTGTCCATTCCGCATGGACCAAGTGTTGTCTTCACGGTTTCAGCCACTATCTTTGCAGCCATGATGTTGTTCTTCTGTGCTTCGCGTCCTGTTGTTCTTCCTGTGCCTTCTTTCAAAACTATAACTGGTACGGTTCCTCCACCTGTAGACATTTTTTCACCAATCTTTCATTATTCTACAATACTTTGAAGCCTAAACGCAACACTTATCACGGTAATATAAATTTTTCCCAGCGCTACTTTACCTTGACGATTTGATAGCCAGCAGCCTTGTGAAGCCTGTTCATAACCGCCAAGCCCAAGCCCTCGGTTGGCACACCCTCCGCAATTATCACATCCACACCTTCAGCGTCGAGTTCGCGCAGTAGACGGAACAGGTTTTGGGCGACAACTGCCAAGTTGAAGCGGCTGCCAAGCGACTTAACCACTTCAGCATGGTAAGCCGCTAGCGTCTCGTCAGTTGCCAAGATGCCAACTTTGGCGCCTTTGCGTTTGTGGGATTCGGCTAACTCGTTTACCTTGGCAACAACAGCGGGAATGTCGCCTTCCACCACGATGACTCCAGCGTTCGGTGCGTAATGCTTATGCTTCATTCCCGGCGAACGCGCTTCTTCCACAGGTAACTCTTGCTCCGCCGCAACGAACGGGTGAAGTTGCACGTCGCCGAGCACTTCCCTCAATGCCTCAAACGGTGTTCCCCCAGGGCGCAGAACCATCGGAGGATTGACACTCATGTCCAGCACGGTGGACTCTACACCGACGCTTGTTGGACCTGCATCCAGAATTGCGTCGATTCTTCCGTTGAGATCCGCCAAAACGTGTTCGGCTGATGTTGGGCTGGGTTTGCCCGCTAGGTTTGCACTGGGAGCGGCGATTGGGCAGTTGCTGAGCCTTATCAGCGCTAACGCGACGTTGTGTTTGGGCATTCTGACCGCGATGGTGTCCAAACCCGCAACCGTCACATCTGGAACCGTTGGTGAATGCTTGAAAATCAGGGTTAGTGGTCCAGGCCAAAAAAGCTTCATCAACTGCGTTGCCTTCGGCGAAACCTCCGCTGTTAACGTGTAGACCGTGTTTACGTTTTCCACGTGGACTATGGGCGGATTGTCCAGTGGTCGTTTTTTGGCTTTGAACAGTGCCGAAACAGCCGCCGGGTTCAATGCGTCTGCGCCTAAACCGTAAACTGTTTCTGTGGGGAACGCGACTAATCCGCCTTGCTTGATGATGTTCGCGGCGATTTGCATTTTTTCGTTTTCTGGTTTTTCTGGGTTTACCTTTAGCACGAGGGTTTGTTTCATCGTGGATGCCTTGTTCTTAATGTGCAGGCGTGCTCTTAAATGTAGAAGTGAGATGGGTTGTTCTTAGACTATGTACATGTCTAAGACTTTTTTCATGCTTTTCGGCGCGTTTTGCACGTTTGCGAAACTCTTCAGAATTTTCATTATGGCGGGTTGGCAGCGCGCGATGTCTGTAAGGCTGACTAAGCCGATTATCTGTTTCTTTTCGATGACAGGCAGCTTCTTTATCTTCTTCTCGAACATTACGCGCACTGCTTCTTCCAAGCTGGTGTCTGGTGTGATGACTTCTAGGGGTGTTGACATGATTTCGGCGACTTTGGTTTTTTTAGCGTTTTTTGCTTCCACGATTACGCGTTTCAGGAGGTCTCTTTCGGTGATTATTCCTATGGCTCTTCCGTTTCTGGAGGCGATTAAGCAGCTTATGTCGTTCTGGTTCATGATTTCTGCGGCTTCTTTAACTGTGGCGTTCTCGTCTATGGTTATGATTTCTCGGGTCATAACATCTTCGACTTTCAGCGTGATTTTGATGTCGCTTGTTTCTTCGTCTTCTGTCATTGCTGCACCACTAGTAAGCTCTTGTATCAGGTATATAAAATGTGACCGCGGATGGGAGAGATTAGTTTTTTGTTTCGAGTTTTAGCACGACTGAGGTTTCGATTTGCCGTTCTGGAATGTGCCAGTATTTTCTGAGTAGCATGTCTTTTTCCCTGTTTGACACCAGTCGGAAGCCGTGTTTCTCGTAGACGCGAATAGCCCAGTGTGCTGCTTGCCAGGTTCCCACGAGAACCGTGGTTGTTGGCGCTATGCTTAGCAGGTGCGTGAGGAGTTTTGTGCTGGTTCCTTTTCGTTGACGGTTTGGTGCCACGTATGCGTGTCTGATGAGGGTGACGTCGTTGACTTGTTGGATTCCCATAACCGCTACCGCGGTGTCCTTTTCTGTCCAGGCGTAGAATTGGACGCCGTTATGGATTTCTTCTTTCAGCTCTTCTGCAGAAATGTAGGGTTCTTTCCATCAGTCTTCGGGGATTACGCCCTTGTAAGCTTGCGCTGCCTTGTTGATTATGTTTAAAACGGCGTCGAATTGGGAAGGCGTTGTGGCACGTATCATAGCGTTTCCTTGGTGTGGCGGTTAAATTTTTTCGGCTTCTCTTTCGCCTTCGGCTTTGAGGACTTTTTCGATTAGCCGCATGAAGAAGGTTTGGGCTTGCATCTCGCTGAGCTGGTCAAGGTAGACGGAGACCATGGCGATTTTTCCTTTTTTGGAGGCGACGTACTCGGCGAACATGCGGGCTGAAACCGCGTTTTTGTCGCCCAAGAGCACGGATGAGGTGACTGGACCAAGCATGTTTTGGGGTTTGGGAACGGCTATGGCGAGTGTTCCGAGCTTGTCTTCCTTTTCGCTGAGCATGATGAGGCAGCTGTTTGTGGCTTCGACGTAGACGGCTAGGAAGCGTGTGTCCTGTTCGCGTAGTTCCTCCTTTACGACTTTGGCGCGTTCCATTTTTTTTCACTGCTGGTTTTCTCGCGGTCTGCGAGCGCTGGTTCTGATTGGTTTATTGCATTCTTTTGCTTAAAAAGACTTCACAATCTGCTTTGCCTTTGAAATTTGCTGGGCTGGTGGTGGACGGAGCTACGTGCGCTTTTTCGCTTATAGCCCTCATCTAAAGGAGCCATGCTCTCCTTGCTCTGAGCCTGATCCCCTCTCCTCTATCGTTTTCCGCATGGTTTGGCGTTTTTCTGCGTCAATACGGACCTACCCCCTCTATAGGTTTCTGCAATGAACCTCTATTAGGCGGCAAATATGCTGGCTGGGCTTTTGCAGAATAGTTCTTGGTGTGGTTTGGGCTGTTTTTCTGGTTTTCACCTCCCACTGCGTTTTCACCGATGCTTGGAGAGGAACCTAAGCCTGTATGAATCCTCGCGAAATTTACTAATTCATCTATTTACGAGCAAATTTACAAGTTTGCAGTTGTGTTTTTTCTGGGTTTGCTGTTAGCTGGTGCTGTTTGTTGAGTGATGGTGCGGTGTCATGCTTGTTTAGTTTTCTGCTTGCTTCGTTCAATAGCCTCTAAAAGCAGCTGTTTTAAATTGTTAAGTCCAATAGCTTTTGTTTCCAGAATTTTTAGTCCGGTGTGTAGCTTTTCTATTTCTTTTTTATATTTTGCAGTCTCGCCTATGGTGTCTAAGAGGATGATTCCATTTAGCCCGCTGAAAAGTTTGTTAATGGAGTCTTCATCGATGTTTTCGCGTTGCGCTTCAGCCTTGAAATGAGTGAAGAATTCTATCATTCCTGGATACAGAAATAATAGGTTATGGTTAGGGTCGGCTTCCAGGACATTGCCTTTCCCGCCGAGTAAGCAATCGATACAGTTTAAGGCGTCAACTTTAATCAGGTTGTATTCTTCGGCAAGTTTTTTCATTTCGTTGTTTGGGCCTAGGCAGAGGTCTCCATAAACCAGTATGATGCTTCCATAAAACAGTGTTAAACTTTTTTCAATGATTCTCCGTAGGTTCCGCTCCAAGAGCTCGTAATCTACATGAAAATATTTGCTGACAAACACCAAATCCGCATCGAGCTCGCCTTCTTTAGCGAGTTTTTCAAGTTCATGCTTTAAAACGCTGCAAGAAACTAAACAAGGCCTTGCCTTTTCACCCAAAGTAATCAAAGCTCACATTACGCGTTTTAATTATCAAATAGCATACATGTTAATTTCTTTTGTCCAAATTCCGCTAAAGATACTGGCGAAGAGCTGCGGAAAACGTGGCCCTCGACCTATTCTCCAACTCTCCTACTATGTCCTACTCTCCTACTAACTCTCTCTCAACAAAAAAATAAAAAAACACACACAAAACACGAATGCACAAAGTTAAAAGAAGAGGAAAGTCATATGGCGTTAGCGTTGTTGAGCTGTTGTTTTCGGGTTTCTACGGCTTTCTGAAGTAGTTGCTGCACTTGATAGGGCTCTTTTAATGCTGCCAGGCTGGGACGGAAAAGGTAGGAACCACCAAATCCATAGCCGTAGGAGCCCATTGTGGGACCAAACCCCGCAGAGCCCGCGGTCATGGCGTATACGCTGCCAGTTCCAAACAGCCTGTCAAAAACGCCTACCTTCACATATATTTCTTGGATCTTATCAAAGTCTACAAACCTAGTGTCCAATCCAATCGCCCCAGTCTGCGTGATTATTCGTCTGTCGGTTATCATGTATTCTGTGTTACGATACCTCAGGATTTGCCACACTAGCGGACCAACAGTTACCCCCACGCCTATTAGCATAAATGCTAAAGCGAAGATGGTGAAGGGAGGTGGTGCACCTGTGAAGGCGGTTCCCCAGAAAAACATGATGAAAAAAGCAATGAAGAACAATCCAAATGGGACTGAGCCTAGGGCTGGCAGCACGAACGCTTTCTTCACGGGTTTGCCATTCCATAGGATCCTCTCATCGGGGTTCAACAGTCTTTCTAGTTTAGACAAGGGGGGTTCATCTTGCTTTTTGAGTGAGCGCTACGAAAATAAAAGATTTTACCCTGCTTTGGTCTAGAGTTCTGGTGTTTTGTTTATATGTCCCTTTGAGTTATGGAGAGAGAGGATTAAATTTTAATCCCCAAACCCACTTCACTTTCACTCTCTCTTTCACAACTGCTCCGCTATTCTGGCAATACTGAATAACAAAGTCATCAATTAAATAAACGGTACAACTCTTGAAAGTCACATACTAAAGTCGGTTTGCCAATTGCTTGTAAAGGGTAAATTAGAAATAAACGTTGTTGTGTATTTGCTTTGCATGGGTTGATGTGGTGTTTGACGGACATTGTGTTTGTGTTTGAGGTGCATCAGCCGCACAGGCTGCGGCGGAACCTGTTCTGGGAAAACAAGATTTTCAGGCGGCTGAGGAAGCAGGAGCTTTTCGATTACTATTTCGACAGCGGCGTGGACAGGGAGATTTTCAAACGCGCCGCACGGAAATGCTATTTCCCATCGAACCGCATCCTGCTTGACGCCATCGACCAGTTCCGGCACGAGCGGCGCCAAGTCAAAGTCTCGTTCAGCGTCTCCGGCGTCTTCCTCGAACAATGCGAAAAGTTCGAACCCGACCTCCTCGAAACCTTCAAACAACTCGCAGAAACAGGCTGCGTCGAATTCCTCAACCAAACCTACTACCACTCCATCAGCAGCCTCTACCCTGACAAAACCGAGTTCCAAGAACAGGCAAAACTGCACCGCGAAGCCGTCAAGACGTTGCTCGGCTACACGCCCACCGTCTTCGAAAACACCGAACTCCTCTACAACAACACCATCGCCAACATCGCGGAAAACCTCGGATACAAAGGCATATTCACCGAAGGCGTCGAAAAAATTCTCCACGAAAAATCCCCCAACTACACCTACACGCCCAAAGGCAGCAAAAAAATCCGCGTCCTCCTCCGCAACTACAAACTCACAGACGACATAGGCTTCCGCTTCAGCAGCCGATGGTGGAACGAATGGCCCCTGACAGCGGACAAGTACGCGCACTGGCTCGCCGACACCCAAGGCGACTGCATAAACATCTTCCCAGACTACGAAACCTTCGGCGAACACCACTGGCCCGAAACAGGCATCCACAACTTCCTCAAGCACCTGCCCGAAGAAATCCTCAAATGGCCACACCTCCAAATGGCAACACCCACCGAAGTCATAGCGAAACACCCACCAGCAGGAGAAATCGACGTCCCCGAATCCGCAGGCACCGTCTCCTGGGCAGATTTAGAACGCGACAGCAGCGGCTGGCTCGGCAACGCCATGCAATGGGCATACTACACCAGCATCCAACGACTCGAACCACTCATAAAAGAAGCCGACGACCCCCAACTCCTCCAGCTCTGGCGCTACTTCCAAACCAGCGACCACCTCTACTACATGTTCACCGCAGGCGGCGGACCCGGCGAAGTCCACAGCTACTTCAGCCCCTACCAAACACCCATGGACGCCTTCGTCGCCGCCCAATCGCTCATACTCGACTTCGAAACCCGCATCCGCACCGCCATCCTCACCGCAAACGAACCCTTCCTCTTCTGCACCGGCATCGGCAAAGAACACTACACGGGCACCATGACCTGGAGCCTCAAAGGCTTCACCCAAGCGCTCAGCAAAGCAGCCCCAAACGTGCTCGAGTTCCACGACAACCGCGGAGATTTCGAAAACTGGGCAGAGCACTCGCTTAAAGACCCAACGCTGGCAGCGCAGCTAAAGGCTATCCGAACCCAAAAACTCAAAGGCACCCCACTCCGCAAAGCACTCGTCAACACAGCACGGAAGCGCTTCCGCACCCTAAGCAAACAAGCCGAAACAACCATGCGCCTCCTCTAAACACCGCAGCCGCACATGAGTTTATAAGAGAAACTCACCATAATTCACTTGACAACCCAAGGTGTCAAAGTTGAGAGAAGAGCTCCCCTTCCCAGAAAGAGTCCTCCAAACCCTCCACAACCTCTGCGCAACCGCCGCCGACTTGGCACGCAGAGGCGACGAGGTAGCACGGATTCTGCAGCGTGACCCAGCTGAAATCGAACGCATCCTCGACACGTACAAGTCAGAAGGCTTCGCCGAAAGCTTCATCGACAACGAAGGAAAAAAACGATATTACCTGAACGGTAGAGGAATAATTAAAGTCTGCTCACTCTTCACGTAGTGACCCCAGGATGCGCGTCATCATTTTCTCGTGGGAATACCCGCCAAGAGTGGTAGGCCACCTCGCAGAAGACATCAGCACCCTATCAACCCAACTCGCCAAACACGGAGTCGAAACCTACGTCGTAACATACCACGATTACCTAACAGGCGCCACCAACGAACCAAGCGGCGTAAACACCATCCGCGTAACAAACCCCGTCCGCACACACATCGGCGTCCTAACATGGGTTTTGACGCTAAACCAAGAAGTGGAACGCGCAGCCGCAAACATCTACTACCAAGCCAAAAAACACGTTGGCGTCATCGACGTTTACGACTGGCACTTCATCCCAGCCGCCGTAACCCTGAAGAACGCGCTGGCGGTCCCATTTATCTTTTCAGTTGAAAGCCTAGAAGACCACCGTTCCCCTGGAGCAAACTCGCCCTTTAACATGGCAATCAAAAGCATCGAGTGGCTGGGTTTCTACGAAGCAGCACGGGTAACCGCGAAGTCGGAGTGGATGCGAGACGAGATTGTGCGGATTTACAAGGTTCCAGGCGAGAAGATAACAGTTGTCCCACCCAACACGGATTCAAGAGTACAAAACGTATTGAAGCTTTACGCCGCTGTGACAGGAGGCACACAAGACTGATGAAGAACGAGTTAAGCGTCATGATGCTCTCATGGGAGTTCCCGCCCAGAGTCATCGGCGGAATCTCACCCCACGTGTACTATCTATCGAAGAGTCTAGCCCGCAACGGCGTAAAAGTCTACGTGGTCACATGCGATTTTCCAGGCGCCCCAGCGCACGAGGTTCTGGACGATGTGGAGGTTTACCGCGTGGACTCATACAAGAACCCTGCACCGGACTTTGCCACATGGGTTTACCTGATGAACCTTAACATGCAGAAGGAAGCCGCTGCGTTGGCTGCTTCACTGCCAAACAAAGTGGGCGTGTTCCATGCACATGACTGGCTGGTGGCGACCTCAGGCATTGGATTGAAGCACGTGTTCAGGAAGCCGCTTTTGGTGACGATGCATTCCACTGAGATTGGACGCAGAGACGGCCTTCACACCGACACGGAAAAGATGATTAGCGAAACCGAAGCGTGGCTCACGTATGAGGCTTGGAAGGTTATCTGCTGCAGCGGATACATGGTTTCACACGTGCGGTGGGCGTTCGGGCTTCCCGAAGACAAACTGGTCATGGTTCCGAACGGCGTGAACACGCAAGTTTACGACGCCATTGCAGGCGAAGACCTGCGTGAACTGCGTTCACGGTTCGCTGCGCCGCATGAGCGACTGGTGCTTTTCGTGGGCAGACTGGTCTACGAGAAGGGCGTGCACATCCTAGTTAACGCGGTTCCGAAAGTTTTGGAGAAGGTGGACGCGAAATTCGTGATTGTCGGTAGCGGCTACATGAAGGAACAGCTGCTGAACATCGTGCGGAGCATGAAGCTGGAGCATAAAGTGCTTTTCGCAGGGTTTGTGGATGATGCGACGCTGCTCAGGTTGCAGAAGGTGGCGGATGTTTCGGTGGTTCCGTCGCTTTTTGAGCCGTTTGGGATTGTGGCGTTGGAGGCGATGGCTGCGCGGAGTCCCGTGGTGGTTTCTGACACTGGTGGCTTGTCAGAGATTGTTGAGCATGATGTGACAGGCGTGAAGGTTTACCCGAACAATACGGATTCGCTGGCTTGGGGCATAACAAGAGTCTTGACGGATGACGGCTTTCGACGATACATCGTGGAGAACGCTTACAGGAAAGTTCAGGAAAAGTATGATTGGGAGAAAATCGCGCAGCAAACAAAGCGGATTTACGAATCAGTTCTTGGCGAATATTCGAAAAGCTTCTGGGCGTAAAAGCTACTTAACTGTTGTGCGATTTTTGTCTACACCCCCTATATAAATAGTTTGAAC
Source organism: Candidatus Bathyarchaeota archaeon (assembly GCA_026014595.1). Lineage (GTDB taxonomy): Archaea > Thermoproteota > Bathyarchaeia > Bathyarchaeales > Bathycorpusculaceae > A05DMB-2. The sequence continues at coordinate 28,938 of JAOZHY010000046.1, forward strand.
TACAGCTTAAACCGGCTCTGGCTATCAGCTCAAAAACAGTATTGAAAATCTCTAATTCATCATCCTTACCTATAGGTTTTTGCGGGTTGATTCAAAAAGGTTTTAAACAGTTCTGCCATGAAATATTGACTAAAGTTCGCAGTGAGCTGGGTTTGTCTTCGCCTTACCATTACATGCAGCTTCCTCGGGAGGTCATCGTTGGCAAGGGAACCCTCTCACGCGTCATAGAAGTGGTGCAGCGGCTTAACCTCAGCGGGTCAGCCTTGATAATCGCAGGCTCAAAGAGCTATGAGGTTGCAGGGAAAAAGGTCCGCGACCTTCTCGGGCTCACAGGCATGCATGTGGACACGATGATTGTTGAGACCGCAACCATCCGAGAGGTTTTGATGGTTGAAGACCGAATCAGGGAGCGGAAGCCGCGAATTGTCTTCGGCGTGGGCGGCGGCACCAAGATAGACGCTGCAAAGCTGAGTTCTTTTCGGCAGGGCGTGCCCTTCATCAGTGTGCCCACCACGCTCTCGCATGACGGCATCGCAAGTCCGCTGGCTTCGATTAAGGGTTTCGACAAGCCTTACTCGGTTATGGCGCAGGCGCCCTTGGCGATAATTGCTGATACTGAGGTGATTGCGCAGGCTCCGTGGCGGTCAGTCATAAGTGGTTGCGGAGACGTCATCGCCAAGTTCACAGCGGTCAAGGATTGGCAGCTGGCGCATGAGGAAAGAGACGAATATTACGGTGAGTACGCGGCAAGTCTTGCCTTGATGAGTGCTAAGCTGGTGATTCAAAACGCTGAACAGGTTAAACCAGATAATGATGAGGGCTTGCGCGTCTTGCTCGAAGCGTTGATTAGCTGCGGCGTTGCCATGAGCATCGCGGGAAGCAGCCGCCCCTGCAGCGGTTCGGAGCACCTGTTCAGCCACGCTTTAGACCTGGTTAATTGTCCGCATGGTATGCACGGCGAACAGTGCGGTGTGGGCTCCGTTTTGGCGGCGTACCTTCACAGGTCGAATTGGAGACGCATCAAAGACACGCTCAAGCGGATTGGTGCGCCCACGACGGCGAAGGAGCTTGGCGTGAAGGACGAGGATGTGGTTAAAGCCTTAGAGTTGGCAGCGACTGTGAGGCCTGAACGGTACACCATTCTGCATAAGCTGAACCTGAACCGTGAGGCTTGTGAAAAAGTCGCTAGGGCAACAGAAATTATTAGCTAGTTTTATTGTGGAAAAGTGAAAGTTTAGGATTCCGTGGCAGTTTTCGGCGTTTCTGGCTTTTTCTCAGGCTTTTTTTCTTCGGTTGGTGCTTCAGGTTTTGGCTCGGGTTTGGGTTCGCTCTTGAAGGTTTCAACGAACCGTATCTCGCTGAATTCAGGCAGGAACTTCTGCACGTCCATGGCGATGCCGCGCTTTGCGATTTGCACTCCTTCTATGTAGAAGGCTGTTTCAGGCATGTCTATCGTTAAGATTCCGTTTTTGATGGTGAACTTGAATTTGTCTGGCTCTGCCAATGGGATTCTGCGGTGGATTAGCGCGGCGATTTTTTCCTCGTTGGTTTCCAGTTTCTTGTTGACTGTTACGTCGTAGATGAGGGTTTTGCCAGCTAAGGGTGGGTTAAAATCCAGAAGCACGCGTCCGGCGCCGATTGCGCGTATGGTGGCGTTTTTGCCGCCGTATTCGATGCGCATTCCCACTGTAGGATTGTGTATGTCTTTCGCTAAAAGTTGTTTCAGGGGCACACGCTTGACCTTTTCTGGGTCTCTTGGACCGAAGGCTTTTTCAGGTGGAATTTCTACGGTTTGGGTTTTTCCTGGCTCCATAGTTGTTAGTTTTTCGTCTAGTTCTTTCAGAACCCAGCCTTCGCCGACGACTACGAGTTTGGGCTCGTAGATTTCGCCTTCCTTGTGTAGGTGTTCTTTCTTGGAGGTTTCCTCGTTAGTTGTGTCGAAAACCTCGTTTGTTTCTTTAACTTTGGCTGTGTAGTCGATTAGTATGAAGTCTCCTTTTTGTAGGGGCATGATGAATCATCCTTAGTTGACGGTTCGAAGATAGTTTCACACGCCTAATAAATACTTTCCTTAGCATAGAACTAATACTCTCGGAAGACTGTTCTCTTTGGCGAGAACGCTGGCAAAGAATTTTATGAATGTCTGATGCCAGCTATAAGTTATGTCGGCTCCGAATTGTCCTTGCCCAGAAAGAGATTGCCCTCGCCACAGCGACTGCTCAGAATGCGTCAAGCACCACAAGGCAAAGGACGAAATGCCCTACTGCGCAAGATGAGCCTCAGCAGGTTCAGCAGAAAGGTTCTTAAGTAATTGACCGTTTTTCTAAGCGGCAAGAAAAACGCGTAGGTTTAAGTATTAGCCTTCTCCTTTAAAGGGAAAGGCGGATATTAACCGGAAAAAATTAAATAGTCGGATGAAGAGGTGAAAAAGTATGGAGAACATTTACGCCGCGATGCTCCTTCACAAGGCAGGAAAAGAAATTAACGAGGAAAACGTGACGAACGTTCTGACAGCGGCAGGAATAACCGTTGACCCCGTACAAGTAAAAGCCCTCGTAGCTTCTCTAAGCGAAGTAAACATTGATGAAGCAATCAAAGCCGCGCCGACGATGATGGCAGCCGCGCCAGCCGCACAACCAGCCGCAGCGCCAGCAGCAGAGCAGAAGCCGAAAGAAGAGGAAAAGAAGAAGAAAGTCGAAGAAGAGAAAGCCAAAGAGGAAGCAGCGCTAGAAGGTTTAGGTGCCCTGTTCGGGTAAAAAAAGCCCAACCCTTATTTTTAAATTAATCTTTCTTTAGTTCCGCAGTTGCAGTTGTCATCGCCGTTTTATTTCTTCTCTCATCTATGATTTTCCAGCCCACAACAGGCAACCAGCCGAGAACGATGGGCAACGTCGCAGGAAGAGCGCTCACAATTCCTGGGAAATTCAAGAGAAACATCTCGAAAAGCCCGAACGATATGGATATCGTCAGAGCTGACAGAACCGCGATTTTTTTGCCGAACTTCTTCATGGTCTGGGTTGCGAGTATACCCGCGAAGAACAAGTCACCAAGCCCCAATCTTAGAATGAGAATGCCCTTCATGGTCAATATGATAGGAAGCGTTGGGAAAGCCACAAGCACAGGAAGACCCAAACCAGAAATCGCGTTTGCTGCCTGCACCATCTGTCCAGTGACCCACACTAAAACAATATCCAATCCTGTCAGTAGTGCTGCGAAGATAAACACCGTCTTCCACGTGAACAAACTGTTCAAGTAAGCCACGATTAACACCGCGAAAAGCAGACCGTAGATATTCAAAAGGTAGGGAAACTGCAGGAAACTCACAGACGAGGGAACAATAAAACCGATGCTGGTCTCGCCATAGAACACGAAAAGCAAAAGAAACAACGCAGGAGATAAAGCAGCAACGTACCACTTCGGCTTAACATCGCTACGCAAAGCATACATCAACGTCACAAGCGAACCAGCAGCCAAGCCGATAAACGCCAACGTTCCGTAAACTCTGAGTCCCGCGGGTACGACGCCGAAAAACGCGGCAACCGCAGCCAAGCCGCTGACGAGGACGAAGGCTCCGCAGTAAAGTTTCAACCGACGTTTCTCCATGTCTGAGAAAGCGTAAGAAACCGTGAAAAGCAGAGTCGTGTATGAGAAGAGGAAAAGCGCCATGATGGCCATCTGAGGAACAAACGCGATAATCGACACGAGTACTGCAATCATCGCAACCAGCAGAGCCACATCACGGTTGCCCAATTCACGTTCCTCAACAGTAGCCTTCAGCTTAGCCTCAGCTTTTTTGCTGAGGAACATGGCGACAAGCGTCACCACAAACAATAGCGTAGGAAAGAGTATGTCAAAGCGCATAAACAGCAAATCAGCAAACCACAATTTAATTGTTTAGCTATAACCAGCGCTTAGCAGCATCAAAAAAGGAGAGATGATGAAGAAATGCGCTGGACGCTTGTCACTTCCTTGTTCTCGGACACGCCATGATATACAGCCTTGAATATGTGATGCTTGCCAGCTTGTCTATCTCGTTAAAGTAAACCTTCTCCAGCCCCTGAATGGTCTCCGCCTCAATTTCCGCGACGGCGTCAAAATTTCCCAGCACCAGATGCGCCTCCTTCACTGCCTTTATCTTCCTGATGCTTTGGAGGAATTCTTTTTTGCGCCCGGGCTTCAGGTTGAAAAGAATGTAACCAGTCTCCAACGTTCCGCCCTCCTACTCCAGCACCTCTTCATCCACGCACAGCAGCGTCAACGTCGATTCAACGCCTTCGATTAGGTGAATTTCCTCCATGACAGTGTTCTCGATGTCGTGGATTTTTGGCATGTCCAGCTTCAGGATGGCATCGAAATCGCCGAAAAGCAACTGGGCTTTAACGACTCCCTTCATAGTCTTTATCTTGTCAACCACTGACCGGCTGAAACCGCAGACATCGGATTGAGTGGCTATCTTCAACAAAACATAGGCTTCCATGGCTTTGACACCGATTATAATTTTGGCTTCTGAACGTATTAAAGACTTTCCCAACTCTCAACAAACAAATTTGCAGCAGGCAGCAGCACGTGCTGAAACCCAAGAATCATTTAACAATCAAGCCATGTGCGGAAAACAGCCAGCGACGCAAACAGCGCCTCCTCTGTCCTGACTGTCTCGGTTCCCTGACCAGGAATGGTGTTCACCACAAAATCCACAAGCGCATTCAGGCTTGCACCCTCATCTCTGGCAATCTCAAAAAGTCCCCGCGCAGGCGCACCGAACGCCAAGAGCACGCTGTTTGCCTTCGCCCATCTCTCACTCAACTTATCAGCTACGTCTGCAAACTTGGAGCCGAACTTTGAGGTGGCAACGGTCAAATCATACCGCCCTTCCTTCACGAGTTCACTGAAAGAACGCTTCTCCGCCGAGACCCTGTACCCCCAGTAAACCGGAATTTCAGCCCTGTCGACGGTTTCGACCTCAACCTGCTCAGCCACCTTCACTATTTTCACCGTCAACCGCTCACCCACCTGCGCCTTTGATCCGCGCATTATTGCAGGTTGCTCCACGCCGATGTCCACCAGCGTGTCCTCGCGGGTTCTGGAGAGAACCACGCCTTCTCGGTATTCGCCTACCTTCAGGTCTGCGGTTTTCCTGTTCAGTGGATGATGCGGCGTCCGCAGCGGCGGAAGTATTCCTGCAAACTGTAACTGCGGCTCAAGCTTGAACAGTCGTTTCCTGAGGTACTGCGGCGTCTCCATGTACGCAAGCAGAAGGGCGATTAGTGCTATGTCTCCGTGCTGGTTGACTTTTGGAGAGTCGGGGTAGATTATGATTTCGTTTACGTTGAATATGGCTGCGGCTCTTCCAATTAAGCCTATCTTGGAGGTTTTTTCGCGCAAGTGCGGCGTGTCCGATATGACCGACGCAGGTATCGCGATTACTACTTTCTTATTATCCATCACAGTGTCGCCTCACAGAAGACTATGGGGTCGGCGTTCAGCTTAAAAGTCGAGAACGGAATATAAAAGTGCAGGTGTGCGCTGAGATGGCATCATCAATTCTGGATGACACGGACAAAATAGCCCAAATCGACAAGAGCAACATGCTCTCGTACTGCGTGGACGCCGCAAAGCATTACCGCGAAGCCGAGGAGACAGCACAAAAAATCGCGTTAAGACACCCCAAGCCTGAGAACATCATCGTATCGGGCATGGGAGGCTCAGCAATCGGCGGTGAACTCCTGAAAGACTGGGCACGTGAAAAAGCCCAAACGCCCATTGAAGTCAGCCGCGACTACACTTTGCCAGCGTACGCAAACCAGAAAACCCTCACCATAATCGTCAGCTACTCAGGCGAGACAGAAGAAACGCTTAGCGCCTTCCTTGACGCCGCGAAGAGGAAGTGCATGATTTTCTGCGTGAGCTCAGGCGGAACCCTGCTGGAGTACGCTGAGAAGCTGTGTGTGCCGTACGTGCAGGTTCCTGCTGGGATGCCTCCGCGTGCAGCCCTGCCTTACTTGCTCGTGCCGCTTCTCGTGGCAATGGAAAAGATGGGCATTGTTTCAGGCGTCTTCGAGGAGCTTTCGGAAGCCACCAAACTGCTGGAACGCATCGGCAAAGAGAATGCGCCCAGCAAGCCCGTGAAGGACAACGCGGCAAAAGCGTTGGCGTCGGGAATCAACGGCGCCGTGCCCGTGGTTTACGGCTTCGGCGTTTTCCGAGGCGTGGCGCAGCGTTTCAAGACCCAGTTCAACGAGAACAGCAAGATGCCTTCGAAATGGGAGTACTTCTCGGAACTGAATCATAACGAGATTGTAGGCTGGGAAAAAGCCGGGGAACTCGCGCGCTGTTTCTCCACGGTTTTCATCCGAGACAAAGCGGAGCCAGCGGAGATTCGTACACGCATCGAAGCCACCAAAAAGCTGATGCCGCCATACTCGAAGACGTTCGAAGTGTGGGCTCAGGGCAAAAGCACGCTGGCAAAGATGCTGTCAACCATTCTCGTTGGCGACTTCACAGGCGTCTACTTGGCGATTCTGCGCAGCGTGGACCCGACGCCCGTGGAGACCATAAGCTTGTTGAAGCAGAAAATGAAGCAGAGTGGAATAAAAGAGAAAATAATCCGCGAACTCGCCAAAATCGCGGCGCAGTAGCCTATGTGTTATCGGATATGAACGTTTTGAACGCAGTTTCAGCCGTTTCAAGAGACATCATTTGTGGCGGTCGCTTGAACCCGTAAGCACAAACCGGCAGAACCGCACCTTTTAGCTTTTTGTTTAACGCCAACTTTATGGCGCGCACCACGTCGAAGAGGACGCTGCCCGCGTTTGGCGCGTCAACCGTGCTGAACTTCAGGTCAATCTGAAACGGCGCGTTGCAGAAGTAGGTGCCGCTTATCCAGAAGTAACTGTCACGCTTGTTCCTGAGAAAATCCACGTAGTCCGTTGAGCCAGCCACAACCTCGGTCTTATACGGCAACGCCGACGCTACAGACTGGGTTTTTATGATGCGTTTGGTTTCCCGCGTGCGGTCCAGCGTGTCCATTGATTCGGTTCCACCGCCCACGTCAAGCTGATAAGTTTCCTTAATCTTCACGCCGCTGTCCGATAGCAGCTTCAGCAGCGTCTTGTGCAGCGCAGTTGACCCTGCTTGATCCACTAAGTCGTCGCCCGCAAGAGGCAGACCTGCCGCCTCAAACCGTTTAGCCCAAGCCGCATCGCTGGCGATGAAGTTTGGCGTGGCGTTCACGAAAGCGCAACCCGCAGCAAGCGCCTGCTCAGCGTACCATCTGGAGGCTTTTGCGGCGCCGCTTGGAAGCAGGTTAACCGCTACCTCGGCGCCCGATTCATTCAACACCTGCGCCACGTTCGCGTCGGGGTCACCGCCGCTGACCTGCACGATAGTTTGGGCAGATTTGCCGACGCCGTCCATCAGCGGACCTTTCCTGACGATGACGCCGGTTAAGGGGACATCCGTGACTTTTGGCGCGTTGTTTGGCTCTGCGAAAATGGCTTCCGCCAAGTCTTTCCCAACTTTCCGTTTGTCAACGTCGAAGGCTGCAACCACCTGAATGTCGCGGGGCGCAAAACCTCCCAGTCGCGGGTTGCGAAGCCCAACGTACTCTTCATCATTCGTGAATTTTCCGTAGTAGCACAAGCCTTGAACGAAGGCTGAAGCGCAGTTTCCCACGCCGATTAACGCAACTTTCACCGTTGGCATCTTCCGCCACCTTGTTTGGGCTTTTCTTATTCACGATTACCTTATAAAAGGCTACGCTGCTCTACTGCCTTTTGGAGAGTGAAAACGTGAACACTTGGCTGGACGTTGCAGCGGTGCGCTGCCCAAACTGCGGCAACTACCATGTTGACGCGTCATGGTACCTTATCGAGTTGGAGTCCGACATCCAGTGCGGTCGCTGCCAAACAGAATTCAACGCCAAAGACCACGCCACCGACCGCGTGCTACTGGAGTTCGAGATAGACGAAGATGGCAAGATGCAGAATATCAGAATCGCAGAGAAACTCTCGCTTGAATAGCATGGCAGTTCTTATAATTTTGAAGAGAAGCATTTGTGTAATTATACCCTCCTACACTTGGTTCTGCTTGGTTGCTATTCTTGAAAAGAGGAGGAACGTTGGCAGTTAAAGTTCCAATATGAAAGACCTACTTGCCCAAAGGAGCCCGGATAAAATTATCATAAACCCGAAAAATTGAACAGCTAGCAGGGCGTTGGTTTGGCTGGTCTGAGAAAGGGCGATGAAAGAATAACCTATATCTTGGTTAGGCTGTACCCGAAAAATCAGGTGTGGTAGCCTCGTAAGTTTATGCGCGGTATTCATGTTGTCAAGTATCGGCGTCACCAACAGGAATAGCCCAATTAAGCCTACAGAAAATAAGAGAACACGTTTCAATTTTCCCGATATGCTTTTGGATAATTTGAGCAACGATGCGCTTTTGCTGGCTAACGAAGCTGCAGCCAAGCTAAAGAACGGCAAGGAATGATAACTATATTTAATGGCGCTGGTGTACGGCACTTTAAGGTTCAGAGTTACCCCCAAGTACATGTTTAAACCCAAAATGAATAATATCGTTACTAGGCAAACTAAGTCAAAAACAATCGTCTGTCTTGAAAAGCGCTTCCAAAACAACAACCCAATCATCAGGGAAAAGACAAATGCAGCGACGAAAAAGGCTCCTAAACCATAGTCTATTAGAAAAGTGGTGATAAAAGAGTAGGAAGGAACCACTTGGGAGTTTAAATACCTAAAATCATCGTGCTGAACTAAGTAAAGCAGTCCCTTTCCCATGATTACTTGATACCACAATAAAGTAGCACACATTACAGGAAGGATAAAAGCGCCCAACTGAAGGAGTATTTGTTTTAGATTTTTGGGTCGGCGGTAGACGTATAAGAGCAATAGTGGAATCAGCATGAAGACGGCATATTGCTTGGTGAGAAAGGCGGCTGCAAAGAAAATGCCTGATACAAGGGCAAGCTTAACTGAATCCTTACGAATAGCCAGAATCCCAAAGTACAGATAAACCAGACTCAAAAACAAGCACTGTGCATCTATGAGGAAGGCTCGGGTGAGAACGAGTTGCCACGGAGCCAAAGCGAAGAATACGGCTGCGAACAGCCCCGTTGATTTACCGTATATTTCCTTGCCCAGCTTGTATACTACGACGGTGCTTGCTAGCCCGAACAACGTAATCAGAGCAACGCCGTTCTCCATGGTCGAGCCGAATAATATGAAGAACAACGCTTCTGTGTAGAAGCCTAATGGTGGTATATCAAAAAAGTTGCCTTTAATCTCCAAGTATGGATATCCCCATTTGAGGACTCCTTTGGCGACGCTGAATTCCAACTGTGCATCCCGACTTTGATAAGGACCAATTGGAAGACAGAGGAGTGCAACGCCGATTAGGATGGCTAGGAGAGGGTAGTTCCGGCTCAACAGTTCTCCGATGTTATGCTTGCTCAACATCAGTTTCCATTGCGCGTACCAGTCTCTCACACTAGGACACAACGCAATGTAACTGGTTTTTGCTTCTAGCTTAAATGACTTTTGCAGAACTTAAGGCACATGCGATGCGCCCGATTCAAGTTTCTTTACACATTCTTGCTAGAATTACAAGCAAAATGGAAAAAGAAAACGAACGCCTTGCAGAGCAACACTTTAATCTATAGGCGATGCTTACCCTAAAAAAGGGTAGATTTACATTGGACAACGAAGCTAAACAGGACAAGTTCACCGCGGTTAACGAGTTAGCCCGCCGCCGCGGCTTCTTCTGGCAGTCATACGAGATTTATGGCGGCGCAGGCGGTTTCGTCACGTACGGTCCCCTCGGCGCGAGGCTGAAGCAGAACATCGAAGCCAAACTCAGGGAACTGTTCGTAACTAAATTGGGAATTCTCGAGTTGGAATCCGCCGTCATCGCGCCCGGGAAAGTTTTTGAAGCGTCAGGTCACGTGGACCACTTCAAGGAGCCCATGGTTGAATGCTCCCAATGTCACAAGCGTTTCCGCGCCGACCACCTGCTTGAGGAGTACGCCAAGAAAAGTTGCGTGGAAACCGAGAAAATGAGTTTAGATGAAATCCAGCAGGCGCTGGAGAAAAATGGCATCACATGCCCCGACTGCGGCGGCACCTTCAAACCGCCCCAGCGGTTCTTAACCATGTTCGAAACAACCATAGGTCCCTACTCTGGCGCCGTCGGCTACGGGAGACCTGAAGCAGCACAAGGCATTTTCGTGGAGTTCAACCGCTTGTACGCGGTGGCGCGAGAGAAACTGCCCTTCGGAGTAATCCAGATTGGGCACGCATTGCGGAACGAGATTTCGCCGCGGCAGGGACTCATAAGACTCCGAGAGTTCACCATAGCCGACTTGGAGTTCTTCTTTGACCCTGAAGAACCAGGCTGCTGCTTGCTGAAGAATGTGGAAAACGAGACGCTACGGCTGTATCTCGCTGAGGAAAGGCTGAAGTGCTCCGAGAAAACAATCGACGTAACCGTTAAAGAAGCAGTAGCTAAGCAGCTAATCCGCTCAGAGTGGCAAGCCTTCTTCATGGCAATGGCTAAAAAACTGCTAACGGAAATCGGCGTCCCCCCAGAAAAACAGCGTTTCATCGAAAAAACCCAGTGGGAAAAAGCCCACTACGCAAGCCAAAGCTTCGACCAAGAAGTGTACGTTGACAGGTGGGGCTGGATAGAGGTCTCGGGGCACGCGTACCGCACCGACTTCGACCTGAGCAGCCACATGAAAGCCAGCGGCGTGGACATGCGCGTCTACAAGGAGTACAAGACACCTGTGGAAAAAGAAGAACTCGTGGTAAAGCCTATAATGGCGAAGCTTGGCCCCGCCTTCAAGAAGGAAGCCGCCAAAGTCGCCGAGCTACTCCAGAAGGCACCCGCCGACGAGGTTGCGGCATCGCTGGAGAAACAGGGCTTCTACATGGTTGAAAGCTACAAGATTCTGCCCGAACACGTTGACATCACCAAGCAGAAAACCGTGGTCCGCGGCACCCGCTTCATCCCACACGTTGTAGAGCCCAGTTTCGGCTGCGACAGGCTCTTCTACGTGGCGCTGGAGTACGCTTATGGCGTGAAAGACGACCGCGTGGTCATGAGCTTCCCGAGAAGCATCGCGCCCATGCAGGTCGGCGTTTACCCGCTGGTCAGCAAGGACGGCTTAGTCGAAAAGGCGCGGGAAGTGCACAGGCTGCTGGCGAATGAGGGGTTCATGGCGGAGTTCGACGAGACAGGCTCCATCGGCAGAAGATACGCACGCGCCGACGAAGCAGGCGTTCCCCTCGGCATCACGATAGACTACGATACACTCAGCGATGGCACGGTCACGATTCGCGACCGCGACTCATGGAGACAGGTCAGGAGCAGCCTCAAGGACTTGCCCGCGTTGCTGCACAAGTATTTCCAAGGAAAAATTAACTTTGAAGACTTGGGCACTTTGCTGCCTTCTAAGTAGTTAGGTTTTTTAATGCACTTGTACACTACAAGTTAGAAACATAGCGTTGATTATGGGCGAGGGAACCGGGTTTGGTGCTTCCGGCGGAAACAGAAGAGCGTGTGAAACGCAGAGCTTTGAACGCTTGCCAAGATAACCTACGCAAGGTTGTAGACCTCACGAGGAAGATTCCGCAGATGGTGGAGCTCTTCGCAAGCGGCGACAAAGAAGCAGCACGACAGCTTTTCAGTGAAATCCGAAAAGGCGAAGAAGAAGTCATCAAGGCGCGGCGGATGGTTTCTCAGGAACTTGCCGAAATCGGCGCCATCCTAATCAGCCGGGAAGACTTCTTGAGGTTCACGAATCAGTCAAGCGAGATAGCGGATTTTTCCGAGGGAGTTGCCCATTACCTCGTCGAAATTATGGAACACAACTGGAGCGTTCCCAGCGACATAAAGAAGGACCTGTTGAAGCTTTCAGAGGCGGTTCTTGACTCGGTGCTGAAGCTGAGAGAGACCATGATGGTTCTGAGCTACGGCTCAACGAAAACCTTGGAAAAGGCTAAAGACGTGGAAATCGCTGAAAGAATCGTGGACGACCACTACCGTGCACTCATGATAAAGGTTCTCGTCAGCAAACTTGACCTCCCGGTGCTGCTGCTCTTAAGGGATGTCCTTCAGCTTTTGGAAAACTCCGCAGACAAGGCTGAAGACGCAGCGGACACCGCCAGGATGCTTTCGTTCATAATGTAACAGAAAGAGACGAAAAACCGCCATGGCACCAATCAAAGTTGAATTAATTGAGAATTTTCTTGTGGTCTGGGACCCCGCCGAAGGCTCAGAACTGTACAAGACGGGGTATTATGGCAAGCCGCTGGGAATTGCGAAGCCCAAGATTCCCGAGTTCAAGGTGCCGCTCTTGCTGGATTTGATGGAAGGCTTATACTTGGCTGAGAAGAAGAAAGTGGCAATCTTCGAGGGACCAGAGAAGCGCAAAGTGGGGCTGAAGAAGCTTAAACAGAAAGCCAAGTATCTGTACGAGGAATTCGACGAGAAATACGCCGTGTACCGTGACCTGCGGGACAGCGGATTAATCGTCACGCCAGGAATCAAGTTCGGCTGCGACTTCGCGGTTTACAAGTACGGTCCAGGCGTGGAACACGCGCCATACATGGTTTCCGTAAAAGCTGCGGAAGCGGATATTTCGGCGACGGAAATCGTGAAGGCTGGCAGGTTAGCGACCACAGTGCGGAAACGATTCATAATCGCCGTTCCAGACTTGGCAGCTGGGGAAACACGGTATTTGATGTTTAAGTGGTTTAGGGCTTAGCTCGGTATTAGGGTTTGGTTTTGGAACTCGCCCCGCACGTTTTGGTGGGGGTAGATTTTTGCTGCTGCCAGTATGCTTCCTTCGGCAATCGACACGTCGTCGCTTACCACTGAGACGGCGCTGATTCTGGTCGGTTTGCGTTGGCTTGAGTTCACCACTGTGTGTCTGCCTATTATGCTGTCTAAAATCTCTGCGTTTTCGCCTATGGTGGCTCTGTCCATGATGGCGGAGTTCTCGATTACAGCGTTTTTGCCGATTCTCGTGTAGTTTTCGATGCAGGAATTCACTATTTTTGCCCCGTCGCCTATTTCACAGTGTCTTCCGATGAGCACGGCGCCTTTTAGCTCTATTCTGCCTTGTTTAATTTTGCGCATGATTTCTTCTCTCCGCATCTCTGCTTCGTTGCTTTCGCCCAGAATCCAAATCTGTTTGTCTTCGCTTATTCTTCCGCCGAAGTCCGCGAGCTTGGAGAAACAGCCGTTCAGCATGTCTTTCATGGCTTCCAAGTAGTTTTTGGGTGTGCCCACGTCAAACCAGCTTCCCTTCAGCTTGTAACCGTAAACGGGGTATCCTGCCTCTATGACGTAGGGGATGAAGTCGTAGCCGAAGTCTAAGCGGCGTTTCTCCTCGATTAGTTGCTTCACTCCTTTTTCCTTGAAAATCTTCCTTACTTCAGGAGAAATCACGTATAACCCAGTGTTTGCGAGGTTAGACGGCGCATCTTTAGGCATGGGCTTCTCAACGAACCTGCGGATGCAACCGGATTTGTCGATGTCTGCGATGCCTAAGCCCTCAACGTTCTGCACTTCACGGAGCACTATGGTCATGACGGCGCCTTTCTGTCGGTGGAAGCCGATGAGGTCTTTCACGTTGATGTCGAAGATGTTGTCGCCCTGCACTGCGAAAACGGGGTACTTTATGTCATAGTATTCCATGTTGATTCTCGCTGAGTCGGCGCTTCCGTAGTCCTCCACGTTCGGCTGATATTTTATGTGAATTCTGGGTTTGATGTTGTACCGTACGCTGAAGCCGATGCCGGACTCGAAATAATCGTACAGGTCCCTGTAGTTCGTGTAGCCTTTCACTCCGAAAATGAAGTTCCGTATGCCCTGACTGGCAAGCGACAGAAGAGAGAATTCCACGAGCGGCCTGTTCAGGAACCTGAGGCAGGCTTTGCTGGTTTCTGCTGTGAGGGGAAGAAGCCGTGTTGCTCTTCCGCCCACGGGGATTATGACACGTAACCTTTCTGGGGAGTAGTTATCAGCTACTAGAGGAGCGTAATCGTCGCCCAAAACAGTCCACCATAAACATGTTTATCTAAATATTCAACCCGAAACGTATTAACCTTTTCAAAAAGCTTATTGCTTGCTGACAACCCAAGGGAGAATCTTATAACTTAGTCAAAACTAATGCATGTTTAAAGGTTCGAACGCTATGGGCAAAGCAATCGGATTCATTCGGCTGATGCGGCCAGTCAACTGCGTAATGATGGGCTTCGCCGTCTTCGTTGGCGCAGTGCTGGCAAACCAGCAGTTTACAAGCGCCCAGTGGCTGAACATCATCTACGGTTTCTTCACAGGCTTCACGTTGACAGCCGCTTCCATGACCATAAACGATTACTATGATAGAGCGATTGACGCCATAAACGAGCCATCACGTCCGATTCCAAGCGGGCTTGTCAGCACCAAAGAAGCTATAGTGTTTATGGTTGTGCTTTCATCCACGGGATTCGTTTTCGCTTACCTCACAAGTGTTCTGTGCTTGGCGGTTGCCGTAATCTCATGGATAATCCTTGCGACCTACGTTACCGTTGGGAAACGCACGGGTTTGCCCGGCAACTTTCTAGTCAGCGCGTGCGTGGCGATTCCCTTCATCTACGGCAGCGTGGCGGTCACGAGTCAGGTGCAGCTGAATGTCGTGCTTTTTGCTTCCATGGCTTTTCTTTCCAACACGGGCAGAGAAATAACGAAAGGCATAGTTGACGTTAAAGGCGACAGCGCAGAAGGCGTAAAAACCTTGGCTGTGCGTTACGGAGAGAGAAACGCCGCGGTCGCCGCTGCCCTGTTTTACGTTTTGGCAGTCTCTTTAACGCCTCTTCCTTGGATGCGGCGCCTAGTTTCTTTCTGGTTCATTCCCTTTGTTTTGGTGACCGACATCGGGCTTCTGGCGTCTTCGGCGCTGCTGCTTGCTGACCATTCTCGGGAGAACGCCAAAAAAATCAAGAACCTGATTCTCCTATGGTTTGTCATAGGCTTACTGGCATACATCTTCGGCGTTCTCACATGAACGCTGCATTCGCCTAAGTGCTCGAAACGTTACATACCTGTAAAGGCTCACCGCATTTCCGCCATTAAAAATAGAAAGGGGCTTGCGCCCCAAGCAGAATAACATGGAAAAGCCCATTTTGTATCTTTTACGATTTGTTGCTATTCAAGAACCATCGACCATAAATCTTTTAGTATAAAGTACTCACATATTGAGTGAGTAAGAATGAATAAAATCGCTATATTGGCTGTTCTTTCATTCCTCTTTGCAATGATTTTTACTTCGTCAGCAACCGACGAAATTCATCAGGGTGCTGTAGTCGCGACAATAATTGTTGGAACTGGTCCTGAGGGTGTTGCTTATGATTCTGGAACAGGCGAGATCTTTGTAACTAATTTTGGTCCACCCTTCGCCACACCAGAAGCTCTTGGCTCAGTTTCTGTCATATCAGACAGCAATAATTCTGTAGTTGCAACCATAGAAGTTGGAGTGGGACCAGTCGGCATAGCTTATGATTCTGGAAAGAATGAAATATTCGTTGCGAATTCCGTCGATAATACTGTCTCGGTTATATCCGACCAAAACTATTCTGTGATTGCGACCGTGCCTGTTGGAAAAGGCCCTCATGGTGTTGCTTATGATTCTGGAAAGAATGAAATATTCGTTGCTAACTCTGGCTATAACTCGGTGTCAGTTATATCGGACGTAACGAATACCGTAGTTGCAACTATTCCTGTAGGAGAAAATCCACACGGTCTTGTCTATGATTCTGCAAGAGGTTTAATATTCGTAACTAATTATGGTTCATTCTCTAGACCTGACATCTCTGGCTCAGTTTCTGTCATATCAGACAGCAATAATTCTGTAGTTGCAACCATCCCTGTGGGAGCCAATCCCTATGGTATATCATATGATTCTGGAATGGGCAAGATCTTTGTAGCTAATGATGGTGATAACAGTGTTTCGGTTATATCGGATTCTTCTAACAGCGTAGTTGCCACCGTGCCCGTTGGAGCCCGTCCATGGGGTGTTGCTTATGATTCCGGAACAGGCGAGATCTTTGTAACTAACTATGGCGACAACAGCGTTTCAATCATATCCGACAAAACAAATTCTGTTGTTGCAACAGTGTCCGTTGGAATTAACCCATCAAGCATAGCTTATGATTCTGGAAAAGGAGCGGTTTTTGTAACCAATGAATATGACAACACAGTTTCTGTCATCCTAGATTCCTCACATGCGCGGGTTGCGAGAGAAGCACTTGCGGCTTCACCTCATCAAATCCTGATAGAAAGCCCAAGCAATCACGGAACCTACGGAGATTCGTTACCTCTAAATCTTACCGTATCTTTCTTGGAAACAGATGGAATCATTTCTCGTCAGACCTTGAAATCGCTCAATTACAGCGTTGACGACAAGCCACCAGTGAACATCATCTCCAGTGAAGCGTTCTTGAATCCTCCAATCAACATTGCCAACGTAACTATTTCTGACTTGGCTGATGGTCAGCACAAGTTAGTGGTGACCTCTGTTTTTGTCGCCAATGTAAGCAATGTCTTCATGCTCACATACAATTACACTTCAGATCCTGTATATTTCACAGTAAACACAGAATCCCATCCTGAGTCTTTCCCAACCTTACTTATTGCGGTTGCTTCTGCAGCCACAGCTGCCGTGGTGGGAGTAGGTCTGCTTTTCTATTTCAAGAAACGCAAACACTAACATTTTTGTGTCCCAAACTGAAGAAAACTGCTTTTTCAGGTTACCAACATATTTGGCGCCTATTAGTGGTTTGTTGCAGAAACCTATAGAGGGGAGAGGTCGCTATTGGCGCAGAAACACTCCAAACCATGTTGAAAAACAGGAGAGAAGAGGGGACGCCCTCGCAGAGCCGACACGCTGCACGGTGCACCTTTAAAAAAAAGGTGCGAGGTTACACTCCTGTACGAGCACAAGTCCAGAAAAAAACCAACCAGTTTAAGCCACTAACAAAAAATAAAAAACCAACAGCCCGCAACCACCCCAGCAACATTCAAAACCCTTATACCACACGACACAACACTTATATTAGCGACAAACGCTTCTAAAACAATCCAGCAACATAGAAAACGCCATCCAAAACAGATGCAACTCCGCACCCACACGGATGCAGGAGCGAAGGGTGAAATGAGCCTAAAAACTCATCATGACACCACGCACAGGCAACGATACAACAAAGCAAGGTATTCACCAAACGCCAAACAGACACTACCATAACGGCCCAACAACGCCAACGCCGTCTGGAGAATGGCTCGGCTTGAGAGCCGAAGAAGGGCGCGGCAAGCCGCGATACCGCCCCGGGTAAGCGCATGCAGCTTTCGAACCGGGGATGCCTGAATGGGACTTCCTAGAATATGTTCCCCTCGTGGGAACGGGAACCCCCCGAACGGAAGCATCTTAGTAGGGGGAGGAAAAGAAACCAAAACGGGATTCCCCTAGTAGCAGCGAGCGAAACGGGAAAAGTCCAAACCGAATCCCACACTGAAAAGTGCGGGAGATGTAGAGTTAAGGGCCCAGCTTCCTCTTCACCGACCAAGCTGAAGTGGCCTGAAAAGGCCCGCCACAGAGGGTGACAGCCCCCTAAGCACAAGCCGGAAAGAGCTGAGCAGGAGTCCCAGACTACCGTACCCTGGTTTGGGTGCGGAAAGTTGGGAGTCACCAACTTCCAAGACTAAACACGCCTCAAGACCGATAGCGCACTAGTACGGTGACGGAAAACTGAAAAGTACCCCGGAATGGGGGTGAAAAGTGCCTGAAACCAGACGGTTACAGACGTGTGCAGCCCAGAAGAGTAGAACTCTCCCAAAGGAAACCGCTGCAAAGCGGCAGTACCAGGGAGGGGGATCAGGGTTGCACGTTCCGTCTAGAAACACGGGCCGGGGAGTTTACAGCTGTGGCAAGCTTAAGGGCTAAAAACCCGCAAGCACAGGGAAACCAACACGCGCGCAACCGCCGCAAGGCAGCCAGGCGCAGGGTCTGAAAGGGCCCGGAGTCACAGCTGTACATACTAGAAACCAGACGATCTATCCCTGGGCAGGGCGAAGCTAGGCGAAAGCCTAGTGGAGGCTCGAAAGGGTTCTGACGTGCAATTCGTTCCCCAGACCTAGGGATAGGGGCTAAAGACCAATCTAGTCTGGTGATAGCTAGTTCCCTCCGAAGTGGGCCTGAGCCCAGTCCTGAGCGAGGCAGCTGGTGGGGTAGAGCACTGATTGAAAAACAAGGACTCGAAAGGGTCCACTTTTCTTTCAAACTACGAATCCACCCGCGCCGCAGACCTCGGGAAACGGGTTACAGGGGGTAAGCTCCTGGACCGAGAGGGGGACAACCCAGACTGAGGTTAAGGTCCCCAAGTGCTGGCTAAATGTCAAACCAAAGGGCGTCGTCAGCCTCAGACAGCGGGGAGGTAGGCTCAGAAGCAGCCATCCTTCAA
>JAOZHY010000031.1 GCA_026014595.1 Candidatus Bathyarchaeota archaeon
ACTCTAGTCATTGCTAACTCCTTTGCGTACCCCTGGGCGTCGGTGAATTAACCAGTTATAAACACCCAGCAGCCGCTCAAAACATGAATAAGAATTAATGGTTTTTTCCAATATACGGCGCCAATCGGCGTACCCGCTTCATGATGCCTTCCCCTTCAACGGGGATCATTTCGGTAAACAGAGCTTTGGTGCGTGGCGAAGTGCGACGGCGAAGGTGGCTTTTGCCGCCTTTCGTTCGAACCAAAATCCCTGAACCCGTCATACGAAATCTTTTCGATGTCGCTTTATGGGTTTTTAGTTTGTATTTGGTATCTTTCTGCTTACGTGGCACGTTACTCACTCCTCTCAACAAATATTAACTACTCACGGCATGAAGCGCCGCGACGTCGTAGTATACCACATTTTTGTTTTTTTCAATACCCAAAAACGAAAAACAACTTCAAGCGGTGGATGACTTATTGGGCTTTCTTTTTCCCTTCCCTCGAAGGCGCCAGAACCATGGTCATCACCTTGCCCTCCATATTCGGCGCTGCTTCAACGATAGCGATATCCGACAATTCTTCGGCTACCTCTCGAAGATCGTTCAAGGCTAACTCGGGATACGTTACCTCACGCCCACGAAAACGCACGGTGACCCTCACCTTCATTCCATCTTCTAACCACCGTCTGGCATCCCTTGTCTTAAAAGACCGATGGTGTTCATTTGTCTTTGGTCGTAACCGAATCTCCTTAACCTCGATTTTGGTTTGAGATTTTCTGGCTTCCTTCTCTTTTTTCGTTCGTTCATAAAGGAACTTCCCAAAATCCATCACGCGGCAGACAGGCGGTTCAGCGTTCGGCGCCACCTCAACCAAATCCAACTCTGCTTCTTGCGCTATTTGAAGAGCCCTCTGAATCGGTACAACCCCCAAATTTTCTCCCTTCGGTCCAATTAACCTTACTTCCTTAACACGAATCAGTTCATTAACTCGAAAATTCGAAGTACTAATAGCCTTCTCCTTTCTCTCCGTAGAATTTCACCAGTTATTAATTATAATTTAAGACACA
>JAOZHY010000044.1 GCA_026014595.1 Candidatus Bathyarchaeota archaeon
AAAACTAAAAAACACGGAATAATTAAAAATGCAAAAACCTTTTTTTTGCTCAAAAAAAACTTCATACCTGTAAAATTAATAGCAGAAATTCCACAAACAAAATTTATTAACTATAGCACAACTAAGTTTGAAGTTCAAGCACCCAAAATGACTTTTTAATGGTATCTATTCTTCCTCCGCCCTGAAAAAAAAATGATTTTTTATTCTTTTTTTCAATTGAAAAATGTATAGATACCATATATAATCTATTAAACTTAAAAATATGGAGGTTGTATGAGTTTCATTCAGTTGCAGAAGAACAGGCGTAAAGACGGCAGACAGTTCACCTATGTGCATCTCGCATCGAGCGTGTGGAGAGGAAAAAAAAGGACTCCGAAGCAGGAGCGAATCTATCTTGGAAGGCTTGATGAAAGCGGACGTGAAATAATAATATCCAAGGGCTTCCCATCAAGATTTCAGGAAAAGGTTCCGCTGGATGAAATGAGGAAGATGGTAGCGGAAGGCAAGGATGTTCTTGCATGGTTGCATGCTCCGCCTGTCCGTGAAGGCGCCTCCTGCGCCGACATTCCCGCCCGTGTTGAAACGGTCGGAGACGCGCATGTGCTCCTTGAGCTTGCCAAGGAGTCCGGTCTGGACGCGCTTCTGCCAGCCGCATTCGGCCAGAACGATGGGTTGTCTCTGCTGTCTCTGGCTTTCCAGCAGGTTGTTGAAGGACGTCCGCTCTATCTTGCAGGACACTGGATAGAAGAGCGAAGCCTTCCGGATAAAATGAAAGGCTCTGGTGTCGCAGTTCCGGAAGTCTACTCGCTCATGGGCAGGATTGGCGGCAATGTTGACGGTCGCGAGAGCTTCTTCCGCTCCTGGATAGAAAGGCTCGGATATCCTGAGTGTGTTATATGCGATACAACATCCATATCAACCTATTCGGAAAACCTGGAATCTGCGGAATTCGGCTACAATCGTGACGAAGAGGACCTTCCTCAGGTTAATCTGTCGTTGGTTCTTGACAAGAACGGCACGCCTGTCTGGTGCAGGACGACACCGGGAAGCATACCCGATGTCAGTACTCTTAGACTCAACTGCCAAATGCTCGACGAACTCGGACTGAAGGCGTTCTCAACTTCGCTTGACAGAGGATTCTATAGCAGGGCGAATATTCTTGAAATGTTGCATGGCGGAATGGGCTTCACGATAGGAGTTCCGTTTTCGGTCTCTCAGGCAAAGTCCCTTGTGCGCAAACACAAGACCGCGTTAAACTCGGCAAAGCGATCT
>JAOZHY010000010.1 GCA_026014595.1 Candidatus Bathyarchaeota archaeon
ATCTAACACAGCTTTCTCGTAATGCGACACAGAAATGCCTCCGTACACTCGAGTTTCCAAGCTGGAACCTTTGCAGTCTATTGGCAGCCGACTTTACTCTTAAGTGTTGTGCAAACAAAGGTGAACAAAAATGCCTCAAAAAGAAAACCGAAAAATCGTCAGGATCGGCAAAACCAGCATGGGCATAACTCTGCCTAAGGCATGGCTGCGATACTTTGCCCTAAACGCAGGCGACCAAGTGGAAGTCGTCAGCAATGGTAGCATCATCGTGAAACCGTTAACCAAAATCAGACAGGCGGAGGAGTAGACGTGGACAAGCAGGTCGAATTTTTAGTCAAGCTCCGGGACGCCTCACGGATGATCGCTGAAGCCGCAAACGAGTACATAGACGCTTTAGCCCCGCCAGCAGTAAAAGAAGCCCAAAAGGTAACCACAACAGTCCAAGAAGCAACATTCACCATCCTAAAGTTTGAACCGCAACAGGGCGCCAAACTCGGCCAGTTCGAGGTCGCCTACAAACAAAACAACCTGCCAGACAAGTGGCAAAACGCCTACAACATCCTACGCAACAGCAACGCAACCATTCAAAACCGCTACCACGGCGAAGACTACCAGTACTCGTATTGGCTATATGCAGAGGACAAGATTTACCGCCAAAAACTCAAACCCAAAACATAGGAGCGCACTTCACTGATTACAGAAAACAGACCCAGCAGCAGCCAATCAGACAAAACCCAATGCCCCAGCTGCGGTGCATCAGTACAACGCAACACTAAAAAGTGCCCCAAGTGCCAAGCAGACATACAAGAAAAAACGATTCTGATTCCCAAACCAACGGTTGCCACAGACGAATTTTAGCCGAGGAAATCTGGAACCGCCAAGACCCGCCCCAATACCTAATCTACCACTACAGCACAGGCAAAGTTGAGCAAGCCGCCCAAATAGACCTAGGCGAAGTCGACGGTAAAGGCAGAAAAATCATCTACATGCCAGTAGACAATGATGCCCTAAGAAAAGGCCTCGTTCTGCTCCCATCAGGTGTAACCGAGACCACATTCAAACAGGTCTTCTCCGAGATAGACGGGTACGCACAAAGAGCTTACGATTCATGCGGTAGAGACGCCATGATACGACTCCTAACCCGAATAACCGTGGGCTCATGGTTTCTCGACCGCTTCATCACCAACTCCCAATACGACGTGGCAGGTGCAGGCAAATTCGCGCCTATCATTCCCATAAGAGGACCAAGCCAGTCGGGCAAAAACCGCTTAGCCTTCCTGCTAAGAACCCTCAGCTACAGACCCTACTTTGAAATGTCCACATACCGTATCCCAAGCCTCTACCGACCGCTTGACCTCTGGCAAGGAACT
>JAOZHY010000018.1 GCA_026014595.1 Candidatus Bathyarchaeota archaeon
GTACATAATGCCGTTGATTATGACCGGCGCGAACTTAGGCCAGTACTGCGAAGTTGACCAGTAATGCCCCGACTCTTCATTATTGCTTAAACCCGAAACACCACCCTCCGCCCAGACCTTCGTCCAGAGGACGTGGCCAGACAGCACCGAGTCAGTGTAGGGGTTGTAGTTGCCAGTACTGTTGTAACAACCAGTCGTCGCGAAAGAAACTGACCCGTATCCAAGCCATGGTCCAGCAATTTTATACCAGTTCTGCACGTTTTCAGCGGTAACCGGAGTCTGCCACCACGAAGTCGGCAACGGAGTAACCGGATAGGAACTAAGAGATACAGGCTCCTCTTGCACCACAAGCGTCACTATATCACTCTGGCTGGGGTCCACGATAACTCCTATATACTGCGAATAAATTGAGCCTCCTGGTATCGTTTCGCCAGTTAGGGTTTGTCCACTGTAGAAGAATTGGAATGTATAGTTTCCAACCTGATCGGGAGTAATTGTTGTGTATGTACCTCCTGTTGCATCGGATTTAAACGGTCCTAGTGTTATTGTCTTTCCGCTGGGTGTAGTTTCTACTATCGTAAAATTATGTGCGGCTTCGCTGGTTAATAGCGGGACCACAAGGAACATGTTGAGGGTCACTGTTTGACCGACACCTGCAGGGTTAGGGGCGACGTTAAGACGAGCATACGATGGCACATGAGTTCCGGCTGGAACCGTGACTTGAGCCAGTGTGCTGGATAATAGTGCTGAAGCTGCTAATGAAAGCGTTAGTAAAATCGCAATCGCAATAGCTGCTACTTTGCCTTTAGCAATTTTCATGTGTTTTCATTCTCCTTTAGTTTTATGTTTTGTTTATCCAAATCTTTTGGTAATTAACAGTTTTTTGTGGTTCCTCCACTTAAATCAAAAACTTATAAGCCCTTGCGAATTCTATGTTTGAAGGTAAGTCTGAAGGTCTGAACATGCTTTCAGATGACCATATAACTGAAGCACTTACTCAGTTAGGTCTAACCTTTTTAGAGTCGAAAATTTACCTCACCCTCTGCACACACGGAAGCTTATCTACAAAGACAATCAGCAAACTGGCAAAAATGTCTCAACCAGACACGTACCGAGTCCTTGCCAAGCTTCAAGAAAAGGGCTTAATTGAAAAATTAATAGACAGACCAGCCCGTTTTAAAGTCCTTCCAATTAATGAAAGCCTATCTTTTATGCTTAAAACAAAGAAAAACGAATATTCTAAATTAGAAGCTAAGACCAAGTTGATAGTTCGCTCCTTAGAAGAAAAAAGTGCGCTCAAGGCTCCTGAGACTGGTGACGCAGAGTTTGTTTTAATTCCGCCAGGAGAAGCCATCGTTAACAGAATAAGAAATGCGCTCGAGAAAGCTGAAAGAAGCATCGATTTGTATCTCTCCTGGAAAAGGTTCACATACGGAATAACTATCGCCTTCCCTGAAAGCTTAGAGAAAGCTATGGATAGGGGCGTGAAGCTCAGGATCGTTTTAGAAAGCCCGAAAAAAGAAGAAGATTTGGAAAAGGTAATGCAATTTATAAATCAAAGGCCTTGCTGTGAAATCCGATTTTTCCCGAGCAGCCCCAAAACGGTTATAGGACTATACGATAAACGTGAAGCTTTCATAATTGTAAACCCAAAAGAGACGTTGCCTGAGTCACCTGCTTTATGGTCTAACAACCAAAGCCTCATATCTGTTATTCAGGATTACTTTGAAATTTTGTGGCTGACTGCAATAGAAAAATGAAATTGTCAAATTTCGATCTATTGCACAAGTAGAGCCCTTACAATTAGTAGGTAAATTGCTAAAGATTGCGAGAGTCTTTCAGCGTCGTCGCTTTTTTGGTTTAAATCTTTAACTATCCCGTCTACTTATCTAAGCTGGATGTGACGTTCATGGAGCTTATGGCTGAAGTGCTGAAAATCACGGCTGGCGGCAAGCGCATAGCCATTTTGAGCGAGGAAACCGCAAGCCAGCTTGGCGTGCACAGCTCAGACAGGATGCGAATAACCCACGGTAGCCAAACGATAATCGCCATCGCCAACATAGCAGCCCACTTCCCAACGAACCGCATCGGACTTTACGAAGAAATCTCCGCAGCACTCGGGCTGAAAGGCGACGAACCAGTGCAGGTAGAGTTGGCTCAGCTTCCCGAGTCACTCAGCTACGTCCGGGCAAAAGTGCGCGGCGAAAGACTAAGAGGACAAGACATAGCCACCATAGTCAAAGACGTCGTGGAGCGGCACCTGAGCGAGGTGGAGATTGCCGCGTTCTTGACAGCGCTGAACGTCTACGGGTTAAACATGGGCGAGGCAGAAGCCATGTCACGGGCGATGGCGGAAACAGGCAAGACCTTAGACTTCGGCGAGTCACCCATACTGGACAAACACAGCATCGGCGGCTTGCCCGGCGACAAAACATCCATGCTCGTGGTGCCCATTGTCGCCGCTGCGGGTTTCACCATTCCCAAAACTTCTTCGCGGGCAGTAACTTCTCCCGCTGGAACAGCTGACCGCGTGGAAACCCTGTGTCCAGTCAACCTATCCATCGCTGAAATTAAGGAAGTCGTGGGGAAAACAAACGGCTGCCTAGTTTGGGGCGGAGCCCTGGAACTGGCGCCCGCCGACGACCTGTTCATCCAGATTGAGTATCCGCTGGGCATCGACCCGCTGCTTCTGCCGTCGATTATGAGCAAGAAGAAGGTCATAGGCGCAACACATGTCGTAATCGACATTCCCACGGGAACCGGCGCCAAAATCAGAAACCTGACCGAGGCGCACACGCTGGCATCAGACTTCGTGGACCTAGGCAAACGATTAGGAATTACAGTCCAGTGCGCCCTAACCTTCGGAGAGCAACCATTGGGATGCGCTGTGGGACCTGCACTTGAGGCGCGAGAAGCCTTGACCACGCTCATGGGCGACGGACCGACAGACTTGCGGGAAAAGGCGGTAATCCTCGCAGGCATGCTTTTCGAAATGGCAGGCGCCGAGGGCGGACGGCAACGCGCTGAAAACATGCTGCAGTCTGGCAGGGCAGAGAGAAAGCTTCGGGAAATAATCGAAGCGCAGGGCGGTGACCCAAACGTTAAACCCGAAGACATAGCTGTTGGCATGCAGAAGGCGGAAGTGACCGCGGACCAAGCGGGCAGGGTTATGTGGATAAGCACCGAGGGCATTATCAGAGTCGCTCGAGAAGCAGGGGCGCCGAAGGAGAAAGGGGCAGGCATCGTGTTCAAGGCGAAACTGGGCGAGGCGGTGAAGAAAGACGGCGTACTGTTCGAGGTTTACGCGGAAAGAAGCAGCAAATTGCAGTCGGCGCTGGAGCTTGCACAGAGGCTTCAGCCAGTCGTGCTCAGCAGAAAAGCAGAGGAGCGAATGCTGCTGGATCAGGTCCCTGAGAAAGTCACGCGTGAGAAAACGTTTATGCTTGAAAGGTAGCCTTGCTGGAAAAAAGAAAGGTTGTAGTTTAGCGGGCTCTTGACCGCACTCGAGGCTCCAGCAGCGTCCAGAGCCAATCTACGAATTCTCGCAGGTTCTTGGTCTGTATATGCACTTCGCCGGGTCCTGTAATCTGTGTCACTAAGCCTTCTCCGCTTAGCAGTGTCTCCTTCAATCCGCCGAACCGTGTGACCTTGTAGCTGCATGAATCGCTGAAGCCGACCAAGTGGAAGTTGTCAACTATCAGCGTCTGCCCAGCCTCCAGTTTGTGCGTGTCTATGGCGCCGAAAGTGTTGATGAACAGCTGCCCGCTTCCCGTTGCCTTGATCATGAACAATCCTTGACCGAACAGGCCTTTGGTGAATCCTTCCCACTTCACATCCAAGTCGATGCCCTGCGTTGACGCGATGTACGCAGACTTCTGTATCACGTAACCCTGCCCAGGTTTGACTTCTAGCTGTTCTATGTCGCCCACTGGCGCGGCTACGAAGCTGACTTCGCCTGAACCGTTTGCGGCGGTATAGTCGTTGACCCAGAAGGATTGGCCGCCGATGATGCTTAAGCCTAAACTTCCCAGCAAGCTTTTTTCGCGTTTCCTTGTGTGTACCTCTATCGTCGGGTCCATGTACGTCATGGCGCCGGATTCCGCCGTGATTGTCTCGCCCTGATTCAGGTTTACCACGAGCAAAGCGTAGGATGGTTTGTACTTAATCTCATACTTCATTTTTGTGCATCCCTGTCAGACACTATAACGCTTTAGGCAAATAAGCTTAATTTGGAAAACACTGGTACAAAGGCACACCGGAACATTACTGCAGAGCCTCTAGGAAATGTGATATCCCAACCAGTATGTATTGGATGGCGATGGCAGCTATCAGCAGCGCCATCACCCGTGCGATCACTATAGATCCTGTTTTGCCAAGAAACTTGTATATCGAATTAACGTACCGCAGGATGACCCATGTTAGGAGCATCACGACTAAGACGGATAAGATTGTCACGATGGTGCCGTAGGCTTGAAGGTTAAGTATGGTTGTGGTTATTGCTCCAGGCCCGACCAAAAGAGGCATGGCGATTGGCACTGCACCTATGCTTTCGGGCGATTCAACATCTTCACGCAGCGAACCCGAAATCAGGATTCTTATCGATATAATCAGGAGAAGGATGCCGCCTGCAACCTCAAAACTGTATATGGAAATTCCAAAGATAAGAAATATCTCTTGACCAGTGAACGCGAAAACCAAGAGGAGAATGATTCCGATAAGTATAGCTGTATTGAAAACTTTTCTTCTCTCAGCGTTAGCCATCTTCTCGGTCAAACCCATGAAAATTGGCACGTTGCCGAAAGGGTCCACGATGATGAAGAGGACTATTGCTGCCTTGGCTAGGCTCACGGCTAAATCCGCAATCGGTACAGACATTAAATATCTGAATCCTATTTGACGCGAACTAAATAAAAGCCTTAGTTACCCAGTTTATCATTGAATTCTACGCAACAACGTTAGAGACGCAGCAAAGCACGGAAAAATTCACTTGGCACTATTCTGTAACTGATTTTTTATAAAGGGGCTATAGACTTTTGCAAGCACCAGTTTCACGGCAATAGTTACCTATCCAACTTCAGCGTTTTCAGGATTTCCCTGTAAGCCCTTAATGCAGTGTCTTCATCCTTTATGTTTTTTATCAGCATGCGCCCACCATTGAATAGGCTCACTTCTAATCCCTTGTAATCGAATATTACTGCAAGATGCGACTTTAAGCGAACAGGAAACCGCTTCTGCACTGCCTCGTAAACTTGGTCAAGGTTCAGCTTCAAAGGCTTTTCAGGGTTGATGTTAGCAGTTTCTAGCCCGCACAGCCACACAAGTCTCTCGCCGCCACCAACCGCTGCCGAAACTCCTCTGCACGCCTGGCAATTAGCTGCTTTGGAGATGTCGATGGTGGCAAAAGTCATGTCGTTAAAATCGCACACCATAAGCTTGCCTTTTAGGGGCGAACCCACGCCTGCAAGAACCTTAATTGCCTCCATTGCCTGCATCGCTCCGATGATTCCGGGTGTTGCGCCTAAAACGCCGCGAGTGTCACAGGTCAACAAGTCACCGTCGGAAACGTTCGGCAACAAACATTCCAAACATCCAGTTTCAGGAGGAGAAAAAACCGAAAGGTTTCCCTCCAACCCGATGGCTGCACCAAAAACGTACGGAACACCCAGCTTCACGCACGCTCGATTAACCACATAACGTGTTACCATGTTATCCAACCCGTCAACCACAACATCCACGCCAGAAAGAAGCCGCTCAACATTGCCAGCATTCACATTCTCAGAAACCGCTTCCGCCTCTAAAAGCGGATTCAGTTTCATCAAGCGTTCCGTAGCCACCTCAACTTTCGGGTAATGCAAGTCATCACGTGTGTAGAGGATTTGTCTGTGAAGATTCGGGGTCTCCACAGTGTCTTGGTCAATCAGTCGCAGATAACCAACGCCCGCCAAAGCCAGATAGAGCGATGACACGGTTCCTAAACCGCCCACACCGACAACCGCAACCTTCGCTTTTCCAAGTTTCCGCTGACCCTTCCAGCCTAACTCTCTCATGGCTACTTGGCGACTGTAGAATTCAGCTGCAAACGCTTTCTCGTCCAACACTTTTCACCCGTTGAATACTGTTGTCATTCAGCCTTATATCTGCCTTTTTTCGCAAACTGCCGCTCATAAATCATCCGAACCCGCTCCAAAGTGTCAGCGTCTTCTGCATCCTTGTCATCGCGTATGCGCGTTATCCGCGCAAACCGCAACGCCATCCTGCTCCGATACTTTGGGCTTTTCTGTATTTCATTGTACGCTACCTCAACTACTATCTTGGGAAGCACAATCACTCTGTTTCCTTCTTCGCTGACTGCAAACGCCTTAAGCCGTTTAGTCATCTCCACGATTTCGACGTCAGTCAATCCCTTGAACGTCTTGCCAACCGTCTGAAATTCGCCAGTTTCAGCATCGCGTGCAGCCAGATAATAGTCTGAAAGCCAGCTGTGTCTGCGTCCGTAACCATACTCAGCTGCCACAATCACCAAGTCCAACGGCTCCAACACAGGCTTAATCTTCAACCAACTTTTTCCACGTGTTCCAGGCGTGTATGGGCTGTCGAGTTTCTTAGCCATCAACCCTTCATGCCCAGCATCAATCGCCCGTTTCAGAAACCTTTCCGCTTCATCCCTGTCACTGGTGACAATCTGAGTGGTCAACGGTATGTCACCAGCGTTTTCAGCCAGAACTTGCCTGCGCTGCAAGTACGGCACTGCAATGAGGCTGCTTTTGCCGTCAAGATACAGAACGTCAAACAGGAAGAGCCGAACTGGGATTTTCTCAGCCATACCCGTTACCTCATGCACCCGTTTGAACCTGCGCATCAGATGCTGGAACGGAACAGGACTGCCAGCAGCGTCCACGGCTATGACTTCACCTTCCAGAATCGCGTTAGCTGTTTTGACGTTGGCTTTAACGACTTCAACGGTTTCGGGAAGGCTCCTTGTCACGTCGGTTAGTCTTCGGCTGAAAACGCGCACTTCACTACCTTGCTTGTGGATTTGCACTCTTGCGCCATCGTACTTGTACTCGAACGCAGTTTCTCCGCCGTGCTCCTCCAAAGCCTCAGCAACATCAGCCGCAGTCTGCGCGAGCATGAGTTTGACAGGTCTAAAAAGTTTGAAGCCGACGTTTGCAAGGGCGTCTTTGCCGCCTGTTTTCGCCATAGCAGCTACTTCGCCAATATCGCCCATCGCCATGCTTGCCTTCTGCACTGTTGCCAGCGGAACCTCGAATGCCTTGGCGACGGCTTGCTCCATTAAGCCTTCGTGCAGTCCCGTGCGCATTTCGCCCGTGAAAATTTTCACGAGGTATTTGGCTTCGACTGGCGATGCTTGGCTGAGGAGCGTTGTGATTAAGCGTTCTTTCTTTTCTCTTGAGCCTGAACCTGTGATTTCGGCGATGGCTTCCAATATGCGTCTGACCTCGGTTACCGTAAGCTCTTTCTCCAGCAACTGCGCCTGCTTTTTCAGCTTGGCTTGTTCAAAGACGGATTTGGTTGCAGAACCGATGTCACCTGTGCCGCGAAAAGCTTCCCCGAAAACGTTCCAGCCTGCACCAGTTACGGTTTGCAGTATAGCTGTGAGAGTTGTCCAGCTTACGTCCAGTGTTTTCGGGTTCCATTTTGGGAAAGGTCTGCCGAGAATCATGGAAACCGCAGGCTCCACTTCTTCTGGCGCTAGATTTTTTAGGAATTCGGCTGTTAAAGCTGTTATTTCAAGCCGTTTCCGCGTGTTTTCTATTTTTTCGAGGAGTTCCGCAAGTGATTTGAAGAGTGTTGGCATATTTGGCGCCGTTAGAATTCTAATGTTAGAATTAAACTCGGCGTTCATTAAAGTTTCTTAGGAAAAATGGGGACGCAAAAAAGATGAGGCTGCTGCTGGGGGTGCAGCGGGTTTTAGAAGGCACTTTCGAGTTTTGCTTTGACTTCTTTGATTTTCTTCTCCAACTCGGCGACTTCAGTATTGTTTCCTAAAGCTTTCTGGCTGTCTCTTGCATATTCCAATGCACTCACGGCGAACCTGTCGAATCCCTTCTGTAAGGATAGTTCTGCTGATTTGGTGAAGTTTTCAACGGCTTTTTCATACTCCTTCAACGCGAAGCTGCATTCGCCAGCTTTGTAAAGCATGGTTGTGGCGTCGAAGAAGTTTTGGGCTTTGCGGTACAGTTCAGCGGTTCGGAGAAATAGGTCTCTTGCTTCTTGGTATTTTCCAGAGTCCATGAGGTTGTTAGCGTCTTTATGCATTTTAACTGGGTCTTCCCTTACTTTTTCAGTCATACGATATTCAACTCTTAACTTGGTATATTCAACGAAGCACCCACATTTAGATTTTCCCCTCTCGCAGGTTAACACGAAACCGCTCTAACTGGGCTTGCAAAATAATCAGTGAATTGCTTTTCCTAGTTATGTGGTTTGTTTAAGTTTGGTGGGCAGGTACTCGTCCACGATGTAGGTTAGTCCGTATCTGCTGAAAGCCTCTTGCTCCGCCTTTTTCCGAATTTTCAGGAACGTCTTTATCTCTCGTTGCCACAGTGGGTCGTTTTGGTACCGCGGGTCCTTCTGCAGTTCGTAGAGCCTTTTGATGTCCACGTCGTCCAGCGGGTCGGTGGGTAGCTTGTAGTTGACGATGTCTGTTGCCCAGACGCCGCTCCAAACTGCGTCAGGCGTGTTCAGCTCTCGCAGATGCGCTGCGTTTGCGGAGCCTGAGATTATGACCATGGCGATGTGCATTCCCCACGGGTCGCCGTCTGTGAATATGTAAACGGGCAAGTTCAACTCGTCGTGGAGGCGTCGGATGAAGTGGCGTGTTTGTCGTGGTGCTTGTCCCGCAGTTAAAACGAGCAGGGCGTTGTGTTTTTTGTGCACGTTTTCTTCGATGAATCGGGTGAACAAGCCGCCTTTCTCTATGGCGATGACTTTGTCAGCTGTGGTGTGGGTGAACTCTGAGGATGTCAGGGCTGGACCGATCAGCACGCCGTCTGGGTGTGAGGTTAAGTTGAGGGTTTTGCCTTCGTAGCCTGGAACTGTGTATTCGATGGTGAGGTCACCGAAAACTGCGGAGCGTTCTTCGGGGAAAATGTTGAAGTCTTCTCGCGAGTAACCCGTCACGGTTTCCAAGTCTGTGATGATGTTGTTGGATTCCTGCTGGTCCTTGAACGTCATGTTGTATGCTTGCGCCGAATAGTACACATCTCTCAAAGTGGAGGTTTTTCGCTGGGTGGTAAGCTCATTTGAGAACATCGCCGCCCAAGACAACTGCGTGAAGGGTTTCACGTGGCGGATGTTTCGGGCGCTTCGGCTGACGCTCTTATCGCCGAGGATGAACTGGCGCAGATGCGGGTCGTAGTGGATGTTCTCGGTTGAACGGCTGGGCATGCTTATTGTGGGAAAAACTCCCTTGTCCAGCTGGTCGTAAATCCTGGTGCCGAAGTTTTTCAGGCTTGCTACCACTTCGTTCTTTTTCTCTGCGACTCGGGACTTAGGTTTCTTCTGCTCCATACTTCTGCACACTCTTAATTAACTTGTCAACGTCTGGCAGCTTCTCCTTCCCAGCGAGGGAGGCGGAAAACTGCGCAATCTTAGGCAGGTACTTGGCGAAGATGCCGAGTCGCTTCTTCTCCCTGTCCACGTGTTCACGCTTGGACAAGAAGTGCTGAAGCTGGCGAGCGACCTCTCGCAGTTCGTTTGCCACTTCGCGCCGGACTTCGGCTCTGTCGGCTATGAATTCTTTTCCAACCGTCTTGTAGGGCACTTTGGTGCTGCAGATGTGCACGACGATGGCGATGGGCATGTCTGGCGAAACTTTGTACCTGCGCCAGTTCATGCTGTTTATTACCCTGAACGAGACGTCGCTTGCCTCATCATAAAGTAGGGGTATCCTGTTGGCGAAGCGGTAGAGAACGAAGCTGCCTTTTTTGGGGATTTCTCCGCCGTAAGCGATGCCCACTTCGATGATGAATGGGTGACCCGCGTAAGTTGAAGGTTTACGCTGGTGAACGACTAGGTACTCGGGCTTAAGCTCCTTCTGTATTCCTGCACGGAGAAGCTCTTCACCCAGCGGCGAGAGACAGCTGGCGTCAGGCGGCAGGAACTCTTTGAAGCGCTTGAGGTTCTGCATCAGCCGCACGATTTCTTCGTGCGAAAGCCGCTTCGGGTTTTTTGAGGGGCTTACTCCGCTGAAATCCAGAAACTTTTGTGCGGTGATGTCGCCGACTCTGTGGAAATGGTACTTTAGGAACTCTGCCATAGTTTTGTAGGGGGTTATCTGGATGAGCCTTTGCAGCAGCTCCACGTCCACGCCATACGGATGCGGCAGCGTCTCTTTGGGTGGCTCGGGCATTTCTGTGGTGGCTCTTGTGAACTTGTAGAGTCTGCCTTTTGGATCTACGAAAGTGAGGTTTGCGTACGGATTCACCATGGCTGTCTGTTTGAAGTACTCCAGAATCTTGGGCATTGCTCTCAGATAGTCGCCTTCAAGGCTGAACTCCACGATGGTTCCGCGCCACTGATCCTTGTTGATGAGCACTTTGCGGTCGAGGATTATGGGGCGGTTCCGCTGGATGTCAATCATCAGCTTAAAAGAGTAAATCTTCGCTTGACCAGTGCTTGAAGTGACGTACGCAGCTTGGTGCGTGGTGATTTGCCCGTACAACACCGCCATCTTGCCGCCTAAGCCGAAGGTACCGCGCATCTGCTTCAGCTTATACTTTGAGCCGTAAAGGACTTGTCCGAAAGCTGAGGGAATGAAGCGGGGCTGGATTCCTGAGCCGTTGTCTTCCACGCGCAGCTTGTAAATCTGAGTGTCTTTGGTGGCTTCGGCTTCGAACGATAGGCGCACGTATATGTCTGGTGGAATTTTTTGGCTTTCAGCAGCATCCAGCGAGTTTTCCACGAGTTCGCGTATGGCGGCGAATATGGCTCTGGAAGGGTTTGTGAACCCGGCAATGTCTCTGTTGCGGTAGAAAAAGTCAGATGCGCTTATTTCTTCGAAGGTTGCTTGTGCCACTTCCTGCCTCCACCAGTCTAGTCCTTTCTTATCGTGATTCGTCTACGATATGTTTATGCTCATTTTTTAAGTTAACTACGCCTTTAGGAGAAAACCCTCAGTACAAGAAACAGCAAGTCGTTGCAGATGCGTCTGCCGCGGCTTTTTTGGATGGAATGCGCTATATTGGAACTTATTGGCATGGAGCAATCTGTTATCGCCATCTAAAGTTTTCAACATGGTTTGGTTGTTTTCGGCACCAATAGCGACCCCTACCCTCTATAGGTTCCTGCAACCAACCACTAATAGGCTCCAAATAGGTTGGGGCTGTACGATGCGGCGGCGTGCACTATTAAAAAGAAAGGAGAATCTGGCATAGCTTTATTGTGCCATTCCGCATTTTGCGAGAAGCCGTTGCCATCTTTCGTCTGTCACACGTTGAACTTCTTCCAGTAGCTTTTTGCCTTGCGGTTTAAACATGTGGCTGAAGCGTCCCTGACCTTTCAAGTAGTCTGTTACAGGCTTCTTTTTCTGAGGTGCAAGCGCAATAAGCTTGCTCGGCGTTGACAATTGACATTGACCGTTGATTGATTCCCACAATGGGAACACACATGTCTCCACCACCAGCTTCGAGTACTCAATGGACTTTGCAGGGTCGCTGCGCCATCCGCGCGGACAAGGCGCAAAAACATGTAGGAACGCTGGTCCCTCAACCTCCAAGCCCCTCCGCACTTTGGTCAGCATATCACGCCAGTAATACGGCGAAGCGGTAGCCACATAGGGCATTTCGTGCGCCACCATAATCTCGGCAATAGGCTTCTTGTACTCCAGCTTTCCCGGAATTACCGTGCCAGCAGGCGAAGTAGTTGTGGCAGCGCCGTGTGGAGTCCCACCGCTGCGTTGAATTCCCGTGTTCATGTATGCCTCGTTATCGTACAGCACGAACAGGAAATCGTGCCCACGCTCAACCGCGCCTGAAAGCGCTTGAATTCCGATGTCGTACGTGCCGCCGTCACCTGCAATCGCTATAACGTCCACATGCTCCTGCTTCACTTTGCCTTTTTTCTTCATTATCTTCAATGCAGATTCGATGCCTGAAGCGTTTGCAGCAGCTGTTTCAAAAGCCGTGTGCAGCCACGGCACAGCCCAAGAAGTGTACGGATAAATCGAAGAGACCACTTCCATGCAGCCAGTAGCCTCAGTCACGATTGTGGGTCCACGCGTTGCCTTCATTATCATCCGCAGCACGGTTGCAGGTCCGCAACCCGCGCATGCCCTGTGACCTGATAGGAATAAGTCTGGTTTTTCTGCAATATCTTTTGTCGTGAATTTCCATTCTTCTGTCGTCATTTCTTTTTTATTCCTCCCTTTTACTCTCTTAACTCCAAATATTGTATTGGCTTCTCAACACGTTTTGTCTGCAGTATCCGTTGCAGGTCTTCGTAGATTCCACGCAGTTCCCGTGGACTCGTGTCTCTTCCGCCCAAACCGTAAATATAGTTCACACCGAGAGGCTGAACGTTCGCATCGTAGAGCGCATGACGAACCTCGTGAAAAACTGCGCCGCCGTTACCGCCGAAACTCATGCTCTTGTCCATAACCGCAATTGCCTTCACGTTTTCCAGCGCACTTCGAATCTCTTCCACTGGCAATGGTCTGAACGTGCGCAGCCTCAAAAGCCCTGCTCTCACGCCTTCTTGGCGCAGGTTGTCGACAATAGTTTTCATGGTGCCAGCTGTTGAGCCTAAGCACACCGCTGCGATTTCAGCGTCCTCAAGACAGTAAGCGTCAACCAAACCGTTGCCGTATTTTCTGCCGCTGACCTCTGC
Organism: Candidatus Bathyarchaeota archaeon; assembly: GCA_026014595.1. Taxonomy (GTDB): domain Archaea; phylum Thermoproteota; class Bathyarchaeia; order Bathyarchaeales; family Bathycorpusculaceae; genus A05DMB-2. Next base: position 12,850 of record JAOZHY010000018.1, read on the forward strand.
AAACTCGTCATTGACCTGTTGAATCACTGTTAAAGCGTTCTTCATGGCTTCTTCCTGTTGTCGTTTGAACTCGAAATAGTAGTTTTGCAACGCTATTGGACCCATTGTCATCGGGTTATCTGGGTCAAGCTTGAAAGGCACCGTTTTTCCTTCATGGGTGAGCACGTTGGGCAAGCGGCGTGTTCCAACAAACTTTTTGACAGCATCATCTGGCAGCGTCTCTACGTTTTCCAGTGTGTGGCTTAGCGTGAATCCGTCTAAACCTACCATAACGGGCAGAAGAACATTGACGTCCTCGGCAATACGGAACGCTTGAATTATCGAGTCATAGGCTTCCTGCGCGTTCTCGGCGTAAAGTTGAATCCAACCGCTGTCTCTCTGCGCCATGCCGTCCGAGTGGTCGCCGTGAATATTCAATGGAGCAGACAAAGCACGATTGGCAACTGCCATGACCACTGGCGCACGACACCCTGAGGTAACGAAAAGCATTTCATGCATCAACGCTAAACCGGCAGACGCCGTTGCAGTGAAGGTTCTTGCACCTGTAACAGAAGCCGATAAACACGCAGCCATCGCGCTGTGCTCAGACTCCACGCACACGAATTCGGTTTCGACTTCGCCGTTCGCCACGTACTCGCTGAATTTTTCAACGATAATGGTTTGCGGAGTGATAGGGTACGCAGCTACGACATCCACATCTGACTGTTTAGCTGCATAGGCAACTGCTTCGTCTCCGCTCATCGCGTTTTTTTCTTGTTTAACCAAAATTGCCATTTTCATTTACTCCTGTTCAAACTTCATCGTTATAGCCTTGGTTGGACACTCGTTGGCACATATGCCGCAACCCTTACAGTAGCCAGCGTCAAACTCTATGTCTCCTTTTTCCGGGCGCCAACGGATTGCTCCGTCAGGACAGAAGACCACGCACAACAAGCAACGAGTGCACTTCTCAGGGTCACGTACAGGTGTGTAAGTCTTCCAATCTCCAGTCAGGAATTCGGTGCTTGCCTTTGAGCAGACGCCTGCAGGCGCGATTTCCTTCCAGCCCTTCTCTTTCGCAGTCATTCTTTCTTTGCCTCCTGATAAGCTTCCTTAATAACCGCAATGTTTTTTTCCGCGATGTCCAGCCTGAAACGTTCCTTAACTGTTTTCTCCACACTTTCCAAGGCAACTATGCCTGTGGCTCGGGCAACGGTTCCAAGCAGCGCCGTGTTTGTTATAGGCATGCCTAATATTCTCAAAGCGATTTCTGTCGCGGGAACGGTCCAAAGATGCCCTTTCTTAGTCTTGAGGTTTTCCCTAACCTTGACAGGATCATCAGCAGAATTTATCACTATCACACCGTCATCCGTCAATCCAGAAGCAACTGGAACAGTCTTCAACAACGTCGGGTCCAAAACCACCACAACGTCTGGTTCATAAATCGCGCAGTGTATTCTGATGGGTTTCATGCTTATCCGCGTGAACGCCGTCACGGGCGCACCCATTCTTTCGGGACCAAACTCTGGAAATGACTGGATGTACTTGCCTTCGTACAAGGCTGTTCGTGCCAGCAACTCGCTGGCTGTCCACGCGCCTTGTCCGCCTCTGCCGTGCCACCTGAACTCGACAATGTCTTTCAAACTAACCCTTTACTCCCCTTTGATGATTTCCCATTTAATAGTAAAATCCCCTCATATACATTTTTCTAGAAAAGCACGATTATCCAATTGAGTATTGTAAAGTAGCGGTGTCATCGGCTATACCTTTGGCAAAGGAGCGCAGCCAAAATTCTCTAAAACTGGTCTACCAGCTGGCTTTAGCGCTATACAAAAGCTTCTTTAAAAAAGGGGCTATAGAAAAATCGGCATAACAGTCCAGTTCCTTGTTCGCAACCAGCCGGCAACCAACTAGCAACCAAAGCGCAAAACATGCTCTACGCACTAATATGGAAAGAAAAAAGGGAGTTTGCTTAAGCTTAAGCTGGAGCAGGCTGTGTCGCTTGCGGTTTTATCGAGAAGAACGCCACTGCCATCAGAAGTAACGCAATCCAAATGAGAATGACGCCGATTAAGATTATGGTCAAGACTGCACCGATGAGTATAATCAGGCCAGTTGTGCCAAACAATCCAACACCAGTCTTTGAAGAAAGGAGCCCTAGCGATTTTCGAAGCAACACAGCCGCAATTAGCAGGAAGACAAAAGCCACGATTACAGCAACGGCGATGTACACAAGAAAATCAGCTATCACGTCGAAGCCAATGGCAGTCCAGTCAATGGATGAAAAAGCTGCTGCGTTTGTCCAATCTGAAAGGTTGATGCCGAGATTGCTAAAGAAGCCTACAAGCCCAATGAAAATTATTGCAACTACGGCGACGCCACCTACGATAGCTGAAATAACAGCGTAAAGGGCATTATTGAAAATTCCTGCTTCTTTATAGTAGTCTGCGAGCCCTTTGAAGCCTATAAGCGCCAAGATTAAGCCGACAAGAGCCAGTATCCAACCATATGGTGCTATCCACGGTAATGCGCCGATAAACAACAGTATTGCGCCAATGCCGCCCAGGTTTTTGCTAGTTTCCAGTGTCATTTTTCTTATCCCTCAAAACATTCGTCTCGGTGCATTAAGGATAAAAGCTTTTTCATGCCCTGATGATACCTGATTCTCTAATCGGGCAAAAATCTACCCAACCCGCTCCCAGGGGAAAGGGGAAACGCTATCCAACCAAACTGCAGAGCCGGCGCATCACGCAAACGTTTTGCCTGTTGTTCAGCGCTTAGCTAGAGCCGACGAGTGTGCTGGTCTGCTTAATCTCTGGCATCTGCCGCAGATCTGTGACAATCTTGTCCAGTTGTCCAAGGCTTTCAGCCTCGATGCGGATAACCAGGTCGTATAGTCCGTATGTGACGAGAACTTCTGTGACTTCCTTCATCTTGCTGATTTTTTGAGCGGCTACGTGCTCGGTTCCGCGCTTAACTGTGGCAACAACATAGGCTTTCACAACCATGTCAGTCAACCTTCTCTACAAGTTGAATATGAGCAAAGAAACTTAAAGCGTTTTAGAACGTGGAGACAGGGCTACGAGGGCTTATGTTGGTTGCTTGCTTTCAAGCTGCTCCTTAAGTATGCTGTAATACGTGTCTAGGTATTCTCTGCCTCTTGGGGTTATGTTGTACACTTTTCGGGCTCTTCCGGTTTGGTGCTCTGTTTCGCTCGTGAGTAAGCCTTTTCGCTCTAAGCTGTTTAGTAGTGGGTATAGTGCGCCGTGTCTGATTTTTATGTGGAAGTCGGCTTCGGCTTTCTTTTTTATCTTGTATCCCCATAAGGGTTGGGTTTGAACCATCCGAAGTATTTGGATGTCGAGCATGTTTTTGACTATGCGTCGAACAATTTCTTTTCGGTAGGTTTCGCCCATGCTTTGTCCCTTGTTTTGGGTGTTGTTCTGAATTTGTCTGTGTTTTGCTTTATTTAATTTATGTTGGAATATGAATAGCGCGTATTGCTGTGTTATGCTTTAGTATGCTTGTGGTAGGTATGAAGCTTTATATGGGCGTTTAGTATCTATAGCGACATGCGATGCGATACAATATGTCCCATAATAGACATATTGTACACAAGCATAACAGAAGAACTGTTGAACACACCTACAGAAGGAAAACAAAAATGGTAAACTCCCAAAAAGAAGTCCAAGTCAAATTGATGAAAGGCCTACTCGACCTCATAGTCCTACAGTTCCTAAGCACCCAACCCATGCACGGCTACCAAGTAATAACCAAAATCCGCAAAAGCTTCGGCGTCTACTTCGGACCAAGCACAATCTACCCACTGCTCGCCACACTCGAAAAGAAAGGATTCGTTAACAGCGAATGGAACATGAACAACGAACGCCCCCGAAAAGTGTACAAACTAACAACAGAAGGACAAAACATGCTTAACTTCACCGAAGACTCACTAAACCTAATATGCAGAAAAATGAGCGCGTCACCAAGCACAGATGTAACCATCGAATCGCCAAACAGAACATCGTTCAACCCAGTGCTAAAAGGAATAAGAACACACCAACCAGTCATCTAACCCCATTTACCCTAAACCATCTCCTCGATTTACGATGTACGAGAAAGGAATGGAACTGGCTGCAGCCATCTTCTTTATGACTTGACAGAACCAAGTCCGCAGCCAACCGTGGTTAAATATATCAAGCTATTTATCATATTATTTTCCTCTCAGGTGACTGATTGACCCAGGAAATCGACGGCGTAACCGACAAACTTCAGCGTCAAATCATAGACTTTTGTAGACACATCGCTGGGTCAGCCAGAGTCACCGCCATAAGCATTTTCGACAATTACTCGCTTGGAATGCCCAGCACGAAGGCAACACTGGAAATTGTAGCGGTGATTCATGATTTTCAACCCCGGCTGATGAGTTACCTCAAAATCTTGGACGGAAGAGCAGTCATCGTTTTCGCCGTAGACCAGTGGATTTTCGAAAGAGACGTCGAAAGAGGCTTTTTAGGCGAAGCTTTCGCGGGAACCCTAGTTTTTCCCTACACCGCACTTTACGGCAAAGACTACCTGCACGAGCATGAAATAGTCTTAAAGAAACGGCTTATCCTTGAATCGCTGGAGAATCTGGTCCTCAGCTTCCCAGAGCTCTCTTACCGCCTCTACATTAAACCTCAATACTTCATGTACGAAGTCATATTGAACCGCGTTCGAGTTTTCCCTCCACTTGCGTATAGCCTCTCAAACTTCACCAAAGGAGCATCCACCAAGAATACTAAAGCCGTTTTTAAAGGCTACATGGAAGCGTTGAAGCAGCTTGAAGCAGAAAAGAAGGTCATAATATCCGACGGTTACGTTATGATGTCTAAAAAATTTGTGGATGAAAGCCAGAATCCGCGCGTCCGCGTCATCAACCTGTCAAAGAACGCGCCCAGAACCCTGTTCACCTCGTTTTTCAAGGTATTTCCGCAGCTGATGAACTTTTTCTCGCAGAACAGTGAAACATTTCTAAACCTGCAAAGACTCATGATGAAAAAGAACGCTTATCCGTCGCGGGATTTCGTTGACCCACAAAAGTACGTCTTTGTTCCCACCGCGAAAGGTCTGGTTTCCCTAGCTGACCGCGTCAGCATCGAAGCCTTCGCCAGAAAAGTGCTCCTCAACGGAGAGAACGGGGAAATCAAGTTTGAACCGGTCGGTGGCGTGTTAAACGATGTCTATTTAATCAAAGCTTACTCAAACGGTGTCGAGCAGAAAGTTCTTGTTAAACGGTTCAAGGATTGGTCTGGTTTCAAGTGGTTTCCGCTTTCCCTGTGGTCATTTGGAGCCCGCACATTTGCCGTGCTGGGTCGATACCGACTAGCCAAAGAATGCGCCATAAGCGAGTTCCTCCGGTGTGAAGGATTCAACGTTCCCAAGATACTGCACGTGAGCCACAACGAACGGCTAATTTTCATGGAGTTCATCGAGGGCGAAGACCTAAGCAACGCTATCAAACGAATCGCAGCTTCAACCGGCATAGAGGAAATTGAGAAAGAACTATCAGACATCAGGAAGGTTGGCGAAATATTCGCGCGAGTGCATTCTCTTAACGTTGCGCTGGGCGACACGAAACCAGAAAACATAATCGTTGCTCCCAACGGTGAGATTTACCTGCTGGATTTTGAGCAAGCATCACACAACGGCGACAAGGCTTGGGACGTAGCAGAGTTCCTGTATTTCTCGGGACATTACCTGCAACCGTTGTCCGGCGCAGGGAAAGCTGAAGCCATCGCTGAAGCGTTCATAAGCGGCTACTTGCAAGGTGGCGGAGACGTTAACATTATACGAAAAGCAGGAGCATCCAAGTATACGCGAGTGTTCAGCATCTTTACAGTGCCCTCAGTTATATTAGCCATGTCAAACGCTTGCAAAAAAGCCAAGGTGCCGGAGTGAAAATACATGGTTAAGAATAAGACGTCTTTGACTTTTTATGGCGGGGTTCAACGAAATCGGCGGAAACAAAATCCTCCTCCAAGACCGAGACACGAGGGTTTTCTTCGACTTCGGCATGTCGTACGCCATGAAGAAGCAGTTTTACTCGCCGCCTTTCCTGTCGCCGAAAAGCGAAAGAAGCCTGCAGGAACTGGGCATTCTGCCGCAGTTGAAGGGAGTCTATAGTTTCGACTCGAGTCCGCCCGAAGTTGACGCTGTTTTCATTTCTCACGGTCACATGGACCACTCGGCGTACTTGTCGTTCATAAAGCGTGAGATTTCTGTTTACTGCGGAGAAACCACGCGAACTATTCTCCAAACGCTGAGCGACGTGCGGCGTGCGGATTTGGAGTTCAGCGTGGGCGACATCGAATTCAAGGCTTTCCGCACAGGCAACAAAATCAAGATAGGCGGCTTGGAGGTTGAGCCTTTTCACGTTGACCATTCGGTTCCAGGCGCGTACGGCTTCGTCATTCACACATCCAACGGTGCTGTCGTTTACACCGGCGACTTCAGGGACCACGGAGCCAAGCCAGAGATGACCCGGGATTTTGTGGAGAACGCCAAGAACGCGAATCCTGTGGCAGTTGTTACCGAAGCAACCAACATGACGGGCGCATCGGTTTCCAGTGAAGCTGAGGTTGAGGGTAAACTGGACAAGATTGTCGCACGCGCCGATGGCATTGTGTTGGCTGAGTTTGCTTATTCGGATGTTGACCGCTTGAACTCTTTCTATCACGTTGCCAAGAAGAACAGTCGTTGCTTGGCTGTCTCGCTGAGGCAAGCGTACCTTTTGGAAGCACTTCGAAAGGACAAAGGCTTAAGCGTTCCAGCTCTAGATGATGAGGCGATGTTGATTTTTCGAAAGTCGAAGAAGCGGTTTGACAAGTGGGAAAACGAACTGGCTGAGCGGTATGAAGGAGCAAACAAAGTTTTCGACGTGTTCGAAGTTTCGAAGCAGCAGTGCAAGGTCGTCCTAGCTGTTTCCTTCTACGATTTTGAAGAGCTTGTGCCACTCCAGCCTGAAGCAGGCAGCTGCTACATTCTATCGTCTTCTGAACCGTTCAACGAGGAGATGGAAATCGACTATGAACGACTGATTAACTGGTTGAGCCATTATGGCTTGCCGCAGTACCATGTGCACGTTTCGGGTCACGTGATGCCGCTGCAGCTGAAAGCCGCACTCAAAGAGATAAATGCACAGAGAATTTTTCCAGTACACACCGAAAGCGCAAGCTTATTCGCCAAGTTCATGCGAGACCTGAAAAGCCAAGTTACGCTTGTTGAGAAATGCAGAGAGTACACGCTATAGCCTTCCGTGGCGTCTCATGTACTTCGCGAGCGTTTATATCGCTTGTTTAAGGAAGATAATAGTGTGACTTGTAATGAGTGAGATTCGATACTACAAGGGCGTGCATAAGGTCAAGGTCGTGACTGAGAGCGAGGGCTACTGGATAGTTGAGGCTTTAGAGGAGTTTGAGGATGACGTTGACGGCGAAAAAGTCACTGTTAAAGTCGGGGAAAGGCGGATTGTGCCCTCTGAAATGGTACATAAGCGGAAATATCTGCCTCCGCCAGTGAAAGAGCATGTTTACGAGTTGAAGATGGAGAAGAAGCTGAAACGGCTAGTTGATGAGGAAGAAAAGCAGGGCACCAAAAAATAAGCAGTTGCTCAGCTTGCTTAGTGCGAATCGTTAGGTTTAATCGTGTTTGCCGTTTCATAAGTTATAAGCTGTCAAAAACCGCCAATAAACTTTGATAATCCATGACCTTGACGCCAGCGTTCAGCCGCCGAATGCGCTTCGTCTTCCACAGTTTAGGCTTAAGCTGCTTAGGCGGCGCCATCTTCCTCCAAATCCTGGTGTTTGCGGACATCCTTCAGCAGGGGTACTTCATGGCGGTGGAGCAGAACCCAGCCATACTCGCATTCGAAGTGGCGCTTACGGGTTTCGCCTTAATCTACTTCGTTTACATTTATCAGCGTCTAATGCGTCAAGTCAAGTAAACCACTAAACATCTTTTTCGGCTACACTCACAGAGAGACCCCCATAATTTAGCCTATTTTCTTAAAATTTCGTTAGTTAATTCTGCTTAATAATGACGTTTCTTGAAGTAATACTCAAGTGCACTGAGTCCAATTCCTACGAAAGCAAAAAATATGCCGAGATAAATGAATTCAAACGGAAGCAATCGATACCTCATGGTTACATCTCGGTAGGCAGTCTCAGTCCATTGTTTGGTTACCAGCAACGTGACATCTTCATATGTAAACAAGGTGCTACTGTTGAAAATAAAATCGTACTGCGAAGTTAGAGGAACCATCCAGTCTTTGTCTACTGTCGTAACATCTGGATAAAACAAGTATGTGGTGATTACCTCATAATGGGATATGCCCGTTGTAACAGCACTAACATAGAAATCTATACCTTTGCCCGAGGTTACATTCACCTGAATATTCAATAAATCGCCAGCATTCAGATATGCTCCTATAGTGGCGCTTTTGGTTGGGCCTATAGCAGCAAGAGGCCTCCATCCTTGAATTATCACTTCTGATTTAGGAACCCGATATGCCTCATATACAGTTTTGGGAACGTAGGCGTAAGGCAACACGATGAGGACTATTCCAATTATAAAAGTAATTTCTGCCGTGATGACGGTTGTTTTCATCTTCAAGTCAATGCCTCCTCTTTCTGGTGATTATCATTTGAATTCCCATGATAGCTGCCGTTTGCGTCTCTTGAAGTAAACCAGCAGACTTAAGCCGAAAAAGGCAACTAATGCGCCAGAAGCAGATGCGACTATTTTTGTTGGAAATGTTTCTGAGATTTCTGAAGTGTCTATGGTAAAAGTTACTGTTTTGGAGGCGCCCATGTTTCCGGCTGTGTCATTCGCATAAACCGTTATGTTATGCGAGCCCTCTAACAGCCCTGTCAGAGTTGCGTTTCCCGCAATGGTTACGTTTGCTTCTCCGTCTAGGCAGTACCCTATCCATGAAGTTGGCTGGTCTGTTGTGAAGTTTAACGGTAAGCTGTTTTGACTGTAGGTTTTGTTTTCAACCGACAGGTCTGATATGGCTGGAGGTTTTCTATCGCTTATGGTGAAGTAGACTGTGCTGTTGCCCAATATGAGCGCTGGATAATTGAAGTTTGTGCTTGTTCGCTCATACTTTGCGTAAACGGTTAGCTTATGTTGTCCTTCAGGTAATTCAGGTAGCGCCACCCCGCCAGCAGTCACGTATGGGGACATGATTGAGATGCCTGTGGTTGTTGTGCCATTTGGATATGTAATTGTTGTCTCTATGGGCATGAATGTTGTTGTTAACGGTACTGTTACGTTACTTTCTCCGTCTACGCTGTAAACCATCACAAAACGATACTGTTCCGGACCAAACAAAGACTTAACACTGATGTTCAGGGTTAACATGTTGGAGCTATAGGTGGTATTGGCTGGTGAAATGATGTTGATGTCTCCTATTAGAGGACAACCTCTCCCGTCTGGAGTGTACTGTGCCTTAACAGTTTGAACCCCAACAAACAACAAAGTTAAAAGCGTCGCTAAAGTAAGGACTGCGAGCAGAACAATTGCCCTCATAGCCCTCATACAGCAGTTCCCACCACTAAGCAGTTATGAACATGCCGCTTTTAGTTCTACTTAAGGAACACAACGTTCCAAAGCTGGAACAGCCCCAACTCAACCGCTAAAACACATGCACCCTAAGACTTAACTAAAATTCTGTTCTTCTTGCAGAATTTCAGCCTCTAAATAAGCAAATGGGCAGTCTCCGTGAGCAATAGAATCACTGGGGGAATTCAAAGCTTAAATGATGTGAACGCATCTTATTTTTTCTGGCAGGAGACAAACCCGTTGGCAAACGAGAAAATAGGCGAAGACAACTACGTGCTGCTGTACTTGGATGTGCGGCGAACGTACATGGTTAAAGTGGAAGCTGGAAAAACCTTTCACACGCACAAAGGCTACATAAAACTAGACGACCTAATCGGGAAAGAGTTTGGCGAAACCGTCAAAACCAGCTTAGGCGTCGAGTTCACGGCGCTGAAGCCTTTAGTGACTGATTACATGATGAAGTCGTCCCGCAAGACGCAGATAACCTACCCCAAAGACGCAGCCTTAATCATGATGTTCAGCGGCATCAGTTCAGGTAGCCGCGTCATCGAATCAGGCACTGGAACAGGCGCATTGACAACCGCGCTTGCGCATTACGTTAAACCAACCGGCAAGGTTTACAGCTACGAGATGCGAGAGGAGTTTCAGCGCGCTGCAGAGAAAAACCTCAAACGCGCTGGCTTGCTGGAGTTTGTCGAACTGAAAAGCAGAGATGTCACAACAGGGTTTGATGAGCGGGACGTAGACGCTGTTATATTGGATTTGGCGGTTCCGTGGCTTGTTGTGCCCCACGCTTACGAAGCGCTCAAACCATCTGGAACAATAGTGTCTTTCAGCCCCACAATTGACCAAGTAGTCAAGGCAACTGAAGCGTTGAGGGAGCACGGGTTTGTCTGCATCGAAACAATAGAGTGCTTGATGCGTGGAATGCAGGTTGAACGTGGAAAAACTCGCCCTCAAACGCTGATGACTGGGCATTCGGGCTACATCACTTACGCGCGCAAGGCGCTAAAGCCTCCTCAGGAAACAGGTGGCAATGAAGCTGAAAAGGCTTAGCTAAGGCGATTTGGTTGTCCGTTTCCGTTTCTCATCGTGGCTTGAGGCATACCCAGCGTCCAGAAAGCCTGCTTTAATTGTTCGCCACGCGTAAAGCCGTAATAAATGCCCATGATTGCGGCAAAATACGGAATGAACACGTTGTTTACGAACTTGTAGAGAAGCGGGTTGCGGATTCTGTTTTCGAGGAAAGTGGGCTTCCAAATTCTGATGTTGTAGTCCCAGCAGCGGATGAAGAAGTCCCATCTTGCTTTGGACAGCGAATCGAGTTCAGCGCCCTTCTTATTCATTAGCACGCAGTTTTCGAGTGGCACGAAGAAAAGCGGCACGTAGAACGCGTTGTAGCCTTTCAGCTTGTCCATAAGTTCAAGTGTTGCCAAAACGTCCTCTTCTTTCTCGTCTGGGAGTCCAACGATTAATGTTGCCAACGGGTACCAGTCGTTGTCGTTAAGTATTCCAAACGCGTCGGTGACTATTTCCTGCCATTGTTCAGGCTTGTAAGGCAACATTTTGCCGCTCATGTACTTCTTCATCAGCCTCGTGCTGCCTGTTTCGATGCCTGTTTCAGCCGTGATTATGGCTTTGTTGTCGAAAGAATACCAGCTGCGCTCAATGAGAATTTCAGCCAACTCTTTGATCATTTGAGGGTTGTAAACTACGGGTGCCAGAGACATGTGGGAAACCTGGATGCTCTTGACGCCTGGATGGTCAGCGACGCTTTTGACCATTTTCACCACAACCTCTTTGTTGGGAATGAAACTTTTGCTTTTAGATCCGTAGAGAAAGAGGTCTTCCGTTATCAACGTTATGTGGTCGCTGCCTTCTCTTGTTGTCATTTCCACTTCCCGCATAATCCGGTCCAGCGATACGTCTACTTTGCTTTGCATCGTGGGCGTGCAGAATTGGCAGTTTCTGCCGCATCCCTTGGAGATTTCAACTGCGCCGTGAATGGCAGCGTGCTTGGACAGCGGCATCGTTTCATAGTCCCAGTTACGCAACGACTCGTCAGCGTGAACTATGCGTGGAAGCGCTTCTCCGTTGACCGCCTTCTTGAAAATTTCAATTATCGGGTCAGGTCTTCCGCCCAAGACAACGCAGTCTATGCCATATTTGTCAGTCATGCGTTTGCGTTCAAGCTGCCACGCGCCGAAGCCGCCGACAATAAGTTTGGGCTTAAACTTTTTGATGGCAGGGTGCGTTACGAGCTTTTGAAACTCGAGAGCGTTCATAGGCTCTCCGCCACCTATAACTGAAGAGTAAGTTTTGCTGACGTAACCCATGCCCGTTGGATCCATCGAGGAGATTCCAACCACTTTAGTTTCTGGTCCAATGAACTGGCTTAAATCTTGGGGATGAGCCACGGCAACATCGTTTTCCGTGAAACCGTTCTCTAAAAGCATGGCTTCAACTTTTCTCAAACCGTATGGCGCGTATTTGGCTCTGCCATCAGGATAGCGCTCAACTGGAGGGTAAAGAGATTTTCTGGCGAAGCCTAGCGGAATTGGCCCTAAAGCGAAGCCTGCTGAAAAAGCCATGAACGGATTGTTGAAGAAGTCACTCATTTCGGTGGCTGAAGCGGTGAGTACTATTTTGACGCCTTTGACTCCTAAACCCGTAGTTTATCTCTCTCCGTGTCTTTCGCATTAACAGAAGAGAAGAATTGTTCCACAGAGTTTTTAAGAATTGCGTATGGGCAATTCCTAAAAGAACGATTCAAAAGCTGAACCAATCATTTGAAGAAGCTAATTTCTCCTTTTTTTCCTCTCGCTTACATTTGGGTCCAGTCGGTTGCTTGATAGTGCGTTAAGAACGGGTCGTTTAGTGACTTTTTCGCAGATTGGCCGAAAATGAATGGTCTTTGAAATTCTTCGCTTATTCAGCCACCCCATTCGGGTTAACTGATTGAGATAGCTGCTTTCGATGGCTCGACATCGCCCAGTCAGGTTAGAAACCACTGTTGCGTCGCACTCACCCTTGGATACTACCGTGAGGTAGGTTCGCCTGAGGTGATCAGGTAACTGCAAAAGTTCTGTGTCAGGGACCTCTACTGGTTGAGGGTTCCAGTTTGAGACGGTGTTCTCGATATCATCGAGCCTGTAGCGGATGTTTAACATTTCTTGAAATATTCTGTCTAGTATGCTTCTCCTAACTATTTCTTGTTCCCCCGGATATTTTTGGTTGTTTCTGTCATGATTTTAAAACATTTTAGTTTTTTTGTCAATCATCCTTTAACAGATTGCCGATTGGGGTTTGCAAGAGGCAAAGCGTACTTGACAAATTTGCAAAAACCTATTAACTGCCAAGTTTGCTCTCGGTAAAAGGCAAAAAGCGGGCAAGCTGCTCTAACTGCGCTGGGGTCTTTCCTTTTTTGTGTTTGTGTAAATCGTTTGCACACTAATGTTTATCGTTTGATTTCCATTTTTGGGAAATAGGAGACTGCAACCTTGCGGAGACAGACCATAGTCATAGGGTGTTTAGTTGCTTTCGCTGTTGCGGGATTGTTCGTGAGCCTGTTCTCATCTGTCGCGCTCGCTGCATTTCGTAGTGTTAGGGTAAGCGGTTTCTCGGTAAATGCAAATTTGGGACTCTACTCTGACAGCGAATGCACTCAAAAATTGACCTCGATTGATTGGGGAGCCCTTTCTCCGGGGGATTCTGCGGTCAGAACGGTTTATGTCAAGAACCTTGGTAATTCCCGCCTATGGCTGAGTTTGTCAACGACGAATTGGACTCCTTCGGTTGCCAATGGACAAGTGGCTTTGAGTTGGAACCGGGAAGGTGCCACGTTGGCTGCTGGTCAAGTGATGAGGGCAACACTTACGCTTACGGTGTCGCCTGATGCACGTAGTTTCACCGCCTTCAATTTTGATACTGTAATAACTGGTGAGGTTCGAAGAAGCCGATTTTAAATGTAGGCTGCGTAGCTGATTAAGCAACTTAGCCGTTTGCGTGTGCAGAAAACTCATTGCACTCGTGCTCTCTGGAGAGGACTCTCAGAAGGCAATTTTGCTATTCGGTGCCGTCCGAGTAACTCTGAACTTTCATCCTCGAAAGTCAAGCTAATGCCTTTTCATCATCCGGCAACAAGAAGTAAGCCAAAGCAGAAATAAAAGGGTTCCCAGTTAAATCGTAGAATAGTCTCTCTGAGGTGACTACCCCTCCCTTATTTAAAGGGAGTGAAACGTGACCGAGAAAACGAGCACACTGAGGGAAAGAGATTTTCATTGTTTTAGTTGCTTTTTGATGACTTTCTCTGCTGCTTTGACTGCGTCTTGGAGTTTTTCGGGTTTGGTTCCGCCTGCCTGGGCGAAGTTGGGTCTTCCGCCTCCTCCGCCGCCGATTATGGGTGACGCTTCTCGGACTATTTCGTTTGCGTTTACGCCTTTTGCCACGGCTTCTTTCCCGGCGGTGACCACTATTCTTGCGGTTTTTTCGTCTGCCCCATAGAACAGGGTTACGGTTTTCTCGTCGCGCTTTATCATTTCGTTCGCAGTTTGCACCATGCGGTTAACGTCAATCAAGTCTCCGAAGTTCCGCTGCACCAGCATCACACCGCCGATTTCCTGTGCCACTTCTTCCACCTCGGTCATGCCGATTGTGCTTTCTTTTGCCGCCAACTCTTTGATTAACCTGCGTTTTTCAGCGTTGGCTTCCTTAAGCTCCTTCACCAGTTTCTCCGCGGTCTTGTCCAGCTTCTCCACAGGCGCGTTCAAAGTCTCTGAAACCCGCCACAACAGGCTCTCCTGCTCCTGCACCCTCTTCAACGCTTGAAGTCCAACCGCGTAGCCAAGCCGCTCCACGCCGTCCTGGACACGCTCCGTGTAAACGATTTTGAGGAAGCCAATCTCGCCTGTGCGATTCAAGTGTGTTCCAGCGCATGCTTCTACGTCCCAGTCGCCAGTCTTCACCACGCGAATGTCCTTGCCCGGCACTGCTCCGCCTTGGTAGAGCCTGAAGCCGTAACGGGATTCCGCCTCGTTCCGCGGCAACCACGCAGTCTCAACCCGCATATCAGCCAGAACTGCCTGGTTCGCAAGCGTCTCAACCTTGTGAACTTCCTCAGGTGTCAGTCGGCGATAATGCGAAATGTCTAATCGGGAGGTTTCTAGTCCTTTCTGAGTTCCGTGCTGCCACACATGCTCGCCCAAAACGCGCCGCGCCGCACCGTTAACCAAGTGTGTAGCCGTGTGCGCCTTCATCAGGGCATAGCGTTTGTCCCAGTCAAGAACGCCTTTGACCAAGGTGCCTTCCTTGGGAGCTGTTGACGCTTTGATTTTGTGTGCGATGACTCTGCCTGCCTTCTGCACGTCAACAACCTCCGCCTTCACGCTGCCGTAAATCAGGAATCCGTGGTCCGCTGGTTGTCCACCGCCTTCGGGATAGAAGCATGTGCGGTCTAAGACGACGTATTCGCGGTTTATCACCTTCAGGACCTTAGCCTCAAACTCCTTCAAGTAAGCGTCAGCGTAGTACATTTGCTCGGTTGGCGGCAGCTTTTCCGCCGCGGTTTCCAAGGCTTCCTCGGCTTTTGTTTCCTCTTCTTCTGAGGGTTTGGTGGCTTGCATGTGCCTGTTGGCGATTAACGCGTAAAAGTTCTCAGGAATCTCCACCTTTACGCCTTCCGCTTCGGCAGCCTGCTTGACGATTTCGGGTGGAAGCCCATGCGAATCATACAGCTCCGACAGCGTCTCCTCGGGAACACGGCTTGCACCTTTAGCTTTGAGGTCGTCGGCGATTCGTTTGACCATGCCTTCACCGCGTTTCAGCGTGTCTTCAAACTTCTCCTGCTCCACCTTGAGCATCTCCACTATCTCATCATGCATGGTTTTGATGTGCGGGTAATCCTTCGACCACAAGGCAACCTGCATGTCCACAATGTCATAGAGCCGTTCAGGATTCATCTCTAAGCTGCGTAGCAGTCGGTAGACTCGGCGGAACAGAAGCCGCGCCAGATACCCCTCCTGAATGTTAGACGGCACAACCCCCTCCGAAAGAATAAAGCATAAGCACTTCGTGTGGTCCGCCACCGCGAACGCGTTCTCAATGGGCATCAGTAGCTTATCCAGCTTGTCTACCGGCATACCAACGAGCTTGGCAACTCGCCGTCTCGCGTCCAACCTGTTCGCAGTCTTGTCCACGCTGACCAAACCCGAGTACTTCGCCACTTTGAACAGCAAATCCTCGTCAACGCCGGTCAGCCCAGCCATGCTGAAGACCTTGTTGAGCAGGTCGCCGTAGACCGCATGGAAACAGCTCGGCACTCCTTGTGAAAGCCAGGCGAAGCGGTCTAAGCCGTAACCCGTGTCCACCGTGCGGATGGGCAGCCTGACGAAATCGCCGTTAACCACCTTGTACTGCATGAACACGAGTGTGGCAACCTCCAACCCGCCGATGATGCACTCCACGTCTGGACCTGCGTTTCCGCCGCCGACCCAAACATCCTCCTTATACGTCACGTCTTCAGACTTTACGCCCAACACGTCCGTGACCAGCGCGTGATGGTACCTGACGGTCTGGTCTTTCCAGTAAACCTCCTTATCAGGATAGTTGAAAGCATGGTGTCCGCCCATCTCGAAGATGGTCAGGTGCCTGCCGAAGGTCGGCCCCGTGTTCGAAATGTCCACCATCCTGATGCACGGCTGCGCTATAACCAGCGGGTTCGCAGGCGGCGGCGCAATGCCCTCTGTCACGTAAGGTTGGAAATCGATTATGCTTGCGTGAGTGAGGTAAATGTCGCTGCGCCACCTCGCCACCACAGGGTAAGGCTTGACGCGTGTGTGATTGAATTTTTCAAAGAATGAGAGAAACGTTTCACGCATCTCTGGGAGACTGTAGCTTCTTCGCGTGGGCGGATTTTTAAGAAACGTGTAACAGGTACATCCGTCTGAGGTGGATTCTCCACAATTTTCCTGTTCAGGATTCTGCGTCCAGAAGTATTCTCCGCAGGTTGGACAGCGTTTCCTCACGAAACCCTGTTCTTTGAAGAAAGGAAGCGCGTATTCCTCAGGTGGAAACTGTTTCAAACCGTTCAGGCACTCCGTTCATGGCTAAGCTATCAGGTTTAAGGGTTTATGAGTTTCACGGATTTAAACAATTTCCGCCACCTGAAGGCGTTGCCTACGAATGCCACCCATCAATCATTTTCCCAGCAACGTCGCTGTGCTTTTCCAATCCATAACGCCTAAGTGGCTTGGTCAAGTGCCGCTGCGACCTTGTTGCAGTCACATACAAACCAGACTTAAGCCCTCGCTCCACGGGCAAAGCCACCTTCTCCGCTCTGTCGAACCTTGCGCCACATTTCTCACAGCGGAAGCCTTGGTTTTTGCCCATGGACTTCAACCGCTTGCCACAGTTTGGGCACACAGGATTTTGCAGCGTCACTTTCGCGGCGAGTTTTAGGATGTTGATTTTTTCCAAGTTAATCGTTAACGGTTTGTCCCGCGACGGCTTGCGCACGGCGCCGACGGCTTCGATGACATCGCCTACAATCAGGTCGTTTGCGACTTTGCGGAGCCCGCCAGTCGGCTCGTAAGCCGCACAGTCCACTTCGCAAGCGTCGTCTTTAATGGAGAAAACCACATGACGCAACGGCACTATCCGCGGGGTCCGCGACACCACACCCTTCACAATTACGGAACTGTACGGTTCTATCTGCGCCAGCGCAGCCACCCGTTTGAGGTGCGCGTCCGTGCCCTGATTGCTGCGGAAGATAAGCCATCTTTCCACGGGCTCCAGCGGCTTAACCAGCTCGAACGCTTTCTTAACTATCTCAGGCGTTTCGCCCCTGACTCCGAAGAGTATGGGGTCTGGACCCCGCGGAGTTATTATTACTCTACGCTTCTCCAAGTCCACGTTGTTGAACGTGTACGGCTGCGTCAGCTCGTCCATCCTGAAAATGGAGGCTTCATCCACTCTCCTCTTTGAACCGTAGTTCTCGGGCGCGCGGTACGCGATTAACTCGTAAGTGTAGTCGCCAAGATTGACCGCACCAACCGCCGCCAAAGCGCCGATGATGCCCCTGCAAGTGTTAAAGCCCAGCGCTTCGCTCCCGAACTTTGTGATGAGCCGCTTCGCTTCCTTCAGGGTTACGATGCTCGTTACCGCGTTGCTTGAAAAGGTTTTGACTTCCTGCGGAATCTCGGGTGCTTTGAAGAAAACTATTCCAGGGTCAGTGCCACGGAAGCTGAGGTCAGCATGCTCCTCCACCAAGCTGATGGCATCCTGTTTTATCTGGTCTTCCAACGCTTCGTCATACTCGATTCTTAGGCAGAGGGCGCCGTTGCCTCTCGTCTTCCACGGCACGTTAGGATTAAGCCTTATCAGGTTCGGGTAATCCAGAAACTTGACGTTCAGCCTCTCCAGTTGTTCCACGAGCAGGGCGGCAACGTGGGTTGTGCAGCCTTTCCTGGTTGAGTCAGTATCGTCTAATCCTATGTGCATCACTTGCTTGTTCAAGGACGATTCTCTCGGCTGGTTAGAGAATTGGCTGGGCAGGGTAAAAAGATTGTTTAGAAAAACCAGTTGTTCAGGCTTAGTATCGAATCGCGTTTTGATGGAGAGGCTGCACGAGAGTCTCCGTGATAACCATCGTCAGTTTCGCGTTCACTCTGCCGATGCCCGCGATTTTCTTATTCACGATGTACTTGAGCTTCTCCATGGTGTCGGCTCGGATGCTTGCGATTATGTCGTAAACGCCCCACAGACTATGCGCCTCTTCCACGCCTTCAACCTTCTTTAATTCTTCTAAAACCGCAGTTTCGGCTCCTATCTCCGTGTTCAAGAGAACGTACGCTGTGGGCATATTCTGCTTCTCCTTTCTCCTGTCATTTTGGGGTGGCTGGATTCAGAGGTTGGGGTGCTCTGTCTCGTTCAAGGGGAACGTAAAAAGATTTGGTGGGTTTCCAAACCTCCTCATCCAAGCCCTTAAAAACTTCGTGCATCCGTCCATAGTGAGAGCGGCTACTTCTTCGGCTAGACTCACTTTGGAGACATCCACGCGAACTTTAGGGTTTCTTATCATTCTCCCACTACCTCAAGACGCACGGTTTCAGTTACGAGTTTAAAAAATTTAAAACTATGTGACTGTATCAACGCAGTCACATCTAAACGGTTGTCCAAGCTGTATAAAGTGAATAACGCGCTCTTGTTGTTCTTAGCCTGAAAACTATACCTCAGGGCTAAGATGCGATTTCTTTTGAGTAGTGCTTTCGGGCGTGAGTGTCCAGTTCTCTGCCGTCAGGGAAGCTGGCGTCGCACCATGGACACTTAAAATCTTCTTCCATGTTATCTCCTAAATAAAACGCGTCCGGTCAAAGCTTTAAGCGTATGTGATTGTGCCGAAGTGACAACACACGTGCTTTAACGTCAGAGACCGCGCAACGGGCTGTTTTGGATAAAGAAAGGGAAAGTTTAGTGTTGGGAACTATTTTTCTTCAACTACAATCATCGTCAGTGTGGATCTGACTTTGTCAAGTCGTCGAATACGCCACGTCACGATTTCTTTCAGTTTGTCCATGGTTTCTGCTTTGACTCTGGCGACTATGTCGTAGACTCCGTAGACTGCTGAGGCTTCTTCTACTCCTTCGACTTTTTTCAATTCTTTGAGAACGTCTGATTCTGAACCTATTTCTGTGTTTATTAACACAAACGCTGTGGGCATAATTGACTCCTCTACCTACTGTTGTCTCACTGAGCATTAAAATGTTTTTCTCAAACAAGGCTCGACTCTGCCCAAAAACCAGCGCACCGACGTCGCCCTTGTTTTCGCCTTAAATAATAGTAGCCACCAAATCCATAAGGAAGGACCGTGGCAACACCATGAGCCTGCGCGTGAACCCCGAATACGAGAAACTGCTGCCTAAAATGTCAACTGAAGAATTCGAAGAGCTCAAAACCTCAATAAAACGGGAAGGACAGCACTACCCGATTGTTGCAAACGAGGACTTGGAGGTGCTGGACGGGCATCACAGGTTCCGAGCCTGCGTTGAGCTGGGCATAGAGCCAGATTTTGAAGTGCGCAAGTTCGAGGACAAG
Source organism: Candidatus Bathyarchaeota archaeon (assembly GCA_026014595.1). Taxonomy (GTDB): domain Archaea; phylum Thermoproteota; class Bathyarchaeia; order Bathyarchaeales; family Bathycorpusculaceae; genus A05DMB-2. The sequence continues at coordinate 32,521 of JAOZHY010000018.1, forward strand.
CTTCTGGAAAAGAAATTCGTCATCGAAACCAACCTTCGGCGACGCCACTTAACCAACTTTCAACTTGTCGAGTTGGCTGTGCCGCTGCTGGAGATTGAGAAGGCGCTCGCCAAGAAAAGGCAGGCGGAAGGCGGCAAAGCCGGACGTGACTTGCAGTTGGGGTTAACGCCAGATGACGCTAAGCCCGTTTCTAAGGGTAAAGCAACCGAGATCGTTGCAAAGAAGGCGGGTGTTTCCACGCGCACGTTTGAACGGGGCAAAAAAATTTTGGAGAAGGCAAGCGAGGAGGACAAGCAGCGGTTGCGGGAGGGAAAAGCCAGCATAGCCAAGGTTTACCGCGAAGTAATTGCCAAAGAGCGAGGCTTTGAGCCCGCGGCGGACAGCGACTCAACTTTTGCGGCTGAAACCGAGGCAAATGACCCTCGCATGGAGCAGAACAGGGCGGCGCTGGCTGCTTTGTTGCAGAAGCTGGTTGACAAGAAAGTTTTTTGTGTGTTCTGCGGGAACGCAATGTTCGAATGTAGCCGCTGCCACAAGGCACTGCGAGACATGTTGAAGCAAAATGTGTAAGGCGACGCTTCTCAGGAAAAGACTGGTGTTATCTCACAGTAGTGGCTAGGCGGTGGTGATCTGGTGAATGCGCTTTGCTTGCGGTTTTCATGAGGTTCCATAATATTGGAAAACTATAAGCTTTTTAATTATATGGAACCACGTCAGGGCTTTCAATTCCCTTTACTTGGGATTTTTCCTTGCATCTCTGTTAGGGCTTGTTGCAGTAAAGGTTTAGGATCTAATCTTTCAATTCCCTTTACTTGGGATTTTTCCTTGCATCCAGAAAATCTGAATAGGCGGTTTGTGCCATTCCTTGGGACTTTCAATTCCCTTTACTTGGGATTTTTCCTTGCATCGTTAGTTTACCAATATCCTAGTAGTTCTCCAGCTAACACTTTCAATTCCCTTTACTTGGGATTTTTCCTTGCATCTCTTGTCTGGCACAGATTGGGAGTCAGTTGGCAAATATGACTTTCAATTCCCTTTACTTGGGATTTTTCCTTGCATCCACTTCCGCGTACGCGGGTTAAAGCCTACTACGCGTTTAACTTTCAATTCCCTTTACTTGGGATTTTTCCTTGCATCGCAGACTATCAGCGATGATGAGCCAAGAGTAAGCATTAACTTTCAATTCCCTTTACTTGGGATTTTTCCTTGCATCGCAAAGCCACCTTCTGCCCTCTAACCCCAATCTTCACTTTCAATTCCCTTTACTTGGGATTTTTCCTTGCATCATTAACAGTGTAACCCGCGTATAGCAAGGTAGTTTGCCTTTCAATTCCCTTTACTTGGGATTTTTCCTTGCATCTGAAGAAACTTTTTGGTGGTGCTAACCCTAAGGACATAACTTTCAATTCCCTTTACTTGGGATTTTTCCTTGCATCATATATTTTTTGAGCATAGGAAGGTTCAAAACGACATTACTTTCAATTCCCTTTACTTGGGATTTTTCCTTGCATCTGAAGAAACTTTTTGGTGGTGCTAACCCTAAGGACATAACTTTCAATTCCCTTTACTTGGGATTTTTCCTTGCATCTTACTTTTTTGTGGTAGTAAACAACCTAGCGGTTATTTCTTTCAATTCCCTTTACTTGGGATTTTTCCTTGCATCTTTGTACGTGGAAAAGTACATGTGCAGGGTTAGCTATGCCTTTCAATTCCCTTTACTTGGGATTTTTCCTTGCATCTTAGAAGATTCTGAAGTGTTTAGTCAAGTCCCATGCACCTTTCAATTCCCTTTACTTGGGATTTTTCCTTGCATCGAAATATTAAAGAAACTTTATGATTTTAAAGACGGATTCTTTCAATTCCCTTTACTTGGGATTTTTCCTTGCATCAGGACGACAATATTCTATAACTAAAGAATGGATTATGAACTTTCAATTCCCTTTACTTGGGATTTTTCCTTGCATCTGATACAAGCTACAATACGTTAGGCATGTTAGAAAGAACTTTCAATTCCCTTTACTTGGGATTTTTCCTTGCATCTATTTTCCAGCAATGAGCGAAAGCTTAGAGACACTGCTCTTTCAATTCCCTTTACTTGGGATTTTTCCTTGCATCAAGCATTGCTGTGGTGACCAATCAGATTTAGGAGTGGAACTTTCAATTCCCTTTACTTGGGATTTTTCCTTGCATCTAGTTCTTGCTGTCTTGCTGTCTGTTTTTCTTTTGCCATCTTTCAATTCCCTTTACTTGGGATTTTTCCTTGCATCTTGGTGCGTGCGAACTTGGAATGGCGGGCAAGCTTCTGTCTTTCAATTCCCTTTACTTGGGATTTTTCCTTGCATCTAGCCTGAGAATTCCAAGTTGGTAAGCTCGTTAGCTACTACTTTCAATTCCCTTTACTTGGGATTTTTCCTTGCATCCGACCCCTGTTTTGCCATTATCTTGCCAAGGGACGGTGTACCTAACTGATTTTGGATATGTATGCTCGATTATTATTGGACTGTAATTTAATTTATAAAGATAATCGAATAAAACCCGTTTGGTGGTTGGGCAGAGTGTACTTTCTGTCTGACATTGAGCATAAACAGTTGCTCTATCAGCTTTTGCCTACTGCTAGGGAAGTGGGGGTCAGCCAAGAGTTGCGAGGCTGGAGTTGGCATCAGCCGCCATTGAAGCCCTACTTTGATAACGTGAAGTTGCCAATGTACGAGGTAAGCTCCAAATACTGCCCGACAAACCGCGATGTGTATCTTCGGCATATAGAGAAAGTGTATCCTGTTCCAAGTGCAAGGATGACTCTAGGTAAACTGTTCCACGGCGTAGTAAGCGACAGCCTGCAAGCATTTCTTCAACGTCAAGAACTCAGTTTCGAGGATTGGTGGCAAAAGGTTAGGTGGCAGGAGATTGGTGAAAAGCCTGAGAACGTTATTGCCCCTTGCAGGAAGGTCTGGGAGTTTATGCAAAAAACATGTGAGGCCAAACTGGCTGAGGTTTCGTGTAGGCAGATTCATGCTTCTGAGCTGGATTTAATTTCTTCTGCTGTGCCCTTTCTTGTTGAGCACAGGATTTCTGGGGAGCTTCTTGGCTTAAGCGATGTGCTCAGCGTGGACTGTTATGATTATCTTAGGGCTATAATATTTGATTTGAAGGTGGCAAATGTCAAGGAAGAGTGGCATAGGCTTTATTCTGTGGGTTATGCTTTGGTGTTTGAAAGCGTCCATGAAGTGCCAGTGGACATCTGCTGCACTGTCTACCTGAACGTCGAGGGCAGTAAGATAAGTATTCAGAAGGACCTGTTTTTTGCTAATGACGAGTTAAGGCAGTGGTGGATCGAAGAAAGGGACAAGAAGTTAGAGATTGTGGCTGAAAGAAAAGATCCAGGCAAGCCTGAACGTTCACAGTGCAAAGACTACTGTCCGTACTATGGCACTTGCTACGGGTAACTGCCTTTGCGTGATGTCCTTATGAAGATTTTTCTTGATGATTTCGGCATTTTCTTGGGACGAAAGAGAAATCGGTTTCTTGTGAAAAAGGCTGGTGAATCCAAGGAGATTGTGGCAGATGATGTGGATTCAATTATTTGCCGTTCTTCAGGTGTTGCTTTTTCGTCAAGCGCATTAGACTTGGCTGTGGAGAATAATATTCAGGTTGTCTTTGCTCGTTACAGTGGCTGGCCCTATGCTGTTTTAATGCCTGCTTCCATGACCGGTTCCGTCAGAGCCCGCAGAGAGCAGTTTATCGCGTACAATGATGAGCGAAGCTTAGTTTTGGCTAAGAAATTCATTGCGGGAAAACTTGTTAACCAAGCCAATTTTCTGAAGTTGATGGCGAAGAATAGGCGGCAGACCGATCCGAGGTTGGCTGAGAGACTGTATGAGTCGGGCAAGCTGATTGATGAAGTGAACGAGCGGATAAGCAGAGAGCAGGGTTCACGGATTGATGAGAAGCGTCAGCAGCTGATGAATTTGGAGGCTGAGGGTGCACGGTTTTATTGGGATTCGATTAGGCAGATTTTGCCTCCAGAGTTAGGTTTTGCTGGGAGGGAGACTCGTGGCGCTCGTGATCCGTTTAATGCGATGTTAAATTTTGGTTATCAGACGATTCTTTTTCCGGAGGTTTGGAAGGCTGTGAGCTATGCTGGATTGGACTTCTACGCGGGATACTTGCATGCTGACCGACCTGGCAAGCCTTCCTTAGTTTTGGATTTGATGGAGGAGTTTCGTCAACAACTTGTGGATCGGACTTTAGTGGGGTTGATCACGAAGAATGTTATAAAGCCTAATGAGATTTTGGCTGCTGAAGCTGTTGAGGAAGGTCGGGTTTTAAGCAAGGATGTAATTAAGATTTTGTTGGAGAGTTTTCAGGAACGGTTGGATTCTGAAGTGATGTTCAATGGTCAGAAGGGTTCTTTGAAAAGTTTTATTTATTCCCAAGCACGCTACGTAACTCGTTTTCTTTTGCGGGAAGCTGATTATGTGCCTTTCTACTTGGGATGGTGATTACTTTGCGTTATGTTGTTATTTACGACGTTACCGACGACAACTTGCGGACTTTGGTCGCTGAAACCTTGAAGGATTATGGATTACAGCGAATTCAGTACAGCGCATTTATTGGCACTCTGCGTAGAGATGAACTGAATAGTTTGCTTGTGGACTTGAAAAACCTGATCAAGGATCTGGCTGAAAACGTGCAGTTGTACCCTATTTGCGACACGTGTTTCAAAGGACGAAAAGAGATAGGTAAGCCTAAAAGGTACGAGTTGAAGGAAGAGAAAGATAAGATAGTGTATTTCTGAGTTGCAGAAGGTTTATGTATTCATTTGACATCTTTTGTATACGGTGAACGTGTTGACGCTTAAACCTTTAGCAGTGAGAATACCAGAGGAAATTGAGAAGGAAATCCTCGAAATGGTCGAGCGCGCAAAGTTAGACAAGGCCACGGTTGTTAGGAACCTGCTCGAGCTAGGAATTGCAGAGTGGCGGAAGCAGACGGCTCTGGAATTACTGCGCGATGGGAAGATGACGTTTGCTAAGGCTGCTGAGGTGGCCAAGCTTTCGCTGTGGGAATTTGCTGATTTGGTGAAGCAGCGTAATGTGGAATGGGTTAGATTTACGCCTGAAGAAATCGAGAATGAGCTTAATGCTGCATCGGCGGCGAAGCACCAGTGAAGCTGCTTGGCTTCGATTCTACGCCTCTGATTTACTTGGCTAAAGTTGGATTGAGCAAAATTCTGGAAGATTTGCCAGATGAAAAAGTGACGTCGCCTAAGGTTAAGCGGGAAGTTGTGGATGAGGGGAAGCGTAAGGGCGTTCCTGAAGCGGTTGTCTTAGAGAAACTGTTTAACAACCAAGTTTTTCGAGTTGTTGAGCCAAAGGATAAAGAGTTTCTGTCGAGATTATTGAGGACCAAGGGACTTCACGTGACTGATGCCGAGGTTTTGGCTCTTGCTCGAGAGTTAGATGGTTTGGCTATAGTTGATGATGAAGTAGCAAGAAAGACGGCTAAAGTTTATGGAATCGCGTATGCGGGCACACTGTATGTTTTAGTGAGAGCTGTTTGTGAGGGGATTATGAGTAAAGAAAGGGCTAAGCGGGCGGTGAATGAGATGGTTTTTGCTGGTTGGCGGTGCAGCGTGGAGACGTATGCGCAGATTATGGCGATTTTAGAGAAGGTTTAGGATTGAGTAAGTATAAGGACAGCTGGTTGAGCCGGAAGCAAAAGCTGCCCCTTTCTGACGTTGCAGAAGAGTTTGTTTCTGTTACGGATATTAAGCATTACATCTATTGTCCGCGTTTGGTGTATTTTGACCGCGTTTTGCATGTGCAGCCTGTTTTTGGTTCGCAGCAGGAAGAAGGCAAGGAACAGCATGAGGAGTATGTGCGGAAAGAGCTGAGACGTAAAGATGCTGTGTATTACTCAGCGGAGTTTGTTGGGGCGGAGAAGCTGTTGTTCACTTCGCTCAGTTCGCCTGCGCTTGGGCTGCAGGGAAATGTGGACTGCATAATCAAGACAGTGAAGAGAGAGTACATTCCTGTGGAGTATAAGAATATGAGTTCGGATAAGGGCAGAGTGTGCATGGATCACAAGTATCAGCTTGTGGCTTACGCATTGCTTGTTGAGGCTTGTTTTGACACGGTGGTTAAGCGTAGTTTTGTGAATTATATTCCTGAGGGGTTGATTTTGCGGGTTGATGTTACGCCGAGTATGAAGAGTTATGTTAAGCGGGTTTTGGGGCACATTAAACGGATAATAAGGGATGAGGAACTACCGCCCATACGAGTGGCTAAGCACAAATGCCAAGGCGGATGTGGCCATAGGCAGATATGTATGCTGTTTTAGTTATTGTTTCATGTCATGAATGGTTCAAAGTCTGTTATATCGAATGCAAGGTATCCTTGTTTTAGTAGGTGCTGTTTTTCGCTGATTTTTTTTTGCGATGATTCCGTAGTTTTCTTTTTTTCGGTTCCATCTGAAGTTTTGCGCTTTGGCTCTGAGGTTTTGCAGGATTCTTTTGCAGTCTACTTCTTTGAGGGTGCTCCATTTTGTTTCGAGGAATGTTGCTGTTTGTTTTTCTTCGTCAAGTGCGATTAGGTCTATTTCGTTGTTTTTGTGCCACCATTTTCCGATTGTGGTGAAGGTGAATGGTAGTTTGTTTTGTATTTTCATTTCTGTTAGTAGTTCGGTTGCGGCTTGCTCGAATGTGTGACCTAAGTAGGTGTGGTAGTCTTCGCGGATTTTGTTTAGTATGCTTTGTGTGTTTCCTGTCTCGAGTTCGGTTTTGTTTGGGAATATGTATTTGAACCAGAAGTTTAGGTAGTTGTCTGCTATTGTGTAGAGTCCTTTTCTGAGTTTTGGGGTTATGGCGATTGGGTAGGTTCTTTTTATGAAGCCGAGGTCTTCGAGTACGCTTGTGTATTTTGAGAGTATGCTTTTGTCGAGGTTTGTTTGGTTGAGGATTTCGCCGTAGGTGTTGGCGCCTTGGGCTATTGTTTTGAGGATTAGGCTGTAGTTGCGTGGTTCTCGTAGCTCTTCGCGTAGTAGAAATTCTGCCTCTTCGTATAGGAATTCGCCTTTTGTTAAGATTTTTTGTTCGATGTTTTGCCAGAAGTTTTGTTGTGGGTTGAATTTTTGTAGGTATGCTGGGACGCCGCCGAGGCAAGCGTAAACGTGTATGAGGGTTATGGCGTTGTAGTTTGGGAAGAAGGGTTTAAGGTGGTGTATTTTGAGGGGGGTGAGTTTCCATTGGGCGGTTCTTCTGCCGTAGAGTGGGCTTTTGTAGTTGAGGATTTCGGTTTCCATGGTGGCTATTGATGAGCCGAGGAGTATGAGCATAGTGTTTGTGTTTTTGAGGTTTTGATCCCAGATTTTTTGGAAGATGGATGGGGTGGCGTGGTTGGTTTCGATGAGTGTTGGGAACTCGTCGATTATTATTGTTGTATGTGGAGTTTTGTTCCATTTTGTGAATTCTTGGAAGAGTTCGATCCAGTCTTTGATGGCGAGTTTGGCGAAGCTTTCGTTTTTGAGGTAGAGGCTCATTCTTTGTTTTAGTTCTTGGATTAGTTCTGTTTCTGGTCGGCGGTCGGCGAGGAAGTAGATGTGGGGTTTGTTTTTTGAGAATTGGAGGGCGAGTTATGTTTTTCCTACGCGTCTTCTTCCGTAAATGATTATTAATTCTGCTGTGTGCGTCTGGTAGTGCTGCTCGAGGAATTCAAGTTCTTGTTTTCTGTTTGCGAATAGTTGAAGCATAAGTAGGATACTCAAGTTTCAACTATTTAAACTTGATCAACTAAGCACAGGTGCCAAGGCGGATGCAGGCACAAACAAACATGCCAACAACAATAAGCACCCTACAACCGGCGATAGACTGTGCAGTTCTTGTCTTTTTTCTCCACCTCTATCGGAAAAATGAAGGGTTTTAAGATTATTTCGCCTTTTTTTAGTTTTTGTTCTGAAAACGGATTTACTGACGCGAATGTTGCTTTTTCGGTAAAGTCAGATAGCAAGAAGACTATTCCGTTTGTAAGCTTTGCTTGTTCTTTTACTGGTTTGACGCAGCTTGATATATTTGGCTCGGAGAATTTACTTTCTAAACAAGTGCAGATAGAGTCGGATGTTCCAAAGTATTGTATGTTTTTTAAAATGCTACGCACTTCTTCGGCAGTTTCTTGAGGTATTTCAATGAATATTGTTATGGGGCTATTGTAGAGTATGTATTCGCGTATGCCAAATGTTGATTCAAAGCTTTCTGTAAGCGTGCCCCATGGTGTTTGGATTTTTCCTTCTTTTCCTTTCCTTTTTTGTTTGAGGCGTTTCATGAAGGCTTTGAAGAGAACTATTTTTTCTGGCAATTCGGTGGTGGTATTTGCTAATTTTAGTTGCTCGAATAGCTTGCTGCCTTTTTCAATGTTGCCAGTTCGATTTATTGCTGTAGCGACAATTGCGAGTTTTATTGTGGAAGGACTTGGCGCTGGTGCACTGAGAGCATAGCTGGATGAAAAATAGGGTATTCTATAAGAGAATGCGCTTGCGAACAGGTATTTGGCGCCTATCCACACCATTGGTTATGGTGCCCCAAGTTTGTATGGCACTGCACTTTTGAGTTTATCAATTTCTTGCATGAATGAAGCGAAATTGGAAAATTCTTGCACGTTTTGTTGCCCTATTATTGTTTTCACCTGTTGGATATATCCATCTACCAACGGGCTTATAACTGGAACAGGCGTGGCGCTCTTTGTTGTCGCTATTGCGCCTTCGAATTCTCCGAAATGAGGCAAACGTGTCGTTGTCATGGCGCCTTCGATACGTGCGATCATTGCCTTGTAAGCTTCCAGCACAAGTTCGTAGCGGTTTTTTCGAGCACTATCATCAATTGAGTATGTATAGTCAATTTCGTTTAAGCCAATGCGCCATGGCTGAAAAACCGACACAAATGCGTAAACCCCTGACCTTGTGGGTCTGTTGTAGATCATTTGCTCACTGACTTCTTTAGCGCTTTTTTCTCTTTCTTTTTCGCCAGCAGCAACCCGAGTATGCACATGAATATCTCGGTAGAACTGGCTTGGTAAAGCAATGGCCCATCCGAATTCTATCGTTGATTTGCGGCTGAGAGTTGGTTGTTGCACCAGGAAACCATGCAAGTCACATATTGCACATTTCAAAGCTTCGTTGAGAGCGGACTTGGTCTCTTTCATCTCCGTGACTGTTTTATTACCATCTGCTTTCATTGGACTGAGAATCTGACACGCTGGGCACAGAAACACTTTTTTCTCTTTTACAATTTGCCATACTGCTTCTGTATGTATATGCTTAAGCATTTCTCCGCTTATGCCATCAGTTTTCTCGCCATTGGCTAAGACTATTGTTCGTGGTTCCGTGACATTGCCTACTGTACCTTCATTGTTCAAAGAATGTGCATCTATTCTTAGTCTGCCGGTAAAGCTTATTTCATATATTGTTTCATTCATTCTTCTTTCTCTCCTTTTTCTGAATAGACAAGAGCATGAGACATTATCGCGGCACAAACAACGCGGACACCGTTTTCTTGCGCTAATTTTACAACTTCGTCCAAATCTTTTTCGCTTGGTTTAAAGGAACTTCTTCCTGGATGTTCGCGTTCCCATCTTCGGGAGCATGCATCAAATCGTCTTAGGAACTTCTTTAAAGCGATGACAAACTGTTCTTCTTTTTCCACATAATCTAACTCGACAAGTGATGCATAGTCTTCGCATCCGCCATGATCTCTTTTCCTTATAGCTATTCTTAAAGCCGTTCCAAAGTGTTCTATTGCCGAATTTGCGTATAGCTCATGCAGCTTCGACATACTTTAACAACTCTCCTAATTGAGTTTTGTTCCAAGGGTATAATTCTCCTTTAACTTGACCACGTATATATAAGCTTTCAAAAGTTCTGAAATTCGTTAAAGTTGGGCGTAGCAAGAAATTTGTTAGGGCAAACGTGATAGATTGCTTGTCGCCAGTAATCTTAGACGAAATAGGAAACAATTGTTCGATCCGACTCAATGCGTTTTTCCCGGCGGGACTGTTCGCAAGTTTTTCGAGGAGATCTAGTCCATATCTCCCCCCTCCAGCTGGTTTAGGCTGTTGTCCTGTTTTTTGCATGACATTAAAAATCACGCTGTCATATCGGATGGTATGAGATAGGCGTTTTTCGGCTATAAGTAAAGTAACCTTGGTGGCATAATGAACAAGTGCAGTGTTAGACGAAATTGGGCATATTCTTTCATCTAACTCTTTTTGGATAACCCTGTGAGACCCTAACAGAACGTTCGATGGATTAGGCGCCATAAAGAGAATAAAGGAGCCTGTTTCTTTCCAAACGCTCGCCCAAGCTGCTCCTATACAGGTAACTGCCCATGTAAAACGGTCTATTTCAAGCTGGGTTCCATCATGGTATACATCTCTTTTTTCTTCACGATAACCTTTCGCACATGCTATATCTAATGTTTGATAAAGTGTTTTTCCATTTTTCACGTTTCCACTAATATCTGGCATAAGAGTTGGATCCTTATGAGTCGACAAAATCTGAGGGAATTCTTCTGTGATAATTTTTTCTACATCTTTTTTAGGAGGGTCTTTCTTAGAATCTTTCCTTTCCTTGTATGTTCTGAAAATCGCGAGCCATTCTTTTCTATCAACAAATAATGCTGGGTCAGGTTCGGTTGGTATACGCCCTTTCGCTTCTATAATATAGGCATAGCCTTGATCTTTAATTGTCACTTCAATGTCTTCTTCGCTTAATCCGCTAACAAGAAATGCCAGACCATAAGCCCTAAAGGTATCAAGTATTTCAAAGGAAGACTTATTTACAAAAAATTTTTCTATAGTCATATAACTGTTGGTTATCTTCCTTTTTATATATAAAATTTACGCTAAGGATTGAACAGCAAAAGATGCGCGATCACACATTCTTATAAGTCTTGATGCGATACAGTATGCTGCATATTGCCTTCTGCGTTCAATATCCACAAAAGGCATATCTAGGTTAATTTCATACGGAATTTCGGTTATGATGTTCTTAGAAATCTCTGCAGAAAGGTCATAGTTCTTAACAATTTTCACCAAAGTTCTTTCATAGATCTCTTTCCAACCCAAATTGTATTGTGGAACTTTTCCAGCGCGAGTGTGATGATGATGTGCGATGGCAAGTTCAAAGGCTGTAGTGAAGTGCTGGTTTTCTATCAGTTCATAAAAAATTTCCCGTGTAGCATAAGCAGCGACGGTGGCGTGAGGCACCGTTTTTGGCTTTGTGGAAATATGTGCCAGCGGAACAGAATCTTTTCCATATACGCCTATTTCACGTTGCCACTTAACATTCAATTTACCGAGGTCGTGAATTGCTAAGCATAGAGCAATTAATCCTTCAACTTTATGCAAGTCGCTGTTAAGGACTTTCGCCAGTAACCTTAGAGAGTGTAGTTCATCTCTTTTTATTTTGTCAAAAGCTTTCAAGCAATTATCTACATGCCGTTCCCAAGGCTCACGAGAATATTCAAATACCATACTTTGAAGCGTATCATGCGTTTGAGTTTGAAGGTTTTCACCTTTTGCGCCGAGAACAAGCCCTAATTCAGAGGAGTATTCTGCACATTCTGGAGGTATAACGTAGAATTCATAAGGATATAATTTATCCGCCTTCTTTACATTTGGTTTATGCTCTCCAAATTCGTCATGTCCAAATTCAATATGCCATATTTTTGGCAAATATTTCTTAAGAACGTCGACATGGATATTGAGCCAAGGCATATTCAACATTTCTCTGTAAGATAATTCGGATGGATTTTCATATACTGTTAGATTTGCACTAAAAACTTCTCGTATGGTCTCTTCTACTGCTCGTCTATCACCCTTGAAAGCAGCGTTACCGAGAGCAAACCGTAATCTATGTCTTAGGTTTTCATCTTGCAAAATTTTTTCAAATTCATTACTCAAAAGTTCATTAACAAAGGCGATTTCCTCATTCCAGCCGATTTTTTTACCGTCTAAGTGGTTACATATGTAATTTCTACAATTATTTAGCTCCACTTCCTCATAAGGTGCAGGGCATTCAACATCAAAAACGTCAACTCTTCCTTGACCGCCCTCACGGGCGCATCTCCCAATTCTTTGAACAAGAGCGTCAGGAGGCGCTATTTCCGTAAGCAACAAATCACATGAAATATCCAACCCGACTTCACACACTTGCGTTGTAACAACACATGTTTTTTCACCTTGCTTTTTCAGAGACGCTTTCATCATTTGTTCCATACTCGTTCTATCGTCTTCCAGAAATCGTGAGTGCAGCAAAAACACGTTAAAATGAGCCGAACTCAATTCTCTTTTAATGCATTGGAAAAGCGTTTGTGCCCGATCAACTGTATTACATGCCACAATTATTCGATTAAACGATTTAGCTGAAGCTATAATGTCTTTTGCCTCAAGAATTTTGCCCCGCCAACGTAATATGACTTGACGATTATGACGTTTTGGCACATCATCATCACTTGCCTCGACGATTTTTACTTTATCAGCAAATTTTCCGTTATTTTCAAACCATTCAATAAAAGAATCAGGCAATGTAGCCGACATAACAACGAAAGGTAAACCTAAATTCGCTACATGTTCAATTAAAACGATTGCACTTTGCAAACCTAAAAGGTGGTCGTAAACATGAACCTCATCAAAACACAAAAATGAAGAAACCACGGCGCCCGCAGGGATATTCCCTTGGTGAACTGGGAGACTCAGCGGAGTGCAACAATACGCACCCACTGTTTGATCTATTGTTGCCACAACAATTTCGCTTCTTAAAAAAGGATCCATGGAATTTGCACCATGTTGAGGTGAAACTGCCAAGGGAGAGCCTAACTTCTTGATGCCTCTATTGATGCGATAACATACGTCTTCAACTAAAGCCCTTGTAGGCAACGAGTAGATCATTCTAAATGGAAAGTCCTCTGCTTTCCTCATGGCTAATAGAGAGATGTAGCAAGCCTCTGTTTTTCCTGAACCGCAGGGAGCGCGCAAAACAACCGACTTTCCATTAGCAATGTTTTTTACAGTTTCTAATTGATGCGGATACGGCTGTCCTCCGCCCAGTGCCACCTTAAATATTTCTTCTATCGAGAAACTATCAGGAAATATATTCAATCACCCCTCCCTATTCTTTGGTTATTTGTGGTTATTTTTTTTAATTCTTGTTATCATTTTTTCAGGTTTTTCGGTACAGTTTCCGCTAACATTAAATGGCTCCGTTAACTGTAAATTCACAGTATATATAGAGGGGGCTCAAGTCTGTTTTTGCGCGCAAATACACCAACACCAGCTGTTGCCTCTCACGTTTTGTAAGGTAACATATGCACTATGCCAAATCCGCCTGTGCGGTTCCCACCCAAATTAGAGTACTCCGCGTACTTCGCCAGCATGCACGTTATCTTGTTCCATTCGCTTTCTTTATCTTTTATTTCATATGTGACCCATCCAACAAACCCTGTTGCCTTCTTCCTGCGCATAACCGCTAACCGCGTATGCAAATCATACTCGCATACGCCTACATTCTTCGTCAGCCATTCTTTATAGGCTAAGTACTCTTCCTTGCTAAATTGCCTACCGTCACTGAACAGGTTCCAAACCCGCATCAAACCAGAAAACACTTTAACCGCGTCAGGAAACACCCAATGAAAACCACTTCCCAAACTCGCAAAATACGTAGGCGTCCTAAACACCAGCCTAAACCTGTCAACTACTTGCGCTTCCTTCTCCAAATCCACATAACTCTTACAGTTAACGCTTAAACTGGCAACCCGAAAAACCGCGTCAAAAACCATCAAACTATTCTCCTTCTGGAAATAGTTAAGAATAAACGTGCTATACTCGTCACGCAAAAACCTAAAATGCACAAAGCAAGGCGCCTGCGGATCCAACTCATAACCACCCTCAACACGGCTTCTGCTCTTGAACCCCAAAGGCGTCACACTGTAAGGCTTACGCACATCCAACTCATGCAGCAATCCAGATGCAGCAGGATCCACCCGCCTAACAGCATGCAACAACAAACCACGCGCCACATAGCCCGTAAAAAACGGCAAAGCCACAGGTTTCTCCGCATACATCTCCAAACCGATCTCAACAGGCAAACCAGTTCAACTCCCGCAAATGGGATTTACCCCAAACATCAACAGCCAAAAATATTAACCCAATAGACAAATAAAACTTTCCAAAAAACCGAAAACAACTTGCACAAGCGCTCAAAAACCAGATACCACAAAACAAATTTCCACATGCTCAGACATTGGAAAGCCACAATGCTCTATCATCAAACCAAAGACCCCTACTACGTACAACACTTCCTCGGACAGCTAAAAACAACCGAGATATACATAAACATCGAACATGCCTTATCTGATCCTGGCGCTAACGACCAATGCCGTGCGAATCGCGGAAACACCCGAAGAAGTCAAAGGAGCTACTATAAGTAGGATTCAAATACGTCTGCCAAAAGGATACGTTAATATCCTTGAGGAAACGCAAATGATAACAAAACTCAACATCGCTAGATTCCGAAGACTTTCCAAAAAGCGGCCGGGGTGAGGTATCTCAGCCCCGAGTGGTGATTTCACCCGCGAACATTTCCCTTTTTTTGCTACGTGCATTATGCAACGCGGTTTTCATGGAAATTTTTATTAGGGAAAGCCGGATTATTGTTACAATCGAGTGAAGCTAAACTACACTCGAATGTAAAAGTTTGAATGTCTGGCAAAGTTACTGAAAGCTAGAAGGAAAATAAGCGATGTTGGCGCGAGTGAAAAGCCACCCTGCTAAAGAAAAACACGTTAGATTAACACTAGAGGAAGAAAATAATGGCTGAAACCGTCAAGAAACCGTCATTAAACCGTTCGGCGAAGGAGCGCAGAAACACGTTATTTCGCTGTTTAGACAGTGTTTTGAGCCTTTCCCACAGAAAAATTCATTCCGAGGGAAACAGCGACCGGGCAAAGCAGGGGTGGGCACGAGTTTTGGTTTCAGCAGTCTCCACTTATGGCGGTTTGCTTAAGGACGAGGAGTTGGAGCTCAGGGTGATTGCGCTGGAGGAGAAGCTGAAGAACAGCATACTGATTCCGAAGCCGCAAGACGCCAGCGAAAAACGGGTTAGGAGGGGTTTCTGATGAATGGGTTAAGCCGTAAACTTCACGAGTTAGAGGATAACGTTTTAGGCTTTCCTCCCGAGGACGACGACATACTGCTACACATAGGCGACGAGGACGAGCAGCTCTTGCATGACCATGCACAGAGGATAAGAGCAACTGTGAAGGACGACGCTCAAGCCATAATCGAAAGCAGGGCAAGCTTGGAGCAGCAGGAAGAGGCAGCCAAGCAGCTTCTCAGCAGACTAACCGACGAGGAAACGGCTATTCTTGAACAATCTTACGAGTTTATGAGCTACCGCGTAGAGCGCTTAGTCTATAAGTGGTTTGCTGCTGCATACCCGAAAGGCAAAGACGAGCGTGTCATGCTCAGGGTCATGTGGTTTTTCCGTGAGATGCAGAAATTCCTTCACGCCAACCGGATAGAAGATTACGAGTGGAATAGCAACCGAAACGAAGATGACCCTAACTTTGATGATGATGCTTGGTGGACCGCTTTAGAGGCTAAGATAAAAGCGGAATACCCTGAAGGCATATTCACTAAGGAGAGTTTTGAGGAGTTTGAACGGTTCCATGACGAGTTTATTGCGGGCAAAATCAGGGAGTATTATGAGGCGCACCCAGAGGCGCGGGAAGCGCTAATTCAAGGTTTAAACAAGAAAATAGAGGAGTCAAAGAAATGAGCGAGGTTGAAAAGGAAATTCCGATTCCGATGTCGGAGCGCGTGAAAATCAGCGACCTCAAGTTTGACCAGGACAATCCCAACAGAATGAGCCGGGCGCAACTCGATCGCTTGAAAGCCTCAATTAAAAAGTGGGGCGACATTGTTCCCGTTGTCACCAATAGTGAGCTTTTGGTGGCGGATGGCCAGCAGCGCGTTACCGCGATGAGGGAGCTTGGCATGACCGAGTGTAGCGTCATCCGTTTACCCGTTAAGGATGTTGACCGCCGTCTTCTGAGGCAGGTGCTTAACAAGCTCAGGGGCAAACACAACAAAGAATTAGACAGTGCCGAATACTTGTGCATAATTGAGCAGGGCGAAAAAGAAGATTTGAAGGCGCTTCTTGCATCTGTGGGCGAGGAACTTCCAGAGGATTTGGACGACCGTGAGATTTCATTCGCTGTACCTGAAACTTATGAGATAATAATCGAATGCAAAGACGAGGCTGACCAGAAACGCATTTTTGAGAAACTAAAGCTGGAGGGGTATAAGCTACGGATTTTGACATTGTGAAACGCTGGAGTCAAGTAAACAGCTTCAGAGCGCAAAGCGTAGTGGGAAGCTTTACGCTTTGTGACGTAAAGCTGGAGAAACGTTTCCGAGGCGCATTGCCTATTGAGGAGCATGGCTGGCAAATAGGCGTCATCGTTGGACGAAGCGGATCAGGCAAAACAAGCATTGCCAAGCAGCTTTTCCGAGATGGTTACATCCGAGGATTCGAGTACACGCACCAATGTGTATTGGATGATTTTCCAGAGGAGCTTGAGACAGGGGAGATTACTAAGGCGCTTTGTAGCGTAGGCTTCGCATCGCCGCCTGATTGGCTTAAAAGCTATGATTGCCTTAGCCAAGGCGAGAAGATGCGCGTTGACATAGCCCGTGCGTTGTGTTTGGATAAGCCGCTTATCGTTTTTGATGAGTTTACTAGTGTTGTGGATAGGGAGATTGCGAAGGTTAGCGCATTTGCGATTAGTAAGGCTGTTCGCAGGTCCAAGAAGAAGTTTATCGCCGTGACCTGTCATTATGATGTTGTTGACTGGTTAGAGCCTGACTGGGTGTTCTGCACCGACGACATGACGTTTAGCCGAAAAAAAGGGTTAGGCCGCCCGTTGAACTCCAAGTCCGTCGGTGCGGCCATAGCCTTTGGAAAATGTTTCGGCAATATCACTATCTAAACGGCTCTTTGCCCTCTACTGCTCGCTGTTACGCGGCAATTTACAAAGACAAGCCAGTAGCCTTTATCGCAGTTGTGCATGTGCGCATGCGAGCAAGGTACTATCGTGTTTCAAGACTTGTTGTTTTGCCAGACTACCAAGGAATAGGCATAGGAAAACGACTGCTTAACTTTGTAGCTGAACTCTATACTTCCCAAACAATGTTGCCTTTTTACATTTTGACGAGTAACCCTCAGATTATCCACGGGAGCATGAAAGGCTGGAAAATAGTCCGTCTTGGGCATGCAAGCGAAGGAAAAGGCAACACGAGAATGAACAATGAATTACGCGGTAGCCTTAGCCGAAACCGCATAACCGTTAGTTTGCAGTATGTTCCAGGAAGAAATCTGTTGTTATTTACTTAAGCAAAAATACACCATTAAAAATAGTTGAATTAATAGAAAGATTGGAACCAGCAAAAACTTGATTTTACGAGTTTTATGTCTAAAGAGTAACATGCCTGCGTAAGCGCCAAACGGTCCTAAGAAGGCAATCAGTAAAAGTCTTGACTCAGGTATCCTCCAGCTGCCTTTTTTGCTGTTCAGCTTATCTATTCCAAATACTGCTAAAGCCAGAATGTTCACAACGGCTAAGGAAATTTGTAGCAAGGAAAATTGAATCATGTCATTTACCATCTATCTCGTCTACAAGCTGATTCTCTTTTCATCTCTTTTTCTATTTCACGGTAAATGCTCTTCTCCATTTCTGAAATAATCGCCAAGTCTGCGCTTGCTGAGCTCTTTACGATTGGCACCCTTATCAGCCTGTCTTCTCTTCTCACAGGAAAATATTCGATTGCTACCTCTTTAGATGCGCTTGCAAGTTTTTCTCCTGAACACCAAAAATCATGCATTTCAACTCTAAGGATATGCTGCCCTTGGACGATTCCAGTCATGTTAAGCACGGATGAGAACTCGGATTCATCGGACGCAAGCGGTCCCTGGAGAATGCGTAGGTGAAGGGATTCGATTTTCTGGTCGTCGAAATACAGGTCTGCGGTGATTCTTGAAAAAGAGGCTCTTGAAGGTAGCAGTCTAAATGCGACTTCCATGACCAACTCATCTTCCCGCGTAGAGGTGTTGACCTCAGTTATTTCAATTTTCTTTGGCGGTTTAGGCGCCACTGGGTTGGTAGGTTGAACCTTATGCGTTTTTGGTAGATCGCCAAGCGTTGACTGTTTTGAATACTTGACGTCTGTTCGGATTTTCTCTCTCAATCGCTGGGACTTAGTTGGTTTAACCATTGTTATCTCGCAACTGACCATTAATTATTTTGTTCACATAGCTTCTAAACCATTCTGTTCAGCAAACAGAACAATTGACCATTCACAGCCCAGCCTCTTGAACCAATAATTTGCAGATTTTCCGCACTCTCAGCTCACGGGCTTCACGGTTGTCAAAGGATTGAGAAATATGGTTGAATCTTACGGTAAGGATGGTAATATTGAAAACATAAGGCAGAGCGTATTTGCTTTGTTGGATGAGAACCCTCTTCTTACTGCCAAAACAATATGCGCCAGACTGGGCATTCCATACTGGCAATACCGTGGTTACGTCTATAAGTTGAAGTTTGAGTGGAAGTCTCACCGTCAAAATGAACTCGGTTCAAAGTGTTCAAATGTTCACAGTTGGCACGGGGTCTGCGTTGTACCTGCTTTTGTGAGTCGAGAAGATGCCATTGCAGTTGGTTGGAAGGAGACTAAGGCAAAGAATAAGTGGCTATTGTGGAATGATGGAATTGGGAGGATGATGTGGTTTGAGAATGGGCGAGTTTTCGTCTACGTACGCAGTCCTGCTAATTTGGGTCGCGTAAAGCAGCTTATTAGCAATGGGTTTTTCAATACGGGTCTTATTTATGAACTCAGGATTCTGGAACAAGTCTTTAAGACCTTTAAATTTAAGGGAGCCCACTATGTTTATGATGCTGGGCAACCGTTGCCGAAGATGACTATTGATGCTTTTCAGAAAAGTCATGGTATCCTGATTAAGACGGGTGATAAGAGCCATCGGAGAGCTGTTGAGGTTATTTCGCGTTGTCCTGATTGGGCTGAAAGGAACGAGCTACTTTTGGGAAGGCTTACTGAGCTACTGTGTCCTGAAAGTTTCAAAAAGGAGCCTTTTAAGAAACCTGATTACGTAGCTTAGCCCTTGCGGGATTCTTCTACTCCTACCTTGTTGCAAAGCTTTAAAGTGCAGAGAGCTTTTTGGTCATGGTTTTTAGGCATGGCTTTCACTCTACCTTGCTTAAGATTTTAGATTAATCTTCTAATAACTGGTTAGAGTAGCTCGCAAGTGGAAATCAAGCCAAAAGAACAGCGAACTTCGTAAAAAAGCAGGCTTATATGCGTTCTTAACTGAGATACTTATTAGGTCACCTTGATTTTTTCACTTGTCCGTGAGAATAAGTATGGTTATTGCTCGAAGGCGTAGTCAAATCCGGTGGCGTAGGGGCACAAGATTCTGTATTGTGTGATTTTGCTGTCTTTTTTCTTTTTATAAAAGCCTGCCACTGTTAGGTGGTATTTTCCTAAGGTGCCTGATAGTTTGTTTTTTGTTTCTGTCCATGGTGCTGTTTTCTTTGCGTCGTTGATGGCTACTATCATTTCTATTTCTCCTTCTTGCATGTATTTCTTGTCTGTTTCGCTTAGCTGTGCGAAACCGCGTTTCTCTCCGAATTGAGGGTGAGAGTGGAAATACCCGAGTTTTTGCAGGTGTATTAGTTTGGGGAGAACTTCGATTACTTTGAGTTCTCTTCGCCAGTTTGGCGTAACTTCAGCGAATTTTCTTTTTGCGGATTGGAAAGGTATGGCGTATTCGACTATTATGCGTCCCTGAGTTTGAAAACCTAATAGAGCTCCGTGGCATTCGTTTTTGTAAACTTCAACAGAGGAGAGAATTATGCTCATGAAGGCTTTGTCGGAAAGGAATATCTCAGTTGTTCCAAACATGAAATGATACTTTCCAGTTGCGGTTCTTGGGGTTAAGTGGGAGCGCTATCATTGGTTGCCTTCTGTGTCCGTTTTTAGCCTTATAATGTCATCTCATTCCTGGATTAGGTCTTTGGCTGTTTTCCATAATTCTGCGAAGGGTGGTTTGTTTGCTGTTTCTTTGATTTCGCTGTATTGCCCTCGTGCAACTATGTCAGGTGAAGGGATGTTGAAGTTTTTGTGTTTTGATAGTACCCATCTGTCGTGTATGTCTCTTTCTGTTTTTGGGTTGAGTACTCTGAGTTCAGCGGTTACGCCTCGGTTTTTCATTGATTCTGCGAATTCTTTGAACAGTTTTCTGAATTTTTCATCTGCGGTCTTTGCTGACATTAAGATTTTGATTTCCTTTACGCAAAGCGGGTTTACGGATTCGATAAGGTATTCGAGGCCGACTTTTGAGAAGTATTTGTCTATCCAGTAGATGAATTCGTCGCAGTTGGCTATCATTCGTTGGTATTCTATTCTGTTTCGGAATGGGTCGTCGGGTTTTATTAAGCCTGGTTGTTGTTCGAGGGCTGGTGTTGTGGCTGAGGTTTTTCCTGCGCGAGGGGCGTATGCGAGTTTCTTTTTTGCGAATTCGCCTGGTGAGATTATGTGGAGCCAGTCGTTGACTCTTTCTCTGTATTCTGCGGCGAGGTCCATTATGATTTTTAGTTCGGTGTTGTCGAATTCGGCGTTTGGTATTAGGAGTTTTAGTAGTCCGCTTGCGATGCGTTTTACGGCTTTTTCGTCTCTTATGGTGTAGTCGCCTGTTAGGTTGATTTCTTGGTCGACTATGTGGGTGTAGTTTTGTTTTCTTAGTTCGTGCATTATTTCGCAGAAGTAGTCTGAGGCTATGCCGTAGCCGCGTGAGAGGTGGCGGGTTGACATGCTTATTTTTGGAAGTTCCCATCCTGGTACGACGCCGTGGATTCTGTCTATGAAGGCTGAGTCGCGCATTTCTTTTGGGAGGACGTAGGTGAAGTCTTCGACTGGGACGTAGCCTGTTTCTTTCTGTTCTACGGTTATGTTGCCCATTAGCATGAGGCTGCAGGTGCTGGCTGAGCGTTTTGGTCCTCTTTCGTAGTGTCCGCTTTCCATGTAGTCTTTGAGTTTGCCTATCATTTCGTCTGGGTTCGTGAATTTTACCTTGCTAATTTCATCGAGGATTATGGCGTCTTTTGCTGCCATTTCTCCGAGTTCGCGTCTTGCTATGTTGTAGAAGAGCGTAGCTGCAGATATGTTGCCGCCTGCGAATATGCGGGTGTAGTATGAGCTGTTGCGGTATAGGTAGGTTTTGCCTGTTTGTTTAGGTCCGAATTCCATGAGGTTTGTGTTGTTTTCTACGAGCGGGATTAGGCGTGTTAGGAAAATAAGTTTCTGCCTTAGAGTGTATTGTTCATGGTTTAGGCCGACGGTGTTGAGGATCAAGTCTATCCATTCTTCGAAGGTGAACGATTGTCTGGCTTCTTGGATTATTTTTGTGTCGGTGGTCGTGCATTGAAAGGGCGAGAAGTCCTGTATTAGGATTGGCGCCATTGATTCTGGCGCTGTGTCCGGAGAGTAATTTAGGGTTACGAGTCCCCACATTCCTGCCATTAGTAGGTTTTGGTTTTTGTCGAGTACGTCGAGGTTTATCATGCAGTCTTTGAGGTTTAGGTTTTGTAGGTGTGCTCTGTATGTGCCGAGTTCGACGTCTGTTGTTACTTTTACTTCGTCTATGAGCGTTATTTTGCCCGTGGTCATTACGTCGGAGAGGACTTTGTCTCTTTCTCTTGCCTCGTGGTAGTATTTTGCGATGAATTTGGAAAGTTGAGGTCCGTAGTTTTCTTCTCCGTATTTGTCGGTGAATTTTGAGGCTAAGTATTCTACGACGTATCTTGGGAGCATGAAGAATTCTTGTTTGTTGGCTACTCTTTTGTCGGTTGCGAGGTCTGCGAAGACTTTTTTGGTTTTGTTGAAAAGTTCGCTCATTAGCTTTCCTCCAGTAATTCGTCCAGTTTGCCAGTTAGAGACTCATCTTTTCTGAATTTCTTCTTTTCCTTAACGTGAAGGGTAAACTCGCTTTCCACCACTTTATCTTGGGTGATTATTTTGTATGGGATTTTATGTTCCCCTATTGGGAGCGGGGGAATTTTTACCTTGATGGTCTCTTGTTCTTTGTCAGTTTTTAATTCGACTTTTCGGTCTGGCAGTTGCAGTTCTATTTCTACTGTGCCCTTCGGAGGATTTGTTATAGCCACTTCAAAGCTGCCAGCAACATTGGGACTGGCGACAGCATTTAGAAAGTCGACCGCGACCTCCATAGATTCCTCTTCGACAAATTCCTCCTCAACCTCTTCGCCTTTTAGAGTAGCCAGCGTCTTTTTGATATCAGTCAATTCTGATTCTGTCAATCCATATATTTTAGCCGCTGTATCATCAATCTCAGCTTCTACAAAAGTAAGCTCATCAAGAGCTTTCAAATCATTTTCTTGATGGTGCTTCTTAGCCAGTGTGTGTGCTTTTCTTGAAAGCTGCACAAGCTTCAGATGAATCTCATTTTTCGAATCGAATTTAGGAATCTTGATGTTTTTCACTATATGCGTTTCCATCCTTATTTCATATGTATAAGCAGCAATTACACAAAGTATGGGAGAAGAGTTCAGCAGTCCACATACATAGTATGCCTCATCTTCATTGTCAAAAGGCACTGTAATCAGCGAGTGTGTGAGTACGATACTCTTTTTACCCGCAAGAAACTTATCTTTTTTGGGTTCAACGACTGAAGCAGCAAAATCGACAGCTTTTCCACTGATACCGCCTGCTATAGCCTTCCACACGACTTTATATTTTGCGAGGCTGGGTTCGACATTAAATAGCCAATAGAAAGGCGGTGCTTTCTTTTCTGCTTCTGCCATTTGCATTTTCTTATATGGCTCCAACTTGGACTTGTAAGGTTGCCCTTTACGGGATATAAGTTGTTTAAAGAATTCAAAGAAGTAAGCGTAGGTTTTAGGATACTTAACTCTAAGGATAGAAGACGATAGTACCGCACCTTTTTCATCAGTAGGAACAATATGATAATGGACTGGGTCTTCGACAAACCACCTTCTAACTTCTCTCCCTCTCAACATTGGGTAAACCAAGTTTGATTCTATTGAAGTTGTTATTTTCCTTACTCGTATCTTTAGACCAGATATGTCAACATTTTCGATTGTTAGAGTATTTCGATCACTGGCGAGTATATTTATCCAATACACAGCATTAAGCCCGGTATAAATTCCAGCGTAGGCTCTATACCAAGGTGAGGCCCCGACTACTTTCCTTAAAGCAGTGTAAGCATTCTCAATTATTTCCATCCACTGTGTTTCTGGCTTGTTTTCTTTAATGGGTGCAAAAACTACTTTTGTTTGTTTTGTCACCCGTCTCACTTCTGTCAAGTCGGCTTCTTGAGTAATACCTGAGCTTCTGGGGTTCTGCCATAACACACCGTCAATAGGAAACTTGGTTCTGCCTTTTTTCACAACAATCATAGCAGCCCTATTAACCGCTCCTTCAAATGGAAAAAGTTCAACCAGATCATGTGCTTTTAATATTTCGCACTTGTTGGCGATGTACTTTCTAAAGCCTGCCCCTGCTTGGTTCTTGTAAAGCGTGAATGGTATCAAGAATGCAAGTTTGCCACTATCGTCCAAATATCTATCGACACACCTCGTGACAAATAACATCGCCATGTCTTTCTTGACTTTTCCAATACCCATTCCCTTAGTAGTTCCCAAGAGACCATACTGATCCCAGAGATCTTTAGTGCTCTCTCTATAATTTCCAGGGAGACTTTCCCAGTTTATCCATGGAGGATTGCCAATCACATATTCAAACCTACCTCTCGCGCCTGTTATGGTGAGAGGAGCAAAGGCGTTCTTTATGATTGATGCCCAAACGTGATTCTTTCCTTCTTTTTCAAGCTGTAGGAAAACTTTAAACAAGGCGCCAGTAAGTCTTAGCTCGTTTTCATCCAAACTAAGTTCATCTTTGATTACATAAAGGAAATCTTCAACAGTATATCGTAATCTTAGGAATCTGTCAATCGCCTCAAGGAGCCTGCCTAAAATTCCTTTGTCAACTGCAGTTTTGGGCAACTCGAAAACTCCAACATGAGTTCTAATGACATAGGAAATACCAGTTAATGTTGTTTTAGTTTCAACCAACAGCGAATCTGCCAAGTAAACAGGTATCTCAATCGACCCCTGGGCATAACCGAGCAGATCTGCAATAGCAAGCAAGTAATTTGTCCTTGCTGTCAGAACGGCGAGAGGATTTAAATCGAATCCAACCACATTTCGAAGCACATAATTTACCAGTACGTCTTTCAAATAGTGTTTCTCGGCATATTCTCTAAGTCTCCTTAACGCAAGCACAATAAATGTTCCAGAACCGCAGGCTGGATCCAGCACTCGTAAATTGAGAGGTTTTGTCAAGTCATTTTTCGCTTCAGTTACGCTCTCAAAACTTTCAACTGTTACGCCCACTTCATCCAAAAGTAACTCTGCGAGCCAGTCCGGAGTATAGTACTCCCCAAGATCATGTCTAATCTTAGTTGGTAACAGGTTCTGATAAAGCCTCTTTAGTAAATCTCGAGTATATTCAGGCTCAAGTACAGGTGTTGCCGGTTCATAATCTGCCAATGTCCTGGCTAAGCGTGCAATGGCATCAGCAGATTTTTTGTCCAACTCCTCTAAATACCATGAGAAATAGTCGCCTTCAATGAAATTTGTAATATTGAGAAACTTTTTAAACACGCCACCACTTTCCAAGTCTTCCAAAGTCCGTTTAAAAGCATCCAGACCTTTCATGTTCGCGTCTTCGAGTTCAGCTACGTAGGATTTTAACCATCTACCAGCGCCAAAAAGATATGCAACCTCAGCTGCCAAAAGTTTCATAACCAACGCATAATATGTGTGAACCGCAAAAAGCAAGGCGCTGTAATCGATTTTTCCCGATAACCCATATTCTGCTTCCAAACCCTTTAACTTCTCAGGACTGTAGGAACATACTTGTGAAAACAGTCTTTTCCAGTCATTAAACAAAGCCTCAACCTTAGGATTCTTCGAAGACACACCCTTACCATAAAAAACATTAACCATACTCACCGCTGTATCGCTCTTGGGTCCAAAATCCTTAAGCAACTCGTCAACAGCCAGCTTCTTCCGCCTAAGCCCCCTAATCGCTTCAACAAGCCTCAGAACAGTCTCCCTATTCAGATCATAAGGACCCCTCAACAACCAAGTCTTACTCTTCTCATCATATCGAACAAAACCAATCTTATCAGCCAAAAGAACGCCCAAAAACAGCTTAAACCTGCCCTCAACCTCCGCCTCCTCTTTGATATAACCAATCAACTGCTCCTTGGCTTTGGCAATATCTGGCTCTTTCAACAATTTTCCAGGAGCCTTATACTCAATAACCACATGACCATAAAGAGCATCAATCCTTCCTCCAGTAACAAAAGTGTACTTCTCATGCCTCGGCGACGGAATACCCAACTTAGATATTACTTCACTCTGCAGAATCCCTGAATCGGTTATTCTTAGCTCTTCCTCATTTGCAGCCGTAGCAGCAGCACGCTTAAGCCCAACCAAAACCTTATCCACATCAATCTGCTCAACCGAAGCCATATCCACTATTTCCTCTTACCCTTAGGTATCATAAACCTCGATTTCGGACTAACATAAACGTTAAATTTCCCCTTACAACTCGGGCACACATAACGCCCAACATCATAAAACCTGAACTTCCAAGATTTCAGAGGCTTAATCGCAACCTCGCTGCCGCAAGCAGGACACTGAACGTCGTCACCCATTTATAACACCATCCTGATATTATCCATTGGCACTACTAAAAAAACTTGTCATCCCTTCAACAACTATTATCTTCCTTTTACTTTTTCACGGTTTTCTTTTTCTTCGCGCCATCTCTCGTATTTCGCCAAAACCTCATCTATCTGCTTATCGATGAAGTCTGCTGCGCTTAGGTAAGGCGGATCCATCTCTTCTCGTTCAGCTTCCAGCTTCTCATACTTGTCTCTCTGCACTTCCACGTATTCCGTGTTTTCTCTGAATAATTTCAGGCGCCATCTTGCGGCCTCATGCATAAACTCCTCTCTTGCGCTTGGCTTTACATAGAGTAGACAAATTCGATGCAAAAAAAACTTAAAAACAAAATAGAACATTTGTAGCATAAAGAACAATCGAGCAAGCTCAGAGCGAGACTGGGCAATTCGCTGCTTGCCTGCCCAAACCAAAAGGGGTGTGCGTGGCATTTACCGTGGGTTTTAAGTTGTTCTACATCATGCCCTGAACGAGGTGAAAGGTTTTATCCAATCTATATTACTTACTTAACTAACACTACCGATTAAAGCAACATTGGGTAAATTTGAGATTACTTCCATGGACATTTTACCCTATCTATTGAGGAAGTATTGGAATTCACCAGCTTCCTTAAACTTCTCGACAGCCAAAAATCCAAGCATTTTTCTTCATTTAGAAGGAAAGCCTTTTTGAAATCAACACCAAAAAAGAGAGGATACATGCTGGACGAACAAGGAATTATCAACGAAGTATTCAGAGAAACAGGGATTCACATAGACTCCATTTTCGAAATGAAAATTGAAGAGCTAAAAAGCGACGAAGAAGTACCTGACAACTGCCCAAGATGTAACCAAGAGCTGACGCTAATATACGACCGCTCGGAATACGACGAAAACAATCCTTTCAGTCTGCTTGTTCTCAAATGCCAAAGATGCCACATAGCATATTCGTACTGGTGGGAAGAGTTCTGTGATCCAACCTACGACGACAACAGCGGATACATATTATCAAAGAAGGGAAAACTAATAATCTCTAAGAAAGCGGCAGCAGAATATTTAAAAGAAATTTCAACGCGTGAAAAAAGAAACAAAGAACTAATCAGGCTATTCCAAGAAAAGCTCCCCATATTATGCAAGGCAGGTCTGAGCCTTGAAACTCTGAACCTGGCAAGAAACCAAGCAGCAGCCTACATACAACAACATAAAACCTCTAAGAAAGGTATTTCCAAACTTCTTGCAGCGGCAATTTATTCTAAAGCCAATGGTGAATACGTTTGCGGATCGTGGAAACATACTGGAGAAGGAATATCAGAAGAAGATCTTGCTGAGATTTTCGGCGTTACGAGAAAAACAATCCGCAAATGGAAAAAAGTATTTGAAACCCAATATTTCTAAATAGCCCACAAGAAGTAGTAGCGCAAGAAGCACCTTTGAGCCCATTTTTACAATTCTGCAAACAACCTTCTAAAAATGTGAGAGGTAGTTACGTTGCTTAAGGCCTTAGTGATTATCCCAAATGAATGGACAACGGAATATAGCGACCTACTTGCTATAGCGAGAGCTGAAGCCCGCAAACGGGAGTATTCAGAGCAGAATCCGCCTATTCGCTCTCGGCAGTTTGCCCCCAGAACTGGGCGTCTACATAGCTATTTACTTAGCATCTGACGCCGAAAACCAAACTCCAAAGTAAGAGAGGTGAAAAAGCATAATGGCTGAGGGAGAGGGCAAGGGCTGCTCCTCAAGTATCGCTCCTACAGGAGAAAATGCGTTTTCAGAGGAGTGGCGTAAAAGCCGAACGCACTGTCCACCTAAAGAACCTCAGCCTCTTAACTGCCCTAAATGTGGTTCAACTCGGATTGATAAAAACGGGCACCGTTATTTGAGAGGCGAAATTGACATTCAGCGCTTCGTATGCCAGAAATGCGGCTACCGCTTCAGCGAGCCATATCATTATAAAGGCTGTTTGCCAAAAGGTAAACGTCGAATCTGCGCAGTCCTGCAGGATGCGAAAAATTTGACCGAAGCGACAAAAACCAAAATTGTCGCGGGTAGAGAAAACCATTCAACCACACCTCAAGACGTCAAAGGCAAAATCGTTGAACTCTGTTTCCACATGCAGAAACAAGGCTACAGCGAAACAACAATACGACTAACCCGTTCAGCATTAAACGTGCTATCTGACCGCGGAGCCGACCTCTCAAATCCAGAATCAGTCAAAGAAACAATATTCAAGCAACATTGGAGCGAAGCCAGAAAACGCAACGTCATAAACGCCTATACCCTGTACCTCAAAATCCAAAAACTAACATGGGAACCGCCACGCACCAAAGTAAACCGCAAATTCCCATTCATCCCAACAGAAAAAGAAATCGATGACTTAATAGCCGGATGCGGCAAAAAATGCTCAACCTTTCTGCAACTACTCAAGGAAACAGCGATGAGATGCGGCGAAGCCAAACGCCTAGAATGGACAGACATAGACTTCGAAAAGAACATAATAACCCTAAACCTGCCCGAAAAAGGTAGCAACCCCCGCCTCTGGAAAGTCAGCCAAAAACTCATAAGCATGCTAAACAACCTACCGCGAGACTCAGAAGCAGTCTTCGGCAGCGGACCAATAACCTCCATGAAAACAACCTTCGGCAAAGCAAGAAAACGATTAGCAGAAAAACTCCAAAACCCAAGGCTGAAACGGATTTCATTCCACACACTCCGACATTGGAAAGCAACCATGCTTCAACACCAAACAAAAGACCCACTCTATGTCAGAGATTTCCTAGGGCATAAGGAACTGAGAAACACGGAAATCTACATCACCATCGAAAGAACACTGTTCGAACCATACAGCGACGAGTTCACCGTAAGAATCGCAGAAAAACCCGAAGACGTAAAAAGCTTGCTAGAAGTAGGTTTCGAGTACGTTTGCCAGAAAGACAACTTAATATTCTTGAGGAAACGTAAATGATGAAGTTACTCCGAAAAAGTAACCGAGGTGTGCAAAATAGTGGCCGAGGTGAGGTAGCTTGGCAGCCTAGAGGCCTGTGGAGCCTTTTGCCTGGGTTCAAATCCCAGCCCCGGCCCTTCCCACAGCGCCTTAGCGCCGCGGAAACATTGAAACCTAATTTTCCGTGATTAGTGGACAGCAACGCTTAACTTCTTTGTTTTCTTTAGTTTAATATCCCGCCGGCAACATCCATGACGACGGACCCAACGGAAGACTGCACGACCTACAAAGCGTGCTTTGCTTGTGATGGCGGGTTTTACCCAATCATGGGACACGGTGGGCGCGGGCGTAAAATCCCATGCCGAGAGAGCTTAGCCGAGAGGAGCGCACCGCTCTTTGCTGTGAGGTTGAGTGATAGGTTACGTGGGAGACAACCGCCCGCGACAAACAGGGAGCTAAATTCTTAAGTTTAACGTCTGCATTAAAGGTTAGAAACGCAGGCTGGTACGCCGTTTGGACATTGAAAACAAGATTGAGTTGATTTGCAGACCGCCAACCGAGGAGGTTCTGACCCCCGGCGATTTGAGGCAGCTGTTGGAGGCCGAGGAGCATCCTGTAGCTTACAACGGCTGGGAACCATCGGGCTTAGTGCACTTGGGAACGGGCGTGATTTGCGCTTACAAGATGAAGGACTTTGTCGAGGCTGGTTTGCGGTTTAAGGCGTTTTTGGCGACGTGGCATGCGTGGCTGAATAACAAGTTCGGCGGCGACTTGACGCTTATCCGCAAAGCTGCCGATCTCTTCAGGCACTCGTGGATAGCGCTCGGCGTGCCAGCCAGCAAGGTGGAGTTCATCTACTCCGACAAACTCTACGATGACATAGACTACTGGGCGAAGACCGTTGTGGTCGCCAAAAACCTGACGATTGCGCGGACTAGGCGGACGCTGGAGATTGCGGGCAGGAAGGAGACCGACGCGCGGTACGTCTCGGATTTCCTGTACACTCCCATGCAGGTCGCCGACATCTTCCACATGCAAGTCAAAATCTGCCAGTTGGGCATGGACCAGCGGAAAGCCAACGTGGTCGCCCGCGAAATAGGGGAGAAAACTGGTTACTGGAAGCCCGTCTGCGTTCACCACCACCTTCTTCAAGGCTTGGAGAAGCCTGCGGTATGGCCGATTCCTGAGGGGAAGGAGAAGGAGGCGCTTTCATCCGCGAAAATGTCCAAAAGCAAGCCTGAAACCTGCATCTTCATCTACGACACGCCCGCGGAGATAAAGCAGAAGATGGCGAGAGCCTTCTGCCCTGAAAGAACCGTGGCGTTCAACCCCGTTCTGGACATTTGCAAGCACATAATATTCCGCGAAAAATCTGCTTTCACGATAGAGCGACCCGCCAAATTCGGCGGCACCATCGAATTCCAGAGTTACCAAGAACTTGAAACGGCTTACGCGCAGGGCAAACTGCACCCACAAGACCTCAAAAACGGCGTCGCCACAGAACTCGCCGACATCCTTGAGCCCGCCCGACGGTACTTTGCAAGCAACAGTGAAGCACGGGAGTGCCTTGAGACCGTTAGAAAGTTTAAAGTGACAAGGTAAACCCCGTTGTCCACGCGACTTAAAGAGAAAGAAGAAAAAATCCTCAAAATCCTCGACGCCCTAGCAGCAGAGTCAGCCAAGGGAACCCCAGTAATCGTCGAAGGTAAGAAAGATGCTGAGACCCTCCGCGCTTTAGGCATAGAAGGCGTCGTGGTGACAGCGAAGACCGGCAGCAAATCCCTTCAGGGAGTCGTCTCAGAAGTGGAGAGGACGGGCGCGAGGGAGGCGATTCTGCTTCTGGATTTTGACAGGCGCGGGAAAGAGGGGACGAAGCGGCTCCAGCAGGACTTGGAGCACGCGGAAATTGCGCCTAACGTGGAGTTTTGGAGGGCGCTTAAGGCTCTTCTGGGACATGAAATTCAATGCGTAGAAAGCCTAACCGCTTACATGACAACGCTCAAAGCCAAAATTGGTGCAGAGTCTCAACAAAACAAGCCATCTCTGGAATAGATAGGAGAGGGGTCGCTATTGGCGTAGAAACAGCCCAAAAACATGTTGCTTTCTTTAAATAAGCGGCTATAGACTATTCCGAGCATCAGAAAGCAAGAGTGTTCTGTGTGCTAAAGGGTTATGCTTCTTCGATGGTGCATTTAAGCTTCTTGATAATTTCATCCGCTTTCAGCGGTTCCACTTTCAGAGTGTAAAGCTGCTTTGGCGTGCGAAGCTTGAGTTTCACGTTTTCCTTTAGTCTTTTGACTGTGCAGTATTCGGCTTTGGCGCTTAGCTCCACGAATTTTTCTACGTCTTTGATTTCAGTTGGCATGTGCCTCGTTCACCCGTGCTTGACGGTTTGTTGGATGCGCTCCGTGTTTTTATCTGTTTTGGTGCCCTCCAGCGCTGCATCTGCGGTTTTGGTTAACATTTAAATCCGCATTGAGCGAACTATGCTTCAGGGTTGATGTTTATGACTCAGGATGGCGTGTTGGTTTCGATAACCGCAAGCAGGGAGAAAGACGAAATCGTGTATCGTGTTGACTGCTCCAGCGACCTGACTGATGAAGAGTTAGAGTACTATTTGAGCGAGATAATCAGCGGCATTTGCAAGTGGAAGAAAGGCATCTGCGAGGAAAACATTCGAAGCTTCAAGGGAAAACTCAAGAAAAAGAAATAGATCGCAAACCAAAAAAGTTAAAACAAGCGTGTACACCAATACCATTAAACACTACCGCAAATCCATACTCATAATTAAGAAGCCATATCAACACACGCGCAGAGACACATGGGACAACACCGGTTGAACACACCATTGTTCAGCCACGACGCAAAAAGGAGATAACATGAAATGAAGCAGGTCCTAACCTTGTCCCTAATCCTTCTTCTTGTAGTGCCCACAACATCCCTTCTCATTGCTTCGCCGCCAGCAGCTGACAGCAAAACAACAAAACCATTCTATGTTGGCGTCACCTTCTGCGGTAACACCACCGACGAAGCTAAACTCCTAATTGACAGATTAAAGAACTACACAAACCTGTTTGTTCTCCAGTCTGGACCCATAAGCAAGAACGAAACCGCCATGAACGAGATATGCGATTACGCCGTTGCCGCTGGATTAAACATAATCACCTATTTTGGCTGGCTCGATCCAGCATGTCCTTGGCAAACGCCATGGATTAACACGGCGAAGCAGCGTTACAGCGACCACTTTCTAGGCGTGTATTATTATGATGAACCAGGCGGGATTCAACTTGACTACAACTGGTCACACTTGTTCACCATGATGAGACTTTCCAACACTTCCATCTATCAAGCACACCAAGCGGCGATTGATGCATACATTAACGGGTCATCCATGTACCGTAACGACAACCTAGCCGCAAACATATACCAATATTACCTTTTTAGTGACCGCGGTCTCAGAGCTCTTAAGAATTGTTCCATCACAACTTTCACTTCTGATTACGCTTTGTACTGGTGGGATTACAAAGGCGGGTATGACGTAATGTTGACACAGTTGGGCTGGAACGATACTATTCAACAAGACATCGCGCTTGTACGTGGTGCGGCGCGGATGCAGGGAAAGTCTTGGGGCGCGATTATCACGTGGAAGTATAGTGAGCCACCTTACTTAGACAGTGGGAAGGAGGTTTATGCGCAGATGCTTATGGCTTATGAGGCTGGTGCAGAGTACGTGATGGTGTTTAATTACCCGCAGCTTGAGGGCAATGCTTACGGCGTCATGACGGATGAGCATTTTGAGGCGTTGGAGCAGTTCTGGAACGATGTAGTGGCTAATCGGAATGGGCTAAGGGTTCCTGACTTAAGCGAAGCGCAGGCTGCGCTGGTTTTGCCACGGAATTATGGTTGGGGCATGCGAAGTCCAGATGACCGAATTTGGTATTGGGGACCAGATGAGGAGTCTGAGCGGATTTGGAATTTGTCACGCACATTGCTTGCGAATTATGGTTTGCGCTTGGATATTGTTTACGAGGATCCGTTGTTTCCAGTTACTGGCAGGTACCGTGAAGTTTACTATTGGAATCAGCCTGTTTAGCGTGGCTGTGATGGGCTTAGAAAAAACGTGTTTGTGCTGGGCGAATGCGCCTTTTTTGGCTATTTCTTGGCTTTCGGCTTTATGCCCAGCTTCACTCTAACTTCCACGGTGTATTCTGCTTCGGTTTTGCCGACCGCGAAGTTCCAGTCTTTCACGTCTACTTCCATGTCTTTAAAGTGTGCAACCACAGAGTCTTTGTACTTGGAGATTGTTTCGCCAAGGCTTTGCAGTTTTTCGGTTATGTTGATTTCTTCTTTTTCGGGTATGTCATTACACCTCCTGAAAAGTCAGAAACAAAGCTTAGGCATAATATAGAATGAGGTCTGTTTTTAAGATTATGTGATTGTGCAACCACAACAGCAACTAGTCGCTACTCTTTTGTAAATCGGGTCTTTCTTGCTGTGGTCAGAAAATAGGAACGCTAAAAGCATGTTGAAAACAGGAGAGGGATGGAACTACCTGCTGAGTTATCAAGGCGAGTGTGTTCTTCATTCCAGCGGTTGGCAAGTTTTTTATGCGGTGGCAGCGATATAGTATTCTGCGGGGCTGAGTGTTTGAGCGAAGAAAACATTATCCGAATCGGTCAGGTAACGCATTTCTTCTCCAAAATCGGCGTCGCCGTCATCGAGTTAAAAGCGCCTTTAGCCGTGGGTGACCGTATTCTCGTTAAGGGTCCGTCAACCGATTTTGAGCAAGTTGTGGAGTCCATGCAAATTGAGCATAAGAATATTCAAAGAGCAGAAGCAGGGCAGAGCATAGGCTTGAAGATGGCAGAGCATGCCAAGGAAAAAGACGTGGTGTATAAGAAACTCTAATTCCTTTTTTCTTCTTGCGAAAAAATAAAGCCTTGCAATGTTGCCATAAATTCAGAAAAACTTGAATCTGTACGAGCAATTCATAAGGCTTTATTGGCTGCATACAGTTATCTCGTGTAACGTCTCTCGCTGGAAACTGGGAAAAATCGAATTCGATTTAACGCTGGGGAAAAGCATGTACCATAATCGCCGAGAAAGCAACGACAACAGCTTCATGGCTCTCCTAAACTTCCTTGCTGATCCTACCGTCATCGTTGACGAAAAAGGGGTTTTCTTGGCAGTAAATGACGCGGTAGAGAACTTAACTGGATTAAGTAAGAAAGAATTTGTCGGCAAGAACTTCTTGGAAATTAAAAATTTAACACCAGAAAACAAAATACTCCTGTTAGAAAATTTCAAAAAGAGAATGCAAAGCCTGCATATTGAACCGTATGAAATTAGCTTAATAGATAAAGATGAACAAACGCGGTATTTTGAATTGAAGGCGAAAAAGATTGATTATGCTGGACAACCTGCTGATGTTGCCATATTACGTGACATCACTCGAAGAAAGGAAAATGCGAGGCGACTGAAGGAATATGCCGAGAAAATGGAAGAACTCGTAAACGCAAAGGTTAAGGAAATTAAGGAAAGTGAGGAGAAATACCGCGAGTTAATCAATAAAATGAATGAAAACGTATGGGTCATCGATTTTGACGGCAAATTTATTGACGTGAATGATGCCGCCGTAAAGGTTCTCGGCTATTCAAAAGATGAGTTGCTTCGTATGGGACCTGCGGACATCGACAGCAACTTAACCAAGGAGCAAATCCTTAATATAATCAGGAATATGCCTGCCGACCGCATACAGACTTTTGAAACTTTGCACACTGCCAAAGACGGAACGAAGATTCCTGTGGAAATTAGCTCCAGTCTTGTGACTTATCAGGGAAAACGAGCGATTTTGAGCATTGCAAGGGACATCACTGAACGCAGGCGACTTGAAGATGCCTTACGTGCAAGCGAAGAAATGTTCCGTGCAATAAGTACCTTCGCGTCCGACGCTATCCTTTTATTGGATAAAACAGACAAAGTTATTTACTGGAACCTTGCAGCTGAAAAAATCTTTGGTTACACAAGAGAAGAAGCCATAGGTAAAAAACTGACGAAACTTGTAGTTCCGCCGGAGCATCGCAGAGCCCATTTAAAGGTGCTCAAAAATATTTTAGAATACGGCAAGGTTCCTGAAAAGCGCCTTGAAGTTCCTGCCCTCAGAAAAGATGGAACAGAGTTTCCCATAGAACTTACAGTTTCAGCCTTAAAATTGAAAGATATTCCATACATATTAGAAATTATACGAGATATCTCGGAACGCAAAAAAATAGAAATGAAACTCCAAGAAGAGAAAAAGCGTTATCGGACGCTGTTTAATCAAGCACCTTTAGGCATTCTGCTTATTGACCAAACTGGAACTGCGGTTGAATTTAATGAGGAAACCCATCGGCAGTTGGGTTATTCGAGGGAAGAGTTTGCAAAACTTACTGTTTCTGATTATGAAGTGCTTGAAACACCTGCAGAAACAAGGGCGCGCATGAGAAAAATACTGAAAATTGGACGGGAAGAGTTTGAAACTAAACATCGCACCAAGACGGGTGAAATCAGAGATGTCGTAAACACCGTCCAGATTATTGAACTTGCTGGAAAGAAATTTTTCCATGCCATTACACGCGACATTACTGAGCAAAAGAAAATTGAAAATAAACTTAAAATGGAACGGGATAAGCTTGAGGCTGTCACCGAAAACGTTGGTGCTGGACTGGCAATCATCAGCAAAGACTACCGCATATTATGGGCGAATAACCTTCTGAAGCAGCTCAATGGCGACTGCGAAGATAAGATTTGCTATTCAACGTTCAACAAGCTCGCCAACGTTTGTCCAGATTGCGGTGTTAAAAAGGTTTTTGAAAGAGGTGTGCCCATCGATATTCATGAATATTCTAATTTGGACGCTAAGGGCAACAGATTTTGGGTTGAACTGATTGTCACTCCGATTAAAGATGAAAACGGAAATGTCGTAGCGGCGTTGGAGCTGGTGGTAAACGTAACTGAAAGAAAAATTCTGCAAAACAAACTGGCAGAATACTCTCAAAAATTGGAAAAATTAGTGGAGAAAAGAACGGAACAGTTGAAGCAGACACAGGCTAAACTTGTTAAATCCGAACGGCTTGCCGCAATCGGCGAATTAGCAGCAATGGTCGGGCACGATTTGAGAAACCCGTTGACTGGTATAAAAGGCGCCGCTTACTATTTGAAAACCAAGTACAGCGAAGAAATCGACCGCGCTGGCAAGATGATGCTGAAGACCATAGACGAATGCATTGAACACTCCAACAAAATCATAAACGACCTGTTGGAGTACTCCAGAGATCTGAAGCTGGAACTGAAAGAAACCAACCCGAAAACGCTGCTGGCACAATCCATGTCGATGCTTAAAATTCCAAAGAAAATACGGGTGGTTTACGAGGCTGAAGACAACCCGACTATTAAGGTTGATGCGGCAAGGATGAACCGTGTTTT
Organism: Candidatus Bathyarchaeota archaeon; assembly: GCA_026014595.1. Taxonomy (GTDB): domain Archaea; phylum Thermoproteota; class Bathyarchaeia; order Bathyarchaeales; family Bathycorpusculaceae; genus A05DMB-2. Next base: position 68,816 of record JAOZHY010000018.1, read on the forward strand.
CCTCAACATACTTCAAAACGCGGTTGACGCCATGCCAGACGGCGGAACCCTAACCATAACAAGCAAAAGAGTGAAAGGCAACCTGGAAATTTCAGTCACCGACACTGGCGTAGGCATGTCCAAGAAAACGTTAGCCAAGCTTTGGACCCCGCTGTTCACAACCAAGGCGAAAGGCATGGGCTTCGGCTTGTCCATATGCAAACGCATCGCAGAGGCCCATCAAGGCGAAATCTCCGTGAAAAGCAAATTGGGAGAAGGAAGCACGTTCACCGTGTCAATTCCGCTCCACCCGAAACCTGCAGGCGAAGCAGAAACACTGGTTTTCAACGGGTTCTCATTATCAGCGGCGACGCATATGCCACAGGCATCGTAAAAACATGCAGCAAAGCGCATGGAACTATCTCGACCTTTTCATGAAAGTAAAAACTAAAGCAGCCTAGACGGTATATTGAAAGTCAAAGAAGGAACGAGCAATTGAAAATTAACCGACACTTTTGCGACAAAGTTTGCCCATCGTACAGGAAGCAGAGGCTTAAAAATCATTTTAGGCAAGTTAATTTTGACCGAGTTTGCTGGGGCTCCGGATGGCAAACTAGGAGAGAGAAACGAATAATCTCGATGACTGCAACGCCATCGCGAATTTCATCCAGAGCCCACTCAGCCCCGTTTCTTCGAACCGATAGTTAACTAAAAAAAGGGAGGGTTTGTTAGGTTGTGTTTGGTGTTTACCGTTTTCTAAGCATGAGCACTATGACGACCGCGGCTACGATGATTGCTACGATCATGCCGATGGACATGGGCACGAAGTATAGGTCAGCCATCGAAGCAGGTGCAGGAGTCGGTGCGGCGGTGGGTGTGGGTGCCTCATCTACAACGAAAGAGGTTTCTGCAAGCGAACCATAGTATGCCTTAGAGCCAGCGAACGATGCATAGACTGTGAACTTGCCTGGGATGTCAGGCTTCCACTGGAAGCTGTAGTAGCCCTCTAAGTCGCTGGTGGTTCTTCCGATTTCACGGAAGTTGTTGTTTGAGTCTAGTACGCTTAGGACAATTTCAACGCCTGACGCATTTGCGGGTCTTGGAAATTGCTTGTATACATAGAGCATCCATTCGCTCTGGCTTGCATCGGATACTGCTGGAACACCGTTTGGAAAGCGAAGAGTCATGCTGTCGCTTGCTGTGCCGGGCGATATGTCTGTAATGGTACCTTCGATGACCACGCTGGTGCCTTGCACTGAAGATTTGGGTCCTGCTGCTACCGTAACTTTAGTCGGTCCTTTGCCTATAGCATAGATTTGTTGATCGTAGGTGTCCATAGTGGCAATTATGGAGTCACCCATTACCGAGTTTCCGCCCCAGCGTGTTCCGCGGAACATGCCATTTACTCTCCAGATTTCGGTGCCATCTGTAGCATTTAGGCAGACGTATGGTCCTCCACGTGGCATAGGCATGTTAACAGAGTGCTCGGTTGTGGTTACGTAGATTTTGCCATTAGCAATTACTGCGATCCATCCCCACCAGTTGGGGCCAGTTACGGTTTCGTGATACGGATCAGTCATGTTGTATGTCCATGAGGTTTTTCCTGTTTTTAGGTCATATGCATACACTATGCCGCCAACGCCAACGGAGTAGAGTTTGCCGTATGCGAAGTACCACGTGTGCTCTGCGTTGCCCCAGCCATAAGCGTCTGACCAATATTCAGAATCGGTGTTCCATAGGTAACGTCCGTCCTCTACGCTAAAGCCATAGAATTTCCTATATTCTTTAACCCATACGGCAATAACGCCATCTTTGACCTCGTCGGTTGCTCCCGCGTAGTGTAGAGTGACGAAACCGCTTAGCCATTCGGCTGGCGCGTTCCATGTTTTGTCGAATATTAATTGTCCCCTTGTTTCTGGCGCTGTACTTACTGCCCACACTCTGACTCGTGTTTGGTTGAAGTCGCAACCTACTACTCGGTCAGGATAAACTTTCAGCACTGGTGCACCGAATGAAGCACCGACTGTCAATCCTTTGGGAATTGTTACGTTCCACGAGTAGCTCCTCGGATTTGATCCATTCATAATTTGTTTGCCAACAATTCTGCCCCAGCTGCCCAAGTCAGCGCCAAGAGCGTAGCCACCAAAAGCGTTCTGCTGTCCACAAGCTGTTGAGTTCCAAAGAGCCATCCAGCCATTTGCGTAATCCGTTACGTAGATGAGGATTTCGCCGTTCGGTCCGAAGACTCTGGTGCCAGAAGGCACATTAATCAGTGACCACTGCCATTCACCTGTGAAGGGATCGTACGCCTTCCACTCGGGTCCACTTGTATCCCATAGATAAGTGAAGACACCAGCGTAGTTGAAGCCGTAGAACCAGAGAGCTTGGCCGAAGGATAGGAAGGTATTGTTTCTGAACCACAATTCTTTACCTGTGTGCAAGTCGACTGCCATGATTCCGTTTGTTTCGGTTGCGCCACCCATGGGATTTCCAGCTACGTTGTAGTAGAGTATTCCGTTTAATATTACTGAATTTACCCATTTGCCTTCGTATGCGTCTCCTGTTTCAGATGACACTGGTAGCTGATCGGTACCCCACAGTCCTCCAGTTAGGCCTCCTGTTGTCAGTGGCTTTGCCCATAGTACGTGGGCTGTTTCAGGCGCGTAGTCGTTGTAAAGTGCCACATCATTGTCTGGTCGAGTCATCCAGTTTCCTGAAATTGAATACCAACTTTGTAGCTGAGGGTCGATTGGGCGTGACCAGTAATACGTCGGAAGAGGTGCGGTAGGATATGTTGGTAGCGGTTCTTGTTGTACAACAAGATCTAACGTCTCGCTGGTGCTAGCTTTGAATATTGTGCCCGCGGGTATAAGCACGCCTCGTTCAAAGTCGTACTGGGTCGATGGGATAGGCTGCTGCGGGAAGTTTGTTGTCAGTTTGTATGTGCCAACTTGGTCGGGGAAGAAATCAGTATAGGTTCCACCTGTCGAGTCTGTTTTGAATGGTCCTAGCGTTTTTGTAACGCCTTTGGGGTCAACGACTGTTACAGTCACATTTGCCCAGCCTTCGTAAACGTTTGCCAAAGCTTGCAGAATTCCGAATCGTATTGTAACTTGCTGCCCAACTCCTACGGGGTTGGGGACGGCTTCGATGAAGGGAAAGCTTTCCATAGTCGACGGCACTTGCGCTTGAGTCACAGATAACGCCATCAAGATCGAAGTTGCAATCGTTAGTACTAGTAGAGTAGCAACCGCTTTTTTCAGTTTTCTCATATGCTATTTCTCCTTAGTCTCCAGAAAAATCTCTGGACTGTAGCCCTTTATAAAACTTTGCAGTACTGCGGAAGAATACTGAACGAAATCGCCAGTTCAATAGAAAATTTGGCGTTAATGTAAGCAAGACCTCCTACTCAGAAAAATGAGGAAAAAAATTGTGACAGGGAAAAATCCAGATAGTTCTCGGCGATGGATTTAAATTGAACGAAACTCCATGAAACCCTTTAAGTGAAACGAAAGTGGTCCAGGTCAAGCAAATTAGTGAAGTTCAAGCGGAAATTCTTAGACAGTTACTGATTGACGGACGTAAGAATGCGCGAGAAATTGCCCAAGCTACAGGTCTATCAGAAAAAGTTGTTGAGAGAAATTACCGCAAAATGGAAAAAACCGGCATAATCACCGGCGCAACAATACACATCAACTACAAACTCTTTGGCTATAAAGCCGTTGCGGACATGTTGATCAACGTTTACTTTCGTCAATCCGATCAACTCATCGAATACCTCAGGAAGATGCCTGAAACCTATTCTGTCACTAACCGGGACATTGAAGGCAACATAAGCGCTGTCTTCATTCTTAAAACGCTCGAGCAACTAAACGAAGTTAAGGATTCCATAAGGAGAAATTTCTCGGTGCTAGAAATGAAAACCGCAATTTGGACTGAAGTGAGGGAAATGCACTACAACCTGGCAATTACAGAAAAAAACAGGAAGAAAAACGAAGGCCCAATTATTGCTGCGACGAATACTGTAAAAAACAAAAACCAATGTATCGACATGATTGACCAGAAAATTGCAGATCAGCTCGCTGAAAACGGAAGGATATCGATGAAATCACTTGGCAAGAAAATAGGCATCTCGCCTCAGGCTGCCAAGAGAAGATACGAAAGATTAAAAGATATTGGTGCTCTAAAAGTCACAATACAGGTCAACCCTAACAGAATTGGATATCGTGCTTTGTGCATATTTTTTATCCTCATATCTGATGGAAAATTGGACCTGATAATTGACAAAATCAGCGAGATACGAGATATTATAAGCATCATGAAAACAACGGGAGATTACGACCTGCAGGTGTATGCAATGGTCCAAGATCTGAATCGCTTACTTTCCATTCAGGAAGAAATTGGAAAAATCCAAGGAATAACCAAAGCAGATATCGAACTCTTGAGATTCGACGAAAAGTGGACACAATGGCCTACGCCCAGGCAGTACATATCGACTTTTTAGGAGAGTATGACAGCCAACTCAAAATAGCCAAAAACTAAAATAATTTGGCATTTTTATCAATAGTCATGCCATGGAAAAGGAAAAAGCCTGTCAAACTCAGCGACCTTGACGCTGAGATACTAAAAATCCTGTTAAAAGACGGGCGCGCGGGCTATGATGAAATAGCAGAGAAGTGCGAAGTCACAAGAAACGTGGCTTGGAAACATTGCAGGGCAATGGAAAAGAAAGGCATAATCAAAGGAGCAACAGTTCAAATTAATTACAGTCATTTTGGGTTTGAGGCACTTGCAACTTTGCTGATAAGCGTCGGTGCTCAGCAGTTGGAACAGGTTATGGAACTTGTAAAAGGTTTAACTGAGATGCGAGCTTACCGACAGTATAATAGTGTTTATAACGTTAGAGTATTTGCAGCTTTAAGGAATTTGAACGCACTTGATCAAGTAAAGCAGATAATCAAACAAAAAGTGCCGACGATAGGCTTGAAAACCTACTTCTTGACTGGCGTTAGAAACATTCCTGAAAACCTGAATTTAACAGGTTTTCGCGATCATGTCGACAATTATAACCATCCAGATTTGGAAGAAGTTATTAGTACTCCTCAAACTGGAACGACAATTGATGAATTGGATAATCAAATAGTCAAAAAGCTCACATTAGAAGGGCGCGCCTCGTTCACTCAAATCGCTAAACAAATAGGAGTATCAACCGACACAGTCGCAAAAAGGTACAATAAGCTTAGGAAGCAACGTTCAATTAAAGTGTCAATCCAAATAGACCCGACTATAATTGGATACTCCTCGATGTTAGATTTCAACATAGCCTTTGCTGCTCCAGGCAAGTTCTCTAACTCGATTATTGAGATGCTTTCGAAAATACCTGATATGATAATTATTACAAGAACACTCGGCGATTATGAGCTTCAAGGAACTGCAATGATTAGAGACATCTCTGAATTGTTCGCTATTCAGGATCAAATTGCTGGAATTAGCGGGGTAACGAAGATTGAAGCTAGCGCGATTAAAATTCCTGATAGGTGGCCGGCGCCACAACAACACATATCAACATTCTGATACTGGTAACTTCTTTTTTCTATATTCAAAGAACTGATGGGATAGATGACCATCGGGAATGATCATGTAACCGCCGCTCTTTTCACTCTGAAGATTCATTAAATCATCATTTCATCGTTGCTCACCTCCAATGCATTTTTGATAACGGAACGGGATGAACAGCTCATTATTCACAACTCAAGGGATTATTTCACAGCCGTTGTACTTCACGAACTCAAAATCGCTTAAGCGCAGTTTGCCATCGTTAATTAACTGCTTTATGCGCGGAACCTCAGCCTCAACGGCTTTCACCAGGCTTCTCACAGTGCCGCAAACCTGCGCGTAAGCGTCCCTGCTCCATCTATTCGTTACATTGGCATAGAGGCAGCGTCCACCGCACACGCCCATTATGTCGCAGCGGCTGCAGGGTTCAGTAACGGAAAGCTTCCTGAGTCCAAGCGGGTCAGCTTCGCTCACGTGTCCGAGGTAGTAGTCTTTCATTCCCCACATGGTTGGGCATGGGATGATGTACCCGTCGGTTTGGATGGAGTAGTTTATCCATCCGCCGCCGCAGCGGAGCCGACTGTTTCTCTCTCCATTCAGGAGCGAGTTGGCTATGCCCAAGAAGGGGTACAGCTTTTGGACGGTGCCATGCGTTTGCATCTGGTCAACCCAGAACCGCGTGAGCTTCTCGATGCCGGGAACGTAGCTGTTTTCGCTCCAGTGCTTGAAGTCTCGCCGCAGGTAGTCGGTTCCCCAGAAGCCCGCGTTAAGCTGCCAGTGTACGCTGGAAAAAGCGAATTCTTCATTCTCAAGGAGCCATCGGACCTGCTTGTAGATGTCTGTTTGCTCCATCACCGTCATTCTCGCAATCAGTTCGCCGCTGAACCCGTTTCGCGTTATCAATTTCACGTTGTCGACGACCTTTCTGAACGTGCCTTTCCCCCGGTAATAGTCAGTCAAAGCTTCGTCGCCGTCTACGGAAACGAGGATGGTGTGGAAACGGTTAACGTACTCGGCTGGCAAGCGGTCGAGAAGCAGGCCGTTTGTTTGAATCATGAAGTGCCGCGGCTTCACCGTGTCCATTATTTGCTTAATCTCGTCGGTGCAGAGTAAGGGTTCGCCGCCGTAAAAAGTGAGGACGCATTCAGGGTCCTTAGTGCAAAAGTTGTTTAACAGAGCGAAATCGTAATTGGCTTTCTTGGGCAGAGAGTAGTCTACGTCAGTGCTGGCGAAGCCCTCGTCGAAATCATCCAGCGATTCGCCGAAGCAGTACCGGCACTGAAGGTTGCATTCGGTCGTGAGGACAACGTGGAAGAACATGACTTGCTTGTAAAGCGAACGCTTCCTTAAGAGTATTTTTCCTTAGCTTTCTGGGCTTTCTCTATGTAAGTCTTGAGCTCTCTCTCTTTCATAATCCGCTCAGGTAGCGTTTCAGGAGCATAGATCAAAGGTAGCACGGCTACAAACAAGAAAAGACTTGCAAATGAGAAAACTGCTGATTCAGGCACCGCATTGCCTACTACCGCGCCTGCGGAAATACGCAAGAAGTTTGAAAGAAGGTATGGCAAACTGCCGAACGCATAGTAATTTTCGCTACTTTTTCCTTCTGCGAGGTCACCCCATAAGGTTATGAGAAAGATGGTGTAAAAAGCTCCCCATGCAACACCGTCGGCAATAATGTAGAACCAGTATCCAAGTGGCGCGCTAGGAAATAGCCCGAGGCTTGCGTATCCCAAACCCAAAAGTACGAACCCTATTAAAGTCAAGCGCTTTCGCCCCATATTGTCCCCAATGAACCCAAAGACTACGGCCATGATTGCTGCTAAAACCATTTCAATTGAAGATGCAACGTTATAATCCATAAAGTTTTCCGTGAAAAAATCGCTTATTATCGGAACCGCGAGAGAATTCACTACTGAAAACATCAGCCAAGGAATGAAATATAAGAAGAAAGACCTGTTCTTGAAAATGAAGCTGTACGAGATTTTATCGCTTTGACTGATTGGTTTTTCTTCTGGCTTCAAGAAAATGAGTATTATCAAGCCAGTAGCTTTCCATGCTGCGAGAATAATGGAATTTAGTAGAACATTGCTTATTTCGATTCTTGTGAGAAGAAAAAACCCCAGAAAGACTGAAAGAAAAGCTATTCCGCTCAATCTTGAACGATTCCCTTCATTTGTTGCAGATGCGAAATAGCCGAAACATATGGGCACTCCTAATCCAAAATATGCACCAATAAGCAAACAGAATAAGGTAATAATGTATAATTTTGAAATATCGAATGCCATAGGCATCAAAGAAATAAGAACTCCCAGTAACATCCAATAAAAAAGAAAAGTAACTCGATGTCTGAACCGATAAATAAAAGATGCACTAAGAACCGCGAAAATTGCTATGCCTAAGAAGTTGATACCCCAAATCATCATAACTTCAGAATTGGAAAATCCAGCATTCTGGATGATGTTCATTAGGAAATTAAAAATGTAAAAATACCATGCAATAGCATTCGCTATTAAAGTTATGACTATGACTGCGACCTTGGGAGTAGTGCCAATCGCGTTGATAAATGCTTGCCTAAGCATTGCTATCGCATAGATTTACCATGACTCAGACTACAGTTAAGCGTTAGGAATCCAAAATTCTTATTAAACATACATGAATAGCAAAGCTTTTAAGCTAAGTGTACTACATAAATACAGATCGAGAAGGGAAAGGAAATGGCCAAAAGAAAGAAAATGATAAGAGCCGTAAACTGGTGGTAGAAGCAGCTTACTATCAAAGCCTTTCCATCAAAGCAGTGAGTAATAGAGTTAATTCTTTTTTTAGCTGTGCATTTTTCACCCATACAATAGAGTTTAAGCCTTCTTTTATGATGGACTGCAAATTCTGCTTGAGTTCTTGAACTTGCGGAGAATCAAGAACAATTTTGATCATTCTATTAGCATCTTTTTTTGTTATTTTTAAGCCGCTTTCTGCGAATGCTTTTATTTTATCTGCCATTTCTGGGTTTTGGAGTGCATAAATCATAGGCAAAGGTGGATTTTCATTCCTTATTCTACTTTGAAGCTCATCATACTCAAGGAGATCTATGAACTCATCTCTGACAATTGAGACTACGCCTAATGACCTGCCATACTGTCCTAAATATTGAACAGTTTGTTCGTTTGCATTTCCTAGAATCGCTCCGATCTTGCAGTGTATTTCAGGAATTACGGCTTTTAGTTTGATTATTTCGAAATATTCCTGCGGCGTTATGTCTGTTCTTCTCCTCAAAGCAACTTCTTTTATCTGAGCCCTGCTAATTTCAAAGAAGGCTTCAAGCACTAGACTCTGAACAGTTTCCCTCTGTTTTTTGTCAAGCAATTCGCATTCTTTATACAAAAGAGTCATACCCTGAATGAGAAGTGCGTCCCCTGCGAGAACCGCAATGTCGCCGCCAAACTTGCCGAAAACTGTCTTCTTGGAATATTTTATTTTTGACTGGTCAATTATATCGTCATGAATGTCCGCCGCCGCTGCCATAAGAGTCAAGGCTGCACCAGTAGACACTGTTCTTTCGGGTTTTCCTCCCACAACTTCGCATGAAAGTGAAACCAGAGCTGGAAAAACTGGTAATGCACGGGGAAAAATCACATCGGCAAAATATTTTAATGCAGAAGAGACCGCACCGCCATTGTATTGGCATTCCAAAATTTCTTTTTGAGCTTTTTCTAATGCGTTTTTTCCCCTTTTCTCGATGAGGACTTTGGCAATCTCCATCAATTCTGGCTGTGTGTTCATGCTTTTCTTTTGTATACACATTCGGTATTTCTTTCTTTAGGTTAAATGGCTTGTGAAGCAAAACTCTTAATAGCTTACAGCTTAATTCAACAGGTTTCATGAGCCCGACCAAGCAAATCGAGGAGAAGTGGCAAAAGCGGTGGGAAACAGCCCGCGTGTTCGAGGCTGACCCCGACCCCCAGCGAAAAAAGATTTTCGTGACTTTCCCTTACCCGTACATGAACGGGCCCCTGCATGTGGGTCACACGTTCACCGCCACGCGCGTTGACGCTTACGCAAGGTTCAAGCGGATGCAGGGCTTCAACGTGCTTTGGCCTTGGGCTTGGCACTGGACTGGGCAGCCGCTGCTGGGTGCAAGTGAGCGCGTCGCGAAGGGTGATGCAGAGTACATCCGCGTTCTGCGCGAGGTTGATGGTGTGCCGGAGGAGGAGTTGAAACGGTTTGTGGACCCGTTTTACATGGCGCAGTACTACACGAATGAGGGGCGCTTGGCTGCAAAGCGCATCGGCTTCTCGATTGATTGGCGAAGAGAATTCAACACGGTAATGCCCACTTACCAGCAGTTTATCACGTGGCAGTACCTGCGCTTGAAAGAGAAGGGGTACGTTACGCGAGGAACGCATCCAGTTGTCTGGTGCCCCAAGGACAAGAGCCCCACAGGCGACCATGACCGGCAGGTGGGCGAAGGCGTCACGCCTGAAGAGTACACACTCATAAAGTATAAGCTGGATGACGGCACTTTCTTGCCAGCGGCGACTTTCAGGCCTGAGACGATCTACGGCGTGACGAACATGTGGATAAATCCCGACGCCGCTTACGTTGAGGCACAGGTGGACGGAGAACGCTGGATAATTAGCCGAGAAGCCGCGGTGAAGCTCAAGGAGCAGGAAAGAAAAGTGGAAGTGAGACGTGAGTTCAAGGGCAGAGAACTCATCGGCAAAAACTTCGAGAATCCATTGACGAAAGCCAAGTTTCCGATTCTGCCAGGCTGGTTTGTTGACGCGAACCAAGCGACGGGCGTGGTTTACAGCGTTCCGGCTCATGCGCCGTATGATTGGTTGGCGCTGAAGGATTTGCAGGAGAAGCCTGAGGTGCTGCGTGATTTCGGCGTGAACCCTGAAGTGGTGAAGCGGATTAAGCCTATCAGCCTGATTCGAGTGGAGGGTTTCGGCGAGTTTCCAGCAGTGGAAATCGTGGAGCAGATGGGCGTGAAAGACCAACATGACCCGCGCGCAGACGAAGCCACGAAAGCACTGTACAAGAAGGAGTTCCACGAAGGTGTGTTGAAGCAGAACTGTGGACCTTACGCGGGAAAAATGGTCAGGGAAGCGAAAGACGTGCTCATTCGGGACTTCAAGAAGCTCGGCGTCGCCGACAGCATGTACGACCTGCCTGAACCCGTGGTTTGCCGGTGCATGACGCCGTGCATCGTTAAGATACTTTCGGACCAGTGGTTCCTGAACTACTCCGACGCCGAGTGGAAGGAAAAAGCCAAAGCAGCAGTTGCTCAGATGACGGTTTACCCTGACGCGGCAAGACAATGGTTCACAACAGTTATCGACTGGCTGAAGGAGTGGGCTTGCGCCAGAACCACAGGGTTCGGAACACCGCTGCCGTGGAGCAAGGGCTGGATTGTTGAAACCCTCAGCGACTCCACCATCTACATGGCATTTTACACCATAAACAAGCATATACGAGAACGCGGCATAGAGCCTGAGCAGCTCACGCCTGAAGTGTTTGACTACATCTTCTTGGGCAAAGGCGAAGCAGAGGCGGTCAGCAAAACCTCGGGATTAGCAGCTGAACTACTCAGGGAAATGCGCGAGGAGTTCCAGTACTGGTACCCCTTCGACCTCCGCGTTTCCGCTAAGGAACTGGTTCCGAACCACCTGACCTTCTGCATCTTTCACCACGCCGCTCTGTTTCCACCTAAGCACTGGCCACGTGCTATCGGCGTGAACGGCATGCTGATGATCGAGGGGAAGCAGATGCACAAGTCAAAAGGCAACTTCATAACCATGAAAGGCGCGGTTGAACGGTACGGCGCCGACGCCGCCCGATGCGCGCTGCTGCTCGGTGCCGAGGCGATGGATGATCCGGACTGGAGAAGCGAAAACGTCGCCGATGTACAGAGCAAACTGGAGTCACTGTTGGGTTTTGTGGATGACATCCTGGCTAAGGCACGAGTTGCGGAGGAGACTTCTCTGGAGCGGTGGCTTCTGAGCAGAATGCAGCGGCGCATCGGCGAAGTCACGGCTGCACTTGAGGAGTTGAAAACGAGAACAGCGTTGCAAGTGGCGCTGTTCGAGGTTTGGAACGACATCCGCTGGTACACCCAACGCAAGGGCAATACAGAGGCTTTGGCGGTTCGCGAAGCTTTGCTGGTATGGCTTAGGCTGCTTGCGCCGTTTGCGCCGCATATCTGCGAGGAACTCTGGAGTCACACAGGCGAGAAGGGATTCATTTCCGTTGCTCAATGGCCAAAAGTGGATGAGAGCAAGATAGATGTAGCGGCTGAGGAAGAGGAAAATCTCGTAACCGACTTGGTTGAGGACACGCTGAACATTCTCAGAGCCACCAAGATCACGCCAAAACGCGTGTGCTACTACACGGCTGCTTCATGGAAATGGCAAGTTTACCTGAAGGTCCTAGAGAAAGCCGCAGCGGGCGAAGCAAAAATCAACGACGTCATGAAAGAACTCGCCGCCGACTCAAACATGCGACCACACATGAAAGAGGTTGCCGCCCTCGTTCCGCGAGTGATAAAGACATTAACCAAGGTGCCTAACGAGAGAAAAGGCAACATGCTGAAAATCCAAACGATAAACGAGAAGAAAGTCATCGCTGACGCGAGTGGTTTCCTGAAAGAACGGTTCAACGCCGAGATAGAAGTGTACAGCGAAGACGACAAGGAACGCTACGACCCCAAACACCGCGCCGCGTTAGCTGTGCCCTACCAACCAGCAATCTACATAGAATAAACATCCGTCAAAACAGCACGCGAGTTCTGCAAGTCCTACAGCAACCCACCACAACAAACGGCAGCTAACCGCATCCAAAAGACCAAATCACACAACAAAAAAGCTCACAATGAATGTTGGGCTTTGACGTTAATGCCGCTTCCTTGCTCCTCCAGCAAGCAGTGCTTACTTAGGAGGTGATCCGGCCGCAGGTTCCCCTACGGCCACCTTGTTACGACTTTTCCCCCCTCACGAAACTTAGATTCGACGCAGCCACGGAGGACCACGCCTCACCCAAGAGTCGCTCGGGTGGAACGACGGGCGGTGTGTGCAAGGAGCAGGGACGTATTCACCGCGCGCTAGTGACACGCGATTACTAGGGATTCCATGTTCACGAGGATGGGTTTCAACCCTCGATCCCAACTACGGCAGGCTTTCGGGATTGCCTCCCCCTTTCGAGGTTGGAACCCATTGTACCTGCCATTGCAGCTCGCGTGTGGCCCGGGAGATTCGGGGCATACTGACCTGCCGTGGCCCGCTCCTTCCTCCGCTTTATCAGCGGCGGTCTCCTCAGTGTGCCTAGCACAAAACCAGTAGCAACAGAGGACGCGG
>JAOZHY010000037.1 GCA_026014595.1 Candidatus Bathyarchaeota archaeon
AATATCGTCATCCGGCCACACCTTATTCCAGATGATAAAAACAGCCTGCCTGTTATTCTCCCCCGCAACTCTATTTATGCCATGCTTTTTAGTGATGAAAGAAATGATGCGAGTAGATTAGAATATACGGATAATAATGTTTTCGCTTTAGCACATAATATCAACGGAAGAATTGTCCAGATTAATAGCGAAAATCCCGTATTTGAAACACAATCCCTATCTCGCCCTCTTCCTCCCCAGCTCCAGCAGATGCCCTCGTCTTTTGAAGAAAGACAAGCACCATAATAATGATATCAATTGTATAACGTAGAACGTAGAACGTGGAACGTGTAAAAAATAGCTCAAAGCTCAATCCGCCAACTGGCGGATCAAAGCTCAAATCTGAATGTAAAACATGGAACATAGAACGTGGAACGTATAACGTGTAAAAAATGCAAAATGAAAAATTTTGAATTTTGAACTTTCATTTTGAGATTTAAACTTTCAATTTTGAATTTTCTTTACCATTTACCATTTACTACTTACCATTTACTTTTGCTATACTAAGATTATGGGGAGAAAAATTGTCTTTTTTATCATCTTGATTGCTCTTTTCTTTTCAATCAGCCTAATCAGCCGTCCTTTAGCAAGAGAATGCGAGTGTAGTCAGGCAGGCGAGAAATCATGTTCCGGTGGAACACTACGCACGTGCGATGGTTGCAATTACAAAGAACAGCAATGTGAGTGTGGCTGTAAAGACTCAGAGTCCTGTAAAAAAAAATACTGCTCGTCTTCCTGCAAATGTGGATGTTCAAGCATTTCTTGTAATGGCGGTACTTGTAAAAAATGCGATGATGACGATAATGAAGACCCCGCCCCAACCGCAACAGAAAAACCCGAAGCCACCCCGACCGAAAAACCTAAAAAAGTCACTGTTATTCCTAATCCAACCCTTTCACCTTACGAAGAAAGATGCGGAGATGGCAAATGCACCAACGGCTACTACTGCTGTCAAAACGAAGACGGCTCGCCTGTCTGCTGTCGTGTCGGCTCCGGCAGCGGCGGCGGCGGCGGAACCAGCGCCGTCCTCAACATCCGTCTCCTTGACCCAAACATGAACCCCCTCACCCTGCCAGAAGTCAGCCTGTGCAAAGTCCGCTGCAACACTGCGCCCTGCGAAAGTTATGGATGCCAGACCAATGCCTCAGAAGCAGTCTTTTCCATCAGCAGCCGTACCCACTGGGGCGCCGGACTTCGCCTCAACGGCTTTTCCCTGCCCCTGCTTGGCATCACTCCCTATGAAAACGGCATCCCGTCTGAAACCGGATTTGGCCTATGGGGCACCTGCCGGAACTCAAAAGACCTCTCCAACTGCCTCACCTGGAACAAAGCGCCTGGCCGCAACGACAACCGCACCGTCCACTACATCATCAACATCACAGCCGTTCCTTCTCCCGGCTCAGAGACGCCCACGCCCACACCCATCCCCGGCGCCTGGGCAAAACTAAAAAACACCTCCTTTTACTCAAACAAGACCATCTACAACCCCATCCCTGACCCGCCCATCCCCTATGACGAAGACGACGACGGCTCGCCCTACTTCATCATCTCCGGCTCCGGCTCAGACCCGGGCCTGCTCTCTGCTTCAGCGGTCAACTTTGGCGTTGGCATTTCGTTGCCAGAGACATTGGCGCCAGCCTGAACTTTCCTGGCGAGGACTTTTAATTTGTGCTTGCAGACCGGCGATCTGCCCTGATAAGAACGATTCGGTCAGTCCCTGCTATACTT
>JAOZHY010000050.1 GCA_026014595.1 Candidatus Bathyarchaeota archaeon
TAATAAGCGGGTTACTCCTGAGGGCTTGCTAGGCCTGCCGTCTCGCGCTATTGTGGTAGTGTCGTCGGTAGGCTAATATCCTATGGGATACGCACTACACACTTGAAACCGCCTGCTTAAGGCGGTTTCTTTTTGTCTAGCAAGCTATAAGGAGTAGCAAGATGAGCAAGAAAGATTCCAAAAATGGCAGTTTTGGTCATGGGTTTAGGTTTATCAACGTACCATTATCATCTGCTGAAAAAGATGAACTTCGTTCGATGCCATTCACTATTGAAGATGTCCTCGACCTTGTGGATGTACTGGCTTTGGAGGGATACCGAATCGGGGTATCTCACGACTCTAAAAATCGTCGCTTTATCGCTAGTATTACCGATAGACGCCCCGACTCTACGTACACAAACGTGTGTATTACAGGGTCAGGATCTTCGGCGTTTAATGCCCTTGTCGCAGTCCTTTTTAGACATATATACATTGCTCAGAGAGACTGGGACAATTTCGGCAGGGATACCCAAGGGGGAGATTTTGATTTTGGATAAAGCAATCTATCCCGAATGGTTCTGAGGCCTTCCAGGAAGGCGCTACAGCGTTTTTAAGCCGTGTTGGGGGTTGGGGTATCACCCCACCCCCTACCGTCTACTGACGACCGCTGTGGCGCTTTCTTCATTTATAGTCTATACTATAGTTAAATTTGTCGTCAGTAGATATAGAGCGTCTTCGCTTTCTACTGGCACTTGTGTAAGGTATTGGGGGGCATATAACGTGAGTTATGTTTCGGCTACACCAGTTGAGAAGATGACGAGAATCACTCTTAACGGGGCTATTGCGGGGCAGCAAACGCGCAATGTCTATTATGTTGGCATGACAACTGATTCTTGGTCGTCCTATACCAATGAGCAGCGAATTTTGCTGCTTGCGGAAATTGCCTTATGGTTCAGGCAAGAGATATGGCCTAAGATTCGCGAGTTTGTGTCTGTGGGTTTCGCTGCTACTCGTGTTGTAGCTGTATCGCCAGACACTAACTCTAGTGTTGAGTTCGTGGACGGCTTGAAGGCTGAGCAGGTTTTCAATCAGTCTGGCTTTGTGTCGGGTGACGTGCTTACTCCTTTCGACTCCTATGGTGTGATGCTGTTTCCGTTTTCTTCTACGCTAGTTAGTCGCGGACATAAGCGCTATGCTGGAGTTGCTGAATCTCAGCAGAACCAAGGCGTAGTTAATTTGTCTGGCGCGGGGCCGACTAACGGTATGGCGCAGCACTTGGCTGATCTGACTGCTTCTCACGAAGTGGAGTTAGGCGGTGACTCCATCCAAGTGCGGTTTTTGATACCCAAAACTCAGGCCTATTTGGATCAGGGGCGAAAGCGTTACCGTGTTGTCGGGGGTTATTGGGTGTTTAATTCGGGTCTTAAGACTACTGTCCGTTCTCAAGTTACCCGTCAGTATCTGCGGGGCATTTAAGGAGTCGTTAGATGGACGCAAATACTTTTCATGTGGGGCGGTTTGGGGCATACGTGCGCGGCATGTGTGTATTCGCTTTCTCGTTGACCGGGCCCTCCTTTGACCCAGTTGAGCTAGCGCTTTGTGCCGCTATGATTAACCCAGACATATCGAGTGTCTCGATTGACCCTGAAGTGCTTCATTACTTAAGTGATGTTGGTGAGCCAACATCAAGATGGGCTAGTATGGCGTATGATCGCTTACGGGCTGCGGCGGCTGCGTCTTGGCCGCTAGAGGCTGAACTAAGTCTTGTCAATCCAATCCTTGCTAGGCGAGAAAAGCTCGATTTATAGTCGGTTTTCGACTATAATAAGCGGGTTACTCCTGAGGGCTTGCTAGGCCTGCCGTCTCGCGCTATTGTGGTAGTGTCGTCGGTAGGCTAATATCCTATGGGATACGCACTACACACTTGAAACCGCCTGCTTAAGGCGGTTTCTTTTTGTCTAGCAAGCTA
>JAOZHY010000019.1 GCA_026014595.1 Candidatus Bathyarchaeota archaeon
TAAGGGGCCAAGGGTGAGGCTGCTCGCCTATTAAAAGGGAACGTGAGCTGGGTTTAGACCGTCGTGAGACAGGTCGGACTTTATCTGCTGGGAGTGCTGGCTGCCTGAGGGGAAAGGGTCCCTAGTACGAGAGGAACGGGACGCTGTAGCCTCTAGTTAACCGGTTGTCTGATAAGGCAGTCGCCGGGCAGCCACGCTGCTGAGGATAAGAGCTGAAAGCATCTAAGCTCGAAGCCTCTCCTGAAAAGAGGCAGCCATTCCCGTTCATCGGGACGAGGGCTCCCATAAAAGATGGGTTTGATGGAGCCGGGGTGTACGCTGGAAGACTTCGGTCGACCAGTTCAGCCTGCGGCCACCAACCGCCTGAGGTGTAGGGTTCGGGTGGTGTCTGAGCGATATTTGGTGACCCTTGCGTGGATTGTGTGTTGTTGCCTGTGCGTGGATTAAATGGCTGTGGCATTTTTTTCAGGTTAAGTGGACAAGATTAGGATGGTGGAAACATTTGCTTTTGGAGATGATAGACCTCCCTTATTTGAAGCGTAATTAAGCCCTAACGAGCCCTCTTTATCGTTTTCTGTGTTGATTGGCTTTCAGGCTCCAAAAAGGTTGTTTCTGCGCTAGTCTGTTAGATGTCTACCTATTTCGTACATAAAGGATGAAAACGGGGCAAGATTACTGAAATTTGCCGAACACGCTTAAACGACGTGAATTGTTCAGCAACGGTTAAAAACATGGTTGATTTGTGGCTTGAGTGAACCTCCGCGGTGTCGCCGTGCCTGAGAACGAAATAAGAATTCAATACAGTGGCTTCATAATTTTCGCAGCCCAATTACTCAGCGTCGTAACTGGGCTCATCTTCACGCTTTTGCTCACCAGAAACTTGTCGCAAGCCGATTTCGGGGTGTGGTCAAACATCTTCACGGTTCTAGGCTACTTCACTATTGCAAGCGGCTTGCTGCCATTCTGGACCGTCCGCTTCGCCGCACGTAAGATGGAGGGAACCGTCAAGACGGGTTTCTTAGCCACCTTGGTCATTGCTCTCGCGGGAATGGCAATCTACATTCCGTTTATTTTTCCTTACGCGGAGGCGGCAAAAACGCATGAGGCAGTCTACTTATCGGTGTACCTTCTTGCCGCACTTGAGATATTGAGCTTGTACCTTGTCGCGTTGCTTGAAAGTTCCTTGCGCGCGGTCAAGCCACAAGCAATTGGATACGGCTTACTGTTAGAAGAGGTAACCAAGGTGACAATTGCGCTTTTTCTGCTGCTTGCTTTCGGTTTCAGTCAAATGCTGCTAATCGCTATGGTGAGTATAATATCTGGCGCAGCCATCCAAGTTTTATTTTACATTAAGCTTCTTTCACCTTACCTGAAAGAGGCAGTTCATTGGAATTACCTTCGCCAGTGGTTGAAAGGCTCAACGGTGAACATCTACAACGCCGTGGGTAGCCAACTGCTCAGCCTTACCTATATACTACTCTTCTTTTCTCCCGTCGGCAAGGCAGCTACTGGCAATCTGCAAGCAGCAGTTACCTTCGCGAACATAATCGGATACGCTTCGTTCCTGTCTTATGCCGTATACCCGAGGCTTCTTGCCAACACTTGCTCAGAGGAGGAAGTCGCCCTCTCCTTCAAGACCACTCTGATGGCGGCTTTCCCGCTGGCAGCTGTTACATTGAGCATGCCAACTTCGCTTCTGACTATCCTGAACGTACATTATAATGAAGCTTGGCCCATCCTTCTCCTGTCCACCTTTGACGCCCTCATAGTCTTGGTTTCAAGCTTCTACAATGGTTGCGTCTTGGGTGTGGAACGCTTGGACGCGGAAGGAAACGTCCCTCTGCGTGAGCTGGTTCGAAGCAAAATCTTCAAGGTGTTCACGATGCCCTACATCCAAGCCGCCATTGCGCTTCCAACAGCCTACTACGTGCTGAGTCAGTTCACTTCAGGTAGCAGTCCGGTGCAGGCGGCAACCTATGTGGTCGCCATTATCATCGGCGTGCATGCATCCACCTTTGCCTGGCTTTATTTTACTATGAGAAAATCCATCAAACTCACCGTTGACTGGAGAAGCGTTGGAAAATACGTTTTCGCGGCTGCCTTGGCGGCGGTGGTGCTTTTCGTCCTTCCGAAAACGACCACGTTAGCCTTAACCTTCGGAAAAGTCGTGGCTGGTCTGGCAACGTACAGCGCGGTTCTTCTCGCGATTGATGCGGAAGCAAGAAAACTGCCGCCCCTCATGCTCCGGGAAATTAAAATGGCATTGAGAGGCTTGGGGAAGAAATAGCTTTTTTAGTCTTCAGCTTAATCATATTCGCGGTGTTTCAAAACGGCAACACAAGATTGGATTCCAGCGGACGGGGATACCTTCGTAACCAAAGAAGGCTTCATCTTCAACACCTTCGGGTATGAGCACCCAAAAAATCGTGTCTTCGCGTTCCTCAAGTATATTCCAGCCGAGTTTAAACAGCTTTTCAACGTTGAGATGCTGGAGCGCACATGGAAGTACGGTGACAAGCAGCTTTTCCGCGCCGAGAAGCTTTATACGGCGAAAAATTATCAAACGTTCATTCAAGCGTTCCGCAAGAACTTTCCTGATTACCTTTACTACTGTTACCTGCGGAACAAAGAGTTGATAACGGCGCCGCTAGACCGCATTGAGCGGGTGTTTGTGCCGAAAGACCGACTGAAAGCCTTGACGGCGCTGGAGAATCCTGACGACTTGCAGCGGATGGCGCTTGATCTTATCCGCTTGATTTCTGACGAGTCAGGTGTTGGCTTGGAAGATTTGGGGATTCACGGCTCTATAGCTTTAAACATGCACGCGCCCGAAAGCGACATAGACTTCGTGGTCTACGGGTCGCAGAACTTTCGTGCCGTGGAGGCGGCAATCGCCAGACTTGTCAACGCTGGCAAACTCAGCTATGTCATAAGCAACCGCTTGGATGCTGCACGGAAATTTCAGGGACGCTACCGAGGCAAGATTTTCATGTATAACGCCACCCGCAAGCCCGAAGAAGTTAAAACTTGGTACGGCATGTATCGCTTCAGCTCCATCGACCCCGTCAGGTTCCAGTGTACCGTCAGCGACGATTCGGAAACCATGTTCCGCCCAGCCATCTACAAAATCACAGATTATCAGCCCTTGGATGCCGAGTCGGAGTTGCCGTTGGACAAGGTTCCCGACCGCGTCGTCTCCAACATCGGCTGCTACCGCAACGTCGCTCGGCAGGGTAGCCAAATTAAAGTTGCTGGGCAGCTGGAACGCGTGGAATCGCTTAAGACTGGCGAAGTGTTCTATCAAGTCGTGGTCGGGACTGCCACGTCAGAGGAAGAGTACATTTGGACCGTTTAAGCCTCAGAGACCGCGACGGCATCGTCACCAGAGAAGGCTTGATTTTCCGCGTCTTCGGCTACAGCCATCCGCGAGATGCGTACATATGTGACGCAGAGTATGCCTCTGCCGAGATTTTCACTTCGACCGACCCGAGAGCGCCACGCGAAGGCAAGCGTGGACTCTTCTACAAGTTCTACAATGATGAAGGCTTGAAACTCATCTTCAACCGTTACCCGCAGTACACGTTTCTTCACGAGATGCTGGGTCAGGAAGTCGTTGGCGTACGACAAGCGGACATTGCTGAGGTGAGGAAACCTGAAGAACGGTTGCGAACATTGATTGAAACTAATCCAAAGGATGAGCTTGTGGAAGCGATGCAGCGCGTGCTCAACATTACGCTGGCGAGTTCTGGCTTATCGGCTAACGACTTCGGAGTGTTCGGGTCAATGCTCCACGGTTTCCACCACCCAAAACTCTCGGACATCGACCTGTTAATCTACGGCAAAAGGGAAAATGCCAAGATGCGCGAAACCTTGGCGGAGCTTTACGCGGATGGCACTTCAGGCTTGAAGAACGAGTTTGGCTCAGACGCGGCGATGACGGGCAAGAGGTGGCGGTTCAAAAACTACACCGTAAACGAATTCATTTGGCACCAGAAGCGGAAAATGATTTACGGCTTATACAACGATGAGAAGAGCGGACGCATAATCAAAGCCGAGTTTGAACCTGTGAAAGCATGGAGCGAAATCGCATCAGAATACGACTCGAAAGCGCGTATCGTGCAGAAGGGCTGGGTTCGAATAAAAGCGCGAGTAACCAGCGACGACGACGCGCCATTTATACCATCCGTTTACGGCATCGCGCCCTTAGAGGTGCTAAGCGGTCCGCGAGAGGCAACGGAGGCGGTGCGGGTTTTCTCGTACATGGAAGAGTTTCGTCAACAAGCACAAAACGACGAGACGGTCGTTGTGGAGGGCAACTTGGAGGAAGTCGCGTCGCCAAAGGACAGTTTCCACCAAATTACGCTGACTTATTGTCAGCGCTATTACGAGCAGGTCTTGAAAGTGGCTTCAACTGCGTGACAACACCATGTAGTCTGCGGGTTGATTGCCCAATATTATCCTGTAGTGCTCTTTGCCTGTTTTCATGTTGGTGACGCGTTCAACTTTTCCCTGCGCCGTTACTGCTTCGCCCTTTTGGGCTTGTTCACAGAATCTGCCGCGGAACGACACAATTTCAAGAATCGGCTCCAGCCTTGCGCCCTCGATGACTGTGGCGTTTTCTATCTTGTAGGTGCATGGCGTGAAAAGCGCCTCAGAATCGTCAGCCACAGTGGCGGTTATCTTGGCGTACCCGCAATTCTTGTAGCACACGTCGCCGTACTGTTCGTGGACCTCGTTCCAATCCTTCACGAACCGCACGAAGTAGTCAACGCCTTCAAACATGCCTTGGAACGCCTTTCGAGATTCGACCCGCGCGAAGTCTTCGAAGGTCATGATGGTGTCTTTCGAACGGAAATCGAACAGTGCACGCAACCCGTCGCGGCTGTAAGGCTTAAAACGTGACTCACCATCCTGCAGCAGGTTTTCCAGCGCCGCGTAAGCCTTCCTGCACGCGTCCACGCCGTAGACTATTGGGTCAAGGTCAGATTTCGAGGTATGCAGCCCGACGAGCACGGAACCCGAGATTCCGATGGCACTCCAAGGGATGGCGGCGTTTTCCTTCAGGTCTTCCGCCAGCCGAACAGCCTTCTTCTCGAGGGGTTCCAGCCTCTTGGATGTACGTAGTGATGCGAGCTTAGCAACTGGGTCGTAGCGTTTCTTGACTGCGCCAACGGGGACTTCGCATAGGTTCTCGTCAAACACTGGGTCGTGCACTATCAGGTTGGGCGCGTTTTCCTGAAGATATTTGAAGCGTTCGGCCAGGTTGTAAACTTTGCCGTACAAGTCCTTTCCTTTACGTCGGGTGCCTGTCTGTGACGGTATGTACCTTGGAAAAGCGATTATCTTATCGGGCGGGTGGACTAAGCCTTTGACGTCGAAAATCACGTTGTCCCTTGTCTTGATGAGGTCGCCTTCGCGTGCTCGCATGTGAAAAACCTACTCCATTTAACGCTGTAATATGGTTCAATTGTTTGTAGTTTTTTACATAACGTTAATAAACCTTTTTTCGACCCTACATAGACTCGGTGCGGCCTCCACATGCCCAACCCAGAAAAAGCAGAACACATAGCCAAATGCTTGGAACTTGCTATATTGCTTGAGGTCAGCGCCAACAAGCCTGGAAACGTGAGCTTCACTGTTGGCTTTGAGGGCACGCGAGTGGAGCATTTTCTGGCTTCCGCAGTCGCAGCCCACTCATCTTTCAGGGAGGCTGCAAGCCGCGGCGTCGGCGTGTCCGAGGGCAAGGTGCGCCTTGACCATGTCGGCATGGGTCAGCTTATACGTGACTGTGTGGCGGATATTAGCGTGTGGCAGAGGGGCGGGAACACGCTGCTTGGCACGGTGATGCTTTTTGTGCCTATCGCTGTCGCCGCGGGCATGACGCCTACTAGTGAGGGTCACAAATTTAATTTTGAGCAGTTACGGAAAAACATCGGATTAGCAGTTGAAGCCACAACCGCGGAAGACGCCGTTAACGTTTACAAAGCCATAGACATAGCAAAGCCCAGCGGTCTCAACGTGGCTCCAGACCTCGACGTGACCGCATCAGATTCCGTGGAGCGAATCCGCAGGGAGAACGTGACGCTCCTGCAGGTTTTCCAGATAGCCGCGGGCTACGATGACATATGCTCAGAATGGGTCCGCAACTACCCCATAACGTTTGATTCGGCTTACCCTTACCTGAGCAAGCAGCTGGAAAGCAAGGATTTGAACACGGCAGTCGTCCACACCTTCCTAAAAATCCTGTCCGAGCACCCAGACACTTTCATCGCCCGAAAAGCTGGTTTAGAGAAGGCACGTGAAGTTTCCTCTGACGCGAAGCTGGTGCTGGATTTGGGCGGGTTGGAAACCGCTGAAGGCAAGCGGAGCTTAACGGAGTTTGACCAGAAGCTTCGGGCGTCTGGGAACCGCTTGAACCCGGGAACAACGGCTGACCTGACCGCGGCTGCTTTGGCTTTGTGCATTCTCAGCGGATACCGCCCTTGATGTTAAATTTCACGGCTTTGCCGAACTTACTCTTAAATATTAGCCAAATAATCAATATGGGTAAAGGGTTGCGACCATGGTTCAGCAAAAACTGCGAGTGACCTTGCTCACTGGGCGAACGATAGAGCAAGGCGTAGGCAAAGAAGCTGGAAAAGGCACGAAAGAGTATTTCGAAAGCACTTCCATGTGCTACATGGATGCGGGCGACATGAAGAAACTCGGCATAAAAAACAACACAAACATTCTAGTAACCACATCAAACGGCTCTGTCGTGCTCCGAGCCGTGAAGTATCCGAGAGGTGCCATGCCAGGGCTGATTTACATTCCTTACGGTCCATGGGCAAACGCGATTTGCAGCAGCAACACCACTGGCATTGGGACGCCCTCGTTTAAGGGCACTCCAGCTGAGGTTGAGCCGGCTCCAGACAAACCCATCTTAACCCTGGAGGAACTTCTGAGGAGCGAGTTTGGGAGGTAAAAAGCGAAATGTCAACAACGGTTAACGCGGTCACCTGCCCGGTTTGCGGGTGCTTGTGCGACGACATCGAATTAACCATCGAGAACGGCGTAATTGCCAAAGTGAAAAACGGCTGCGCCATGTGCGAATCAAAATTTCTCAGTTACAAGAACGAACACCGCAACAAAACCCCGCTGGTGCGGAAAGAGGGCAAACTGGTTCCAGTCTCGTATGACGAGGCTATACACAAAGCTGCTGAGATTTTGGCTAACGCTAACTATCCGATTCTGTACGGCTGGAGCTCAACAGACTGCGAAGCCCAACGAGTCGGCGTAGAGTTAGCGGAAGAAGTCGGCGGAGTCCTCGACAACACGGCAGTCGTCTGCCACGGACCCTCAATCCTGAGCGTTCAGGAAGTGGGAATCCCAACATGTACGTTGGGGCAGATACGGCACCGTGCAGACCTGGTAATTTATTGGGGTTGTGACCCGTGGAGTGCGCATCCCCGGCATCTGGAGCGCTACACGACTTTCACTGAGGGCAGGTTTGAGGGAAGCGAATGGAAAGAGTACATGAACAAAGTTAAGGCTTCGGCTGGCAAGAAGAAACTGTTAAGTCTTGAAAGAAGAGAAATCGTGAAACGCAAGCCCGAGCCCATCATTGAAAAAGTCACTGTTAATAAGCCTCCTGAAACCTTGAGCAAGGCAGGACGCAAGCTGATAGTGATTGATGTCAGAAAAACCATGACTGCCGAGGTGGCTGACTACTTCATCCAGGTGCAACCGGGAAAGGACTACGAGTTGATGTTAGCCATCCGGGCGCTGGTTAAAGACCACGAATTAGACGTCGACCAAGTCGCAGGCGTCCCAGTAGAATACCTTGAGGAACTGGTTGACGCGATGGTTAATTGCGAATTCGGCGTCATCTTCTTCGGTATGGGCTTAACCCAAAGCGCAGGAAAGTTCCGAAATGTGGACGTGGCTATCTCGCTGATTCGGGACCTGAACCGTCGCACGAAGTTTGCTATCTTGCCCATGAGAGGACACTTCAACGTCACTGGCGCCAACACGGTTTCCACATGGCAGAGCGGTTACCCGTACTCGGTTGATTTCTCGCTCGGCTATCCACGTTATAACCCTGGCGAGACCTCGGTTGTGGATGTTCTGCTGCGGAAAGAGTCAGATGCCGCGCTCATAGTTGCCTCAGACCCAGCCAGCAACTTCCCACGCAAAGCCGTCGAACACCTGGTGGCGAACCCGCTAATAGTCATCGACCCCCACATGAACGCCACAGCGCTGCTGGGCGACGTGGTTTTCCCCGCGGCAATCGTGGGCATAGAAAAGGCTGGAACCGCTTACCGCATGGACCACGTGCCTCTTCCGCTTAAAAAGGTGGTTGAGCCGCCTGAAGGAATCCTGTCAGACGAGGAAATCCTAAGCCGAATACTTGAAGAGGTTCGAGTTATAAAGTCGCAGAAGATGCAGGAGGCAGCGTGAAAATGGAACTGCTCATAAAAAACGGCTTCGTCTTCGACCCCATTAACGGCATTAACGGCGAAAAAATGGATATCGCCGTCAGGAACGGCAAAATTGTGGAAAGCGTAAATGACCGCAGAGCCAAGAAGATAGATGCTACAGGCTTGACGGTGATGCCGGGCGGCGTGGACATTCACTGCCACATCGCCGGTGCGGAAGTAAACACGGGCAGACTCATGAGACCAGAGGACCACATTAAGGATACTGAACGCAAAACCACGTTGACGCGGTCTGGCGTGGGCTACTCTATTCCGTCAACGTTCACCACTGGGTACCGCTATTCCCGCATGGGCTACACGAGCTTGATGAATCCTTCTATGCCGCCGTTGGAGGCGAAGCACACGCATGAAGAGTTGAACGACACGCCCATGCTGGACAAAGCCAGCTACCCGCTGCTGGGTGACTGGTGGTTTGTTCTGGAATACCTGCAGAAGGGCGATTTGACGGAATGCGCAAGATACGTCGCCTGGATGATGGGCACCACGAAAGGTTACGCCATAAAAATCGTCAACCCAGGCGGACTGGAATCCTGGGGTTTCGGAAGGAACGTTCACACCATAGACGACAAGGTTCCCAACTTCGACATCACGCCGCGCGAGATTATGTGCGGTCTCGCCAAAGTCAACAAGATGCTGAACCTGCCTCACACCATTCACCTTCACACTAACAACCTGGGCTTGCCAGGCAATTACGCTACGACGCTGGATACTATGAGGGCGCTGGAGAGCGTGGCGACAGACGGCAAACCTGTGGCTCACATAACGCATCTGCAATTTAGCAGTTTCGCAGGCGACGACTGGGGCAGCATGCGGTCTGGCGCTGAAGAAGTCGCCAAATACATTAACGCTCACAGCCACATAACTTGTGACATGGGACAAGTCATCTTCACCGACACCACAACCATGACGGCTGACGGACCCTTCGAGTATACGCTTTATCAGTTGAGCGGGCACAAGTGGGTCAACAGCGATGTGGAGACTGAGACAAGCGGCGGGATCATACCCTTCCACTACAAACGCAACAACGCCGTCAACGCCACACAATGGTCCATAGCCTTGGAGTTGGCGCTGATGATTGAGGATCCGTGGAAGATTTACCTGACCACTGACCACCCGAACGGTGGACCGTTCACGGCTTATCCAAAAATTATCGGTTGGCTCATCAGCAGGAAGGCGCGGATGGCGACGCTGAAGAAGTGCCACAAGAAAGCCCAAAAGAAAAGCCTCCTTCCCACGCTAAAGCGTGAATTAAGCCTCTACGACATCGCCATAGTCACCCGGGCTGGCCAAGCCAAAGCGTTGGGACTTAAGGACAAGGGTCACTTGGGCGTTGGCGCCGACGCTGACATTGCCATTTATAACGTGAACCCTGAAACCATCGACATAGCGCGCAAATACAAGACGGTGCGCCGAGCCTTCGGCAACGCCGCGTACACGATTAAAGATGGGAAAGTCGTGGTTAAGGACGGCGAAATAGTTCAGCACGTTGACGGCAGAACCATCTGGCTGGACGTGCAAACCGCGGAGCAGGTTAAAGTGGACGAAGAAATGAGAAGAAGATTCCGCGAGTACTGGACGGTTGAGTACGAGAACTATCCAGTAACCAACCATTACCTGAAAATTTCAGATCCAAGAACGATAAAGGCGGATGTGTAAAAATGATAACCCTTACTCCTCTCAGGCAATTCAGGTTTCCAGTGATGGCTGAATGCATCAACCCCGACGTGTTCCAAGGCAAATCCGTCGATGAAATAGCCCAGTTGACGGTTTGGGAAGGAAACAAGCAGAAGAAACTCTGTGAACTCTTTAAAATCGAGCAATCCCTCGCTGAAGCGCCAAGCATAGTTATCAACGGTAACGTGGAAGAAGTGCGCCGAATAGGCTCAGGCATGAAGAGCGGCGAAATCGTAATCAACGGCAACGCGGGCATGCACCTGGGCGAGAAAATGGCAGGCGGCAAAATCACAGTCAACGGCGACGCAGAAGGATGGGCAGGTAGCGACATGAAAAACGGCTTACTTGAAATTATGGGCAACGCGGGTCCGTATTTGGCTTCGCCTTACCGAGGCAGCAGCACAGGCATGCGCGGAGGAAAAATAATCGTCCACGGAAACGTGGGCACCGACGCAGCCGTCTTCCTCAAAGGCGGCACCATCAAGATTCTCGGCGATGCTGGACCGTTCATGGGCTTCCGCATGTGCGACGGCACCATCCACATCGAGAAAAACTGCGGAACCAGAGTCGGCGCCTGCATGACAGGCGGCAAGATCGTGGTGTCAGGCGTCTTAGAAGAAGTCTTGCCCACGTTCACGATTGACAGTGTCAAGGCGAAAGTCAAGATTGAAGAAGGCGATTCCGCCACGGGTCCATTCTACGTTTTCCTCGGCGACTTGGCTGAGAACGGCAACGGAAAACTCTATGTCTCCAAAGCAAACAATCCTCATCTGAGCACGTACGAAAAGTATCTCTAGGTGCCGCGTTATGCATGAGGTTTTAAGCGTAAACCAGCTCGCTTGGAAACTTGCAGAGAAACTCTTGAACAAGCAAGCGTTCTACGGCGTCCACGCCTCCAAAACCAGTGCAGGCGCCACAGTCATCGACGCAGGCGTAAACGTGCCAGGCGGATTTCAAGCAGGAAAAATCCTGACTGAGCTTTGCATGGGCGGGGCTGGAAAAGCCCAGCTAAGCTTCAAAACGTACGGCGACCTCACGCTTCCCTCAATAACCGTGTCCTCTGACCATCCTGCAGTTGCGGCGTTGGGTTCCCAGTTTGCGGGCTGGCGTATAAAAGAACCTGACGGCTCAATCGCTATCGGGTCTGGTCCAGCGCGGGCTTTGGCGCTGAAGCCTAAAGATGTTTACGAGGAAATCGGCTACCGCGACTCTTCGGACAAGGCGGTGCTGACGCTGGAGAGCAACAGCCTCCCCTCAGACGCGCTCATCGAAAAGGTCACGGGTGCATGCAACATCCAACCTGAAAACCTAATCATCGTCGTGGCGCCGACCGCAAGCATTGCCGGGTTGACACAGGTCACAGGCAGAATCGTCGAGGTGGGCATCCACAAACTCAGAACGCTCGGCTTAAGCCCCAAGCTGATTCGTTACGCGATGGGGTACGCGCCAATTCCGCCCCGATGCCGCGAGTTCGAGATGGCGATGGCGAGGACGAATGACGCCATACTCTACGGCGGCACCGTCTACTGCGTAGTTGAGCATGATGATGAAGCTGCGTTGCGGAAGATTGTTGAGCAGGCGCCTTCGGGCACTTCGAAGGATTATGGTAAGCCGTTTCTGCAGATTTTCCGCGAGGCTGACCGCGACTTCTACAAAATTGACCATAACCTGTTCGCGCCAGCCGTGCTAATGGTGAACAACGCGAAAACGGGCCGAATTTTCAAAGCTGGCGAAATTAATCCAAAAGTTTTGAAGGCGTCTCTGGGATTTTAGTTTCTCTTTTCTTGTTCTGCTTGTTTGAAAGAAAGAATGTGGGAGTGGCTTTCTGTCAGTGCTATTTTTCTTTGAGTTTCGTTGCTGTGAAGTGCGTTCTGACGAAAGTTGTGAAACCATTGTTTCCCATCAGCGCGGCTAATATAACGCTCATTATTGTTACTTCAACCAGCGCCTTCGGCAGTATGGCGGTGAAGAACACGTTGCTTCCGACTGCGATTCCTCCCAATAGAAGGATGAAGTAGGCGAGGGTGAACAGTGCTTCTGGAATGTATGCTAGATAAGTCGATGGGATTCCTATAAGCGATGTATGTTTTCTTTGCTCGAGTTTCAGTCCTTTGCCTATGAGTCCTGAAGTTAAGCCTGAGAGGGCTTTTCCGAGTGGCAAGCCGATTAGTCCCGCTACTCCGCCCATTCCTAATGGGCCGTACATTATCCCAGGCAAGATTCCAGCTATGATGCCTGTGAAGAAGCCTGTGGTTGGTCCTGCGTAGAAGCCTGCTATGAAGACAGCGAGTAAGGAGAAGTCTAATGCTATTCCAGGTGCGATTGGTCCTGCGTAGTAGGAGACTGCGAAGAGTGCGCTTCCTAGGGCGCCCATCATTAGGGCGAATGTGAGTCTTTTGGTGTTCATGTTAGTTATCTCCAGGTTCGCTGTTGTAACAGCATTGTAATTATTTAAGAGTAACTACTCAAAAAAGAGTATAGGGATTAATCTGGGAATACACTTAAAATTGATAAGCACCGCTACCAATAGTATCTCAGTGAACAGCCATGTCCGAAACAGCCCAGTATTCAACCACCGAAATACGAAGCTGGCTTGAAAAACAAACCAGTTCCATCCTCTCGCCCGTGCAAGCTCAAGCTAAGCGGCTGAGGGATGACCTGAACATGGCGGTTCAAAGCGTCGCCGAAGTCGCCAAGTCGCTGTTGGACAACAGCGCAAAGGAAATTGAAAGGCGCAATATGCGTGTTTACAACCGCGCCCGCGCCATGAATAAGCTGGCTCGCTTGTTTCTGGACAGGCTGAAGAAGCTTACCGTTCCAGACGAAGTCACCTATGACAACTTGAGCAGATACGCGCAAGATGTCCAGAAAGTGTTCATGGTAACGGACATCGACATCAAGAACTGGTTCCCCCGCATCTCACCGTTCTTCATCATGGACCGCCGCAGGTTCCTCTCGGTTCACGAGAAGGCGAAGCAGTCGCTGGTGGTCCTTAATGATTTCTTGTCGAAGGAATACGTTAAAACCAAGACTTTAGAGGAGACGTTCCAACTCATCAACAGCCTGCACAATTTAGAGAACGAGCTGGTCAGGCTTGAAGAGGAAAAGAAAAGCCTCACGAACGAGCGTGTCCCGATTGAACAGGAAATAGAGGAGCTTGAGCAGAAAATCGCGCGCTTGAAGAGCGACGGACCGGTGGACCAGCTTTTTACCGTAGAAGCAGAGATAGAACAGTTAAACAAAGAACTGAAACATGAGTTAAGGCACCTGCAAAAACCCTTCATAAAAGTGCAGTCTCTCGCACAGCATGGCGGCGGCGCAGGCTTGACGCCTGATGAAATGAACACGCTTAACATGTATTTGGAGCAGCCCTTCAAAGCCTTATCCATAGAAGAGACTGGGTACCCGATGTTAAAACAGGTTCTTGAGAAGCTGGCGCGTCTCATGGCTGACGACAAACTCAAGCTGAAGTCCGACAAGGCGCGGAAGGCAGAGCAAACCGTTAATGACATAGTGAAGATGAATTCGCTCGCAAAAATCCACGCACGCTGCGTTGAAGTCGCTTTTCGAGAAAGACAAATTTTGAGTTCGACGAAAATGGAGGAAATAAAAAGCAACCTCTCCACATTCCAGACGCAAGTCGAACAGCTTCGAGCGCGAAAGGCAAGCGTTGAAGCACATGAAGCCGTCAAGGAACGCGCATACAACGAGACACTGGAAAAAATCGCAAGCACCAAAAGAGCCATCGAGAAGAACATATACACCTCATTAGGTCAGAAAATACGTATCCTATAGCACAGCGGTGCATGCATTGCCCTTAAACCTAACCTCAATCATCAAAGAGTCATCAACGGTTCAGGGCGACGCCTTCATCGCTCTGATGGAGAAAGCTGCAGCTGTGCTGCGCGGCGAAAGCGGAAGAATCGGATGCCAAACGGTCGAAGATAGGCTTGTTCGGCTTGACGCATCAGGCGAGGCAATAGTGATTGGCGACTTACACGGCGACCTGCAAAGCCTAACAACCATCCTGAAGGGCTCCGGTTTTATGGAGAAGGCGGCGGATGGCAATGATGTAGTTCTTGTTTTTCTGGGCGACTACGGCGACCGAGGCGCACACTCAGCTGAAGTCTACTACGTAGTTTTGACGCTTAAGCTCCGTTTTCCCGCCAACATGGTTCTCTTGCGCGGGAACCATGAGGGCCCGGAGGATTTGCTTGCTTCTCCGCATGACTTGCCCTTCCAGTTTAGACACCGCTTTGGAACGGATGGAGCAGAAGCATACGCGAAAACTCGTGAGCTGTTCGCTTACTTCTACAACGCGGTGCTTGTTAAGGAACGTTACGTGATGGTTCACGGGGGCTTGCCAGCCGACCTCAGCAACGCCCAGGACCTGGCGCGTGCGCACCTAATGCATCCTGAAAAGCGTTTCTTGGAGGATTTGTTGTGGAGTGACCCGTCCGAGGCAGCGCAGGATGTTGTGTTTTCTCCGAGAGGCGCCGGGCAACTTTTCGGCAGAGATGTCACGGAAAAAGTCTTGGAAAAATTGGGCGTTAAGGTTCTGATTCGGGGGCATGAACCCTGCGAAGAAGGCTTCCGAATTAATCATAAAGGTAGAGTGTTAACCCTGTTTTCCATGAAGGGCGCACCTTACTTTAACAAGCATGGAGCTTACTTGCAGCTACCACTGTCAGAGAAAATCGAGAACACGCAACAACTCTTACCATGGATTCGCAAGTTTTAGCCCTAATTTCCATTGCATAATCGCTTGGACGTACAAGCATGTAAATTATCTATAATCCAGCGACCTATTTGCCGCCTATTAGTGGTTCGTTGCTGAAACTATAGAGGGGAGGGGTCGCTATTGGCGCCGAAACCCGCCAAACCATGCTGAAGTATTCAAGAGGGAGCTATAACAAAAAATTATATGTGTTCTTTTCTACTTTTTGAAGCAGACTGCGGCGTAGCCGACGACGCTGGATTGGTCGCCTGTGATGTCTCCGCTTGTCTGATAGCGCAGTAGTTTGGCTTGTTTCGCCATTAAACCTTTGGCTGCGGTGATTACTGCGGCTATTGGTCCATACCCGCATGCAGTGACGTTTTGCGCTTCTATGATGGAGTAGAATCTTTTTGCATCCATGGCCTCAACCGCTTTGAGCGCGTTCAGGTCTTTGGCCGCTGCGTTTTTCTGTGGTTCGTAATGCGTCATATCTGATGAAGCAATGACAACTGCGTTTCGTGCATCCATGACTTCCACGAGAGCGTTTCCAACTTCCTCGGCGGAAGCTAAATCTTGCATCTGGAAGCAGACGGGCACAAACCTGAAGTCGTTACCGTAAAGGTACTGCAGGAAGGGAAGCTGAACCTCGATGGAATGCTCAAACCTGTGTGCAGCCTCATCCACATCCACAATTCGCGCTTCGCGGGCCAGTTCGTTGGCAACTTCTTCGTCAATCGCCACGTCGCCGAGTGGAGTGCGCCAGAAACCATCGTTCATTACCGCTATTCCGCTGCCGTAACCTGTGTGGTTGGGTCCCAGAATCAAAACTGTGTCAGGCTTGCCATCCGTAGCCAACTCGTAATAGGCGTTCGCCGCCACAGGGCCAGAATACATGTAGCCTGCGTGTGGACAAACTAGTCCGATGATCGCTCTCTGACCTTTCTCGTTGACTTTTGGAAGTGTTCCGGGACCAAGTCTGTGAAGAAAACAGTTGGCTATTTGAGCGCGTAGCGCTTCGGCGTCAGCTTCGTAGAAAGCTCCAGCTTGGGTTGGACGCCGAATCTTCGCCATCGCGGCTCAGGTTTCCTCCTCTTCTTCTCGTGAAATCTTGGCTTCAAAATCCTCAATGGTCGCTGTTGGGTCTTTGTCAGCTGCGAGTTCGCCTCTTTCGCGCAGAACTTGTCTGGCGAGAAGCCAGTAAATGACCGCTAATGCTCTTCTGCCCTTATTGTTCGTGGGGATGACAAGGTCGACTCCTGCGAACTCGTTGTCTGTGCTGCATAAAGCCACGATTGGTATGCCAACTTTTCCGGCTTCTTTCACGGCTTGTGCGTCAGCTTTCGGGTCGGAAACCACGATGACTTCTGGGTCGATGCGGTTTGGGTACAGTGGGTTTGACAGGAGTCCTGGGATGAAGCGTCCGATTATTGGTGTTGCTCCTGTTAACTCGCAGAACTTTTTGGCTGGTTCGTGTGCGTAGAGTCTGCTTGCGGCTACTGCAACTTTTCCGTGTTCAAAACGTGCAAGGAATTTGGCGGCGATTCTTATGCGGTCGTCGGTTTTTTTCACGTCTAGAACGAAGAGTCCGTCTGGTCTTACACGGTAAATGAATGGCTCCATGTCTAGGGTTTTCATTCTGGTTCCGATGTGAATTCCAGCTGACAGCAAGGTGTCCCGCGGCAGCAGGAGTTCCTCCCCTGGCGCAACGGTTTCTTGTTCGTTTTCAACTTCGGTTTCTGTTGGGTTCTGTTTTACTTCGTCTTCTGCCATATTCTTCATCTCTACAACATTTTTAATTCTGCCATTTTGGCTCTGTTACCTAAGAAATGTTCGATGCGAATTAGCTCGTTCAATTTTGCGATTCGCGCGCCCTCTACAACACCTGTTTTTATCATCGGGCACCTGTACGCCACGGCAAGATGGGCTATGTGCCAATCGCACGTGTCGCCTGAACGATGGGACATTACACAGGTGTATCCGTTTCGCTGCGCTGTTTCGATGGTTTCTGCAGCGTCAGTAAGTGTGCCAATTTGGTTGACTTTGATTATTATGGCGTTTGCGGCGCCCATTTTTATGCCTTGGTTCAGTCGTTCGTTATTGGTGGTGAACAGGTCGTCGCCGCAGATGATACAGTTTCGGGCTTTTTTGGTGAGTGCTGCGAAGCCGTCGAAGTCTTCTTCATGGAAGGGGTCTTCAACGTAGGCAAGATGGTACTTTTCGATGAGGTCTAAAAGGTATTCAAGTTGTTCGTCGGCGTCGCGTTTTTTGCCTTCGCTTTCGTAATTGTATTTTTCTTCTTTTTCCATCCACAGCGATGAAGCAGCGACGTCAACGCCGAAGCCACATTCGAAGTCTAGTTCGTTGCCGACTTCCTCACAGGCTTTGGCCATGGTTTCGAAGGCTGTTTCGTTATCTATGCTCGCAATCCATGCACCTTCGCTGCTTTTTCCGCCGTTGAAGAGCTTGTCCTTCTTCTTGAGGGTTTCTGCAATCTTGCTGTGGATTTGAGCGTTGGCGGTTGCAGCTTCCAGAAAGGTTTCTGCGCCGTGCGGTAAAGCAAGGAACTCTTGGATGTCGGGTGCCTTGCCGCGTGCGTGTTTTCCGCCGCTTATGCAGTTTCCCAGCGGGTATGGGAGCGTGGTGGCGTTGTTTCCGCCCAGGAACTGGAACAGGAGTAGACTGTGCGAGTTTGCGGCTGCTTCCGCGTTTGCAAGTGAAACGGCGAAGGCTGTGTTTCCGCCTATGAGTTTGAAGTTGTTTGTGCCGTCAATCTCGTGAAGGGTGCTGTCGATTTCTTCCTGAAAATCGCTATTCAAGCCAGCCAGTTCAGGAGCGATTAAGTCGTCGACTTTTTTTATGGCTTGGTCAACTCCACCTTGCGGGTAGTAAACGACTTCTGTTTTGCCTCGGCTTTTTCCGGCTGGTGCTGATGCACGTCCGAAGCCGTTGGCGGTTATGATGTCGACTTCTATGGTTTCTTCTCCTCGGCTGTTGAAGATTTTTCTGGCTATGATGTCTTCGATGATTGATGACACGCCTTTTTCCTCAAGTGGCTATTACATCATTCATGCTCTTATTTTAGGTTTCGGAAAAAGGATGTCGCCGTTTGATGGCAGTCAGCGATTTTTTTCAGGCGCTTCTAAGGATGGGCTGTAGTTATATGTTGCGGGACTGCGCGTATCTTTTCCTGCAGTCTTATTGCAGCATGGAGCTTTGTAATGACACCTTTTCCGCGCAGTCCTCTCCCTGTACCGTTTTCAACATGGTTTGGCTTCTGAAAACGCGAATAGCGACCCCTCCCCTCTATAGTTTCTGCAAAGAACCGCCGGGGCTATAAATAGAGGGGATATAAGTCAGAAAGCGCAACCAGTTTAGCTACACCAGAGATTACAAAGGCACAAACCGTAGCTGGAAATTATCAATTTGCGTTTTCAACTCACTCAGCCCCTCGAAACCTTCCAGCAAATAGAGAAATTTAAAATAACTGTTCCTGTTTTATGTAGAAACCACACGCGGAGAAAAACGGAAGGAACAGCATGAGCGAAGAAGGAGACACATTCTGGGTATCGTTATCAGAGAAGTTCTTAGGAATCCTCCTAACAATAATCGGAGCAGTAATACTCTACTTCACCGTCACAACAACAACCGCACTAGGAGTCTTCACCGCACTCTTCGTCTTCCTAAGTATCGTTGTCCTCGGAATCGGCGTGTTCCTCCTCATCGTCAAACCGCCCGAATAAGCTTATTCTCTTCTTTCCACAACAATCCTGCAGTTCGCAACCAACGCGGCAATAACACCTAACGCCGCAAGCCACGGCGCCAAAACCACGCCGACAACCCCAACCGTGGCAGAAATCTCAAGCAGCATCTTCCCCTTATCATCCTTCACGATTACCCTCGTCACGTTTCCCTCATGTAGCAACTCCCTGACACGGTCAACCAAGTTGCTACCCGAAACCGAATATTCTTCTCGCGTGACCTTCGCCGCAGTCGCACCACACATCGGACAGAACCTGTCATCCTCCTTCAACGGCGCACCACACTTCGTGCAGTAAGGCAAACCGCTTCCCTCCAATCATCTGCCAGAGGATTCGCCGTCCACTTAAATATATCGTCGAACAGCTCAAACCGAAATCTTCTCCCGCTGCTAAAACGTCTCCAACATGAATCTGCAACGCGTTTTGAGTTGGGTTTAATAAGCGCCCTTGATAATTGCGATTTATCTTTGAGGGATACGCAACGTTCGCAATCGGCCACTTCGCACTCGGATACCTATCAGGCAAAGCATCATCCAAACTATCCAAGGTCAAAACCAACCTGCCCCTCCTACTCGCCGTGTCAGTTCTCCCCGACATCGACCTGATTTTCCACTTCCTCCAACACAGAGGCCCTACACACTCCCTAATCACGTTCACCGTGCTTATGGCGCCGTTCTTCCTGATTTACAGGAAACGAGCAGTTCCGTATTACGGCGTATTGCTTTCGCATTCGCTTATCGGCGACTTCTTCACAGGCGGCGTTGAACTTTTCTGGCCTCTATCTCACAGCTGGTTCGGAGTGGACATTGGCGTGATGAGCCTGACCAACGTCGCCATCGAGCTTGCCCTGTTCGCTGTAACCCTGACACTCATGGTCGGCACAAGAGACATCCTGGCGCTTCTGCATTCGGGCAACCATAATCTGGTACTTTTCATAGCATTCGGCGCCGTTTTAGGTCCCATGTTACAGGTTGGACGAGGCTATGAGCAGTTTCTCCCATCGTTGCTTATTGTACCCAGCCTATTTTACCTCGGATTATTTGTCTACTCCATGTCTATTGAGTTGTGGAACAAACTCCGGTAGATTGAATCGCCAGCCGGCTGAGTGTTTATTAAGCAATTCTCACTTATTCTCCCGTCAGCCCAGTAACTTGTTACAGGCAAACACCAGGAGAGATGCAGCCAAATGCCCATTCGTCAACCCATAGTTTGCGTTCTCGGACACGTGGACACAGGCAAAACTCTGCTGCTGGATCGCATCCGAAAAACCAGCGTGCAAGCACGAGAAGCAGGCGGAATAACGCAGCACATCGGCGCCAGCTTCTTCCCAGTGGAAGCCCTCAAACAGCTCATAGGTCCCCTGCTTTCTTCGCTTGGCGGCGACATCCAGATTCCCGGCTTGCTGATTGTGGATACGCCTGGTCATGAGGCTTTCACGAACCTGCGACGCAGAGGCGGAAGTGTCGCCGACATAGCCATACTCGTCATCGACATCCTGAAAGGTTTTGAAGCCCAAACCTACGAGTGCATAGACATCCTGAAGGCGCGGAAGACACCTTTCATCGTGGCGATTAATAAAATCGACCGAGTCCCAGGCTGGAAACCGCAGGACTCCATGCCTTTCCTGAAATCCTACGCTGTACAGGACTCGTACGTTCGAGAGGACTTGGATAACAGGCTCTACGAGATTATGGGCACTTTCAGCCGCTTAGGCTTCCGAACCGACCGCTTCGACCACATCAAGGACTTCACCTCCACAGTGGCGCTGGTGCCAACCAGCGCGAAAACAGGCGAAGGCATCGCGGAGCTGCTCATGGTTCTCGTCGGCTTGACACAGCAGTACCTGAAGCGACGGCTGCAGACCACGGAGGGCGCGGCGAAAGGCTCAGTTCTCGAAGTCAAAGAGGAGCCGGGCTTGGGCTTAACGTTGAACACGATAATCTATGATGGCACGTTGCAGAAGGACGACTTAGTCGTCGTGGGCGGCAGGGAAAAACCAATCGTGACCCGCATCCGAGCGATTCTGGTGCCGAAACCGCTGGATGAAATCCGCGACCCACGCGACCGCTTCAGCTCAGTTGATTCCGTTTACGCAGCGGCTGGAGTCAAGATTGTAGCTTCAGGGTTGGAGGGCGCGCTTGCAGGTGCACCGTTGTACGCGGTGGCGCCTGGAGAGACACCTGAGAAGTACGCACAGATTGTAACGGAAGAGATTCAGAAGATACGCATCGCCACCGAAGTCGAAGGCGTAGTGCTG
This sequence comes from Candidatus Bathyarchaeota archaeon, assembly GCA_026014595.1. Taxonomy (GTDB): domain Archaea; phylum Thermoproteota; class Bathyarchaeia; order Bathyarchaeales; family Bathycorpusculaceae; genus A05DMB-2. The sequence continues at coordinate 20,884 of JAOZHY010000019.1, forward strand.
AAGGCGGACACGTTGGGATCGTTGGAGGCGATTGCCGAGATTCTGCGCCAGAACAACGTGCAAATCAGAATAGCGGACGTTGGTGACGTTTCGAAGCGGGACGTGATTGAGGCGTCTGTGGTGAAGGCGCGGGAGCCGTTGGCGGGTGTTATTTTGGCTTTCGGCGTTAGGATTCTGCCTGACGCGGAGGAAGAAGCAGCAGCCGCGGGCGTCCAGATTTTCAGGGAGCCAATCATCTATAACCTGATTGATAAGTACTTGGAGTGGCTGCGTTCCCAGCGGGAAGCCAAGCTTGCACAGGAGTTTGAGAAATTGGTTAAGCCAGGAAAAATCCGTGTCCTAGAGGGCTTCGTTTTCCGCAGGGCTAAACCAGCGATTTTCGGCGTGGAAGTGCTGGGCGGGCTGCTTAAGCCGCGGAACGCGCTTGTCAGGGCTGATACCGGCGAAGACATTGGTGAAGTGCAGCAGATTCAGGACAGGGGCAAAGCGGTTTCTGAAGCGAAGGCGGGGATGCAGGTGGCAGTTTCGATGGATAAGCCTGTGGTTGGACGGCACGTTTTTGAACGGGACATCTTGTTCGTGAAGGTTCCTGAGTCTGATGTCCGGGTTTTGATGTCGACTTACATGGATAAGTTGGCTGAGGATGAGCAGGAAGTTTTACGCGAGTACGTTGAGATGATGAGGAAGAAGGTGCCTTTCTGGGGCGCGTTCTGAGGCTTGGGTTAAAAAGAAAGGTTGAAAGTTTGGCTGGTTTATTCGAATTCTATGGTTGATGGTGGCTTGTCAGTTATGTCGTAGAGGCATCTGACGACGCTGGGGATTTCCTGCGTGATTCTCTGCGCGATTTTTCTGAGCGTCTTGTATGGAACCTGCGCGGCTTTGGCTGTTACGGCGTCCTGTGAATCTACGATTCGGACGGTGATGATGTTTCCGTAGAGGCGTTTGCCCTGTTTGATACCAGTTGCCTTATCGTTGTGGAGAACCGCGAAGTTTTGGAAGGTTCCGAGTTGTTTGGTTTCTTCTTCGACGATTTGGGTGGCTTTGCGCACGACTGCGATTTTTTCCGGGGTGACTTCGCCGAGAACTCTCAGGGACAGGGCAGGTCCTGGGAAGGGCATTCTCTCGGAGATTTCTGGTGGCAAGCCGAGTTCGCGTGCTACCATGCGGACTTCTGGCTTGAACAGTTCCCTGAGTGGCTCCACTATTTTGTAGCCGTATTTTTCGGGGTCGATGCCGATTTGTGAGAGGACATTGTGTTGCGATTTTATTCCCTGCACGGTTTCGATGACGTCGGCTTTGATTGTTCCCTGCACGATGTAGGTGATTTTTTCTTCTTTGGCGGCTTTGCCGAGTGTGCTGTAGAATTTTTCTCGGAAGGCTTTGCGTTTTTCTTCAGCGTCAGTTTTTCCCTTAAGTGCGGCGAAGAATTCTTTTTTGGCGTCGATGAACTTGGTTTTTGCGCCGAAGCCTTTGAGGGTGCGCACCACAAATTCGGGTTCGCCTTCTCTTCTAAGCCCATCGTCTATGAAGACCGCCAGAAGTTTCTCGCCCACCGCTTTGTGGACGAGGTACGTGGCGACGGTGCTGTCTACGCCGCCGGAGCAGGCAGAGATTACGCGGTTTTCGCCAACGGTTTTTCTGATTTCTTCGAGGGAGTTTTCGATAAACGTTTTAGCGTCAAACATTATGTTGTTTCCTCCGTTTTTCTCAGTTTGGAATGCGTACTCTTTCGGTTTTTGACCTTTTTAGCTTTGCCATTCGGCAAGTGCACGCTTTGCGTTGTGTTTAGCCGCCGCCTACAGGTGGAAGAATCGCCAAAACATCCCCGTCCTGCAGCTCCGTTTGCAGCCCGTTCATGGTTGAGGCGCTTTTCCCGTTGACGAGAAACTGCAGAAAACCCCTGACCGTTCCGGTGTCGCCTTCGTAAACGTACTCGACGAAGCGTTTGCCGTAACGTTGCGTCAGCACCTTGAGGACGGTGTCGACGGTGACCTTTTTGCATTCTGGAAACTCGAGGGTCTCCTCTCGTTTGCCGACTATTTCTCTGAGGCTTGTGAAGAAGCGAACTGAAACCCGCAACGAAGTCACCGTCAAACCATTAGAGAGAAAGATGGCGGAATTAAACTGTTACGCACCAAAATGCCCGATTGCTTAGGTGTTCAGCCGATTTATTGACAATTTCGCATATTAGTGTTGACAACAAGGTGAGACCAGAACAATGAAGTGTAAAATGGACTCATAATTCATAAAATCTAATAAAACCAAGCCTTCAACAGATGCTTATGTGCATCCTGCCAAACTTCACAAAAGGCGACCTCACAACAAAAGCAGACAAGAAAGAAGAAATGAGAAAAGCTAAAACTGAACTTGTGGAAATTATTGTACCAGATAGACCGTTGTTGGAAAATTCGCGATAGCCCTAACCCGCAGTATTCCTTTTAGGCTTTTGCCCTTTTATTTTGACCAGAATTACAATAATCGCGATTAAAGAAAAGGGAAGGACCACGAGACTTACCAGATACAGCATAGGTACAAAAGACTGCGGGAAACCGTCGTGTACGCTGAGGCTTCATCTAAACGAGTTTCCGTTTTCTCGAATTTTAAGCTGACAATACTCTGTTAGCCAGCCATTAGTTGAAGCTCTTATATAAGGGCGCAAGTCGGAAATCGCAAACTAGGTAGCGCAAAAACATGTGGAAGCAGACAGTGTTGCATTCAGGATTGACAAAGCGCAAGATTAATAAACACCACAGAAAGATAAGATGTTGCTACTTCCTAGCGATGGAATCCGCTAAGAATCCAGTTTTAGGGAGACAAACACGATGGCACAGAACAATGCAATTAGCCAACTAGTCCTAAAAGGAACAACAACCATAGGTGTCGTCTGCAAAGACGGCGTAATCCTAGCCTCCGACACCCGCGTAACAATGGGCTTCTACGTGGCCCACAAATTTGGGAAAAAAGTCTACAAAATCGACGACCACCTCGGCATGACAATTGCTGGAACAGTCGCCGACGCACAACGCGTAGTCGACATACTCACCGCCAACGCACAGCTCTACAAAATCAACATGAACAGACCCATGCCAGTCGCCTCCGCCGCACGACTCACCGCCAACTTGCTCTTTTCAGCCCGATACGTGCCGCTGGCGACACAGGTGCTAATCGGTGGTGTAGACGACACAGGCCCACACGTTTTCAACCTAGACCCATTCGGAAGCTTAACCGAGGAAAAATCAGTTTCAACCGGTTCAGGCTCACCCATTGCTTACGGCATCTTGGAAGACAAGTACCGTGAAGACATGACGATTGAGGAACTCTTGCCCACGGTAGTCAAAGCTGTTAACGCAGCCATGAAACGTGATGTCGCAAGCGGCAACAGCTACAACGTCACGGTAATAGACAAGAACGGCTATCGCGAGTTAACCGAAGAAGAGAAGCGCAAGCTTCTGGAAACCCGAGGAAGTTAAAAATCGTGGCGAGAACCCAAGACAAAGAAAAAGAGAAAGTCGAAATAAGTCACTACATTCTTGAACACGTACCCAGAGAAGCAGAAGTCACCAGAATAGAATACGAAGGACCCATGCTCTCCGTCTACACCAAACGCCCAGAAATCCTAGTCGACCAAAGCAGCATCGTAGCAGAAATCGTCGGCGTAATCCGAAAACGAATCGTCATACGCCCAGACCCCTCAGTCAGGCTTCCAGAAACAGAAGCCGAAAAAATAACACGCGAACTCATCGCGCCAGAAGCAGAAATAACCGACATAAACTTCGACCCAAGCCTCGGGGAAATCATAATCGAAACCAAAAAGCCAGGCTTAGTCATCGGAAGAAACGGCACAGTCCTGCAAGAAATCATCAAAAAAACCAAATGGCGCCCCCACGTCCTAAGAAGTCCACCCATAAAATCCAAAATAGTCACCCACATGCGGCACTACCTCCACTCCGAAAGCAAAGAACGAGAAAGAATCCTACGCACCGTCGGCGAAAGAATCTTCAGACCCAAACTCTACGATGTCGGCGACATCAGAATGACCGTACTTGGCGGAGCACAAGAAGTTGGCCGTTCCGCATTCTTAATCAAAACCCGCGAAAGCAGCGTTTTACTGGACTGCGGCATCAACCCAGGTTCACAGCGCCCATTTGAGGCGTTCCCAAGGTTCGATTCCCCCGAGTTCCAGATAGACTCCTTGGACGCAGTGGTCATAACGCATGCTCACCTTGACCATTGCGGTTTAGCGCCGTTTCTTTACAAGTATGGCTATGACGGTCCCATTTACTGTTCGCCGCCGACATCAAACCTGATGACCATGCTCCAGCTGGACTATTTGGATGTGGCGAACAAGCAGGGAATCACACCGCACTACGACCAGAAGGATGTCCGCGAATGCGTCTTGCACACGATTCCACTGCGGTTCGGCGTGGTCACCGACATCGCACCCGACATCCGCTTGACACTACATAATTCTGGGCACATCCTCGGTTCTGCCATGGCGCACCTGCACATCGGCGAAGGCTTACATAACATCGTCTACACCAGCGACTACAAGTTCGCGAGAACCATGCTGCTGGAAGCGGCTGCAACCGAGTTTCCGCGGATAGAAACCGTGATAACTGAAAGCACTTACGGCGGACAGGACGATTACATGCCTTCACGTGTTGAAGCAGAAGAAATGTTGACACGTGTTATCAACGAGACTTTGGAGCGGAAAGGCAAGGTGCTTATCCCCGTGCCAGCGGTTGGCAGAGCGCAGGAGATAATGCTTGTCATCGACGGCTACATGAAACGTGGACTGATGAAGGAAGCGCCAGTTTTCATTGAGGGCATGATCAGCGAGGCAACGGCGATTCACACGGCTTACCCTGAGTACTTGGGTAGGGAAGTCAGGCACAGCATTCTGCATGAGGAGGTTAACCCGTTTAAGTCGGATTACTTCACGATTGTGGAGCATCCGAGCGTTCGGCAGAGCATAATCGATGGTGAACCGTGCATTGTGTTGGCGACCTCGGGAATGCTTGAGGGTGGACCAGTGATTGAGTACTTCAAGAGTTGGGCTGAAGACCAAAAGAACACAATAATCTTCGTCAGCTACCAGATTGAAGGCACGCTGGGAAAGAGGGTGCAGAAAGGCGTCAGTGAAGTGACGATGATGGACAACGAGGGCAAGATGGCTGCGTTGCAAGTGAACATGCAGGTGGCGTCGATAGAAGGTTTTTCAGGGCACTCTGACAGGCGGCAACTAGTCAATTATTTGAGCCATCTTAACCCTAAGCCTGAAAGGATTTTCGTGTGCCACGGAGAGAAACAGAAAATATCGAACATGGCTAATTTTCTCGACAAGAAAGTAGGCATAAACACGATTGTTCCAGCTGTTCTAGAAACCTTTAGGCTGCTGTAGGCACGGGTTCGCTTGTAACCGGCGTTTTCTCTCGCCAGATTCTCACGTTTTGCGGGCAGATGACGATTCGTTCTTCGCCAAGGCGGGCGATGTCTCCACCGATGGATTCAGCGAACTCGTAGAGTTCGTTGACTGCGCTTTTTACGTCTTCGATGTTTTTGCTGGCGAGAGGGGTTATTCGCAGGATGAGTATGTTTCCGTTTTTGACCTCGTTCTTTATGCCTTCCAAGTCTGATAGGTCGCGGAGCGGCATGGCTTTGAGGTAGGTTTTTTCAATGTTTTCTTCTTTGCCTTTGTTTTCGGTGTTTTCGGCATTTTCGGAGGGTGGCATTTCTGGTTTTTCATCTTCTTTCTTTGGTTTGTGGAATATGCCTAGTGGCGGCAATTTGTCTCCTCTCTAGCTGCTATTTAATAGCTTTTAACAGTTAAGCGTTTCTTAATTTCTAGCCTGAATTCTGATGGTTAATATGAATTGAATTAATAAGTATCTTATGAATTTGCAGTTAATATTACAAATCCGCGGTTTTTCTCCGGCGCTCGGCGCGGTCTATAGCCCTCCTTTTATGTACTCTGGTGCATAGCATTTTTTTTGCAGCGTATGCATGGTTTAAGCAGGGTTATATTTGGATTATTTTTGCTTCCTTTTTCGCAGTGTCTAGCAGGGCGAGGGTGCTCTTACCGCTTAGGTATCCGCAGACTTCGCCGGGGTTTATGATTAGGGTCTTCCCTTTCTTGCGGGCGTCTGTGATGTGTGCGTGTCCGTGGACTATGGCGTCGAGGCTTTCGCAGGTAGTTAAGGCTTCGAGTAGTTGTGGTTCGTCTCCGTGGAGCAAGGCGATTTTGAAGCCTTCGGCGTCTATGAGGGCGAATCTTCCGCGTATTTCGCAGTTGCTGGTCTCGCTGAACCGTTTCTTGAGGAGTTCGTGGTCGCCGTCGTTGTTGCCGAAGACGCCGATGAGTTTTGCGTTTAAGGATTTGAATTTTGGGATTACGAATGGGGCGACATAGTCTCCTGCGTGGAGGACGAGGTTGACTTTTTCCTTGTTTAGTCGTTTTATGGCTTTTTCAACCATCGGCAGGTTGTCATGGGTGTCGGAGATTATTCCTATAAGCATGTTGTTCACCAGTTTACTTTTTCTGGTTGGTTGAAGTAAAGGTTTTCTGTGTTGCGCTACTGTGCGTTCTTTATCATATTGCTGTCTTCGGAATATGCAGACTTACGAAACAGGACTTAAAATACTCCGCGTTTAACTCAGTTATAGAAGACAGTTCTAAAAGAGGGAAATAGAAGTGAAATCGTGGACTGAGGATTCATCCAAAAGAAGAGACAAACTTTCCATCATCGCCGAAATCTTGGAAATCGCGAAGGACGGAGCCCTGAAAACCCAAATAATGTACAAGGCAAACCTTAGCTTTGCGCAGCTCAACGAGTACCTTAAGTTCATGCTGAAGATCAAGTTGCTGAACAAGTTTGTTGAGGATCGGAAAGAAGTGTACGGGGCGACGGCGAAGGGTTTAGAGTTCCTGCAGCGGCATAGCGAGTTGACGGAACTGTTGGCAGAAGAAGCGAATAGCAAAAACGGCGCCAAGTTTCCGCCGCAGAACCTTCTCAGAAAAAGTTAGTTGTTTCTTTACATTGTATAAGTTTTAGGACTGAAAAATAGTTTATGTTTTAGAAGTGTTTGCGTTAGTTATCTGTTTTTGCGATGTAGTTTTTGACTTTTTTCTTCAGCGTTGGGAATTCGTCTATCATGGCTTTTACAACTTGCCATCGGATTTCTTCTTTGTATTGGTAGTTCATGTTAGCCTTCCTTCATGAATAATCGGTGTCTTATATCAGGCTATACCATATATAAGTCTTTTTCCCTGAACAGAATATTCATCTTCCGAATGTGAAAACGAACAAGGTTTTCAAACGACCAACATGTTAACAGTTTTTTCCGCACCCTCACAGCAACTGCTGCTACAGCTATGACTCCAGTCGTCCCGACCAAAATGAGTAGCAAGTTAACAGGCAACCATGCTGCAACTCCTTCAACGCCTATTGAAGGGTCATGCTCCAACATGTTTTCGCCGAAGTACGGGTAACCTATAAACAAGCGCAGATGGTTTCCGGAGTATAAGCTGCAGTAACGTTCACTGCGGATTTTCCCATTGTCTCCGAGTCTATGACAACCACTGTGTTCACAAAATCGAAGAAACCCGCCAGAGTCTGGCTTCCCTCAGCAAACTGAAGCCTAAAGCTTCCGTAACGTTTTCCCAAATTAAACGGGGTAGTGTCGCTTGCCTGCACGTTCCTGACTCGAATTCTTTGTCCTCCAGCAATAATGTCAGACATGTCAGAGTTAAGCTCAACGAATTCAGATGGAGCCATTGTGCTGCTTTCGGGCACTTGAGCCACAACCGTGTTGGCGTCTTCTTCTGCAATCGGTATCTTCGTGACGTTTATGGACGCCATGTCAGTCCACAACGCTAAGCCAGCGTGCATCGCAGGAGCCGATATGCCGTAGTCGCTCTGCAGTTGGGCGAAGAAACCGTTGAGTTTGTCGATGTTCCAGTCCCATCCTTTGATGACGAGGTCCATTTTTAACTCGCTGGGCATCGCTGAGTAATCGTAAAGTCCATAAACGTCCTCTGTTGCTCGAGTGTGCAGTGGATTATCACGTTGCCCTCTGCAAAATCGAATCCTGCAGGCGCCTTGACAAGCGTAAAGTTGAAGGAAAGGTAAGATGCGCCGTCTTCTCGCGTAACCTCAACAGGGTCTGTGAGGTTCCACCGCGCCGCGCTGAACGGAAGGAAGGATGGATGAAAATCTGAAAGCCAATTCAGATATGCATTTCTTATCCGTTGCTGAATCATGCGCCGTTGCATCATGTTTCCATGCATTCCGTACTTTGTCATCATCCGCTCCTGCACCATCTGAGCATTTGCTTCATACTTTTGCCCGTAGTATTGGTTGTCAAGTGTCGTGTACTCGATGAGTCCTTTGTACTTCACAACGTAGACCTTGCTGGTGTCGTTTGAGTACCACCACAGGAACATGGTTTTTCCGCTGGAAGGCACCATCACAGTACTCAGGTCATCCTGAATTTTCCACCATGCCCCTCTCGACTATAGATAGCCAGCCCGTTGGCACCTGAGGTGTTTTCCGCGTTAGCATCACTGGATATGAGGGCTGGGACTGCGGTTGAAAACAGCAAAAATGTAAAGAAAATTGTTGCCGCCTTGCCTTTCGTGCCTCTCACTGCTTGCACACCGAGAAAAAAGCTATGCAAAACGTCCTCTTAAGAAAATCGCTTCCAAAAAACCCGAATGCGGCTGAAGCGTGTTTCTAGGAAACTAGAACTACATGCCGCTTATGGAACGTAGCTTGTTCCGTTCCAGAAAATCATCTGGTTGTACCCGTATGTCTCATTGGCTTCTAACCCGTCATCATATATTATGTCCAAGCTGTTCTGGTACTTTTTGATTAGACCGCCCACTTCGGTGCTTATGGCGAATGAGAAGTCGTCGGCTTGCCACAATCCCCAAATCTTGTCATCTGGACCACGAAAACCATATGCGTAACCATCCGGGAGAACATATGCGACTCTATCGGTAGGTGAGGCGCTTGGTCTGGGATTGTCCACGGCGTATTGCCAGAACCGTTTCAACGCATTTCGATGTTCTGGTTGGAGAGTGGTGTGCGTGTAATTCTCGTTCGTGTCAAAGATAAGGATGTATTTTGCTCCGTTTTCGTACGCTAGAACCAAATCGTTGTAAAGCGCCGTGGCCGATTCAAGATAAGGCGGTTGAGTGTACGTCCACGTAATCATGACGCCCCAATCCTTGCCTTGAACGTTGGCTGCGCCTCTGGCGAGTGCTACGTTTAACTGTCTGCTGTAGTTCCAGCCGAATTCTGCAAAAACCACGTCATACCCCGCCTTGTAGTCGAACCAGTAAAGCGCATAGTCTGAAGTCGCCAATCGCCAATCATCGCCAAAATTATACTCAATTGCGTATTGCAGAATCATGTTCATACGGGTGGTATACTGATTTGCGGCGTCTGTAAAGTTGTCTGCTGACCAGTCTTTAAGCGCGGTGTAATTATCGTTATCCAGTTGACGCCCACCAGGCTCATCGAAAGCGTACAATCCCAAAAACGATTGCCCCCACCGGGTTTTTGCTTCTGTCAGCCATTGCCGCTGAACATCAATGCGTTCAGAGGTGTATTCTGGATGCATGTAAATCATGAAATCCATACCTTTATCGTAAATGTACGAGCAAACGTCGTTTAACTTTGCAACGTCGAAGGTTATTCCTTGGCTTCCGATAATTATGAGGTTCGCGTATGGGCTGATTTCATCCACGAGCTGTTTGATTTCTGTTACGTTGTCATAAGCCACATCCACACCCACATGAACTCCCGAGACATCCCTCTTTAAGGGGGCTGCACCGAAAAAACCGTAGGTTATGAAAAGAGCGGCAATTAACAAAGAAACCAGTATGATACTCCATAAATACCTGTTTTTAAGCAACGAACTGACGCTTGTCACGGTGCAATCAACATTCTATCATACTGCAGTATACCTTAAAAACCCATAGGCAATTCGAGCTAATTTGTAGGCAGAATGAGAAAGAGCAGATTCAAGGGAAGCGAAAAGATTTTCAGGTGAAACGACATAGAAGAAATAGTATAGTTATGTTCAGGTACATGGCTGTCAAGCTGACAATCAGAGCTTTGTCAAGCCTTATGCCCTTTCCAAAGCAGAACGCGGCGGAAATCAGCAGCAGCCTCCAGACCTGCAGGGCAAGCAGCACGTACTGCGAGAGCGCACTTGAAAGCATCATGAAGACGTATGGAAAAATCGCCAATGGAAACGTTGCCAGCCCGATGCAGGTGAACAACTGCAGATTATTCCCCGAGCGCCTGTACGCCACGTAAGTGAAAAGTGCGGCGAAAAGGAAAAGCCCTACCCAGTCCAGAACGTAAAACGCAACTATGCTTGCTTGGCTGAGCACTGAGTAGGGAAAAAAAGAAAAACAAGGCGGAGTCCAAACGTGCCACGGCGGCGCCCAACCCGCCCACCAGAAGCACCACCACGGCAAAGGGCAGAAGCATGACGGGGTTGGCGGTTTTGGCGAAAAGAGGCGAAAGAAACACCCATTTCCCAACCCGATGCGTAAAAGCCTCGCCAATGTCCAAGGGCGCAGGAACATCACCGTCCTTCAGAATGCGGTGCAGCATTCGCCCGCGCTCGTTGAGGTAGTACTTGCGCTGCTTGTCCTGCGCCACGAAGTCAGAAAGTATGTCCAAGTGGTAGTAGACGGTGCCCACGCCTAAACCCAGTGTGTCTCGGAGTTCTTTGAACCAGACTTTCTCCTGCGCAGCCAAGATTTCTATTATTCTCCGCCGCGTTGGGTCTCTGAGTAGAGTGTAATACTTGGATGAGTCCTTCATGGTTCAGAGTTCTCCGCCTGCGTCTTTTATAAGTAAAGTCCAGTGCTCGGGATTTATAGGTTTGCGAAAACGGCTATGTGCTGTCTGGAATATTGCTTCTTCGGGAATACGTGCTTTATCTGCAAGCGACGCCATTTACTCTTGAGAAGGATGAAGGCACCGAAGGGTATGACGCTTCCTAAACGCTTCAGGATAGCTTACCTAGCGTTCATTGCGCCATTTATCCTTGCGTTTCTGTCCTGGCTGTATTTCCCTTCCGTTGCCCTCTGGATAATCAGAAACCTCTTCAGCTACGCCGCAGCGGAACAACCAGCCAACATAGTGTGGACTGGCGCAATCCGCTTCTTCTACACTTGGTACACTTTCGTAGCCATCGGCGTGGCAGGCGTCTGGGTCATAGCCGCATTTTTCGCTCGACGCAGACACAAGACCACTAAAAGCCCGTTTTATCCCATGGTGTCCTTCGTGGTTCCTGCTTTCAACCAGGAAAAAAACATCGCCGCGTGCGTGGCAAGTCTGTTCAAGTGCGCGGAAAAGTACGACGGTCTCTGCGAGGTCATAGTCGTAGACGACGGCAGCACCGACTACACCTACGAAGTGGCGTGGTCCACAGTACAACTTGCCCGCGCTGAACATCCGCATGTCCGCGGCAAGGTCGTGCGCCACACTGCCAACCTCGGCAAAATCGAGTCTTTAAGGACCGGCATAAACCGCGCGTTAGGCGGCTTAATCGCCATTGTGGACGCGGATTCAGAGTGGACGCCTGACACGCTGGTCGGGCTTGTAGATTACAAGTTGACAAACGGCAAAAAAGCCGTCACAGGCTACGCGCACCCGAACGGGCAAGGCAGCGAAGGAAACCTCTACGTGACCCTGCAACGCCTAGAGTACAGCCACGGCTTGGCTGTTGGACGCTGTGCTCAAGGCTTAGGCGACAACGTGCTCGTGGTCTCCGGCGCCATAGGCGTTTACGACGCGGACCTGCTACGTGAAGTCTTGTCGGAAAAAAACATCCACAGCGTCACCGAGGACCTGGAAATCACATTGGAGATGCACAAAAAAGGCGCTAAAATCGGGTACGTGAGCACAGTGCAGAGCGCCACGGTTGCGCCGTTCTCGCTTAGTGCGTTGTGGCATCAGCGACTACGGTGGTTCACTGGCTGGCTGCATAACACGCTGGGGATTCACCGTGACTTGATGGGTCGGCAGTCGTGGCTGACAGCGCTGCTCTGGTACTGCTACGTGTTCGAGTACGTGGGCGCCTTCGTGGATTTAGCCGCATTAATCGCGTTTCCTTTCCTGTGGCTTTTCGCGCCTGACCGCCTGCTGTTCGCGCTCAACCTGCTGGTTTTCATCCCTTACGGTTTGCTCATCGGCGTGGTTGGTCAAGCGATTGCGCTCCGCTTCGCTTACGGCAGCGTACGTTATGGATGGCTGCTGTTTTACACGCCCCTGTACCCGCTGTTGCGGCTGGTTAACGTGGTTGCCCGTTCCCGCAGCGTCGTCAGCTACCTCATGGGCAACAATGGAAAATGGCATGTTGGTTGAAGAGAAGGGTTTTAAGGGTTAACGCTTTTTATGCTTGCTGGGCGTTTGCTATGCCAGTGAAAGCTGTACTCTTCGACATGTTCGACACGCTTATGCTAATCGAGAAGGACCACATGTTCTACAATCCTTCGCTGAGACGAGCATACCGCTCATTAGTGGACAGCGGCATAGACGTGTCTTTCACGGATTTCAGACGGGCATACATCAAGGCACGCGACGCACTTTACGCCGAGGCTGACCCAACGCTGGCGGAGCCACACTTCAACGTGCGGATTGCAGATGCTCTGCGGAGCTTAGGTTACAAGTTTGACGCTGACAGCCCAGTGGTGTCGCGGGCAACGCTGGCGTTCTGCGAAGAATTCATGACTTACGTGCGCATTGACGATGACACCGAAGCGGTCTTACGCAAGCTTCATGGGAAATACCGCCTTGGCGTAGTCTCGAACTTCGCCATCCCCGAGTGCGTGCACAAACTGCTGGAACAGCACGGGTTAGCTGGGCTCTTTGACGTGGTGGTGGTTTCTGCCGCGGTTAACAGGCGAAAGCCAAGTCCTGAGATTTACCGACGGGCACTGGAGAAACTTGGCGTGGCAGCGGAAGAGACAATATTCGTGGGCGACACAGTGGACGCGGACGTGACGGGTCCGAAAAACATGGGCATGAAAACCATTTTCATCGAGCGCCGCGTGCAGAAGGAAGTGGAGCAAGCTTGCCCAGACCAAACCATAAAACGCCTAAGCGAATTGCCTGCGGCGCTTGAACGTTGCCTGTAAAAACATATAAGCCTCGCTTCCGTACTTGACAGTGGGATTCTTTATGGTTGAGATAGCTAAACTATTCTGGAGACGAGTAGTCACCGCAGACGGGTTTGTTCTCGGCGAGATACACAGCGCAGAAGTGGACACAAACACTTGGGTAGTTACACACTTCTACGTCAGCTTGAATGATGAGGCGACGGATGCACTTGGTTTTGAAGCGCCCTTCCTTGGGAAGGTCACGGTTTGCCTACCCGTTTCGACGATTAAGGGCTTTAAGGAAACCGCGGTGCTGAACAAGACGCTGGATGAACTGCGCGACCTCAGGGAATGCAAGGCACGCTAAGCCTTTTTTTTAATATCAACGGGATAGTCTGGTAGAAGTTCCTTCAGTATAGAAGAGAAGGTTGTCAAAGAAAAGTGGGGTGTGATTAGCTTGCTATTTCGCGACTATCCTCGCTGCAAAAGCCAAGATTATTCCTGCCCAACCTATGCTGCTGTACTCCGCGATGACGTAGGCTACCTGCTGCGTCGTGACCAACGTTATTACAAGCAGTATCAACCAAAGCAAACCCACGCCGACTCCTAAACTGATTATGAATTTGCCCGTTCCCACGCGGTTCAGGAGGATCAATATGCCGCCTGCGATGACGGCGAACCCGCCCGCCAACGATATGGCGATGAGTATCAGCATGAGTATGTTGACGACTTGGATGACCTGCGGGTCTTGGATATAATTTGGCAGTTGTTCACTAATCAGTTCGTAGGTTCCTGTGGGACCGTGGATTCCCGAGAGTAAAAGGAGCACGCCTGCGACCACTGCGAGCACACACGCAGCCTCACGCCTAATGTTCGGCATTTTGCTAGAGCACCTATCCTACAAGTATGCTAAGCAGAGTCATTTAACAGTTAGCCTCTGTGTTTTCTTTTAACCTGAGGAAGAGGGCAACAGTTAATATTCTGAGGCTGAGTAATTATTTTATCACTGGTTCAAATGCCCTTAAACACAAGTCAACTTAAACAAAGGATAACTGAAGTTTTTGATGCTAAATCAGAGTTAAAGAGGTTAACCTTCAAACCTTACGCTAAACTGAGCTTGGAAGAAAAATACGCTATAAGATATCATGTGATAGTTTTAGCTGAAGCGCTGGGAAGCATGTGTTTGCACATTGCCACGGAAGATTTCAAGCTGAAGCCTCAATCCTACGCTGAATGCTTCAAGATCATGGAAGAAAGAAAAGTATGCAGTGATTGTTCCAAGGATTTAACTGCGATTGTACGGCTTAGAAACCTCTTAACTCATCGGTATTGGTCGATAAATGACGCACAAGTTTATGATTCCATTAAGGACGACTTTAAAGGTGTTGACAAATTCATAGATGGTGTGAAAAAGAAGTATGCAATCAGCCTATGACAAGATACACTATTACGAGTTTGGAAAAAAAGAAAAAGCGAGGATAATCGCTAAACTCAAAGCCTTTTTGGCGAAGGAAAAAAGAATTAAACTTGCAATACTTTTTGGCAGCGTAACCCGACGAAACTACGGCAGGGATATAGACCTCTGCATACATGCCACTCCAGAACTTAACTTTAAAGAACTGCTTAGCCTTAACGCTCAAATAGAATTGGAGTTAGGCATTCCCGTGGACTTAGTGGAGCTGTCAAACCTTTCTGGGGCACTTAAAGCTGAAATCATCAAGAAAGGCACATTAATTAAAGGGGACAAACTCAGCCAGCGATAAACTGTAAAAAGTGCAACCGTAACTGAACCTTGTGTGCATCCCAGCATTTACTTAAGTACTTTCGTTACTAAACGCTAAAGCCACTAATCAAAACATAGTTTCGCACAAAAAAAACTGCGGTTGTCTTACATTCTTGATGATAGCTTTTTTAGCAGGCATTTTTATCTTGACAAAGTCCCATATGCTTATCTAAACTTTGAAGTATGAGTTACACATCTCAACATCGCGTCCCCAAAACGCTATACTATCCGCGTGCAGACTGTCCTGAAACCTTCTATGATGTGGCTGATCCGCATCGGGTACTTCCCGTTGACCACGTAACAATCCAGCGGGGTTTCCAAAAGCAGTTTAGGGAGAAATTTATCGACGCTTGTCCGTCGCCTCATGTTAAACAGTTCCTGCACGGAAATCTCCTGAAGAAGTTCGCCGTCAACGTTTTTCTTCGGGTCCGCGGTGAAAATTCCGTCTACATCGGTGACTAAAATGACTTTGGCGGCGCCTAGGCGTTTGGCAACGAAAGCTGCGATGGAGTCCGACGTAACGTCCCAAGAATTCTCTAACGGGTCTTCGTTGAACATCATATGCGACGGCAGGAAAATCGGCACCTTACCCATCGAGGAGATTCTTTCCAAATCGTCTGGTGTGCGTGAAACAATGGAGCCCGGCGTGACAGCGGACAGCAGCAGCCCAAACTGGTCCATGCCTAAAATTGCCATTCTATGCGAAACACCATGTGGCAGAGAAAAACGCTGGTCAAAATCCCTCACAGTATCTGCGAACTCGCCGCCTCCAGGCACCACAACTAACGCATGCTTCTTCGCCAACTCGCTTAACTTGCTGCATAAAGCCCGAAGCACTTCTGGGTCTTCGGCTAAGCTGCCCCCTACCTTTATTATAGCATCCATTTTACAGTCACACCTTCAATTTTGCTTGCAGCCATCAGGGCTACGCCAACAGCAGGCGATGCGGAAGCAGCCGCGGCATTTCCCGTCAGCTCGTCAAGGTTCATAATTTCTTCAACGCCTATGCTTTCAGCTGCCTTTCTCGCTAAGAAATCTCTTCCCAACCCTGTAACCACCACGGGAACCTTCCCACCAGCGATGTGGGCTACTCGTGAGTAGACTTGTCTCAGCCCCTCTGCTATCTGTGCGACTTGCCGTTTATGGATGTACGTTGCCATTTGTGTGATTTCCTTTTCCGTTAGCATTTCCATGTCGGCGCAGACCACCCGGGCAAGCCGCGCCATCGCTTCAGCTCTTGTTTTTCCGCGGCTGTCAGCCGTTTCAACAGTGTATTCCTCTGCCGTGATGTTCCCCAGCACCAAGTGAACATCACCTGACTGAGCAAACAGTTCCGAAGAGACCCGAGCCACGCCGTCTCTGATAGGAATGGAATTGACGATTGCCGCGACGTTTGTGCGTAAGCCTCCGGTGTACACGAGTTCTCCGCACATGAGTTTTTCCAAATCATTTTTGCCCATCGCCGAAACGCGCCCGTTCACCACGGGGATGATGCTGGTGCTCGTGCTTCCAACGTCCACAACAACGCAGTTCGCAAGTTGTTGAGCGACCAGCCAGCCTGTGGCTGCCCAATTCGCTGCGGCAACTTTAAGGGGCTCCTTTTTGGCTGCGTCAAGCGTCCTCAACTCGGCGTCCACATCCAAAACGAAAACAGGCACATCCGCAAAGGCTCTGGCAACGTGTTCCAATATGCGGGTGACGCCTTCCCGTTTCGTCTGGTACACGTCAGAAAGCTCCGCCGTCATAGTCACCCCAGCACAGTCAAGTCTTGCTCCGCCGCTTAGCTTCTCCTTAAGCCGCGAAAGAACTGTCGCAAGCTTTTCTGGGTCTTTCCAAACTGGGTAATACTCGACTGCAACCTTAAGCGATTTGACACAGCCGTTACTGGTGCCTATGAATGCTGCTTTAGTGTTGGCGCCGCCTATGTCCCAGCCAATCACGTTCACTAACGCTGTCTGCCTCCATTCACGGTGTTGAAGAACTGCTTTTTAGCATCGCTGAAGCGCGCCATAGCTTCCTTTACTGTTGAGCCGTGAGATAAGAGAATCGCACATGCAGAGTCATCGCTCGCGAAAGGAAAAGGCGGAGAAATCACCTCGCTCATCCTGCAGGCTTCTCGAAACGCATCGGCGTTGGTGCAGGGCGCAGTCACTTTCGAGAAATAGGCGTAACCGCGCGTTCGCACATCAGCTGGCAATTGTCGAAGGAAAATCGCGTTGACGACGGCTTGAGCAAGATTAAAGTTGGCAACTTTTCTCAACCCCACATAGGACATGGTTAAGCGGGGATTCACCTCCACCACCACAGGCTCTTCATCGGTAAGGACTAAATCAACACCCACGAACCCTCGTAGCTCCCGAAAGGACTCTAGAACTTTCTCCGCCACAACAAAGGCGCCGCGTTTGAGCGGGCTGTCAAGTGGAACTAGCCCTCCATCGTAACTTGAAACGGCGTCGGGCGCCCCAAGAGTAACATACTGTCTATTCAGGCTAACGGGCAAAGCCTCATCGCTCGCGGCTATCAAGCACACGCTCACAGCCAATCCTTTAACTAGTTCCTGAACCAAAAAATGCTTGCCGGTCGACTCCTGCTTTAGCTTGCCAACCGCGCCATCCGTTTCAGCTTCGTTGCGGACAACGCTTAAGCCAAGACAGCTAACCCCATCCAAAGGCTTGAAAACCACGGGAAAACCGAGATTGCCAACCGCCCGCTTAATTTCCGCAACCTCATCCTGAACGCTTAGCACCAGCGTCTCGGGCATAGGAACGCCAAACCTCCTGAGGCGCTCATGAAGAACCGCTTTATCCGCCACCTTCTCGATGGCGTGGGATGGACAGTTTAGCAGCGTCACGCCAATCTGCTCCAAGCTTGCCACATGTGACTGCAACGCCTTATCGGTTTCAGGCGCAATTACGTAAGCAGCATCTGCGGATTCAGAGAGCCTTCGCAACGTCTCCTTTGCTTCCTGCTGAGACGAAACAGGTACAACAAAGTCAGCATCCAGGGGCGGATTGAACACGGCAACGCGGGAATCAAGCAAAGTTGCCACTTCGTGTCCAGCGGCTTTAAAATCCGAAACCGCCGCACGCAGCATCGCGAAACCTTCGGTCAAAACACCCTGCGGTAAAGGGGTTTCGGCGAAGCCGCCTCCTGAAGCGTGCTCAAAGACGAGAAGCTTCACAGCGTTAATCCTCTGGAATCGACAGAGAAAAGCACATGCCTAAAAGCTTTCCCCTTTAATGGTTTTCAGGTCCTCTAAGAAAGCCGCCACATGCCGCCTCTTCAGGTGGGGCATCACCACTAATCGGATGCAGTCGAGGCGCGGAACGTAGGAGACAAGCCAGCCTCGCCCGCGCAGCTTTTCCGAAAGCATGTTTGTATCGGAGCCGCGGAAAGCCACGATGTTCAGCGTGGGTTCGGCAACTAGCGTAAAGCCAAGCGTCTTAAGCTCAGAAGCCAAAAGCCTTGTTAAGCCGATGCAGTGTTTAACGGTCTTCTCAAATCCTTCGCGACCTAACGTTTGAAAAACAGCCCACGCGGCTGCGGCTGAACCGCCGGGTCTTGTTCCCACAAACGTGTGCTGGCAGTCTTCAGTCAAATACGGCGTCTCCGTCCTGAGGTAATCCAAAATTGCATGGTCACGGAACAGGATTCCGCCCGCGGGAATCGTGGTCAACCCCATCTTGTGCGGGTCAACCGTTATGGACTGAACGCCTTCCAATCGAAAATCAAACGCCGCCTCGTCCTCGCCAGCGTCTTTCAGGAAGGGGATTATGAGACCGCCAAAAGCCGCGTCCACATGCAGGTAAACGCCGTGACTTAGGGCGATTTCGGAAAGCTTGCCAATGGGGTCAACCGCGCCAAGTTCAGATGTGCCCGCTGTGCCGACAATTGCAACCGTATGCTTGTTGATGTGCTGCTCCACGGATGACACGTCAACTCTGAACGAGTCGTCTAAACTTGCTTGAACAGCTTTTAATCCCAGCAGCTTGCATGCCTTGGTTAACGAGAAATGAGCTGATTCAGGCAAGACCACTTCAGGGTTGCTGACGTTTGCTCTGTTTCTTGCAGCTAACAGCGCCAGCAGGTTTGCTTCTGTTCCACCTGAAACCAAGAAGCCGGCGCAGTTTTCGCCGTTAAGAAGCGCTGCCAAGTTTTTGATTACTTCTTTTTCCAGTCGTTGGCTTCCTGGAAATAGGCCGGGGTCACCTAGATTTGAGCTTGAGAACAGTTGTTGAGCTTTTTTCGCCATTGGGTGAGGCTCGGTGCACATGGAGCAGAGGATTCTGCCGTCCGCGTACTTCAGGTCTTGCTCCCTAGCCTTCGCCAGCTCCGCCAGCACCGCTTTCCTGTTCAACCCTTTAGTTCGCAAAAGTCAAAGTCTCCCTGCTTGCAGTTCTGCGCGTTTGACAATTTCGGCGAGTTCTCGCACCTTTTCCCGAGTGATGCATCCGCTAATTCGGTCGCCGTTAGCGCAGGCGGCACTTCGCACGCCCACCACATCAGTGCCTAATGCTTGAACTGCGGCTAAATCCTCTTTCCTCAACGCCCCCGCTAACGCCGCCTTTAACCCATAACCATGTGCGGCGGCAACGAAGGTTCTAAGCTGGTCTGCTGACAGGAAAGCGAAGAGGCTTTTGCCATCCTTCACCGCGGTATCCAGCATCGCCACGTCCGCGTGGGCTTTGTAAGCGATTTCAGGCACCAGCAGCGGGTCGACGGTGCCTGCCCGTTCAGCGTCAGCGTAACCTGCCGCAACAACCTTAATTGAAGGATTGTAGTCTTTGATTGCTCTGGTGATGTTTTGCATAAAATTCACTGCAGCGTCAGATGTTTTGAGCCCTGCGAGGCCTGCTTTGACATAGTTGACGCCTGTTGTTGCCGCGCCTAAAGCCGCCAGCGACATGGCGCCGGGACAGCTGGGCATTTCGCCGAGGGTGCAGCTGACTTCGATGTTTTTTGGGGTTAGTTCTCTGATTCGCCTGATTATCCACGGGAAATTGGCGCCTAACGCGCCTTCCTTCGGGTTCTTGACGTCTATAATATCGGCACCGCCGGCGATGGCTTCCAACGCTTCCTTTTCATCCGTTGGACTTATCAGTAACTTCAATCTGGGTCATATTCATGCGAAGAGCCTGCACCTTTAAAGTTTTTGCTGCACGTGAAATAGATTTTTCTACTTGTCACGCCCATTGAAGACTGGGGCAGAATAACAGTTGAAGGTAATACCCGTTATGGACGTCCTGAACGGCGTGGCAGTTCACGCTGTCCGAGGCAGAAGAAAAGAATACCAACCGCTCAAGAGCCTCCTATGCTCCTCTGCAGACCCCGTGGACGTTGCCAAGGCGATTGCGGCGCTGGGCTTCAGCGAGATGTACGTGGCTGATTTAGACGCCATCATGGGTGGGCGAACGAATTTTTCACTTTTCCGACAAATCGCGGATGAGACAGGGCTGGAGCTGATGGTTGACGCTGGCGTGGCGAACATTGAAAGGGCAAGGAAGATGGTGAAGAATCACGTGGCGAAGATTGTTGTCGGGACCGAGACTCTACAGAATGTTGATTTTATCGAGGAAACGATTGAAGCCTTCGGAAAAGACAGGGTTGTGGTTAGCCTTGATATGGTGGACGGCAAGGTGCTCAGCAAGCTGAACGATGCCATGTGTGTGCAGCCGCTGGTTTTACTACGTACATTCCAAGAGATGGGCGTTAACCAAGTTATCCTGCTGGATTTAGCCCGAGTTGGAAGCGGCGAAGGAGTAAACCTGCCTGTTCTGAAGCAAGCGCTTGCCTGCTTAAGCATTAAAGTGTTTGTGGGCGGGGGAGTTCGGGACATCAAAGATTTGGTGACGCTGAAAAATCTGGGCGTTTCCGGCGTTTTGTTGGCGACGGCTTTGCATTCGGGCAGAATCTTGCCAGAAGCGCTGAAGCGTGAGAGGTTACTGGGCTAAGCAGACGATTCCGCCTAGTTGTGTAAGTCGTTTTCCAGCTGGCGATTCTGCGTCGATTATTCTCGTTTTGACATGCTTGTTTGCCGCGATTTGTATGAGCCTGTGCAGCCTGCTTTTTTCACGAGTGTCCGCGAGGTACTTGTCGGTGAGCAGGAGGTATTCGGGTTTAGGGCTGTTTGGCTTTCGGCGTTGGAGGATTAGGTCTTCGGCTTCTTCAAGCGAAAACAACACGGCGCTGCTCTGGTCTGCTGTGCTGAGGCGTTTTTCCAGCAGGTCGATTAGGTTTTCTGTTTCTTCCTCGGCGGTTTCTCTGATTATCTGCTGAAACGCTTGGGTGTGCATCAGTGCTGCCACCTGAGGCGGAGTGCTGGTGGAACCAGTTATCTGGGCGATTGCGGCTTTGTTTGGACCGTGGCTGAGCCAAGCGTGGTGCTCCTGAACGTGGTTGATGAACGTTTGGGCGTGACTGGTTCTTGCGGGCGCTGCGATGATTATGCTTCTGACGCCTTCTTTCAGCGTTGGTCTTAGGGTGTTGATGATTGCTTCGTGGAAGTTGTACAGGGCTTTCGGGTTACTTCTGACGCCGTTGAGTGGAATGGTTTTTTCGTGTTTGGCGACGCTGCTGAATATTTTCCATATGGCTGCTTGGTTTTCCTCTACTGCTACGAGGATTGCAACGGCGTATCCGCGTTTGTATTTTCTTTTCGGTTTCAACGTTTTCACTTTGACTTCTGGTATGATATGTGTTGTGGTTATATTGACCGTTTTGGCGGCTTTCAGTATGCGGTGCTCCAAAAGCGCATAATTTTTCGTGCTTCTCGCGAGAAGCGACACGTTTAAGTGCATCATGATTGGTACTAAAAAGAGTTTATGATTGAAGTAGATAACAAACGCGTCTTAAATAGTCAACTGGAGAAGAACCCAACGGTTCTCGCCCTGTTCTATGCGTCTTGGTGCCCTTACTGCAGAAACTTTCTGGATGTTTTTGACAAAATAGTCTCAAACCGAGATTTCCCCTGTGTTCTCCGCGTTAACTTGGATGATTACGACAATCCGTTGTGGGACGACTACTCAATAAGTGCTGTTCCAACAGTCATTCTCTTCAAAGAGGGACGGGTTTGCAGAAGACTGGATGCGAGGTTAGGCGAGGGACTAAGCGCGAATCAGCTTAAAACGTGGCTGGAAACAACGTAACAAGGCTTTTCAGCGATTGTTTTTGCTTTTACATAATAAGTCTTATAAACTTATAAGTGAAATAAAAAACCGAAGTTTCGGAGGCGAATCGTGTGAAGTATACTGAATTAATGGAACAGCCCGTGTACTGTGAAGGGTTAAAAGTTGGAAAAGTCAAAGATATTCTTGTTGATGGAGAAGAATGGAAAATTACTCATTTTGAAATCGAATTAACGAAAGAAGCCGCCAAAGAACTGCTCGGAGTGAACGCGTCATTCCGGAACGTTCTAGCAATCTCAGCTGTCGGACCAGCATCTAAATCCATCACCAAGGACAGCGGGATTGACCTTCAAGTCTCAAGAGGGCAACTTCGCATCTACTTAAGACCCCCTTAACCCTCTTCTAGTTTTTCTCCTTCCTCATTGCACATTTGGCAACGCATTAAACTTATTATCCCCTTTAACGGGAGCATTTTCATTTTGGCTGAAAATTTGCTGAAGAACTGATTGGACACCAGCAGAATATACGATACAGGAGTAGGTTCAGAGGGAGAGAACTGACTGCGGCTAAACCATGGGAGAAGAGATAAGTACCAATTGTTAGCGAATATTTTTTGTCTGCCCTTCGCTCTAATGTAGGGTCAGTGACGTTTAGTGCCTTTAATCTCGCGGTTTGATCCTTGGCGTTCCAGCCTCTGCACTTGCCCGCCCAAATTGACTTTTAACCCTTACAGCGGCTGCGACCACCACTGTGTCTACTGTTATGCGTCGAGCTACATCCCCCGCTTCGCCAACTGCAGACCTAAGAAAGGCTTGCTCCGCACCTTGCAGCAGGAAGCCACACAGCTGAAGGGCGAAACCATTTCCATAGCCAACAGCTCCGACCCATATCCCCGCATGGAAGCTGAGACGGGCTTGACACGGATGTGCTTGGCAGTTCTGTCGCAGCGCGACTGCAAAATCCAGATAATCACCAAATCCACCCTCGTAACGCGAGACATCGACCTTCTCAGCAGAGTTCCCTCCGCCGTCTCAGTGACCATCACCACAGAGGACGACGCCACAGCGAAACTAATCGAGCCCAACGCCCCACCCCCCATGGAACGATTGAAAACGATTGAAACGCTGATTAGCAAAGGCATCCCCGTCTCAGTCCGCATCGACCCCATCATCCCCCACGTAAACGACAACCCTGCGCACCTCATCGCCACCATAGCAAGCCTCGGCGTGAAACACGTGACAAGCTCGACATACAAAGTGAAACCCGACAACTGGCACCGCTTCGCCGACGCCATGCCCGCAATCGCGGAGAGACTGCGACCCTTCTACTATCAACAAGGCGAAAAACAGGGCGGAAACCTTCTCCTTCCAAGCGACCTGCGGCTTAGGCTCATGATGAACATCCGCACCCTAACCACCGCACAAGGCATGAAGTTCGGCGTCTGCCGAGAGGGCTTTGCGCAACTTAACACGGCGCCCTGCGATGGCTCATGGCTTCTCGGCGCTAAACACTGAGGTGACAACGCTGCAAACTCGCGTTATAATCCTCGTTGACCTCGACTATTTCTTCGCCCAAGCTGAAGAACTCCGCAACCCCGCACTCAAGGGCAAGCCTGTGGTGGTGGGCATGTACTCGGGGCGCACGGCGGACAGCGGAGCTGTCAGCACCAGCAACTACGAAGCTCGAAAATACGGCGTCAAATCAGGAATCCCGCTGTTTCTGGCGAAGAAGCGTCTGGAAGGTACGGAAGCGGTTTTTCTGCCCGTTGACTATAATTATTACGAGCAAATTAGCGGCAAAATAATGCAGATACTGCGCGAATACGCCGATGGCTTCGAACAAGTAGGCATAGACGAGGCTTATCTGGATGTCACCAAGAGGACAGGCGGAGACTTCGAAGCCGCAAAAACGTTGGTTCAGGAAATGAAACGCGCTGTCAAAAGCCAAGTGGGTGTCACCTTCAGTGCAGGCATTGCACCCAACAAGCTCGTCGCGAAAATTGCCTCCGACGTTCAGAAACCAGACGGTGTTACCGCAGTCCTGCCAAGCGAAGTCGAACGCTTCTTAGCGCCCCTGCCTGTCGACAAGCTTCTGGGCGTCGGGCGGAAAACCTCTGCGAAAATGGCGTCGTTAGGCATCAAAACAATCGGAGACCTCGCACGCTACGACCCGCAACGGCTCATTGAAGTCTTCGGCAAAACCCTCGGCGCATATTTCCACAACGCCGCTAACGGCATCGACAATGAGCCCGTGCAGGAGGCGGGCGAAGCAGAATCCATAAGCCGCATAAGCACCCTAAAAGAGGACACGCGTGACATAGTCGCCATCATCGAGAAGACGGGTCAGCAAGTAGAGGAAATCGGCAAAGAAATCGCTCAGCGAGGCGTCCGCTTCAAGCAAGTTGGCATAATCGCCGTCATGACAGACCTCACCGCCAAGACCCGCATACAGACGCTGGAGCAACCCACTAACGACTTGGAAGTGCTGAGAAAAACAGTGCGCGAAATCTTCGAAAAATACCTAAGCGAATCGCAACTGGAAATCCGCAGGGTCGGCGTCAAAATCGCCCAGCTCACCAAGGAAGAGACGCAGCAGAAGCAGCTGACAAGCTTTTTCCAGCCAAGTAACGTTTAATGCTTCGGTTAGCGCAGCGAATTTGACAAGAAAAGTTGATTTCTAGAATTTTAAGCGCTGAAGGTTCGAGTTTTTCGGAAACGGTGCTCTTAAATGCACGTGGCGCATTGGCTTTTCTGGTGCAAAACCATGAAAAACACGAAAAGAACTGTTGCGACAGCGCTCTTTGCATTTCTACTAATCGCATCACTGGCGGCACCTCTCGCTATCAGCAACGCAAACGCCGAAACCACGGCAAACTCTGCGCAGCCCGAAGTCACCAACGACGGGAACTGGTGGAAAATTCAAACTGACCTCATCACCGTATTGTTTCCCGCCAACGGAACCAAACCCATGTTCCTGTGGTACTCCACTAACGACTCAAGCAGAGTTTATGTCGTAAAGTATAAGGGACTTGTCGAGTACACCACCATTGACCGCGACTACTACACGCAGCAAGCCGAAGCTGACCCGCTGACAATCCGCGAGATGTTGTTGGCAAATTACGCTATGCATGGTCCACATAGAGTTGAAATTAGGAATAAGATACTGCATGGCTATAACTGGCTTTCAGGCTTCCACCCATCATTCCTGCCGTTCAGCGCGGGCAGATGGAACCTCACAGGTCCAGTGACGGTCAACAGAACCGACGGCGTCTCCTATGTCAGCTTCAACTTCACCTTGATCAAGGCGCCCAGAGGCTTCAGTTTCGCTGAGAACAACGTCATAATCCGCTGCCGGTTCTATGCCAATGCCTCCACTGAAGATGTATATGGATTTTACAACTACACTGTACTGCCAGGCGAGCTGAAAATGGATTTGGTCATACAGAACTGGAGGTGGAACATCGACAAGCTCAACAGCTTCTTCGCCCAGTTGCAAGAAGACTGTAACGTCACGGTGCCGAAGATGCGTGCGGGCTTAGCATTGTGGACCGACATGTCATCCATAGCGTTTTACAACATGACGGTTGCCCAGAAAGATGCAAGCCAAACCAGCACTCAAGTGCCCGAAAGCAGCACACAAGCAGACACGGAGCCAGTTGAAGCCCACTCGAATGCTGCCTGGCAACGGATCTGGCTGGGAGACATGGGCAAATACACTGTTCCCCTGAACTTGGGACCCCGCTTCCACGCACGGTATAGGTTGCAGTTCGCCAACGAGAGCGAAACCTTAGGCGGCTTTGACTTCGTAAACTCCGCCGTCATCATCAACTCCACCAATCAGGGGGCAACAGCCGTCAATGTCACAGCAGCCTACCTTGCAGCGGGACACCACCTGCGCCTGTTCATCGGTTACCCATACTTCGGCAACAACACGCTGGTACATGACCCCTCGATTGGTGTGGAAAACACTGCCGCTGAAACTCCCGCATCGGTGATTCCTGAGAACTTGCCACTTATCTTTGCAGCCACGATGGTGATAGTCACGGTCGCTGCAGCCACGTTGAAGCTGCGAAAGCGCCCCATAGATGCGGTGAACATCCATTAATTCCTCTCTTCTTTTTTGTTTCTGAATAAAACAACCTCTCTCAGAGTTGATTTCTCATCAGGACCTGGTTTTGGCCGCGGCAGTCCATTCACAATGTTTATTAAGTCTTACTACTCGTATTCATACTGGAAAGAGAGGATTGAAAGTGAGCCGCAAATCAAACCAAAAACTTGAAGCCCAGCTAGCAACGGAGCGTCCCGTCATTACGGCTGAAGGCACAGATTCAAATGCGGCTAAGAAAAAAAGAAAAGAAGACGCCAACGAACCCATCTACATCAAACGCATATAACCTAAAACAAAAGGGGAACTTCAAAAAAGCAATCTCCACTTAACAGTGGATAGTTTGCCAGTCTAAAATCATTTTTATATCCGCGTGCCTCTCTCCTGTTCCCGAAAGGCGAGGTTGAAAAATGCAGTTTGCCGAAGCAAAACACGGAAGAGTTTTCATACTGAGATTGCACGACGGAGACCGTTTACCAGAAGCGCTGGAATCATTCGCGGCTGAACAAAAAATATCCACGGCCCTCTGTTTCTTCATAGGCGGCGCAGAAGAGAAAAGCCGCGTCGTAGTCGGACCCAAAAACGGCGACGCGCTTCCACCTGAACCCATGACCACGCTGCTGCGCGGTGTACATGAGGCGTGCGGTTTAGGCACAATCTTCGCCGATGAAGCGGGAAAGCCGAAGCTGCACATGCACGCGAGTTTCGGACGCAACGAGAACACGGTCACGGGATGCGTGCGGATGGGCGTTGGCGTCTGGCACATAGGCGAAGTCGTAGTGCTGGAGCTGCTATGCTCTGAAGTCTGCAGGGCGGTGGATAAGGCAACTGGATTTGAGTTTTTGGAGATTCGATAAACAAATTGTACGTTACTTACGCAAAAGAGAATATGGTGATGGTTCGCGGGAAACTGCCGACTCTGTACACGTCGGTAAACCTGCCTGCGTCACTAAGCATCATGTACACATGCATCGCCGTCAAGGTTGAGTTGAAATACGGCACTTCGCCTCCATACTCGTAGAGAAACACGTACTTCACGTTGTTTTCTTGGCACAGTTCAACCAGTTCGGTCACGTTGAAGTCGGGTGTAAACGCGTCAACAGGCAGTTCAGGATACTGCAACACCTGGTTATGTCGGGACGCATTTGCTTCAAGATAAAACTGGACCATGTCTTTGTTGAAATAGTTGAAGGCGCACAGGACCATTATGGACTCGTTCTGCTGCATGCGGTTCGCCGCGTACTCAGTCGCCTCTTGGGTGGGAATGTGAATCTGGTCTCTCGCCACCATCTGGTAAGCTTCAACGCTGCTGTACGCAACCGACACCGCCAACAAGGCGACGAGCGCGCCAGCCGCTATTTGACCTGCACGTTTCCTGCTCATGCTAAACTGTCCAGCTTTCCATGCGTCGCGGGCTTTGTCGTATGCGAACCAGATGAAGCTGGCGGCTGCTATTGCTAGGACTGGAAAGAGCGGGGTCACATAGCGCCACTGCTTGTTCGGGATTAAAGTGAAGAAGACGTAGACCACGATGAACCAGACGAGGAAGAACTTGTCCTCGTGTTTTCTCCTGTACGCCCACAATCCAAGTCCCATCAAACCCAACGCGTACACAAGCAAAGAGACAGGGTGCACATCGTTGTAGGGCCACGCAATCTCTATGAGGTAAAAAATGGGCAAGGGAAACCGTGCGCTGTACACGGCTCTGTCTTGTCCGCCTTCCTGAATCACGTAGAGCAGTTGCCCGAGTTTGTCCAAGCCGTTGATTTGGGAAAGAACTAAAACCCACGGAACGATAACCAACACGGCGATTATCGGCAGCAGCATGAACTTGCTGAATTTTACACGCAGCTTTTTCCTGTACAATAGCAGGAGGCTGACTACCATGACTAAGCCAGCGACTACTATTTGGTATTTGGCAAGGAAGCCCACGCCAACCGCTACGCCACATAGGATTAGCGCCTTGTTTTGGTTGAGATACATCCACGAGAAGAAAAAGAACAGTGAAAGTGTGAAAAAGAATATGAGCGCTGTTTCTAGCATGGCTGCTCTGGACAGCCAGAAAAAGCCAGGCGTCACACCGAGCAAGATGCTTGCGGTTAACGCGGTTCTGGGTCCGTATGTGCGGTTAGCGAATTCGAACACAACCCAGATTGAAAGCAACGAAAACGCCACGGCTGCAAGTCTACCTGAGAAGGCGCTTGCGCCGAAGATGCTGAAGAACCCTGTTGTCACTATGTCGTAGAGTGGCGGATAATAACCGTAAGTTGAGATATACTGGTGCGGTTTTCCCTGAAACAGCAGCAGGCTCCCGTACAGGTGAGGCATTTCATCCCACTGGATGGTCATGTACCCGAGGTTAAGCAGCAACAGCGAAGCGTAGATTACCATGAAGACTAGTAGCGCCAGTCGCCATCGGTTTAACTCGGTTTTTAGCCATGAACGGAAATCCACAGGGTCAGCACATCCGAAGACAGAATGATTATGTGGAGTACAGGGTTTTTAATGTTTCAGTAAAAAGTTGCTAAAAGGCAATCTAGCGACGTCCACCAAAAAAGCGTTTCAACTATTGGAAAAGTCAATTCCGCGGACGTAATTCACCGCGAATACGCAAATCATTTATGCTCAGCAGCATTGGATTGTGTCTTGAGATAATCTGGTCCTGTCCGACATGGAAATTTCAATCGTACTACCAGCCTACAACGAGGCCTCACGCATCAAAGGATCCATACGAGAAGTCAAGCGTGCGGTCAGCAAGCTGACGGGTTCCTTTGAGATTATTGTGGTTGAGGACGGCAGCACAGACGGCACAGCCGACATAGTCACGGAGCTTTCAAAAAACGACTCCCACCTGCAGCTTTTGCATTCCGAGACGCGTCTGGGAAAGGGTAAAGCCGTGAAGAAGGGGCTTGGCTCAGCAACGGGTGACGTTGTCGTTTTCATGGATGTTGATTTGGCAACGAGTTTGACGTTTCTGCCGCAGGTAGTCGAGTTGGCCAAGGCACGGAGGGCGCTGGTGGTTGGTTCACGGCATGTTAAAGGTTCCAGAGTGCAGCGTTCTTTCATGCGCACCTTGTCCAGCTTGAGTTACAACTTGCTCGTGCGGTTACTTTTCCAGGACGGAGTCCATGACCACCAGTGCGGCTTCAAAGCCATGCGCCGAGAAGTTGCCCAGTTCCTGCGCGACAGCGTGGAATCGAACGGTTTTTTCCTCGACACTGAGATGATTCTGCGGTGTAAAATGCAGGGCATCCCGGTGGTGGAGGTTGGCGTGGACTGGGTAGAAGTTCGGAAGAAAAACGCTGCGGGCGTGAGGCTTTTCAGGGATTCGCTGAAGCTGGGGCTGGCCTTGTTAAGGTTCAGGTTGTACACGAATCGCATATAAAGCGGCGCTTGGCTATCCTTCATAGGTTTCGGATTGTAAATAACTAAAAATTCGCAGAACCATAGGAAAAACGTGGGCTGCGCGCTTTCAAGAGGAATGCCTAAGGGAGACACGGTGCAGTGTGATTTGCCATGGTTCAGTTTTCAACGTCAAAACAGGCGAAAGTTGTTAGAGCCCTGCAAAGAAGCCAGAGCCAAAGTACGAGTTAAAAATCGATGGCGACCAGATTCTAATCGGTAAGTGACGTTTTCACTGTCTCTCAATCAACTCAATGAGGGTTCCGTCGGGGTCTTCCACAAACGCTATCAGCGAACCTGTTGGGCTGAGCCTGAAGGGCTCGTCAGTTATGGTGATTTTCTCGCGTCGCATTTCAGCAATAGTCTTCGCCATATCCTTAACTTCAAAGGCAAGATGGTCGAACAAGCGGTCTTCGTAAGCTGGCTGACTGAAATTTTTCTGTCTGCGGTAAAACGTCAACTCAAGCGTGCATCCTTCAGCTTTGGGGTCTCGGAGAAAGGCGATTTCGGCGTCGTTTTGCGGTATCTCTCTTCTGCTGACAAGCGCCAAACCGAGGAGTCGGGTGTAGAAGTCGATGGATCTGTCCATGTTGCTTGTTCGAATGCTGGCGTGAACAAACATGCTTGCTCTCCACATTTTACGATTGCGTTACGTTATAAAGAGTTTGCGACTACGTCTTGCCGCCTAAACGCTTGCTGACTTCCTTGTCCAGCACCTCATTGACAAGCGCGTCTACCGTTTGAATCTGAATGTTGGCTCGGGGCACGCTTACGAAACTGACCTTGCTAAAGCGTTTTTTTAGCTCTTGCACTCTGCGCCATAACCGCCTTAGTTCGGCGTTTTTCACTTTGTACTCGCCAGTTAGCTGTCGGGTTACTAGTTCGCTGTCAAGGTGGCAAGCGACTTCTTCAGCGCCGACCTCCGCAGCAAACTCTAGCGCAGCGATTAATGCTTCATACTCAGCTTGGTTGTTGGTGCGCGAGCCTAAGTAACGGGCGTCTGTCTTGATGACTTGGTTTTCGGAGAGAATCGTGAAAGCTGCGGCTGCGGGTCCTGGGTTGCCTCTGGCGCCGCCGTCGGAAAAAATCATTAGCCGTTTGGGCATATGCGTTTCCTCTCGCCTTGTGTGTTTAGTCCTTTATTAAGGCGGTTAATAGCATAAATTGTTGTTGCTTAGGCACAGTCACATTCGTTTATGAGCATATATAACATATATTTTTTAATCTAGGTGCATCATTTTGGAAATAACCAAGTTAACCACGCCACTTCAAACTGCGTTAATAAACTATGGCGGCGAAACAAAACTCGTAAAGCTCAAAAACAGGAATGGCTGGAGCATTGCCAAGGGTTTTCGGCGAGGAAAGTTTGAAATTATGGCGGAGATCCTGCTTTTTTGCGACCAACAAAGGGCCAAAACCTGCATAATGTATAAGGTCAACCTCAACTACGCCCAACTGAAACAAAACTTGGCCTTCCTAACGTTACAGGGCTTGCTCCTACGGAAGAAGGATAAGTATGTCACAACCGAGAAAGGCTATCGGTTTCTCAGCCTGTTCGTCCAACTCACCGACATGCTGAACTGTTGACGTAAGCGCAGAGAAACCGTCAGCGTCGGCTAATCCAAGCCGCTTTCAAAGCTGAAACAAAACAGGCTTCGTCTTGCGCCAAGCGACTTTTGACTGCTCGCCATGTAGCGGGGCAATTTTTGTATTCTACACCCACGACTTCGTGGATGATTTTGTCGATTTCACGTCGGTTTTCAGGAGTAACTTGTATTCCAGCCTTTTTTAGAACTTCTCCGATGTGTCTGAAGTAGCCGGTCATGTCAATCCTTTAATTTCAGTGTGGGGGTTTTTGAAAAATCTTGCGCCTGAAACGTAGCGTCATTATTTTGATTCTTTATGTGGGATTCATAAGGATTAAGGGCTGAAACGGCGAGAAGCTACAGTGTAATGTCAAGCCATAGAAAACCAGTCGCATCCTTTCTCATAGCAGTGGCTTTGCTGCTTGCATTTGCGGGTTTTGCTCAAGCCACCACACTCTACTTCACGGTGAAAGCAGGAGAGGAAAAGACTCAGCCGATTACTTTGGCTGTTGAAGACCGCGTTTTGATACAGTTCAAAGTTGTCGGCGGAACAGTCACCGCTAGCGCGCTGCGTTTTTCCATGACTTTTCCGAACGCCACAGTGAAAGACTTTGGTGAATCTGGCGACTTCATTTATCGTTTTGTCTGCGACGCAGAAGGCGACTACGTGTTAACTTTTAACAACACTGGGTCGGAGAATATGCAGGTGACCCTCAACTATGAGGTTGACCATTACATTTTTGGGATTCCGCAGATGCTCTTCATGGTCATACTGATCGTGGGCATTAGTCTGGTGGGCGTTGCAGTTTTCATAGGGCTAAGCCGGAAACCATAGCACGTTGCGATGCGCAAGCCCAAGCCAGAAAAATTAAATAATGCGCAGTGTTGCCTACTCCTAAACAAGGAGAGATTAGGGATGCTTGTGACAAACAAGGATTTGATGGTTCCAGCCAGAAAAAACGGCTACGCCATTCCCGCGTTGAACGTTCAGAACCTTGAAAGCTTAACCGCGGTGGCGGAGGCTGCGGCGGAGGAGAAATCACCCGTGATAATGCAGATAACGCCAAGCGTAATCAAGTACGCTGGACTGCAGTACATAACCGGCTTGGCGAGGACGGCGGCGGCGCTTCAGCCAGTTCCGATGGCTATACATCTTGACCATGGTGAAGACTTTGAAACAGCGGCGAGATGCGTGGAAGCAGGGTTCAGCTCGGTGATGATTGATGGCTCCTTTTTAAAGTTTGACGAAAACGTGGCTTTAACAAAGCGTGTGGTGGACATGGCGCATCCGAAAGGCGTCAGCGTTGAAGCTGAACTGGGGAAGCTTGCGGGGGTGGAGGAGCGGAGCGTGGAGGAGAAAGACGCCATACTCACTGATCCTGATTCGGCGGCGGAGTTTGTGGAGAAAACGGGTGTGGACGCGTTGGCGGTGGCGATCGGCACTTCGCATGGCGCTTACAAGTTCAAGGCTGAAGCCAAACTTGACCTGGAGAGGCTCAAAAGCATCAGCGAGAAGGTTTCGATTCCGCTTGTTTTGCATGGCGCTTCAAGCGTGCCGCAGTGGCTTGTTGAAAAGGCGAACAGGTACGGTGCTGGGTTAAGCGGCGCGAAAGGGATACCTGAAGAGGAGTACAGGAAAGCCATTGCGTTGGGCATAGCGAAAATAAACATCGACACGGATTTGCGGCTGGCTTTCACGGCGACGGTGCGCGAGGTGCTGGCGAATTCGCCGAAGGAGTTTGACCCGCGAAAAATCCTGGGACCAGCGAAGGCTGCGATGAAGGAAGTGGCGAAGGGCAAGATGCGGCTGTTCGGAAGCGCAGAAAAAGCATAACTGCGTTTCTTGCTCCTTATTTTAAGGGGCTGAAGGGCTATTTTCTTTTGGCGAGGTAGATTAGCAAGCCTAAGCCTGCGCCGAACACTACCGCCACGATGGCCACACCTACGATTATCGTGGGCTCTGGCTGCCGGGGTTCTTGACTGGGCGCAGGCGTTGAAGACGAATCAGTAGGCGGCGGCGTAGGCGTGAGAGTTGGTGTGGGCGTGTTTTGGTCAGGTACAGCTTGAGGATTTGGCGTGTTCAAAAATGGCGTATAGTTGACTTTGCCCAAGTTGAAATCATCATGGTAATCCCAGATTTTCTTGTCAATTTCTATTATATCAGTGGTTCCCCACCAATTATTCGTAGCATCTATGTTGCTCTGCGCGCCTAAGTTCAGGTATAGATTATAGTTTGTGTTGTCCTCGATATTGTTGTAAACGATTGTTGGATTGGAATTTCCTTCTAACAAAACAATGCCATTGGCATTCTTTGTTATGGTATTTTGCTTAATTATTGGGCTCGCATTGGGATAAATGAAAATTCCTGCCTGACCATACCCAAGATTACCACCGTAACCATAATTGTTACTGATTATGTTTCTTTGTATTATTGGAGAACCGCTGCCTATTACAATAGTTGCTTGCTCAAAACCACCTGAAATCATGTTGTCAATTATCAGAGCGGTATTTTTACTTGAAAGGTAAAGGGTATCGGAAATGCTGATGGCGCGTGCCCTACTCTGCGGGTCATCGCTGAATATTGCTATGGTGTTTTTAGAAACTATCGGTGAACCTCCAGCAAGACTTAGGCTCTTAGTAATGGTATTATTGTTTATGAGGAGGGACACTTGCGTCGTTCTTATTATAGAGTTTATGACAGCGTTCTCGATAATGCAACCGGTGCCTGTTTGCGGGTTCCACCCTGCGCTTGATGCGGTGAATTCTAAATAGCCGTCATTAAGACAAATATTATCTGTGCTTGTTCCTCTGGCAGTCAACGTGCCGTTAACTCGGATGAAATAGCTGTTTAGGTTTACTGTGACTCCCGGCTCAATGGTTAATGTTACTCTTTTATCTATAGCCACGTTTCCAGTGAGGTTATATGGACTATTTGCTTTAGTCCATGTGGTGTCAGAAGTGATTATTCCATTGACAGCTTCATACCCTTGAACAGTATCACTATGCACGTTGCCGACGAACACTAAACTAAGCAAGATAACCATAATTAATGTCAGGCAAGTGATTATTTTCAAGAGTGATACCATATTATAATGGATAGTTAAAAAATTTAAAGTTTCTCAGTTAAGCTCTCACGCCTTTATTATTCTGAATAAAAAGCCCTTTTTTAAAATACTTTTTCTCTAATGCTTTTATCAAAGCCTTTTATTTTACTGCTTTTTATGAAATATGTTTTGAAATAGCATTTGTTAACGTGAAAATTGTTTAAATCGATAAAAGTGAATGTTCACTTTACTGACCCAATATGTTAGAAAAATCGCAAGAGGAAATCAGTTTGAATAACAATGCTATTCAACTGCTAAACTACGCAAATATGGTTGGAGTATTCCCGCTCGAAACAATGGAAATCCACCCTTTGAACACGAAGGAGGTGAACGCATGATAAATTTTACAGATCGAGTGTACTTAAGATTGAACAATAGTGCGCCCGACATACCAAAACTGGACATAGTGAAAAAAATATGGTGGTTCCAAGATGGAAAGTGGGCTCCTCAGGGATTTAGTGCTCATGGGGATAGCTACTTAACATTGACTGAGCAAAGTGACAATCCACCAACCGAACCAAATATAGACTTGTTTGAAATTACTGTTCAGGAAGGTGCTGAACCTCATGAACCTCTTTTGGTAGTTGATCGAGGTTTTGTAGCCCAGAAGGACATCAGTGCAGGTGGATTCATCGCCAGCAATCAAGGCGAGTTATATCTAGGCAGCGGACGCAATGACCAAGTTGATGTTCCAAAAATAATCTTGACCCATTCAGACGTTTCACGACTACAAGGAGGCGGTTCATTAGAGGTGCCAGCGATTCCTTCAGGCAGTCAATTTCCAGCAGGAGAAAAGGGGCAACTCTTCATTTATACCCCTACTTCCTCTCTCTACAAACACAACGGCAGCACGTGGGTTTATCAGGGTCCAACTTCCAACTATGCAGGCTATTTTGATACGCTTTACTTAAGAAAGGCCAACGCTCAAGACCCTGCACACTTGGATGTCGGAGACATAAATATTCACGGGCATTTAAGCATCGGCAACACTGTGACTTCTGATTTGAACCCTGATCCCAACCACATTCTTGGCAACGACAATAATCGCTGGCTTAGCATGGTAGCAGAAAACGTTAAAGTAAACAGTTTAAACCCCATACCCGCAGGAGTCGGAGGCAATGGCACTTGGATCGATGTCAACACAAAGCTGAGAATCAATGGCGACTTGCAACTCAACAATGGCCACGTAGTCTCAAGTTTGAACCCATCCGGCAGCATTGCATTAGGCAGCCCCTCAGAGCCATGGACTGGCGTAGTAGCGATAACAGGGTACTTTAACAATTTGCGGTCGCCAGACGGCAACATCCACATTGACGACACAATGGTATACATCTACGGCAGTTGGCATTTCCAAACAGGCTACGTGAAAACCGACAACATCGCCCCCGCATGGCAATCCTCCATGACGATATGGAGCCATATGAACCCTATATCAGCGGGTCAGTATGGATTGGGAAGCGGCTCGCAATACTGGGCTGGCGTCGTCGCAGATACATTTTACGCGCACTGGTACGGATGGTTCGATGCCTTGGATGACTTGGAACTTCTAAAAGGCACCAAATCTAAGACAATCACGCAAGAAGGCATGGAAGTTGATGTTATAGACCCTAACTCGCTGCCGTTCCTGTTGCGCCCTAAGCGTGAAGGTGAAACGGAAGACTTTTGGGATGTTGGGAAATCGATGGGCTTCATGGTTGGCGTGGCAAAGCAGCATTTGGCGCGCACAGAAAAACTGGAGCAACGCGTAGCCGCGTTGGAAAAGGCGCTTAGCCTAGACTAGCCTTCAAGAAGGTGAACCAAAACGTCAACAAGAAACCATGAAGCGTCGCCGCAGGGAATTCCTGTTAGCAAGGACCTCGCGGTTCAGTTGCAGCGGCTTGCGGTGAAGTTCCAGTCGTTCGACCTCACATACATTGAGCTGAAGGAGCAAATCGACAGCGTAACCAAAGCCCTCCTCGTCAAAATTAACACGTCAGAAACAGAAAAAGCCGAGCTACAGAAGAAACTTGAGGCTTACGAAAAAACCAAAGCAGAAAAAACGAAATAGCAAGCAAAAACGAAGAGGAAAATCCACCCGCCTCTACTCTTTCTTTAGGAGTCCCATGAGTTTTGGCATAAGCTCGTACCCGTGGTCCAAGACTCCCAACGTTCCTTTCTGGCATTCGCGTTCCGAGAATTTGCTGATGTGGTCGTCGTTGATGCCGCCGCCTGAGATGAGCACGGGCACGGGCGTGTCGCTGTGCACTTTCAGGCTGCAGGGCGTCGCGTGATCCGCAGTTACGCAGAACAACGTGTCCCGCAGAGAAATCCGCTTCAGGAGTTTTCCGAAGAAGTGCTCATCCGTCTCGGAGATTATCCGGGTTTTGCGGTGGCAGTTGCCGTCGTGCCCCGGCTCGTCTGGACCTTTCAGGTGGATGTAGAAGCAGTCGTAGCTGGGCATCAGCTCAACCAGTCGTTTCACGCGGATTTCGCAGTCTTTCTCGATGTCGCCTGTGGGCGGCGGCAGCAACGCCGAATCCATGCCTGCAAGCTTCGCTATGCCAGCTTCGGCGTGCATGTCCGCGAGCGCGGCGAAGCGCACTCTGTAACGTTCGTTGATGTTGAAGAAGTTCGGCAGCTGACTTGCCGCGTCTCGGGTGAGCACAACATTCGCCTTAAGCTTGCCTTCCGCGGCGCGTCGCACGTTAACTTCATGGTTCTCCCAGAGTTCATGCGTTTTCTGAATGAACTCGTTCACGAGGGCTGCCGCGTTCCGCGCTTCCTCCGTGTCGTCCAACGGCACACTTTCTTTAAGGACCATCTCCGCGTCGGGCGTAGCTACCCCGATGCCGTTCACCACCGTGTACGCTGGGTCGCTGTTGGTTATCTTGCTTGAAAGACAGCGCTCTTTGCCCTTCAAAACCAGAACCGCGCGGTGCCCCAGTGTGTTCCTGAACTCAAACGTCGCCGGGCACGATTCCAGCTTTATGCACTCGTTGGCGGCGTTGCTTAGTTCCGTGGCTTCTTCGGTGGTGAGGCTTCTCTTCACCCGACGGTCGATTATCTGTTTGCCCTCGCCCAACGTCGCGAAGTTGCATCGCAGCGCCAAGTCACCGTCCTTCACGTTTATGCCTGCGCCGACGGCTTCAATTATGCCACGCCCCGTGCTGTACTTGAAAGGGTCATAACCCAAAAGCGAAATAACAGCGACGTCGCTTTCAGGCGCCACGCCTTTGCGGACGGTGTACATCAATCCTGTTTTTCCGTTCTTGGCGAGAGAATCCATGTTGGGCGTCGCTGCTGCTTCCAAAGGGGTTTTTTCGCCTAGCTCCTGGATTGGAAGGTCACCCATGCCGTCTATGACCACGAAGACAAGTTTCAAGGCTGAATCCCGTCTCCTCAAAGCTATGAGCATAGTGAGTTTCATGCTTTATTTCTTTTTGCATGTGCGCCGGCTGGGGTTCGAAGCTTGTTCGAAGAAAACATGCCCAGTTCGAAGCCCGATTCCCATGTTGGCGGCGACGGACCTGTGAGAAAACGCCAGTCATATGCCGTCATGCATGTGCAGAGTTTCTACGCGTCGAATATTGCTTCAAGCTGGGCTGGATTGACTTTCCTGCTGGAACGCGGACTGGCATTCGTGCAGATGAGACTGGGCATCACCGCCTCAGTGTGAACCTGTTCGACGCTTGCAGGCTCCAAATAGCGCACGGTGAAGCTTGAGCCGAAACTGTCGAGGGAAGAAACCTCCACGAATGGCTTGTCTTGCGGGTCAACCATCACGAGTTGAGCATAGGAAAAATTGCCAATAACGCCTGTTTTGCCGCCTATGGTTGCCTTGCAGTCTGTGAAGGTCACGTTTCCAAAGTTAGCCAACGTGCTCGTCACGTTGTCCACGTTCGGACGCTCCACTATCCACTCTGCTGACAGCCGCGAAGAATTGTATACAACGGTTTTTTGAAAGCGCCCGCCTCTGGTGACATCGTTCACCTCTATCAGCCAAGTGTTCGTGTTCGCGTTGACGAGGCTTATGGCGACGGAGACCATGTCGCCCGGCTGAACCCGCATGGTTGTTATGCGAGTCATGTAGGCAGGTAAAAGTTCGTACCAAGCAAAGTAGTAAGCTCGCCCATCCACGAACTCCTGTTCCGTGCCCGCCTGAATCAGCGTTTTTTCACCATAACCGCCGACTCCAACCCACACAGACGAGAAGGTGTTGTTTTCCGACGGCTTCACAGAAGGCACAATCCACGAAGCGCTGACACTCGCCACCAAATCCGAACTGTTCTGTCCATGTAAGTTAACTATGTATCCTGACCACTGCTTAACCCGCAGGACAGGCGGAGCATTCACAGTCTCTGACTGGCTGACGCTCGTGAAAAGCAAGTTTATCGAATAAGCAATCGCTAAGGCGCCGATGATGGCCATGAGCACGGCAGCTGCCGCGTAGAGCCTCGGTCTGCTGGTTTTGGAGTTTACGGCTTTTCACCTTTGGACAATAAAACCATGTTGAATTATATAAGAAAATTGGATGCTTAGACCAGTCTGCCTCAGAGGCTGGCACGGAACCCAGACCAAACGTCCTTGATGGACTGTATCAGAGGATGCTTGATTTTCTCAGGTTCTCTGAGCTTTGCCAAGCGGGCTACTCTGAAGTATATGGGCGGGTGAGGGTCTAACCCTAACCATTCTTGAAGCCTGTTAGACGACATGCGCTCGTACAGCAGTCGTTGGAACCCGATTTTTTCTAGGGCGCCAGCCAAGACCTCTGGCTGACCCACCATGATTGCGGAAACGAGGTCGGCTCTTGCCTCGAAGAATTTGGCTATGAAGAATATGACGACCATGACAGCCCAGAAGTACAGGAAGAATAGGAAAGATGAGAATATGATGGGGAATAACGCGAAAAGCACGTAGAAACGGAAGAGAAATTCCCCAGCTGTTAACCCGAACAGAATAAGCGGGTCCCGACCTCTGAGGTGACCGAACTCGTGCCCCAAGACGCTGAGAACTTCATTCTCCTCAAGCTGCACAAGCAGACCCGTTGTTATTAAAACGATTCCCCGGCTCGGGCTGGGACCAGACGCCGCAGCGTTTGGAACCATGGTGTTGGATACCACGATTTTTGGCATTGGAAACCCGAATTTGTCGGCAATCTGCTGGACGAGCCCGTACACGTTTACTTTTTTCGCCGTCAAATTTTCCTGTTGACATGCCACGCCGTGCTTGGCGAAGATTTTTTGGGCATCTTGACAGTCGATTTCGCCGCGTTTGGATAGAATTTCATCGTAGACTTCCTTTTTTATCGCCAGCAGCTGCTCTCGGGAGTACGCTTGCTTAAAGTTGTCCTGCTCGCCCAGCGGCAGGCGGTATTCAAGAAAGTGTATGACTGGGTTAGTTTTGGTGATGTGCCAGTCGGCAGTGCGTGCGATGAACGTGGTGGAGTAGTAGACGAAAGCAAACTGCACCGCAATGAGAATCAGTGGAACGATTATGAACAGGCTCGGATAAAACGCTATTATGAATATGAAGAGAGCCATTCCTATGACTATGAAAACGGTGAAGAAAAGAATCTGAGTTTCAAGGAACAATCGGTTGAAGGATTTCTCCGTCTTCTTCAGTTCCTCGGGAACTATGTTTTCCCCTTCCCTCCAAGCGAAGTACAACGTTGCCTTTCTGGCATGCTCCTCAAAAATCTGCACCGCGATGACCACGTCCTGCTTTGCCTCGCCAATCTCGATGTCGGACACAGACGCGGACAAAGGGGTTATCTGCAGCTCAATCGGAGTGGTGCCCTTAACTTCGACGCGGGCAATCGATTTTCCCTGCCGGTCAAGAACCACGTACGACAGAAAAGGAACCCCTTCCGCTCCTTCTCGGACGAAGCTGAAGTCACTGAACCGCTGCTTCTGAGGAAGCAAGAACTGCTTGTACATGAAGTCAAATAGTTTTTCCATGAAGCTGGCTGGCACTTCGGTTTCAAGCTTATAAGAAGCAGTCTCAGTCATCTTGCTCCAACTTCACATGGCTAATTGAATTCAGTCATCCTTTTTAATAATGATTTAGGTCGAGCCCGAAAAGTTCTTGCCGCGCGGCGAACCGCAAATGTCCAAATCACGTAAGGGCGACGGTAAATGCCCGCGTTGCAGAAGCCTATTTGGAGCCTAATAGTGGTTCATTGCAGAAACTATAGAGGGGGTAGGTAGCTATTGGTGCCGCAATCGCGCAAAAGCATGTCGAAATCGGGAGAGATGTGAAATTTTATGAAAAAAATTAATACTAGTTTGGTAGATGTTTTCCTATGAGAATAAGCAAGAAGACTATTGCAGTAGCATTTTCCTTGAGTCTAATCATAAGCATAGGTGGATTAATCTATTATTTTGTTTCTCAACCACCACCAGTGCTTATAACATACCATGGCGAGAACACTGTTCCAGAAGGTCTAGTAGGTTTCCCAACAACTACGAATCAGCCATTTTTCTATTCTTGGAACCTAACGATGACAAACTTGAACCCTGCGAGTGGAATTGGTGTCCCTGCTGAACGCGCTCTTCAGCGTTTAGTATCAAAATATCCGCAGCTTGTGACTGTAAACATGTATATCCCTGGTGAAGGCTACACTGGCAACCTGACTCTTCTCATGGACGTAACAGCTTTTAATGGAAACATGGCCAAACAATGTTTTGTTCTATTTGCCAAAAGCCAATTGAGCAGCGACCAAATAATCAGTCTCACAGAAGACCTGAATACATATTTAGCGCCTGCATTAATTGAGTGGTATTCTTAGTTAGGTCAAGATAAGGAAAAGATAGAGTTTATCGGCAACGAATTACTGCTTGCGTATTACTTCAAATTTTTTCGGGTCGCCCTTTATGAAGCCCACAACCTGAAGGATAAAGTTCAAGGTCACAGTTACGTAACTTGCTAGAATTCCTCCAATGGCGTGCTTCCAGCCCATAATCTTGCCTATGGTGTAGCCTCTGATGGCAAACCACAAAATCAAAGTAGCATACGTGAAAGGTAGAACCGCATCGGGGATGTTAATTATGCCCAGATACTTCAGCGGCACGCCCAACGTTGAAAGCGCGTACAGCCACAAGCCTGAATAACCGAAAACGGCTATCCGCAACCTGTTCCTAAGAGGCAACAGTTTATACCGCAGAATTCTAAG
Source organism: Candidatus Bathyarchaeota archaeon (assembly GCA_026014595.1). GTDB lineage: Archaea > Thermoproteota > Bathyarchaeia > Bathyarchaeales > Bathycorpusculaceae > A05DMB-2. The sequence continues at coordinate 62,260 of JAOZHY010000019.1, forward strand.
CTGCCCCCACATCCAACGTCTCCTCTGAACAACCGCGTCAGTGAAGGTCAAGGGCGGTACGATGTAAATTTTCTTTTCCGAGTTGAAAGTGGAGAAACCGTGCAGCGACGCCTTCTGGAAGTAGAACAGGTCCTCACTGCTTATCAACTTAATTTCTGGGTTAGACGAGTAGTCGCTCAGGTCATACGAAACGGTCTGGTCAACCTTGCTGGTCATGCAGGTTCCTTCGCCATGTGCCCAAATAGGCTCTTCAATGTTGGTGAAAAAGTTGCAGAACATTCCACAAGCAACACAACGCTCATAATCAATAACCGTCGCCAACACGCCCTTTGACCTGGGAGCAATGGTGCCAATCATGATGTCAGCGTCTACTGTCAAGCCTTCCTCCATAAACTCTTTGCTTGGCAAAGCATCATCATCGCCTTGGAACAGCATGTAATTAGGGCTTAACGTGCCATCGGCAACCATTTTCTGCCTAAGTCTGCGTGCATACTCGAGCGCTCTCGACTTGTACAGGTCTTCACATTCAAACGAGGCAGGAACCACTACCACCTTGTCAGCAACATACTCGTCTTTATGCGTGTCCCATTCTTCAATAATCACCCAAGTCTCAACTTCAACAGGAAGATTGTAGCCTTTCACAGTCTGAAATGTTTTATTCACCATTTGGACGTTGCCAATGGTCGGGATCTGGAAAATGATTTTTTCAACATTCTTCCTAGCTCCGCCCTGTCGCACACGCCTGCGTTTCTTCATGTTGTAAACTTTTCCAAGCAATAATATGGTGACGTAGAAAAACGGAGAGAGCCAAATGATCGAAATCAAGTAATCCAGTGCTATCATTTGCGAAGTCTCTGGTTATAGTTTTTAATCGCCTCAAACAGCAGAGGATTTAATCCTGCGCTGTGAAAAGCAGTGATTAATTGATCCAGGTTTGCAGGCAAACACTTCCCCCCAAAAGGTTCACCGAACTTGGATGTTCCATACGACGATATCCGGCTGTCAGCTGTCACCATTTCCGCAAGCTCCCTAATGTTCAGCCCAAGTTTCTGGGCAAGCTCGTTTGCTTCGTTCCAGAAGGTTATCAGCATAGCCAGATGCGAGTTAGAGAGAAGCTTGGCTGCTTCGCTTGTCGTCGGATCCGTAATGTAAACTGGTTTCTTCATAGGCGAATAAAGCGAAGCCAGCTGTTCCCCGTGTTCTTTGCAGCATTGTCCAATAATGATGCGGTCGGGATTTTCCACATCCTCGCAAGCGGAGTTTTCCCTGAGAAACTCAGGATTATGCGTTATGTGAACACTATACTTCTTCATCAGCGCCTCAGTAGTGCCAACTGGCACGGTGCTTTTTATGACGTAAAGCCCTTTTACATGTTTTTTTATGAGGGTTTGCACAGATTCATCCACTGCGTTCTCTGGAGTGCAAATAAACGTCAAATCAACGCTTTCTTCAGGAGCAGTTATCGAGGGAAAGATGTAGGGGTCAAAAATGAAAACTTCATGCTTCAACTTTTGCAACAGGAAGGCTTGGGCTTTACCTACAGTGCCGTACCCAATCACGTTTATTCTCATTTGTTGTCAAGCCTTCTTGCCGCTTGGAGATAATTGGGGATTTGATACCCCGTTAATTGCACGCATGGTAAACTTGCCTTGCCTCTTTTAAAGACGAGTGTTTAGGTTACTAATAACTATTATTAAAATCTATTTTTAAGAACACCGTCCTTTACGCTAATTAGACAAATAAATTACGAACACACTTTTCCTGCCACATGCAATTACTCTACTGCAACTGTTTTGTTTCGTCAGCTTAAAAACACATGGCTCTTGGAAAGCTCATAATTCTTTTCTCACAGAACATTTTTCTCTAACGATAATTAGAAACACTCAGCCTTCTTTTTAGCTAAATGTAGTCCCTGTTTTTCATTTGTTATTTTTCCATCATTCAGAAAGAGTAACCGCTCAGTATGCGACGCTACATGGCCATCATGCGTTACCATCACAATTGTTGTTCCTCGATTAACATTAAGGTCTGCCAGCAATCCGACGATTTCACGCTTGTTTTTCGCATCCAAATTTCCAGTAGGCTCATCCGCCAAGATTATGGCAGGGTCATTTGCCAGCGCTCTTGCAATCGCCACTCTCTGTTGTTCGCCAGCGCTGAGTTTTTGTGGTCTATGCTCCTCCCTTCCCGATAGACCAACCATTCTGAGAAGCTCGCTTGCCTTCTGCCTTCTTTCGCTCTTGGACTTTATCTTGCTTTCCATGGGCAATTCCACGTTTTCGCGGGCGTTCAGATACGGTAGCAAGTTGAACGTTTGAAATACGAAGCCAATCTTGTTTCGCCTAATCTTGTAAAGCTCAGCCTCCGGCAACCCTGCAACGTCAACACCGTCTAGAAAAACTTGCCCGCTTGTGGGCTTATCGATGCAACCGAGGATGTTGAGAAGTGTGGTTTTGCCTGATCCAGAAGGACCCATTATCGCCACGAACTCGCCCGCGTTCACCTCAAGGTTCAGATTCGAAAGCGCTGGAATGTAACGTTTACCCAGCACATAGGATTTTGTCAGTTTCTCCGTTTTAAGTACTGGTTTACTCATATCTCATTGCCTCTGCAGGTCTTATCTTTGCTGCTCTCCAAGCAGGATATAGTGTTCCCAATGCGCCAAGCAGCACCGCTGCGCCGAATGCCATCAGCATAAGCTGCGGGTCCACAGTTACAGCTGTCAGGTTTGATGTTGCTGATGTGCCAAAGTTTCTGCCAGCGAATGTGCTTCCGAACGGGTTTACGGTGGGCAGCAAAAGCGAGGAAAACATAGGCGCCGCCACTGTAGCTATCGCGATGCCGACTACGCCGGCGATTAGGCTTATCAGCACTCCCTCGAGCATGAACTGACTCATTACCGTCCAGTTACTGAAGCCTATTGCCTTTAAAGTGCCAATCTCTTTAGTTCTTTCGCGCACCGTGTACAGCATCACAAACAAGACTATCAAACTGGTAGCCGCAACAACGACAATTATTTCTTCAAATGCTGTGGCCTGCGTTTGGCTGATAGAAGCCTCGGCATTTTCCAGCGCAGTGTTGTAGCTTGACTGTAACGCCTGAAGTTGAGCTAACCGCTGCTGAGCGGTGTTAACTGTAAGCTCCGGATGAAGTGAACTTATGGCATTGGCTACGTCAGTAACGATTGAGCTGTCGTTGGCGAATACGTAGAGCCTGGTTATGTACCCCGTATTGTTAGTCAAGGATTGAGCGTCTGAAAGGTTCATGTATAAGGTGGTTCGGTCTGAAACTCCCGATGAGCCATGGACTCCTATAACTGTAAACTCTTGGTCTAAAATGGTGACGGTGTCGCCGACTCCAACACCGAAAAACGCCGTGTTATTTTCGCTTAGAAGAACCACGCCGCTGTCCCCTGCTTGCAGATTTCTTCCAGCAGTTATGTTCGATGGAAGTATCGGGTAATTTTCGACCAAGTCAGAAGTTAACGGAATGCCTTCGATTACATAATCTGGCACAAGACGAGTAAACGTTCGCCCATTCGGTGCGGTTATTGTTTGGTTCTGACCTTCAGACACTTGCAGAATCGGCGCGACAGCGGCCACGCCATCGATGGAACTGATGTCGGAGTAAAGGCTTTCATTCATGGGCGTCGTTCCGCCTATGCCGAATGAGCCTCCGCCAAACTCACCGGGTCTCATGCCGCCTCCAAACTGACCAGGCGTGAAACTACTGCTTCCAGACTGGCTGGGTGTGAAGCCTGAACTCCCCGAATCTGGAGGGGTAAAGCCGAAGCCTTCCATGCTTGGAGAAAGGCTACAGTCTATCTGTGTTAATGTTTGATTAATTGATGCTTCTGTTTGGGTGATTGCGCTGCCGAGATTTTGGGTTAAAGCCTCTGTGGATTCTTGATTTGCAATCACGCCCGACGGGATTGATACCATGATTGCCATGCAGAAGCCCAATGCAATGATGACTAGTAACGCGCGAATTTTTCTTCTTGAAATGTTTCTAACAGCTCTTGTCCAGACGCCCAAATTTTTCACCTTTCAAACATGAAAAATGGACAACCAAAAAGGAATTGGCGGGAATTAGCAAGGAATGTGTTGCTTTTGGCACCATCTTCTTTCTCTAAAAAGCGAGATAAAGGTTCTGTTTTATTCATGGCTTCGTCATCATTTTTCCTTTTTGGTTGTCACGTCAACGCTCCATGATGACGAATTATTAAATAATTTTTCAAGATTATACCCAATTCTCTCCCAAATCCAAACCTTGTGTAGGCTTTGACAAACACAATTCTCTCGGAAAATATGATTAAAATGAAAACAGCTATGGAAAAAGAAGGGAAAACATAGGCACTGCGGATTGCGGGTTCAGCGTTTTCAAGGTTTTTCGATGACTGTTCTCGTTTCGATAACTATTTGTGTTACTTTTGCCTGCTCCAAGTCCACCAGCACAGTAGCGCGACCAGTCGTATCTTTCTGCAGCATTAGGATGGCGCTGGTTGCTTTTGTAACGACATTGCCGTTTGCGTCAATCACAGTTGTTATAATTGGTCTCACCGCGGTCACGTTGTAGCCGTCAGCCAGCAAGTTCTGCACGTCCGCATCATTCTTCGCTATGTCAGTTACGTTTTGCTCAAACTCTGTGCTAACCTGAATTTGTCCGAAGCCTCCGAATGCACCGAATCCATGTCGTCCGAAACCCATGTGGTTAAAGTTCCAGCCTGAAGAGCAAACGCTTTCAGCGTCCGTGGCTATGGTTGTGTCGGGAGTTGTGTCGGTTGCAGTTACGGCAGTGCTTGCATCTGTAGTGTTTGCGTTTTCAGCTGCATGCGCTGTCAGCAGAACGCCGCCGATCAATGCTGCAACAGCCACAATAGACAGTAACGCTAATGCGGTGACTTTTTTGTTTATGTGTTTTCACCTCCTGAAATTTTCGAGATTGTGGCGGATTATTAAATGATTTTTCAGAATTAGCCCCAATTTCAACCCAATTAAACTCCATATTTAAAGAACAAACTTATTACGCTGATCAGAGCTATTCTCACAAGAATCTCGTCATGCACGGAGCTAAGTAGATGTCTGCGAATACCCGTTCGTTAAAGTATCTGCTCGGATGGTTAATTGCAGGCACTCGTGGAGGACCGACCCGTGCAAAAATAATCGAAACCTTAAAGGAAACGCCGCAGAACGCCAATCAACTCGCGAACGCGCTCAATATGGACTACAAAACGATACGGCATCATCTTTCGGTTCTTGAGAAGAACAGGATAATCACGTCGGTCGGCGACAAGTACGGTGCAACCTATTTTCTCTCCCAGGTAATGGAGGATAACTATCCGTTGTTTGAGGAGATTCTGAATAAAATGTGGAAAAAGTAGAAAAAGGAGAAAAAACACAAGGGGAACCTGAATGAATAGCCAAACGAATAATAGCCTCAAAATAGGGGCAGTAATAATCGTAACGCTTATAGCGATAGCGTTCTTAGCAGCGTTATGGGCATCATACACGCTTCCATCTTCACAATTCCAAGAAAGACCCAGACCGACACAATTTATCCGTGGTGATTTCGAATTTTTCTATGTAGCACAAACAGTGCTTTCCACGGTGAATGTGGTGCTGCTAGTCTTCCTGCTGACCATCTACGTAGACGTGTACAGGAAGACACGGTCACAGTTCACAATCGGGCTTATCATATTCTCCGCCGTTTTCCTCGTACGAGCCATCGCAGCCAACCCGTTGGTCATGCGGGCTTTCGGCTTCATAGCATTTGGTCTTGGCCCATTCGCCTTGCTGCCCGACCTGTTCGAGTTTGTGGCATTGGCAGTTCTGCTGTATCTCAGCATAAAATACTAGTCTAAAACGCCGAATAATTAGGCTTATTTGCTTTTGGACATTGCCGAGTCTATTTTGGCATAAATTTGGGTAAGAATAGGACATAATTTTGGAAAATTGCTAATAGCTGACTGAAAAGTATCACATATCCTGTCGAATCAGGCAGTGGAGAAAGAGGCGAGTAGATAGGGCTGAAAGGGCTCTGGGATAAAATCACGATGCTGTAGTTGTCGTCGTCGTGGTTGCTATTTTCTCCTTTTCTCTATTCTCCTATAATTCGGTGCCCAGAGCCCCAGCAAACCCTGATTATCCGAAGAGCAGCGTGTAGTCATGAAAAGAGTCCGTACCTACTTGTTTGGGCTACGAGATGGTTGAGGGTAAAGCCACGGCGTACGTGTGTCGCGGTCAGACGTGTACGCCTGCCGCGAACAGCGTTGCCAAGATGCTGGAGTTTTTTGGGATGAGGAGTGCTTAGGCGCTTCCGGGGAAAAGCGTTAAATCCTGTTGGGTTCATTAGCGTGGAAGGATTGGACATGGCTAAGAAAGTGTTTATTTCTGGTCCGATTCTGGGCATGGAAGAAAACCAAGAGTACAGGAAAACGATTGGAGAAATCTGTGGGCGCTTGGGTTTTGAGGTGATTGACCCGTGGCAACGCGAAAAAATCCTCTACAAGGGCAACGAGAAGTGCTGGTGGGACAAAGTTCCCATGTTTGATTTTATTCAAAGGGATTTGGATGATGCTGAACGCTGTGACGTGATGGTCGTGTACTTGCCGAGGCTTTCTGCTGGGGCGTGCATGGAAATGTTTTATGCTAAACGCTTGGGCAAAAAGGTGGTTGTCGTTTCGGACATGAAGTGCCTGAGTCCGTGGATTCTGGCGCATTCAGACGTGATAGTGAAAGATTTTGACGAACTGGAAGACGCGCTGAGAAGCCTTGAATAGAGAATGTTTATCAGTTTAAACAAGTTAGGGCTACTGTAGAGGTGATTTTCTTGGGTGAAAGCCATAGAGTCATAAAGAAAAATTTTGAAACTGAACTGTGGGTTGACGGCGCCAAACTGCCGCTGAACCATATGATGCAGGAAACCATAGCTAACGTTTTGACTGGTTTCTCAAAGACCCTGAAAGGAACCGAAGGTGAACCACAGAAGATTGAGGTGAAAATCAAGAGGCTCGCTAAAACAGCAGACGTGGACGCGCACACTTATCCCTGACGGGATTGGGAAGCGGTTGGGTCGTTGAAGGGCATCTACATCCTTATAATACGAGTAGAAAAGGAAACATTGCTAAGCGTGGGCGCTTTGGGCGCATTAACATTCAACCCTGGTTTGTACGCTTATGTTGGCTCTGCGCAAGCTAATCTGGGACAGCGGATAAAACGTCACCTGAGGAAGGAGAAGCGCCTCTTCTGGCACATCGACTACCTGCTGAGCAGCGATGCTGCTAAAGTCGTGAAAGTCCTCTACAAGAATGCGAATAAAACGGAGGAATGCGCCGTTGCCAACTCGCTGAGCGGAAAAGGCGCACCCATGGACGGTTTCGGGTGCTCGGATTGCGATTGCAAGAGCCACTTGTTCCGCATCGGCGCAGATTATAGGTTTTTGTTGGAGTCGATGAAAGTGTTAAGTTAGGCTTGACTACTTCCTTTGCAGCAGTTATATGGCTTCTCGGAAGTTTGCAGCGTAAGGTTTCTTTGGGAAAAAGAAATAAACCTCGAAAACAATCATCATCGTCACTGATGTTGATGTTCCGTGCGGTCGTAGTCTAGTTTGGTCTAGGACATCAGCCTGCCACGCTGACGACCCGGGTTCAAATCTCGGCGACCGCACCACTAACCCATTATACACTTAGTTTTTGATGGTGAGCGGCAAGTGCGATTCGCCGCAGATAAAAAGAAGGACTAAATTTCGTATGACGGTTGTTCAGCAGGTGGCGGTGGCGTTGGCGCTGCGGGTTCGGGTTGTGGCTGTTTCCGTCGTCTTCTAATCATGAAGAGCACGAGCAAAATAGCCACGACAGCGGCGACAACTCCAACAATTATTATCAGCAGGTACTGGTCCCAAAATGTCGGCTTGTAGTTCTGCTCTGCTGTATCGGCTTGAGCAAGAAGGCTGGAGGCGCTTTGCAATGCAGAGATTGCCGCCGCCCAATTCTCGTCTTCTTCCGCTAATTTTACCGCTTGGGTATACTTGGTTTGTGCTTGGTTTTTGAGAGATATTGCTTCAGGACTTTTATAATTGGCAGAGCTCAGTTTGGTAAATATTTGGGTTTTTAATGTGGTATAAGTTTCTTGCGAAGAGTTCCCTGTTCCAATCGTCATTGATATCTCCGCAGAAGTCCAAAAGAATTCAGTAGATCCTTGCACGCCGCCAATGCCAACATAATAAGTGTGAGTACCTGACTCGACGTTGGCTGGAATAGAGATTAACATCGGGTTAAAGTTATAGGTCCCTTGGCTTGGCACAGTCACGGGGTCAGACAAAGTAATACCGAAAAAGCCTGAATCCATCCAGTCAAAATGTAATCCTACACGTTCGATTGCAAGAGTATCGTTAGACTTATTTATGAAAAACACAGTGGCAATTGCAGTGCTGCCAGGAGGCGGCGCTGAAGGGTTCCAAAATACAGTCGCAACTGCTTCTTCCTGACTGAGACCTGAAACAAGACCGCTGAACATAGCACAAATAATGACGAAACAACCTGCAATAACCAATAGGCGAACTGGCTTCACCGATTTCTCCCTCTGACTGCTACCACTTGCAGCGATTTCATATATATACTTTGACCAGAATCAACTTTCTACGAAGTGCTGTGCAGTTTTATCAGATTACATCCGTATAACCAAATCATTGTCATGGAACACTTAACCATGAAGGATTGTTAGAGCTAAATCTGGATGTAATTCTGGAAAATTCTTTAATAACCGTTTGGAACCCAGGGCTTCATGAGAATGATGGAAATGAAATGCACGACGCCGCCTTCCATGGTATTTAACGAAAGCCCTGAGGGTTCCAGTGGTGAGTTCTGATGGAACCTTCATCGCCTCCTCACGCTTCTGCAAAATCGACGGCAAACCGTACTTATGTGGCGATAATTTTAGCTGCTGTGTTGTGCAGTCTGCTAGCCGGCGGGTTCATCGGTTACGTATGGAGTAACTCGGTAGTTTCAGGTCGCCTAACCGACTTGCAAAATCAAGTTAATGCTTTGAGCAGCGCGGGCAACTTGAACTACCAGGTGATTCCGGATAATGTTTCGCTCTCGCAGCTTTACCAGAACGTTCGTGATTCAGTGGTGATGGTTACAGGCGTATTGGTACAGAACACGTTTTTTGGTCAGCAATTCACTGGGATTCAGGGTTCAGGATTCGTAAACAACTCCACTGGGCGTTTTGTCGTAATCACTAACTTTCATGTAATTGACGGAGTGGAAAACATTAGCGTGACCTTTAGAGATGGAGATGCGTATGCTGCAAGTGTTTTGGGCTCTGATGCCTATGCTGACCTTGCTGTGCTTTCAGTTTCCGCTCCAGAAAGCGAGTTTAAGCCGCTGCAGCTTGTGAGTTCTTCAACGTTAAATGTCGGCGATTTTGTGGTGGCTATTGGTTGTCCATATGGGTTGACAGGGTCGATGACCACGGGAATAGTCAGCCAACTGGGCAGGACGATAACAGAATCATCCACTGGCGGTTACAGCATCGCGAATGTCATTCAAATCAGCACGCCGATTAACCCAGGCAACTCAGGTGGTCCATTACTGAACGATAAAGGTCAAGTAGTTGGAATCACAACCGCAGGTATCGCCGACTCTCAGGGAGTTGAATTTGCCATCCCCTCGAACGCAATATTACGCGAAATACCCTCCTTAATCGAGACTGGCGCTTACACACAACACTCTTGGATGGGGCTCAGCGGAACAGACATGACGTATGCCATCGCCAAACAGACGGGACAAAATGTAACATATGGCATGCTGATAACGCAGGTCACCAGCGGCGGACCCGCTGATAAAGCCGGACTCAAAGCAGGAACATCGCAAGCGGTTATCGATGGAACCCGCGTAACCGTTGGTGGAGACATTATAGTCGCGATCAATGGAAAACGAATCGTCAACGGAGATGACCTATCAACGTACCTTGAAGAGAACACTCTGCCAAACCAGACAGTAACAGTCACAATAGTGAGAAACGGCGCCACAATGGATGTTTCTTTAACGCTGGGAACGCGTCCTCCTCCGAGTTAGTCCTGGTCAGCAGCAGACGCGGCGGCGTTAAAAACACGACATTTAAATCTGGCTCTTTTGAGACGAAAAACAGCATGTACCTTGCACCTTTAGCAACCAAAAACAACTAAAAAAACAATTTACTTTTCAACGCTGTCGGATTCTGGATAGCATGGCGCTGGTGCTAGGATGGGCTGGGTTCAGTTTTTGCACTTTCGTCGATAAATAACCGCTGCCGAGAGGGTTAAGACAACAATTATCAGTGGCCATACCGAAGGTAACTCGTGTATAACCTCAGCCTGAATGGTGACTGTAGTGCTGCTTGTAGCGGTGTTGCCTGCTGCGTCTTTGATCGTCAGCGTCGCGGTATATGTTCCTGGGTTTGTGTAGGTGTGGGTTGCTGTTTTTCCTGTTCCCGTGGTTCCGTCGCCGAAGTCCCAAACGTAACTGACTACGCCCTCGTTATCGGTGCATTCACCCGCGTCAAAGGCCACGCTTGCGCCAGAAGCCACGGCTTGAGCATGGGCAACTGGCTTTTCGGTGTCAAGAGTAATGGAACTGCTGAAGGTGGAGACAAAGCCTACGTTATCTCTGACTTGACAGAAAACAGTCTTCAGCCCGTCGCCGGAAGTTAAAACCCAACTCTTGATGGAAACAGGTGATTCCCACTGTTCCGTGTCCCATACGCCGTCGTTGCTGAACCGCACCTGAGAGATGCCTGAAATCGTGTCAGCCACCGCCAAAGTCAACGTGACAGCACTTGAGCCAGTATAACTTGCGCCATTGTTTATCTTCAACGAGCCCGTCGGCGGTGTCTTGTCTAATTTAATCTGAGTTAGTATTTTATGAGGTAGCTCTTCGATGCCAGCGCCGTCAACGCTCCAGTACTCAAGAATGTTGTTAGCGCCTTCGGTCGTAATAGTGGGATGACCATCGACGGCAACGTTCTTGATTGGTCCATTGTTGATTCTGTAATAGGTTGCTCCGATGCCGCTTCCATCGTCAGCGCACGTCAACGTTATCGCAAAGTCAGAGGTATGCCATAAGCCGTCGTAGTTGTCGGATGTAAGGGGCGAGGGCAAGACCGTGACCATAACGAGAAACTCGGCGTTCGCGTCTAAGACGATTATAGTATGTGTTCCAGTGCTTGTAGCTGGCACGGTGAGGGTTTTGTTAAAGAATCCAGATTCATCAGCAACTGCAACGTCTAAATCGGCGTCATCCCAGCGTAACGTCAAGCTGCCTGGAGCGAACCATTTCCCAGCAACGGTGAGCGGATGACCTGCTGCAACTTGAACCGTTGCCGTCAAGTCTGTGGTGTTGCCGTATAACCCTGCGGCAATCATGCTACCTACTTGGGCCAATCCTCTTCGGAATTCGTTGAAAGGTGTAGTCGCGTTACAATATGCGCCGTCGCCGTTGTCTTGGGCTTGGAAAAATATCGCGTCAAAAAGAGCAGGGGTGTCCCCTGCAGGCTGGCTTTGAACAAGGTCAGGCGCAACTGTGCTATAAGTGAAATGCCCCGTTGTGTCAACTGCTGTGTTGTTGGCGATTGAGACCCATTTTAAAGTGATTGGGTTAAGGTAGGTGAGGTTTGCGGAGCTGCTGGCTGAAAAGCCGTATCCGTTGATTGTGATTGCTGTGCCCGCCGGACCTGAGGTTGGCGTAATCTGTAAGGCACCAACTACAGTTATTGATGTATCGGAAGCCGCCACCTCAGTTACCGACGGGTCAGAAGCTTTAAAGAAATAGCTCCCTCCCGCGATGCTGATTGGCACTGTGCCGTTGACCCAGTTGTAACCCACCTGCCAGCTGCCAGCCGCTGAAGTGTAAGTAACTATTGCAGAGGCGTTCAAGTCGGCAATGTTGAATGTTGGACTGTAGGCAGTGTCGCCAGCTGATACCTGATAAAGGTTGTCTCGACTTACCAACAAATAGAACGCCGTGGATGACCACTTCACGTTTCCAAAGAACAGGTTCACGTTGCTCCCAACACTTACCTTTTGACCTAGCAGACTAGGCGAAAGACTGGAGTTTATCAGTATTTTTCCAAGCGACAGCGTCACGTTCAAATACACTGCCGTAGATTGCACGGTTTGGCGCGGTGCATCTGGAGAATCTTCATGATCCACTGCAAACTTCGCCACGCTGCCAACAGCGGAGGTGCCAGAGTCATAAACTCTGAGGAAAAACGACCTCCCGAGTACGGTGGGAACGTAATTCATAAGCTCTGTTATGTCGAAAACTATGTTGTTCTGGCAGAAGGGGTAGCTGCCTCCGTCGATGTATTGGCTGAAACTTTTTGTTGCGATGGGCGAAGTTGTGTTTCCAAGCCCGATTTTGATGTCACATTCATTTCTTAGCGGATGGTCTATCCTGAACGTTGCGAAAAGCTGTGGCTGGTAACCAACCATATCGTAGTAGAACATGCAAAATCCAACTCGCTGCTTCATAGCTTCGTAGGAAATCCAATAGAAACCATCTGGGACGTTTTCCCATCCGCCACCTACGCCCCATGAGTTGGCGATTTTAAACGCGCCATAATGCACCGTTCCGCCTTCGGTGTAGTTTTTGCTGTCGTCGTATCCGACGATGGTGTTAGCGTGGTTCGTGTTCAAGTTATTGTAATTATCCAGCGTCCACATGTCAGCGCTTGTAAGAGCCGAGTACTTGTCGGAGTCGACGCTTATCGTGGCAAGGTGACCAGAAGCTATCCAATTCTTAAGGTTATCTAATCCTGTGGATGTGCTGAGACTCATGTATTGAATGCCGCTGCTGTTTCCGCGGTAAAGCGCTGCCTCGGTCCACGCCGCCTCTGAAGGCCACGCCGTGTAGGTGGATAGATTATAGGGCATTTTTTCCCATGAACAAGCGCCGACAGAACATACGAGTTGGATGGCTTCGACGTAGGTTAATCCCTTGTCCACCCCACCGTTGCAGAGGTTATAGATGAAAGCAGGACTGATTATCCTGTTTTGGTAGCTTACTGTTGGTTGCCCATAATACCCTCCTATCCAGGAAGCTCCAGAAAGGTCCCAACCGTGCTCTTGGGCTTCCTGAAAAGTCTTCACGTAATAACCCACCGACCAAGCTACACAGGAACCTTGAGAACCTTGATTTCCGATTGGCGGAAACCACGGTGTTGCCGACTGGTCAACCGCGGAGGGCGCGCCGTCGCCTACTTTGTAATCCACGCTGTCAACGAGGTATGCTGTTGCCGCGATTTCTTGCCATTCAGCGTCTGTGGGCGAGCGCATGCCAGTGCCGTGTCCATCGACCAGCTGGGTGTAGTTTTGGTCAGGTTCGTAGACGCCGATGCTGTTTTTTAGTTGTTCAAGTTCGGCGGCGGTAATTTTGTGCTGGGTTATCCGTGCTTTTTCCGCTATTGCCTTTTCTGCGTTAATGCTGGTGGCGGTAGGTGTTAATTCAGGTGGAGTTGAAGTGGTTTTTTCTTCGTTTGGCGCTGGGGTTTCGTGGGTTATGGCTATGAGTGGGGAAGAGGCAAGTAATAGCAGCAGTAGCGCGATTGGGATTGCCCACTTCATTTATTTGCCACTTCGGGTTTCCTCTCTTACGTATTAAGATAAACTACATTGGTGGTAGATAACACTTACGTTAACCATCTTCTAAGCTTAAAGCAACGCAGCCATTATTTCCTGATTTGTCCACTGCCCAATATACAGTACTTCGCCGTGGTCAAGTGTTGGACGCTCATGGGTCCTCTCGCGTGAATCTTCTGCGTGCTGATTCCAATCTCTGCGCCCAAACCGAACTGGTTCCCATCCGTGAACCGCGTTGAAGCGTTCCAGTAAACCGCTGCCGAGTCCACTTCCCGCATGAAACGCATCGCCTTCTCAAAATTCATTGTCAAAATCGACTCGGAGTGTTTGGTGCCGTACTTGTTGATGTGTGCAATCGCTTCGTCTAAGTCTTTCACGACCTTTACTCCTATAATTAGGTCGAGATACTCCGTGTACCAGTCATCCTCAGTTGCAGGTTTCACGTCTGGAACCATCTTAACGGTCTGCTCGTCGCCTCTGACCTCAACGCCTTCAGCCCTTAGCGCGGCGATTACCCGCGGCAGAAACTTTTCAGCTATGCCCTGATGTACGAGAAGTTTTTCAGCAGCGTTGCATGTGCCGGGTCTCTGGCACTTCGCGTTTATTATTATGGGAACAGCCTTTTCTAGGTCAGCGTCTTCTTCAACGTAAACGTGGCAGTTTCCAGTGCCCGTCTCGATTACAGTAACCCGTGCCTTCTCAACCACCGTCTTAATGAGGTCGGCTCCTCCTCGAGGAATCAGCACATCCACGTATTCCCTCATCCGCATAAGTTCCTCTGCCACGTCGCGTTCCGTGGAACTTACCACTTGAACTGCGTCAACAGGCACGTTTGTGCTTGCCAGCGCGTCTCTGAGCACATCGCCTATGGTGACGTTGGAGTTAATGGCGTCTGAACCGCCTCGGAGAATCACGGCATTGCCTGATTTGATGCAGATTCCCGCCGCATCCGACGTGACGTCTGGTCGAGACTCGTAAATAACTCCGACAACGCCTAGGGGCACGCGTAGCTGTCCGATTATCAACCCGTTTGGGCGAGTCCATGATTTTTCGATGGCACCCACAGGGTCTGGCAGCGCAGAAACTTCTCTTAGGCACCGAGCCATGTTTTCTATCTTGCGCTTGTCTAAGGCTAACCTGTCGAGCAGTGCGGGCTTCAGCCCTTTAGCTTTGGCAGCCTCAACGTCTTCCGTGTTTGCAGCAAGAATCCTGTCCGCGTTTGCTTCAAGAGCATTTGCCATTCGGCACAGAGCCGCGTTCTTGGTTTCAGCTGAAAGTTTCGCAAGCTGATAAGAGGCTGCCTTTGCTTTCTTGCATATTTCAAGTATCATTTTTCAACCTCTGAAAGATGTATATTCCTATGCTCAATAACGTCTTTAGGTCGGGTTATTCCCAGTTTTCTCTTGACCTGAGTAATCTTTAACCCTTTTATACTATTTAACTCTCCGCTGTTGTAGTTTGGATTTCCCCTTGCGAATTCAACGTTGTTTTCGTCAACTAAACTAACAACATCTCCAACGTTGAAGTGTCCCACAACCTTGGTTACGCCCACAGGCAGGAGGCTGGAGCCTTCAAGTATGGCTTTTTTTGCGCCTTCGTTGACGAAGATTTGCCCTTTCACCGAGGCGCCGTAAGCTATCCACCGCTTTACAGCAGGCAGCTTACCCTGCGGCTTGAAGTACGTGCCGATGCTTTTGCCTGCGAGTATGTCGATGAGCACGTTTTCTCTTCGACCGTTGGCTACCACGACGGGTATGCCGCATCTGGTTGCGATTTCAGCTGCCTTAACTTTGCTCTGGATGCCGCCTCTTCCCAAACGGCTTTTCCCGTTTAGAGTGTTTTTCAGTTCCTGCGTGATGTTTTCGATGGTTTTTATTACTTTTGCCTCTGGCTTTTGCGGGTCAGTCGTGTATATGCCGTCAACATCGGACAGGATTACCACGAGGTCTGCGCGTATGGCGTTGGCTACGAGAACTGAAAGTATGTCGTTGTCGCTGAAGTTCACCCTGTACCCCTCAGTCAGAGGCGTCAGCTCATCCACAGAGGTGACATCGTTCTCGTTCACGATGGGCACAACACCCAGTTTTAGAAGCATTTCCAGCACGTTGCAGGTATGCACATAGGAAGCTCTGTTGGAAAGGTCCTCCGCGGTAAGGAGAATCTGTGCCACTTTCAGCCCATGCTCACCGAAAAGCTCACGGTACTTAGCCATGAGCACACTCTGCCCCGCAGCCGCCGAGGCTTGCTGAAAAACAATGTCGTTCGGCTTCGGAGGAATCCCCAGTTCAGCGATGCCGGCTGCCACTGCTCCAGAAGTCACCAAGACAATCTTGTCGCCCTGCTTGACCGCGGCTGCTATTTGGTTGGCTAACCTTCGCATCTCTTCTTCGTCGAGTTTTCCCTCGCTGGTTGTTATGCTGCTGGTTCCAACTTTCACCACGACTAACCTGGAAGGCATTTCGGCATCCCTTTTGTGCAGTTACGTCCATCTTCCTTAAAAACTCAGTCCCATATAGTATTGTGAAGCGCTATGGAAACGTGCAATTTTCCGCAGCGTCTTCAAACATAAAGCTGGTCAGGAAAGCAGAAACGTGAAGATACTAGAAAAAAACCTAAGGCAAGGCTTCGTCAAGGTCGTTCCAACCTCCGAAGACGACCTTTGGCACCTGTACAACGTCATCTTCAAGGACGATGAGGTTTACGCTTACTCTTCACGGGCGATAAAAACCGACCAGGAGTACTCTCGCCCCAAAAGCGCCGAGCGTGTCTCAGCATTCATTGGCGTCAAGGTTGAGTCGGTGGCGTGGGACAAGTTTCTGGGCAAGCTACGAGTGCACGGGTTAATCTGTCATGCACCAGAAATCATCCCAACGGGCGCCCACCACACACTCAACATAGCGTTGAATCAGCCCTTAACAATCGTGAAGAAAGAGTGGCCCCGGCACCTGCTCGACAGGCTGAAGCAAGCGAGCTTAAGCGAGAAGTCCATGATAATTTTAAGCATAGATGATGAAGGCTTCGCTTTAGCTGAGACCAAGCAATACGGCGTAGAAATAAAACTGGAAGAACGCATGAAACTGCCGGGAAAACATGAAGCCGAAAAAAGAAGCAATGCGACCAGAGAATACTTCAACCGCGTAATCGCCAGCCTAACTCAACTGTGGACGCCCGCGCATAACCCAATCATAATCGTGGGCGTGGGCTTCATAAAGAACGACTTTGCGAAATTCTTAGCTGATGAAGCAACGGAAATCTCCAAGTCAGTGGTGGACATAAAAAGCGTGAACAACGGCGGAGTAGCAGGAATCTACGAGGCACTCCGCTCTGGCGTTCTCCTGAAAGCGGCGAAGCAACTGCGCATAGTCGATGAAACCGAGACCATGGAGGAAGTTATGAAACGCCTCGGCAAAGGCGAAGGCACAGTCACCTATGGACTTAAACAGGTGGAAGCAGCAGCTAATCTGGGCGCCGTTGAAAAACTGGTTGTAGCAGACAGCATGTTGCGAGAAGCTGAAGCTGAACAGCGCCTTAAGCTAGACGAATTAATGCATAATGTAGAGCAGCACCGCGGCGCCGTAACCATCGTCAGCACAGAGCACGAAGCAGGAGGCAAACTTCTCGCTTTGGGTGGAATCGCGGCGCTTCTCAGGTTTCCAGTTTACGGTGACCAATTGTCATGATAAAGCAGCTATTACGCTTCTTTGTCAAGAAATATTGACTAAGAATTGGTCAAGAAATCTTGACAAAAATCCTTTTATCCCCTAAACCAGCTCCGCTTTATACAGGATTGAAAATGTTAAACGCAGTTAAGGCGTTGCCAAGAAAGGCCCGCCTCCTATGCATAATAGTCCTGCTGGTGTCAACCTCAAGCGTTGGAATCATCACAGGCTACAGTTGGCAGACTACAAGCATCCCGCTTGAAGTAAAAGAACCAATTGAAATTTTAGACTACCCTCCAGCAGTAAGCCTTTTCCCAGGAGAAAACGAGACCTTAACCGTGACGGTTCAGAACTTGGCGTCTGTTAATTACTCTGCCTCTTTAGATTTCAGCTTAAACGACACGACGTATCAAAAAGCATATGTCGCTTTCAGCAACAAAAAATACACAATCCTTCCTGGAAAACAAACTCTTGACGCATGGTTGACGGTAGCACCTGAAGCTCCAAGCGGGACCTTCCTGATAACTGTTAGTGTTATCCGAGAAGGCGAGCAGGTGCCTGCGAATGAATCGTCTCCATCTTCATCCGCGGTTTCAGACCTATCCCCATCTCTTACGCTTCTCGGCGCTGGAGCCAGATGGGCTGCTGGAAGCGGCAGTTCTGCGCTGGTTATAACTTGGAAAGAAAACTGGGTTGCGCATCATCTCACAGACGGGGCATATTGGGGTCCATGGCCTGACGAATCACTGATGGATAATCAGAGCCTATCCATAACCAGCGCGCTTGAGCAGGCAGGCTTCAACGTGGAATATGCAGGTGACATGCCAGAAAATCCAAACGGCTACGACCTTATTGTTATCCAAGCGTACTTCGCAATAGAACCAAGACATGAAGCTCTCCTAAGAGATTACGTGTTTGGCGGCGGAAGCGTGGTTATCCTGTCTGGAGTCCCATGCTACTTTAGCACTTATTGCAAGGACTGGTGGCCCGGAGGCGGTGCGTTACCTGAGTGGCTCGGCCGCGGATTCTATGCGAACGACGGTGGAACCGCAACAATTATTGTCAACAACCCGTTTGGCACCCAATTTTCAGCAGGCAGCACTGTCTTCTACTCGGCAAGCTTTTCGAATGCCGCAACAATTTCATTAAACGACAATGTAACGGTAGTTGCACAGTGGAGTTCAGGTGCAGCATTCGCCTACACCATGGAATACGGTAAAGGAAGAGTCTACTATCAAGCAAATTTCTAGAAAACCAAAAACATCAGCGCTGACGCCCAAACAAACTTCGATATAAAATGGATTTCAGCGCAGGTTCCTGCTTGGTTTTTCTCAGCGAAAACGGAGAAGGCCCGCACATACGCCTTTATAAATAGATTACGTTATATACTGGTGTCTATTTAAATAGACAGCACACGTGAGTTGAATGAGCAAAAGAAAACCGATAATCTCAATTCAGAACATCGTAGCTTCAGTATCCTTGAACCAGAAAATAGACCTGCAAAAGATAGTGGAAAAGTTTCCGCAAACCGAGTATAACCCCAGCGTTTTTCCAGGTCTGGTTTTCCGCTTGAAAAAACCGAAGACTGCCACTTTGATTTTCGGCACGGGCAAGATGGTCTGCACTGGCGCAAAGTCAGAGAAAGAATCGCGGAGCGCAGTGGAAAAAGTTGTGAAGGAACTCCGAGGGCAAGGCATCCAGATAACAGAGAAGCCCGTTGTTAACATACAGAACATCGTTGCTTCTGCAGAGTTGGGCGGCGAAATAGACCTTGAAAGCCTTGTGTTCAAACTCCCCAGAGTCATGTACGAGCCAGAGCAGTTTCCAGGCGCCGTCTACAGGATGGATGACCCACAAGTTGTGTTCCTAATCTTCTCGGCAGGCAAGCTCGTCTGCGTCGGCGCCAAGAAGGAAGAGCAGGTCTACGAGGCGGTTGACAAAATCCAAAAGCTGCTTGAAGAGAAAGAACTGATCTACTACCCGTAACTTCGCGTCATCTTTTTCATTTTTCTTCGTACTGCAGGATTCTCGTCAGCCAACCGTTTAAGCGCCATTTCAAACGTCTCATCAGCAGCGAGTTCCTTCTTGATGAAGACGCCTGTTCTGCCTACTTCATCCCGCTTCAACAGCGTCCGCACTCGGTCTTGCACGGTTTCAACCGATATTCCGAGGGTTTTAGCCGTTTGCTCTTCCTTGCCGATGATGCTGCTTTCCACATGTCCTTTCTCTGTGGGTTCAATTAGCATCAGCCGTTTGTCCACTCCCGCCACGCGCGCACCAGCGTTTAGCTGAGCGAAGTTTGCTTCGCCGCCGAACCTGTAAAACTCAGTTTCCACCTTCCGCAGCCGCATCAGCGGAAAAGAAACACTCGTGCGCGGGTCGATTTCGATGTAGGCTTTCACGGCGTAAGTCGGCGTCGCCTGAACCAGCACCCGCGCGCTGGCGTGGATTCGAGCTTTCTCCAGCGCGGTTTCCACAAGAAACGAGGATGGGGGTTCATGTATGAAAACGTCTACGTCGCTGTTTTTGTTCACGTCGCCTCGGGCAACGCTGCCGTGCACTGACGTCTGGAGGTGGAGGCTGTCGAGTGCCGCCATTATGTGCTTGGCTTTTTCTCGGAGTCCGCTTAAAAGAGTCCAACGCTTGCTGTCGTAGATTACTTCCTTGTACTCTGCGCGTCTTGTTGGTTTGGTCGCCGTCTGAACCGCCTCTCTCTAATGCTTTAACGTGTAGGGTTTATTTAGTTAATTTGGCAATTCTCAACACGGCACATGCGAAGTCTGATGCACATGAACGTTACCGCGAATCGTTGCAGCGCTTGCCATCGCCGAGAAGCCTTCTTTTTCAGGCCATACTCTGGAGAAAGGCTCTGCCGTAAATGCTTTGCTGAATCAGTTGAGGCGAAAGTGAGGGCGACCATCACCAGGTACCGCATGTTCCGTTTTGACGACAGGATAGCCGTGGCAGTCTCCGGCGGCAAGGACAGCCTGAGCCTCCTGCACATTTTAGCAAGAACGGAGCGGCGTCATCCCAAGGCTTCACTTGTGGCGGTCATCGTGGACGAGGGCATCAAGGGCTACAGAGACGAGGCGTTGAGGATTGCTGTGGAAGCCTGCAGAAAGCTGGGGATAGAATACCATGTCGAGTCATTTAAGGAGCTTTACGGCTTCACGCTTGACGAGATAATTGCGCAAAAGAGGCAAAGGGGCGAGCTGGAGCTTACGTCTTGCGCTTACTGTGGTGTCCTGCGGCGAAGGGCGCTTAATGTGGCGGCTCTCGCGGTTAGGGCGGACAGAATCGCCACGGCGCACACGTTGGACGATGAGGTGCAAACGGCGTTGATGAATATTTTCCGCGGGGACATCTCACGGTTGGCTAAGGAGAAACCTGTAACGGATGAGGTGCATCCGCGGCTCATACAGAAAGTGAAGCCGCTCTGCGAGATTCCGGAGAGGGAGAGCGCCTTGTACGCTTACGTTAAAGGCATCAGGTTTCAGGATACACCGTGCCCATACGCTTCGGAAGCGTTGAGGAATGATATCCGCGCGTTGCTTAACACGATGGAAGAGAAACATGCTGGGACGAAATTTACGGTTTTCAAAGCTATGGAGCGCATTCGTCCCGCGCTGGTTGACGTTGCGAAGAACGACGGCTTCAGGGACTGTGCAGAGTGCGGAGAACCTGCTTCATCTGAACTCTGCAAAGTATGCGAAATGATTCGGCGCATGGGTTAGGGTTGCGGGCGGCTGAAGCCTTTTTGCTTTTTCAGTTCCCGCAGAACTTCTGAAGCCGTGAAAGCGTCTTCAGCTGAAGCCAGCTTTCTGGCGGTTTTTGCATCTATTCGCGCGCCGCAGTAAGGGCAAGTTCTTGATTTTTTACCCTCAGCCGCAAGGAGCAAGCCACCGCATCGGCTGCATTCTATGATGTGCGTTTGTCCCATGATGTATCCCTTTTCCGAAAGGCTTTTCCACACACGCTTAGATAACATTTAGGGAGGCGCGCGTTTACGATGAGCGGGGAAAGCCCGAGAAAGGATCAGCGTTTGATGGAGCTTGCTGTGCGGTACTTCAAAAAGGAAGGGTACAAGGTGAAGAGCGAAAGCACGGTGCTTGAAGGCTACAGCGGTATCAGCAGGCAGTTTGACTTGATTGTCCAGAAGGGGCGTACAGAACAGGGAGTCTGGATTCGCGACTGGAACCGCACTATAGGCGTTAACATAATAATCGGTTTGGACACGGCTTCGGAAGATGTGGGCTTATCCAATCCCATATTGATTGGTGAAAAGTTCAGCGACCACGCCAAGTCGTACTCGAACAGGCGTAAGATTACCCTGTTGACGAAGCAGAAGATTGCCATGAGCCTCAGGTAAACATCATTTAGACTCTCAGGTATTCTCCGACTAAGCCTTGTTTTTCCAGCATGCCCAGCCAGTCCACGCAGCCCACCCCGCATTTCTTGTTTTCGTTCAGGACGGCGAGGATTTCATCCACGACCTCATCCACTGTTTTTCCCGTGATGTCCAATTCGCACACTTTTTCTTTTCCGTGCTCCTGCAGAGCCTCGATTAGGCAGACATCCAAGATTTCTGAGGCGAGGTTTTCCCAGAGCTTGTTGCCTTGGAAGCCGCATTTCTCCATGAACCCGCGCAGTTCAATGGGGTTTCTGCGGAGGACGAAGATGCGCGTGACGTAGTCTTTGGGGACGACCGCGGCGGCGAAGTGTCCATCTACGATTATAGCTGGTTTTTCTTCGGCGTCTATGGTTTGACGCATCTCCTTGAGCATCTTTTGTTCGTTGATTATTATGGTGTTGCGTTCAGCATCTTTTTCCATGGTTAGGTTGTGTGTTTCTGCGAACTCTGTCAGGTTGATGTAGAGTGCGTTTAGCCGTGTTGTGAGTTGTTTGGCGGTTGTGGTTTTGCCGACACATGGTGTACCAGTTATGAGGATGACGCGTTTTTCCATAATTTGTATTGGGTGTAGGTGATAGTTATTGTTTTTGTTTGGGAGCGTTGGAAAAACAGATTGGTTACTTTTGCTCGTTTTATTCGTGGGTCGTGAAGCGTTCAGTTATCGGGCAAAGTGGTCTGTTGTGGCGTGTTAAATAAGCCTGAACTCTGGCAAGGAGAATAGCGAGCGGACCTACCCTCTATAGGTTTCTGCAATGAACCACTATTAGGCTCCAAATAGGCTGGTTAGTCAATAGGGCTTGAGTCAAGGGTCAAGTTTATTGGTTGCAGATGCGCATTTTATTGTGGGCTGGCGAGTTGGTGTGTGGCTTTCGGACCCTGAAAATGTTGATGGGTCTGAGGAAACTCCGCCCACGCGTAGAATTGCAGTCCTCTGGACAGGGCGAGAGCCTTGGCAACGGAGCAGAAACGAAACGTCCACGCGGCGCATGGCTATGACGCGCCTGTAAAGCGTTGAGTTTGCCGTGTGGAAGCGGTGAAACGGCCGTCCTGCATGTGGAAAGGGCAAACAGTCGCCGATGAGGAATCTACCTGAAAGGCGCGGGTAGCCCGATAAGCCGAATGCCACAGACAACAAAAGGCGGGTTACAGCCAACACACCAGCCTTTTTTACTAACCCCACTAGCTTTCAAAACATTCACTTCCTTTTTCGGAACATCATTATTCCCTGCGGGGTCGTGCATACGTACTGAAAGCCTTGGTCTATGAGTTCTCCAGCTTCCTTGTCATCCTTTGCTGTCGCGTGATAGTAACCTTCAGCGTCATCGTCGAAAGGAACCAGATGCGTATAGACAAGCGTGGAGTTTATGTTTCTGTGGCCCAGTAGCTCTTTGACGTGGATGAGGCTTCTTGTTCTCGCGTATTCTTGTGACGCTTTGAAATGCCTTAACGTGTGAAATTTTATCTGTTTCAATCGCGGGTTTTGAAGTTTCTCAGCTAAAGCGTTTTTCTGCTGGTCGAAACGCCATCTGTGGCTGCTCAGGTTGGTGTTGCCAAATATGTATTCGTTGGTTTTGGGCAGTTTGTTAAGCATCGCTACGAGCCGGCTTGAAATCTTGACTTGTCGGGGATTGCCGTGTTTTTCAGCTACACATTTCAACGTGTTGTTCTCTTCGTCTAAGTCCGTCCACTTACATCTCCAGAGCTCGCCTATTCTGAAACCTGTCTCTTTCAAAGCCAGCAGTGATGTCGCTAATTTCTTGCTGCATCCGCTTATGAGCGCATCAACTTCTTTCTCAGTCGGCACGAAAGGCAACGCTTTATTATTCTCGTAGTATGGCGGATCCCATTTAATTCCCAGCATTTCAGCGAAGCCGTCGTAGGCGTGTACTGCTATCTGCCTATGTCCGTTGCTCCAGCTTTCACGATTAGCTATGAACAGTTTTACAGCTTCAGGGTCGCCTAAGTCAACGCCTTCTTTACACATCAGCTTTAGGATTTTTACCCTGGTCTTTATTGTCGCGTCGCTGTATCCCTGCTTTTTCAAGTGCCATAGGAAATCTACGATTTTTCCCTGGTCTGATGTTTTGGTGTATGTCTCCACAACATCGGTTTTCTGTTGTGGATTAACCAAATTTTTCGCATCCTTCAGGATTACGCTTATTTGGTCTGCTCCGTTATTTATCTTGGAAAATTTATAAGGGTTTGGCTCTGAAAAACGCGCATAGCATTGACGGCACAGGTAACGCTGTAAAACCACGCCTTCCGCCGTGGTGCGTGTTCCATTCTTGTAAATACGGCTAGAACCGCACTCGGGGCAACGCTGGACAGCAGACTCCGCCATGGCTTAAAACTCCTCTCCATGCACAGGATAATCCTCAGAATCATCACGGTCGGTTACGGGGGTTACGGGAGTTACGGTTTTTCTATGCAGTGTATCTGAAGAGTTTGTAACGGTTGTAACGTTTGTAACGGTTTTCTTATGCAGTGTATCAGGGTTCTCAGAGTTTTCCCTTACAGGCATTACAGTTCTTACGGTTTTTTCCTGCGGTGTATCTGCGTTTTCAGAGTAGGCTAAGAGTGAATTTTTATCAGCACTGCGCATAGAAACCGTTACATCCGTTACAAGCGTTACAGAAAACACCTTGCCAAACTCGTAATTGGGAACAAATTCCCGCAGACGCTTTTCAAGCCGCTTCGGCTCAAAAAATATGACTTTCTGTGGTTTTCCGCCATCAACTCTCACAAGGTTGTTTAGGCCTTTTTCAGCTATGCCTAAGCTGCTTAATGCTTTGCGTATTGACTGAGGACTCCATTTGAACTGTTCGGCTATCTTGCTCGTGGTTAAAGCTGTCTTGTGTTCTTTTTCAATGCCATCGTCGTTTTCTTCCACGGTTCGGCTTTCCAGCACGTAGAATATGAAGGGGCGCCATTTTTCAAACAATCCCTCACTGATTTTCTCCCATAAGAAGTTAATGATTAAGCCGTCCATGCTGTTGGCTTTCTCTTCGATTTTGGCCTTCTCAACTTCTTTAGCCGTCTTAGTGATGGTCTCCTTTAGACTTGGCTCATACTTGCTCAACGCTAGAAGCGGCAGCAACGAAGCTACAAGCCTGTGGTCGCAAAGGTCGTTAACCCAAGCTTCTTTGTCAATGACGACTTGGCGATAATACCTCATGCGTAGAAAGAGAAGTTTATTCTGGAGCTCCAATCCTCGTTTTAACATCTCGTCAGTTTCGATAACGGGGAGCTTCTTGTCGCTGGTCTCGCTGTAATAGGGGATAGCTCGGCTTTCTGTCGCATTGTCGTCGAAAGGTCTGCGCTGCGTCAAAATAGTTAAGCCAAAGTTGGTGAAGGTATCTGTTATCCGCGGATTCTTTGGGTTCTGTCTACTCAGCGGCGTCCCTGTAGCGCGGCAGTTGAGGAAATGCACAAGCTCGCTCTTCTCGTTGGTATTGGCAAAATCTGCTTCGTCCA
>JAOZHY010000040.1 GCA_026014595.1 Candidatus Bathyarchaeota archaeon
CATTACTGGTCAACTTCGCAGTACTGGCCTAAGTTCGCGCCGGTCATAATCAACGGCATTATGTACTCTACTTGGTACACGGCAACCACAGGCTACAGCAATGGCGTTATGGCGACAGACCTGTACACTGGAAAAACCCTATGGGTAGTGAACACGACTAACGCGTTGCGGTGCGGTATGGTTACTGAATGGAAAACGATTAACGCGTACGGCTGTATCGGTCCATATATCTGGACCACAGGGACTCTTCCTGCAGCTGACACTGGCGGAACTCTAATCGCCAATCAGGGAACACAGTGGAACATGTATGATGCTTTAACTGGAAAATATGTCCTCAGCGTTGTTAACGGTACTACTCCGGTGTGGACGACGGATGAACATGGCCATATGATTGGCTACTACATCAACAGCACCGTTGGCACCATGACTACATACGGGAATCCGCCACAGCAAACTGGTTTTCCGCAACCCGTCACAGGATACGTAAACATCAAAGCTGGCGCACCTGTTCTGGTCTGCTTCAACATGTCACAAGCGCTTGCCTATAATCCGAGTGGAAGGAGCCAATCTTGGGGATGGGCTCCTGCACAGAACACCGTGATTGACTGGGGAAGAGGAGTGATGTGGGCGGTACCAGTGTATAATAACATTTCAGGCGTGCCCATAAATCCCCCTCTGGCAATAAACGGAATAACAGACAACGCAGTGATAATGACTGCAGGTTTCGTTTATGGTCAAGGAACTGGAGGAGAAATGGCTGGCTGGCTGGTTGTGGCGGCGCAGGACGCGACTACTGGTGCTTATCTGTGGGCTAAGAACCTAACATATACTGATACAGATGTTTTGGCGCCATTTACCAGGATTCAGATGCAGATTCAAGACGGGCTCTGGATTATCGCCAACATGGGCTATAATTGGCATGTCCAAGCTTTCAATGCTCGCACTGGCACTACTGCATGGAAAAACACACTCGAAGGGTTTAATGGCGCTCAGCCGAATCACTATGACGTATTCAACCTCAAATCATGGAGTGGACCTGGCGTAATCTATTATCTTGGTTTTGGCGGAGACCTATGGTGTTTCAACGTTACAACTGGAAAGCAATTGTGGTACACGAACACAACAGCGCTCATTGGCAGTCCGGGAATTGAAACTCCCTACAACATTTGGCCGCTGTGGGTTTTCAACTGCGCTTGTATGACGAACGATGTTGCTTACTTTGCTATCGGCCACGAGTATAACCCGCCGCTGTTCCACGGAGCACAACTACTGGCGTTGAACGTAACTGACGGATCGCTGATATGGAAGGAACTGGACATGTCCGTTGAATCCACATCAATCGCATACGGCATCTTACTGTCACGTAACTGCTATGATAACATGATTTACGCTTTCGGCAAGGGACCGAGCGCCGTGACCGTTACGGCTCCTGACGTTGGAGTGACGACTGCCACGCCCGTGACGATTAGGGGCACGGTGATGGATGTTTCGCCTGGCACGAAGTACCTGGCTCAGCCTGACGTTACCATGACGAAGCAGAACGAGGTTGCGCTGCGGTTCCCCAACGGTGTTCCATGCGTTTCTGACGAAAGCCAGAGCGCTTGGATGGAGTACGTCTACCAGCAGCAACCGTTGCCGACTAACACGACCGGCGTCCTGATCACGATCGACGTCATCGACTCCAACAACAACTACCGCACCATAGGCACCACCACAAGCGACACGACCGGCTCGTTCAGCTTCACGTGGACGCCTGACATCCCAGGCGACTTCACCGTGATCGCCACGTTCGCCGGCTCCAACTCG
>JAOZHY010000003.1 GCA_026014595.1 Candidatus Bathyarchaeota archaeon
TTTTTGTTCACCTTTGTTTGCACAACACTTAAGAGTAAAGTCGGCTGCCAATAGACTGCAAAGGTTCCAGCTTGGAAACTCGAGTGTACGGAGGCATTTCTGTGTCGCATTACGAGAAAGCTGTGTTAGATTTGCTCAAAGAAGGCCATAAACAGAGAAAAAGCCTTCTTGAGCATTTATGCCCCAAAATTATGTCACAAAAGAAGCTGCAGAAAACACTCAATGAGCTTGAAAGCGCAGGTAAAGCGGTTAGCGTTTCCAAGCGGATCGAAGGACGCAAGAACTGGACCACATGGTACATGTTGCCGGGGCAGGAGTACCTTTTTGATGTTGATGCAGCCCGCATCATCGCTGCTGTTGAACGTTTAAAGCAGGTGCTGCTTAGGATGCCTACGGTTGATGAAATCGCCGTTGAAGCAGGCATAACGCCCACTGAAGCTGAGCAGCTGGCGTATAAGCTGGCAACTCAAACCGGCTGGTTCAACCCTGCGCCTGAGCTTATCCGTGACGCAAGGGTCAAGTTGGGTGAAGCGCTGGTTTGTGCTGCAAGAATCCGAGACAAACATGTGACGGAAGACGGCAAATCAGAATCTTTCGATTATAACGATGATGCCGAAATTGTTAAAGAGGCTAAACGTTTCCTTAAAGATTATCCACAACTATTGCCTAAATTAGCCGACGATGGGGACGAAGTTGTCTCTTGGAGTCAAGAAGCGTTACGGTTCCTTGGAGAAAACTATACTCCAGAGAGCAGAAATAGACCATACGTTGGAGTAGCAAGCCCAAGATACCGGTAACGCCAGTGAACATTCTATAGAAGAAAAAGTAGCTTAAACTTTTCATAGGAAATTGGTTTTTGGGCGAAGAACAACAAATTTTATTTTGCTATGTTGTTGTTTTAGCTGAAGATTGAGAGAGTTGAGGAGTTACCGACGGATAATGAGGCGATTGCGCTTTTGTGAGCTACTATTCGGTAGCTTCAAGAGATAGACACATCCGAAGGCGAAGCTAAGTGAGACATGTAATTCATGTTGTCAAAAGCTAATTCACTTAGAGGCTGATTATCTGCTACGGGTGCGTCTGCTCGAATCAGAAATGCTTCCAGAATGGAAACACCCGTCAGGCATCTTGGAAGATATTGATAATGGAGCACGAATTTCAGAGAAGAAAGTCAAATACGAAAACCTGTTAGGTAGCGCCTAGGAACACATCACACATTTTATAGAGGCAGTGTTAAAGAGTTAAAGAACCCAAGGAGGTTGATTGATTTGTTGATGACCAAAAAAGAAATTGGTGCACTCCTTATGGATTCAAATTGCTGTCTGATAAAGCTGAGCGGCAAGCAAAGGAAAAGGCTTAGCTGTCTTCAGTTGAGGTTGCTGCCGTCGGCGGTTTTTTTGTAGCAGATTTCTTTTTTGTAGCGTCAATTTTTGTTTTCTTGCGCAACCATATGCCCTCGCTTAAGAATAGCACCATAGCGATAATCGTTGGAGCCATTAAGTAAAACATGTACGCGCTAGGCACCTGATTGTATTGAAAAAACGGGGTAGCAATCACAGTTATCTCTATGATCAGTATGCCTATGAAGAAAAAGGCATAAAAAATCAGGCGCGGCACCAATGTTTTTCCAACCCAAAAGTACCCGCTGATGGTGACTTTTTCTTTAACGGTGTATTCGCCGTATTCATCTTTGCATATTAACCCTAACGATTCAAGCTTCTGCAGATGCCAGTATGCAACGCTAGGACTACTTAGGTTGGCTAGCCGCATGGTTTCCCGCGGACCCATCGGTCTGTTTTCCTTAATCATGCAGGCGTAAACATTAAGGGTAGTGCCTTCGAGACTCTCGCTGCCCGCCATCTATTCTCCTACCTGCCTGATGTGGACTTCAACGCCGTCTTGGGCTACTTGGAAATGCTGATTTGGCGCCAATACTGCGTTGTATAAGTAACCCTCGGAGGTTTTCTGGAGCGTCACGGTTCTTATCACCGTGGCTGTGTAGGCAGTGTTGATGATTATATCGTCGCCTAGCTGGTATTCTTTTGTGTAGCTGGTGACCAAACCGTAGAGGTCCACGACGCCGTTTTCCAAAGCTTCAGTAATGTTGCTATTGTAATCATCGCTTGCCAAGGTTAGCGTTCCGTTGAAGACTATAAGTCTTGATTGGTAGGGTAGCCAAGCTCTGTCAAAGCCTCTGCCGCCGATGTATTGGTAGTAAAAATCGTTGCCTGAGGTCCATCCCATAGTTGGAATGCTTGTGACCGTTTTAGCGTAGGCTGAAACACTTGGCGTTAACATCGTGTTTGCGATATGATTAGAAGATATCAATAAAGGTTGTGGGTTGTGGGGTTTTACCCGTCCAGTGACGTCTACCCATGAGCCATTTATGTAGATGTGCGTTGCAGTTAGGTCTATCCCATTATAGTATTCAGCGATAGGAACACCCTCTATCCAGATGCCTGTTTCGGAAGCGTTTTTTGGTAATGCAGGAACAACTGACGGGGCACCAGCATATTTGGTATTATATTCGTCGTTTATTATTGACTCTAAATTATTGGGATAATCGGTGCCCGGTATCCAAGTTTTGTTAAGCCAGTTGCCGTCGAGATAGATGCCGTCAACGAGTCCGCCCCTGTCTCGATGCCAAAGCGAGCTATTTTGACCTTTGTTTATGTACATTCCTCCCAACGCTGAATCAATTTGCTCCACTTTTTGGGCTGCTACAAACCCTGTTTCATACAGGTAGCCTACCTTGTCGGAGAGGTTGGTAATGTTGGCGACGACTGTGTAAGCAACCTCTCTATCGGTAGCGTTAACCTCGATTACATTAAAGTTAGCGTACACTATGTCTATCTCAAAGTTTGCTTTGGGGCCTTCAGGAATTCTTGGAAAGGGATGGACATCCACTACAAGCATGGGCGCGGCGAATGCGGTTCCAGCTAACAAGGCTAAAACGGCAACCACGGCGAGCTTTAACTTGAATTCCATCTCTGTTTCACTGCAAAATATTGTAGGTTAGGTGCTTATTAGCTCTGGTTATAGAACAGTTTGTTCTAGCCCACGAACAGGTAAGCGCAGAAAAGGAGATGTTTTGAGCAAGAGAACCTTGGCTGTTCTAGTATTAGGACAAAAGTGTTCGTTGAATAGAGCTAATAGAAGCTGTCTAACCCTTTGGTATCAAATGGGTTAAAAACATGGGAATCTTGACAAGAACAATTAAAAGTTTGAATAGACGAAAAACGCGCACAGCGATAGTGATTGCCGCATTAACACTCGCCCTAACATTATTAATAGTCGTACCACCCAGCATAAATGAAAGAACCGCTTATACTCAAACCACCATAGAGGTAATGGGTGGTTATAACGATTCTGTTGCTGATCTTGTTACTTTGTCAGCAACAGAAATCCAATGTGAATATGCTTTCTACCCCTTTGGTCCTGACCCTGGTCTTCAACGTAACCCAATTAATCAGTCACTATATTCTGCCATTGTTACTATTCCTGATGTAAACACTGTTATCCCTGTTCTAGATTATTGGTTATCTAATGTATCCTTGAGTATTCATGGCGTACCTTTAAACGATTCTTCTTATTCAAAAGACCCTGCTATTTTGCCATCTAACATTACGGCTGGTCGTAATTTACAGGTCGGTGATAGCGGTGTTATAGTTGTGGATGAAATAGTTGCTAAAAACTATATCTGGGGGCCAGGTACACCAGAGGAGCAAATAGCTGCGTTGTATGCTAAAGATTACGTTTTACATGTTGGTGATTCTTTTGAGATTTCAGGTCACAAGTTCACTATAGTTGGTATTGAAGGCTATGACCCTGTTGTCAGTCCTCATGGTGTTACTATGAGTTTGGAAGATGCGTGGGCTGTTACCGGTAAAGCAGGTATGGCATCTAAGTATTTTATTTTTGTAGATAACGTTGACAGCGTAGGCTCTGTTATACAACGTATTCAGAATTTAGACCAAAAGTTAATGCTTACTGCGGGTTATTTACAGCTAAATACAGTTAATGGTTTACTGAGCCAGATTGATGATGTTACCAAGTCTGCCCAAAGTACACTAACCCGTATTCAAAGTATTGGTACGGCTGAGATTGCTCTTGTGGTTGTTGGGGTTATAGTTGTTATTTTGTTTATGATGTTGCATGGCGTTAGAGAGCGGACTAAAGAAATTGGAACACTAAAAGCGATGGGCGCTGGCAACTCTACAATTTTAGGTCAATTCATACTTGAAGGTATGTTGCTCTGTTTGATTTCTGTAGTCATTGCACTAGCTATTAGCGTGTTTGTAATGGTCCCGGTGAGTAATGCAATATTACCCGTGGTAGATCATAGAATACCATGTTTAAGCATTTATCCCAATGGGACAAGATGGCTTGATGTCGAATTCACGTCGGGATCCTCAACGATTGATGTTGCTCCTGCTTCTGTTACCCCTGAATTAATGCTGTTTGCGATAGGACTAGCTCTACTGCTAGGTGCAGTTGGTAGTTTGTATCCTGCTTTGAAAGCCGCTCGGACGAAACCTGCGGAGGCTATGAGATATGAATGATTCAGTTCTAAAAAATTATGTGTCATGTGAGAGGTAATAATATGGGTATCTTATCAAGGGCAACCAGAAACTTGGCTCGAAGAAAAACCAGAGCCGTGCTGGTAATCGCGGCATTAAGCCTTGCATTGACGATGCTGATTGTTCTGCCGCCAAGCATCCAAGCAAGACAGGACATCACTAGGCAAGCGGTCGATTATTTTGTAGAAATTAATGATTATGTTACTTCGACTGTAACTCTGTCGGCGACCGAGATACAATGCAGTTACCCGGTAGGTTTTGACCCAGAAATCGTGTTTTCTGGGAAAGATGTCTGGTTCACGCAGCCGCTAATGAACGACACAATATATTCTCAGGTTCTCTCAATCCCTGACATCATAAACGTGATACCCTTACTTAGAGTACTTGGAACACCTGATCGTCCGTATGCGATTACTGGGGTGCCTCTAGATAACGCCTCCTATCAAATGGATCGAACGATTCTGCCCACAAATATAACTGCAGGGCGAAACCTGGAGGTAGGCGACAAAGGAGTGGTAGTTCTAGACCTATGGACTGCACAGATGATAATCAACCCCAACATACGTGCATGGTTAAGCGATACTGGCGAGTTAGTTCTAAATGAGACGACCATAGAAAAATTGACTGCGATGGTTGGCGGAACAATTACCATTGAAGGTCATGAATTTACAGTGGTTGGTCTCGCAGGGGAATCGCTAACAACAGGTGGAGCCATCATGAGCTTGGCTGACGCGTGGGAAATCACGAACACAACGGGGCAAGCATGGCAATACAGAATATTCGCTGATGACATCAACAATGTCAATACCATCACCGCCCGCATCCAAAGCATAGACCCTAAACTGGAAGTCACCTCTGGGGTATCCCAGCAAAACATCGCTGAACCACTAAAAAATCAAATCACTACCTTAACCCAGACAGCACAAAATAACCTAAACCAAATTCAAGGCATTGGACTAATGGAAATAGGCATAGCCGTCGTCGCTGCAACCGCAATAATACTGTTCTTGATGCTCTACAGCGTGCGGGAACGCACTAAAGAAATCGGCACCCTCAAAGCTATGGGTGCAGGCAACGGAACAATCCTTGGGCAATTCATGACGGAAGGAGTCTTGCTCAGCCTAATAGCGGCTGTAATTGCCATCGCACTCAGCGTTTTCGTTCTGCCCCTGTTGGCGAGTTTGCTTCTGCCCGCTCCTGTAGCATTCGGTCCAAGCATAGGGCCTGTTTCGATGTCAAACCAAACTTTGATTCTTTACCCTGACGGCGTCTACTTTGGAGACGACCCGAATTTCATTCCAGGACAAGAAAGCAACATCATCGCTGCCTCGATAACTCCCCAAATTTTGTTGATGGGATTAGGTGCTGCTTTGCTGTTAGGTGCCCTTGGCACTTTGTACCCTGCTCTTAAAGCTGCTAGGACTAAACCTGCGGAGGCTATGAGATATGAATGATTGTGTGTTAAAAATAGAAAACCTGACTAAAACATACAAGCTGGGCAAACGAAACGTCCAGCCCCTAACAAACCTAGACCTAGAAATCGGAAAAGGTGAGTTTACCGCCATCATGGGTCCTTCGGGTAGCGGCAAAACTACGTTGCTAAACATTATCGGATGCATCGACAAAGCAACCAGTGGCACTGTGCTCCTCGACGGCGTCGACATCGCCAAAATGCCCGAATCAAAACTCTACAAGATTCGCAGAGACAAAATCGGCTTCGTATTCCAAAACTTCAACCTTCTGCCCTACCTTAACGCTCGGGAAAATGTTGAGTTAGCTATGGAGTTGGCGGGCAAGTTTAAGGGGCAGCGGAAGCAGAGGGCACTGGAACTGCTTGGCACTGTGGGTTTGTCGGGGCGGGAACAGCATCGTCCTCAAAGACTCAGCCAAGGAGAGCAGCAGCGTGTAGCCATAGCTCGAGCCTTAGCCAACGACCCAGCCATCATCTTAGCAGATGAGCCCACGGGCAACTTGGACGTAACCAATAAGCAGGAAATCGTGAAGCTGCTCTCAGACCTTAACCAGAAGCAGGGCACAACCATCATTATGGTGACACATGACGAGCAAGTTGCTGCCCAGACCCATCGCATGCTTATTCTAAAAGATGGGAAAGTGGCGGAACACAATCAAGCCAAGAACAAGCTTCCAGCAGCTAGCAAAGGTGATTTTGAATGAAACAAACGACTAGAAAACTCTTAGGCATTAGCTGTGTAATCCTTTCCCTCATGGTTTTGACTGCATCTTTATCTCTAGTTGAGGGCGCAAGTGTTCCAACTATCAATGTTGGAGGAACCCCTTTCGGTGTAGCCGTTACTCCTGACGGCAAATACGTGTATGTTTCAAATTTTGAGAATGTTTCAGTGATCGATACAGCTACCAACAGAGTGGTTACATCAATAGTTACAGAAAAGCTTCCTATGGGCATAGCTGTTACTCCTGATGGGAAATCCGTGTATGTTACACACTCGACTTCTGAGCCACCCATAGCATCTGTGATTAGTACTGCTACGAACACTGTAGTTGACACTATCGAATTAGAGCATTCAGCAAACGAAGGTATCGCAATCACGCATGATGGTAAATACGTTTATATGACAACTTGGGAGGGGGTTATGGTGATAAGTACAGAAACTAACAAGGTAACAGAGTACATCTATATTGCCCCTCTAAATCCAGACTGGACTGATCCTACCAACGGAATAACTATCCCCAGTTCAGGCAATCCCCATTCAGTTGCTCTTTCACCTGATGACAAATACGCCTATGTCGGTACAGCCGATTTCAGAGTCGTAGTGATAGATATATCGACGAATAAGATTGTAAAAACAATTGAGGTTGAGAGCGGAATTTGGGATATCGCTGTTGCTCCAGACGGCAAACATCTCTATGCCACTTCTGGGGATGACAAGATTTTCATTATAGATACAGCAGCCAATGCAGTTACTGCTACATTAACTGGGTTTGGCTCCCCTCTAGGCATCGCTGTTACTGATGATGGCAAATACGCTTATGTTGGTAATAACTGGAACAGTACAGTTTTCGTTTTAAACACAGCGACTAACGTAGTGGATAAGACAATAACTGTTGGGCAGGGTCCCCGAGAGGTAGTATTTTCGCCGGACGGCAAGCACGCTTATGTCACCTGTGACACCGACAACTCAGGAACTGCTGGAACAATCTGGGTACTTAGCATCAGCGAGGACAGCACTTTGTCGCAGGCTACACCGCAAGCAACTGTCCCTACCGCAGAGTTTCCGACTCAACTACTCGTGGTGATAATACTGGTTGCAGTAATAGCACTCTTCGCAGGTATTATCGCAGTGAAGATGAAACCTTGGAAAAAGCCGTCAGCAGACGCCCACCGCATGCTTTAGTCAGGAGGAAAACAGTTGGGCATACTGAGCAGAGCCGCAAGAAACGTCTCGAAAAGAAAAACTCGCTCGCTATTGGTAATTATGGTCCTGAGTTTCGCTTTTGCAATGATAGTCTCCATTCCGCCTAGCATCACAGCAAGTGAAGCTGCTACCCAAAAAACGATTGATAGCCTAACAGAAAACGCTCAATCTGTAAACGAAACAATGAGCAACGTGGCAACCCAAATAGACTGTCACATGCCGGAGGTCAGGGTTCCAAACGCTGGACCAAACAATCAAACCCTGCGCGTGTACCCGCTTATGAACATGACAGACTACTCCAACTTGACCCGAATCGACCATGTCGCCGCCGTCATACCCATACTTGACCTGCCCGTGAACGACAGCGACTGCGTCTTTAACGTCTTTGGGATGCCGCTGGACAACGCGTCTCTGGGAGACATGTACTCGCAGCTTTTGCCCTCAAACATCACAGAGGGACGCAACCTCCAAGTAGGCGACAGCGGAGTGGTGGTGTTGCAGGAGCGGGTTGCGCAACATTTCAACATATCGGTTGGGGAAACCGTTAAAATCGTAAACCAGACTTTCTGCATGGTCGGTATTGATGGTTACTCGCCGGTTAATAAAACGGCAGCCTACATGACGCTTAACGATGCTTGGGCTGTAACAAACAACACGGGGAACGTAACAGGCTTTAGGGTTTTTGCTGATAGCGTCTACAACGTAGAAGCCGCCGCCGGAAAAATCAGCGTCATGTACCCAGCGTTGACTGTTTCTATATCGGCTTCACTGGTTTACTCTATCATACAAATGCAGTCCCAGACCAATGTGCAACTGGAAACAGCGAAGGCGGTGATGAGTCAGATTCAAAGCACTGGCATGATGGAAATCGGCATCGTAACCGTGGTGGCTGGGGCAATCGTGCTGTTTATAATGCTCTACACGGTTAGAGAGCGCACCCGCGAAATAGGGACACTCAAAGCTTTAGGCGCCGGTAGCTTGTCGATTCTGGGGCAGTTCATGCTGGAAGGCATACTGCTAAGCTTAATTGCTGGAGTGGTCGGCATAGTCATCGGCACTTTCGGGGCAACCTCATTTGCTAATCTACTTCTTCCCGCCCCCGCTCAGGCTGGAAACAGCACCGTAACTCCAACAGACGCATCCATAGACGCGGCTTCGTCGGCATCCATCTCCATAACCATAACGCCTGAACTTGTACTGTTTGGATTAGGTGTCGCTGTATTGTTAGGCGCATTGGGCAGTTTGTACCCGGCATGGAGAGCCGCTAGAACACGTCCAGCAGAGGCAATGAGGTATGAATAGTCATCAAACTAAACTATGCTAAAACTTTTTGGAACTATCCTGCTAAAATTTTCCTTTTTATTACATCCACGGTTAGTTCACAATAGCTAAGTATTGCTAAACTGATTGGGTAACCAATGAGAATGCAGAATGTAGCGAACTGGACTGCTAGTTTATCGTTGTGTCTCTGATGTTATTGTCCAGATACATTTTATAAGAGCCCGTAATTATAAATGTGGATGACGGCATCCCAAGTTTGCGCGCCCAGCGGGGTGCGTGGTCTCCAGAGGAAGCAACGTCCGTTTAAAGGCATGTGACGCCCGATAGAAATCAACCTTTGCCATCTGGAGAGAGTTCCCAGAAATACTTTATAAACCCCAAAATACTTATCTGGAAATGTAAGGTACCAAAGACCGTGCGCCCAGCGGGTCACGCGGCTTCCAGAGGAAGCAACGTCCGCGAATTAATACTAAAGGCGCACGACACCTCACAATTCTTCAATCAAGGGGGAAACCAATAGTAAACTTTTGGCAGGTTACCTCTATATTTCTTCATCTTTCTAGCGTCAAAATAGAGGGGCTTAAGTGGATCAACAGACTCGCCATCAGACAGCTTAGTCCTGATCATGCCCACTATGATGTCTGCAATCTGTATGGGTTTTGATTCATGAGATCCCAGCGCAACGCACAATGGGGTGCAAGGCTCTGAAAAGCCGTTGCGCCTAGCCAATGTTGTAACCACTGATTTGGCGATTTTTATGGGAACTAAAGGACGAAAGTCGTTGTCGCAATGAATTGCAACGCCATTAACCAAGCCAAAGAACTTCCGCCTTAATGTAGACCTTAACTGACCTTG